>CAIQWJ010000072.1 GCA_903875575.1 uncultured Acidobacteriia bacterium | reverse complement strand
TGGCGTGACTGGTGCCACGGGCGTTGGCACGGCGGGAGCGACGGGAGCCACAGGAAACAACGGAGCGACGGGTGCGACCGGTGCGACAGGCGCCACCGGAGTTGGCACGGTGGGAGCCACAGGAAGCAACGGAGCGACGGGTGCAGCTGGCGTGACTGGTGCCACGGGCGTTGGCACGGCGGGAGCAACGGGAGCCACAGGAAACAACGGAGCGACGGGTGCAACCGGTGTGACTGGTGCCATGGGAGCGACAGGAAATAACGGTGTGACGGGTGCCACCGGTGCCACAGGAGTCGGCACGACGGGAGGCGCTGGCCCTGGCGTATCTGCCTATCGATCTACGTCCTTCTTTTCAGGCTCAGGTGGAACGTTGACATTCGACACGAATCTGTGGGATACGTCCGGGGGGGTCATGCACTCTACCTCGGTCAATTCGACGCGATTCACAGCGCCAACATCTGGTTATTATCTTTTCAACTGCCAGGTAAATCTCGATGGTTCGAACTCGGGTTACCTTGGCACCTTCATTGGAAAGAATGGCACACCGATATATTATGGTACCCAGGCAGTAAACGGATACAGCGTGTCTCTGGCGTCCTGGGTGGTCAATATGGCAGCAAATGACTATCTGGAGTGCTCCTATATCACAGGAAGCAGTCAGGCTGTGAGCGCTGGAATCACGGGAACCCAAGCGGTCTTTGTAAAGCTGTTTTGAGCGATACGGGATCCGCAGTTATCGGAAGCTGGTGTCTTTAGCGTTTCGCTCCAGCGAAACGCGGCCAGTTCCGGAAAACGTCGGATTATGGAAGAGGCAATCCGCACGCCCCGCCCTTCCACCTGCCGGAGGCTATAAAAGATTCGGCTGCGGGCGTTTGCGGAAGGAGCGTCAGCGACCGGAGCGGATGGGCGCCCTCCTTGGTTTAAGGGTTTTGAGCTGCCAGTACATCGGCTCTATTCTAACGTTTGCTTTTCTTGTTCGCCCGCCGACCCGAACCGGTTGCCAGCTCTCCATCTCCCGCCAGAAACAGTCCCAGCGTGGCGAAGACGCGCTCCACCGTGATCGACATATCCTGCGGGCTGCTCTCAAGCCATGCGCGAAACGTCACGCCGAAAACCGACAGCGTCAGGCTGGCGAACAGGTGGGCTGTCAGGTCGTTTGGGGAACCTTTGGGGGAACGCCGTGCGAAGGCTTCCGCAACGTGATCCTGGACTTCCGCCACTCTCGACAACTGCGCTTCCCTCGCGGCCGGGTATTTGGCGGCGATCTGCATGATCTTTCGCGTGCGGGGTTGGGTGGCCTGATGGCCGGCCACCTCGCGTACAGTCGTGCGGAAAACCTCCGCGGGCGTGGCGTTTTTCGGACAGGCGGCGATGGCGTCCGTCACGGCGGTGCCGTAGCTCACGATGCCATGCGCCATAAGGTCGCTTTTGGAGGAGAAGTAGCGAAAGAACGAGCGACGGGAAACTCCGGCCGCATCGGCGATATCGTCAACGGTGGTCTCGTCGAAGCCTTTTTCGGAGAAGAGGTCAATGGCGGCGTCCCAGATGGCGTCGCGAACAAACTGCTGTTTGCGGGACTGGAGCGTGGGACGGGCGGGGCGAAGGAGACGCGTCTCGCGGCGGGGGGCTGTGGAACCGACTGTCATGGTGGTTACCGCGACATTAGCACGGAGTGCGCCTGAAGTGCAAATATGCGCTTTGGTGTTGACATGGCACTGAATGCCGAATATACTTCGGGAAGTGGCACTGAGTGCCACAATAGAAGGAAGGCGAAGGAAATGAAAACCAGACTCGGACTGTTTCTGTTGGCGGCGGTGGCGATGGTATCGGCTGCGGACACGATCCCCATCGTGGGGAAATGGCAGATTTATATCAAGGTGGCGGACCGCGAAGCTGAGGATTTCTGCACGATTGAGCAGAACAAGGGCGAGCTGACCGGCACGTGCACGTCCGAGCGGGGCAGCAGTAAGCTTACGGGAAAGGTTGATGCGACTGATAGTAAAAAGGTCACCTTCACGCACAGCGGTGATTCGGTGACGCTGACGTACAGCGGGATGCTGAGTAAGGCGGCGGATGACTCGCCGTTTTTATCCGGAACCGTGACGGTGGAGGAGTACGGCGTGGTGGGAGAGTTTTCGGCCTCGCAGATCAAATAGGCTTGCGGTTGCCACGGGCAAAGACTCGTGCCTCCACGCGGGTGAATCGATATTCAGCGGATCTGGATGATGTGCAGAATCGCTCCCTTGCGGTCGCAGTTCCCTCGCGTGATGAGTCTATGGCACGGGCTGCGTCTGGAAGACCGGGGAGCTAGAGTGGCTTTGCGCTCCTTAGTTGCCGCGCCCGCCGGAGGGTCCGCGTCCGCCGCCAGAGCCACCGCGCCCGCCGCCGAAACCAGCCGCACCGGCAGGATTCGTCAGCAGGCCGCGACCTCGCATCCAGTTCATCAGAAGGTTCGGCCACGCGCTCAGGGCGGGATCGGTCAGCCCCATGCCCGAGCCATGAGCGCCGTTTTCGAACAGGTGCATTTCGGCGGCGACGTGGGCCTTGCGCAGCGCCAGATAAAACTGGACGCTGTTTTCCACGGCGACCAGGTTGTCATTGGTTGTGTGATAGAGGAACGTGGGTGGAGTTTGTGGGGTGACCTGGAGTTCGTCGGACATGTCGTCGAGAGTTTTCTGATCGGGATTGTCGCCGAGGAGGTTTCTGCCGGAAGCGGCGTAGGCGTTCAATATGTTGGTGCCCGCGACGCCGGGCTGGAAGGAGATGACGGGGTAGCAGAGGATGAGGAAGTCCGGGCGGCTGCCGACCTGGTCGGCAGGGTCTTCGGCACCGGGCGATCCGGCGGTGAAGTGAGTGCCTGCGGTGGCGGCGAGGTGGCCACCGGCGGAGAAGCCCATCATGCCGATGCGGTCGGGCTGGATGCCGAATTCCTGGGCGCGTGAGCGAACGATGCGGAGGGCGCGCTGGGCGTCCGTGAGTTCGACGGGATGGTGGTAGGGCGTGAGTCGGTATTTCAGGACGAAGGCGCTGACGCCCATGGCGTTGAACCAGTAAGCTTCCTGGCGACCTTCGCTCTCCATGGAGAGGTTGCGATAGGCGCCGCCGGGGGCGATGATGACGGCGGTGCCGCTGCGGCCGCCGCGATAGAAAGTCATCTCGGGTTTATCGGCGTCCGAGTCGCCAAGTGCGCCGGGGGCACGGCCGTTCCAGAGCGGAATGACCAGGGGACCGGTGGGTACATTGCCACGGCCCGCGCCGCGACCGCCGCTGGCACCTGCAGGTCCCTGTCCGGGAGTTGGAGCAGGCGGTTGCGCCAGCATGAAGGCAGCGACGAACGCCGGAAGAACGAACAGTACAGTCTTTTTCATTTTGACCTCAATGGGGTGGCCCCGAAGCTTTGTCATCGTATCAAACAGAGAGCGGAGTCGCGGTTGTCGCGGTGGACGGGTTCTCGCGCAAAATGATATTATTCGTAAACCCGGAGGGTATTTATCATGTTAAAATCTTTTGTATTCTTTACCGTCTGCGCGGGTCTGATTCTGACCGGATGCAGCAAGAGCCAGGCTCCCGAGAGCACGGCACCTCAGACTTCGACAGCAACGCCGACCTCTGCACCCGTGGTGGCTCCGGCTCCCGCGCCAGCTCAGGCCGCGACCGTGAAACTGAAAGACGGCACGAGTTTCAGCGGCAACGTCTCGAAGAGCGACACGACCGCGATTACGCTGACTTCCGCCGATGGTCAGACCCGGACGTATCCGATGGCGGAGGTGGATTCCGTGAAGTATGGCGTCGCGGAACCCGTGCCCCCGCCGGCGACGGCCGCGAAAGAACCGGAGAAGAAGCCCGCCGTGACCGCAAAGGAAGCAGCACCGGTGAAGGCAGCGCCTGTGGTGAAAGCAGCGCCTGTGGTGAAAGAGGTTGTCCACACGATTCCGACCGGGACCAAACTCTCGGTGCGGAACAACGAAGCGATCAGTGCGGATACGGCGACGGCCGGGCAGTTCTATTCCGCTGTGGTGGCGCAGGATGTAGCAGACGCCGATGGGGTGGTGGTGATTCCGAAGGGGTCGAACGCGAAGCTGGTGGTGAGGGCCGCGGCGGGCCAGGGTAAATTGAAAGGCCAATCGGAACTGGCGCTGGATGTCGATTCCGTGGAGATGAACGGTCACAGTTACAAGCTGCAGACGGCGGACATGGTGCAGAAGGGCGCGGAGGGTTTGGGCGCGAACAAGCGTACGGCTGAATTCACGGGTGGCGCGGCCGCGCTTGGCACCATCATTGGCGCGGTGGCTGGCGGGGCGAAGGGCGCAGGCATTGGCGCACTGGCAGGCGGCGGCGCGGGGGCTGTGACGCAGACTGTGACACGCGGCAAGGCGGTCAAGGTGCCGGCGGAGACGGTGCTGACTTTCAGCCTGGAAGCTCCGGTGACTGTGAAGCGGGCGCAGTAGTGCGGCGCGCGGGGCCGAACTCTTTTTCGAGACGTGAATTCGCGGCGGTTGCGGGGAGCGGTGCGCTGACAGGGCGCACTCTCTTTGCCCAGAATGCGGCCGTGGGGGGTGCGACGATCACGGCGCAGGCGGTCATTGATCGCATCCGCGCGAGTGTGGGTGGCGAGTGGAAACCGGATACCGTGGATACGTTCAAGGCGGGCGATCCGGCCACAGTGGTGAAAGGCATTGTCACGACGACTCTGCCGACTCTGGAAGTTCTGAAGAAGGCGGTGGCGGCGGGTGCAAACCTTGTGATCGCGTGCGAGCCGACGTTTTTCGGGAAGGCCGATGCCGCGAATCCAGCACCGGGGCGCGGGCAGGCGGCGAATGCGCAGCCCGATCCTGTGCTGGCCGGGAAGCTTGAGTTCATCGAGAAGAATGGTCTGGTGGTATGGCGGTTCAGCGACCACTGGCGGAGCCGGACTCCGGATCCTTTGGCGCAGGGTTTCGCGGCGGAGATGGGCTGGGCGAAGTATCAGGCGGCGGGCGCGGCGACGCGTTTCGAGTTGCCGGCTGTGACTCTGGACGCTCTTGCCGCCGACCTCAAACTGAAACTTGGAATTCGGGGCGGCATGCGCGTGGTGGGGGATCCGCGCACGGAGATCCGAAAGGTAGGGCTGTTGACGGGGACGACGGCGCTGGCCGCGTCGCTGAAGACGATGCCGGGAGTGGATGCGATCATTGCCGGGGAAGTTCGCGAATGGGAGTCGGTTGAGTATGCGCAGGATACGGTCACGGCCGGGTTGCGAAAGGGCCTGATTCTGCTGGGGCGCGTGATCTCGGAGGAACCCGGCATGAAGGTTTGCGCGGCCTGGTTGCGAACGGAACTGCGGATGTTGGTGCCGGAGGCTTCAATCACGTGGGTGTCGGCAGGCGATCCTTACTGGAGGCCGGTCTAATGGCGACGATCACGGCGGGAGAGGTTCTCGATCGGATCCAGAAGAATCTTGGCGTGCCGTGGACGGAAACCACGGGGCGCGACACTTACAAGGCGGGCGGTCCGGCAACTGTAGTGACCGGGATTGCGACGACGGTGATGTCGACATTCGATCAGATCCGGCGGGCGCAGGCCGAAGGGCTGAATTTCATCCTGTCGCACGAGACTACCTATTGGAGTGACCGCGATCTGGTGGCTGACCTGGGGGATGACCCGGTCTACAAGGCGAAACGGGAGTTCTGCGAGAAGAACAATCTGGTGATTCATCGGTTTCACGACAACCTGCATGCGCGGAAGCCGGATTTCAATTTTCAGGCGCTGGCACGGGTCACGGGTTGGGCACAGTATGAAACCGCGCCGAATTCGCATCGCTATGTGTTGCCTCCAACGACGCTGGGCGCGCTGGCGGCGGATGTCGCGAAACGCCTGGGGACTAAGGCACTGCGGATTGTGGGGGATCCAGCTGCAAAGGTGAGCCGGGCGCAGATGAGCGTGGGTTACGGGATGCCGCGCGTGGCGGGCGACGTGGATGTGGTGATGAGCGGCGAAGCGCAGGAGACGGATGGCGCGGTGGACAACACGGAGTACGTGCTGGACGCGGCGACGCTGGGCGTGCCGAAGGGGCAGATCATTCTGGGGCATGCGATTTCGGAAGAACCCGGGATGGAAGACTGCGTGGAGTGGCTGCGGAGTTTCATCACGGAGGTTCCGGTGAAACTAGTGAGGGCAGGGGAGCCCTACTGGCCGAAGTAGCCACAGTGCCTGCACTTTTCCTGGTATGATGTCGGGATGTTACAGGACACCACGTCTGTCAGCCCCGATCCGGTTGAGTCTTCGCAGGGCTGGAATACCGTCACCCGTCCTGCGTTCCGGTTCATCTTCGCGTACCTGATTTTTTATTACTGGCCGGGATTCATTTTTGACGTACTGCCGTTCGACACGTCGCGTCTGACCGACTGGCTTCAGGCCCCTTTTCTGGTGCTGTTTCCGTGGGTCGCCATTCACGTTTTTCACCTGTCCGGTCCTGTCACGCAGTTTCATGAAACAGGGGCTGGTGACACCACGCTCGGTTACATACAGGTTCTCTGCCTATCCGTGATCGCGCTGGTGGCGGCGGGGATCTGGACGGTGTGTGACCGTCGGCGGGAGTACCGGACCCTCTACGGCGCCCTTCGGCTCTACACGCGATATGTTCTGGCACTGGCACTGTTGAGCTACGGGTTCCTGAAAGTCTTCGCGGGGCAGATGCCGGAGCCGACGCTCAGCACGCTTACGGAGACCTACGGGCAATCGTCTCCCATGCATTTGCTGTGGACATTCATTGGCGCATCGAGACCATACGAGCAGTTCAGCGGCCTGGCTGAGGTTACCGCCGGCGCGCTCCTGTTGTTCCGAAGGACGAGTACGCTCGGTGCCTGTGCGGGGTGTGGGGTGATGCTGAATGTCGTCCTGCTGAACTTTTGCTATGACGTGCCGGTGAAGATCTATTCGACCCATCTTTTCCTGCTGTCGCTGTTCCTTGCCTGCGGGGATGCGGTGCCGATCTTCAGGCTCTTTGTCCGGGGTGAAGCCGCGACGTTGCATGCCTGGCCGATGCCGGTGCTGGACGCGCCACGTTTCCGGGGTGCGGCATCGGCGCTGAAGGCTGCGCTGATCGCCCTCATGCTGTATACGGCAGCCTGGGTGCCCTATCAGATGACGCAGTCTATGCTTGCGGGGACTCGGAGACATCCGGCGATTTACGGAGTCTGGGCTGTGGATGTCGGGGGGCGAGAGGATTCGCCTCCCACAGGCGGCGCGCCGTGGAATCAGTTGGTGGTGAATCATTTCACCTCGGTGGTCACCCGCACCGATCAGGGCGATTCGGGTTACTTCATCGCCGCCATCGACGAAGCGAAGCACCACCTGAAGATGACGGGCCGCTGGTCCCGGGATGCCGGTGACTTTGATTTCAGTCAGCCCGACGACGCGCACCTGACGCTGGATGGCAAGATGAACGGCGTGAAGCTGTTGGTGAAATTGCATCGCGAGAAGACAACACGGTTTCTGTTGACGAGTCGGGGATTCCACTGGATCAACGAAGATCCCTTTAACCGTTAGGCGCAGCGAATTCAGTCGCGCGCGGCGCGGGCTGACAGGACGGCAGCAGAATTGCATGGTGGAACGGGTTATGAGGACCGCTGTCGCAGCTCTCGTGCTCGTCGTCTCCGCCGTTGCGATGGGTGGTTGCGCGCACCCGCGGATGACTGCGTCTTTGCCTTCTGTGCCTGAGAATTCTCCCAGGAGTCTGGCGGTGGAAGAATTTCGTGCTTACGCGGCCGCCGTGGAGGGGCGGATGCGGCAGGGCGCGCCCTTCCTGTTTCTTGCGGACGACGAAGCCGTCAGAGCAAAGCTGCGGGAAGGTCCAGCTGTCGCGGTGACGGCAAAATCGCTGGGACTTGGTTCCGATCTGCCAACTGAGGGCGGCCAGGTGCAGCACTGGGTGGGCGCGGTGTTCGTGCCACGCGGTACCCTCAATCGGGCACGCCCGGCATTGCTGGATTACGCCAACAGGACACGCTATATGGCACCTGAAATCAGGGAATCGAGCGTACTCAGCCGAAGGGGAGATGAGCTTCAGGTGCATCTGCGGCTTGCGGAGAACTCGATGATTCCGGGCATTTTCGATGTGCGGCTGAACATCCGCTACCGCGATGTAGACCGCCGGCGCCTGGCCATCGACTCCCGTTCAGAAGACGTGCTGGACGTGACGGCGGCGGCACCGAAAGACCGCGGCCTGCTATGGGGGCTGAACCACTACTGGCGCATTGAGGAGAGCGGCGACGGTCTCTACCTTGAGTGTGAAGCGCTGGTGCTCTCCCGCAGAACGCCGGTTGCGTTGGGATGGCTGGCCGATCCTTTGATATCTCAGGCGGCACGTAAGACCCTCATCAACACGCTTCTGGCAACCAGGCGGATGCTGGAGACGACGGTTTCCTGAAGTCTCAGGTGTGTGTAAACACCCGTTTTACTGCGCGACCCTGCGCGACCATCCGATGAAAGCGATCAGCCTCCGTGATTCCGCGAAAACACTGACCGTCGACAGAAACCAATAGAAACAATGATTTCCGGTAGGGATGTTTCTCCCTATTCATCCTGGCGCGTGGGATGCACACCATCGGGCAGAGGTAGCAAGCCATGAAGAAAGTCATGTGTGCAACCGCAGTCTCCCTGTTTCTGAGTGTGTTCCCGAATGCGCCATCGGCACAGGCTGCGGCCGCTGCAACCGTCGCGGAATTCACCGTGCCAACATCGGGCAGTCAACCCTGGGGCATTGCCGCGGGTCCGGATGGCGCACTGTGGTTTACCGAGTCATCAAAGATTGGGCGGATGACGACGGCGGGGGTATTTACCGAATACGCTCTGCCTGTTGCAGGCACCTATCCCAACGCAATCGTCGCGGGCCCGGATGGAAATCTCTGGTTCGCCGATGGCGATGCGAACAAGATCGGGAAGATTACGACTTCGGGAACGATTACCGAATATGCGATTCCGACATCGGGCAGCTGGCCTGTTGGAATCGTGGCGGGAGCTGACGGCGCGTTGTGGTTTACGGAGGGCAATGGGAATAAGATCGGGCGGATCACAACAACCGGTACGATTACCGAGTACGCCATTTCCGGGAGCAATCCGGGGCCGTGGCTGATCGTGGCGGGGCCTGACGGGGCGCTTTGGTTCACGGAGAATACACAGATCGGGCGGATCACCACGGCTGGCGTGATTACTCAGTACACGGTGCCGACCAGTGGTGCGTATCCCTGGGGAATCGCGGCAGGTCCCGACGGCGCTCTGTGGTTCACGGAAGAATACGGGAACAGGATTGGACGGATCACAACTGCGGGAACGATCACGGAGTATCCGGTTACATCTTCGGATCTTTCGGGAATCGTGGCGGGACCCGATGGCGCTTTGTGGTTCAGCGACGTGGGGAATAACAAGATCGGGCAGATCACCACTGCGGGAGCAGTCACTGAGTTCGCGATGCCCACCAGCGGCGCGGGGCTGCGTCTCATCGCCTTAGGACCGGATTCGGCGCTCTATGTGGCGGAACAGACCACGAATAAGATCGGCAAGGTCACGGTCGGCGGGGCGGCGTGTACTTATTCCCTTTCCGCATCCACCGCGTCTCCTTTGGCGGCCGGGGGAGCTGCCTCATTCACGGTCACTGCGGGAACGGGCTGCACGTGGACGGCGACCAGTACTGTCTCATGGGTGACGACCTCCAGCACAGGTTCCGGAAACGGAACGGTAAATTACACAGTGGCTGCAAATACGGCGGCATCGACACGGACAGGAACCATTACGGTCGGAGGCCAGACATTTACCATCACACAGGCGGCTGCGGCTGCCTGTACGTATACGCTTTCGGCTGCAACGGCGGCTCCAACTGCCGCGGGTGGGGCGGCGACGATTACGGTGACTGCGGGAACAGGCTGCGCGTGGACGGCAACCAGTGGTGTTTCCTGGATCACGACGACGAGTACGGGCAGCGGCAACGGTACAGTGAACTACACGGTCGCGGCCAATACGGGATCCGCGTCGCGCACGGGTGCGATCACAGTAGCCGGACAAACGCTCACGGTCACGCAGGCTGCCGCGACAGCCGGCGGGCCTTATGTGGAGATCGATATCAGTTCCTACGTAAACGACGATACGCGGAATTACAGCGGCGGTCCGCAGTATCCGACAGGTGAAAATGTCTTCCTGTCCGTGCCTGTGCGGATTCCGAATACAGCCGCAGGTCAGAACGCCTGGGCGGGAACATCCACGGCGACGGGCACCACGACGGTGACAGTGTCGGTGGGAGTGGCCAGCGTTACGAGCGCGTACTTCATCCTCAATTCCATCTGGGGGGTGGCGGGCAATACGAGCGATCCAACCACGAGCCGGGCATCGATTACGTTTACGGGAAGCGGTGGCGCGACATATACGAAGGCGCTGTACGGCAATATCGATATTCGCGATTACAATTCGGGCAGTTATACGAATTCCATCAACAACACGACAACTCAGAATGTGTGGAGCGCGGATGGTGTGCACCGTCTGGATATGGTACGGGTGGATCTGCCGGCGGCGTTTGCTTCGCAGACGCTGACCAGCGTCACGCTGACTGATAACGGCGCAAATTCGACGCAGCGACTATTGTTCAAGGGGCTGACCGTGAGTACGGGCTCCGGCGGAACCACGATTTCAAATCTGCTCACTAACGGCGACGCGGAAGCGAGCACCGGCGGTTCCGATTTCTCCGGGGCGGCAACCATTCCCGGCTGGACGACGGATGGGCAGGTGGCGGTTGTGGCCTACGCGGCGAATTACGATCTGGCGGCCACCGATCCCGGCCCGACGAATCGTGGCAAGAACTATTTTGGCGGCGGTTATGATGCGTCGTCGAAGATGAGCCAGACAGTCGATTTGTCGTCGAATGCGACGGCTATTGACGCCGGAACGCAGGCGTACACGCTCGATGGCTGGCTTGGAGGCTGGGACGGACAGGACGACAACGTCGTCGTGACGGTGACGTTCCAGAGTTCCACGGGGGCGAGCCTGGGGACGGCGAGTATTGGGCCGGTACTCTCGGCGGACCGCAACGGCACCAGTTCTCTGATTGAGAAGACTGCCACGGGAACGATTCCGAAGAACGCGCGCAAGGCGAGCGTATCGGTGGTCTTTACGCGCACCTCAGGGAGCGACAACGATTCGCTGATGGACAATCTGGTCTTTGGATTTGGCAGCGGCGGCAGCACCGTGACCTGCACATATACTTTGGATGCGCTGTCCCGCGCGGCTGCGGCGGCACAAGGGAACATTACGGTGAGCGTGACCACGGCTGCCGGATGTGCATGGACGGCGGCCAGCACCGCATCGTGGATTACCGTGACGGCTGGTGCTTCGCAATCGGGCACGGCCACGGCGACGCTCCAGGTGGCGGCCAATAGCGGCGGTTCGCGAACTGGGACTGTGACCATTGCGGGCCAGACGTTTACGGTTGTGCAGGCGGGGCCTGCGCAATCGGGATGCTCTTTCAATGTCAGCCCGACGGATATTCACGCGACGGCCGCCGGTATGTCGAACACGATGATTATCTTCACAAACACCGGCTGCGCATGGGTCACAACAGTGCCCTCAGGCGTGAACTGGCTGACGCTGAATCCAACGTCGGGCAGCGGCAACGGGGCTGTTGGTTACTCGATACCTGTCAACTCGGGTCCCGCGCGAAATACGACGATCGTTGTGGCGGGCACGGCAGTGACGGTCGAGCAGGATGCTGGTTCGCCCTGCACTTACACGCTGGGGGCGACGAGTCAGGCGATGGCCGGAACAGGCGGTGCGGGGGCGGTTACGGTGACAGTTTCTGGCAGCAATTGCACGGCATGGACCATCGGAACGCCATCGGTGAGCTGGCTTCACGTCACCTCTACGGGCTCTGCCAGTACCGGCGCGGCCAGTTATTCGGTGGATCCGAATACGACGACCAGCCAGCGAACGGGCACCATGTCGGTTGCGGGTCAGACTTACACCGTGACGGAGGATGTCGCCCCGTGCACGTACAGCCTGAGTTCCGCCACGAGCCCGACGATCGCGTCGGCGGGCGGGACGGGAAGTCTGCAGATCACGGCTTCGAGCGTCGTCTGTCCGTGGGCGATAGCTCTGCCGACGGCGTCGACGCAACAGTGGATCCACATCACGACGGCGTCGAATGCGTCTGGTTCGGCTACGGTGAACTATTCGGTGGATCCGAATACGACCACTTCGGCGAGAAACCTGCCGTTCACGGTGAACGGCCAGAAACCGCCCACCCAGTTGACCTATACGATCAACCAGGCGGCGGCTGCGGCTAACACCGGGCCGGTGCCGGTGGTCACTCCGAGCGGCGTGGTGAATTCGGCGAGTCTGATTTCGGCGAATCTGCCAGCGGGAGCGATTGCGCAGGGATCGTTCTTCTCGATCTTTGGAACGAACCTCGGCCCTGATCCCTTTGTACAGGCGACGACGTACCCGCTGGGGACGACGCTGGCAGGGGTGAGCATTAAGATCACCCAGGGCTCTACTTCGGTGCAGGCCTATCCAATGTTTGTGGCACAGTTCCAGATCAATGCGGTGATGCCTTCGAACGCGCCGACTGGCACGGTGCAGGTGACGGTGACCTACAACGGCGCGACGAGCCCCGCGGTGAGTGCGCAGGTTGTGGCCACCAGTTTCGGGATCTTCAGTATCTCCGGAGGCCGCGGGCCTGGCATCGTGCAGAACTACGTATCGCCAACGCAGTTGCCGCTCAACACATCCACGACAACCGCCGCACCGGGGGACATCGTGATCGTTTGGGGAACCGGTCTGGGAGCGCTGCCGAACGGCGCGTCCGACAGCCAGCCTCCAGCGGGAGGTCCGCAGCCGGCGACGGTCAGCATCAGCCTGGGTGGCCAGACCGTTCAGCCTTTGTATGCGGGGCGTTCGCCGGGCCTTGCGGGCGTGGATCAGATCAACTTCACCGTGCCGCAAAATGTGATGCAGGGTTGCTACGTTCCGCTGCTGATCACGGCGGGGGGCGTGGCCGGCAACACGGTAACCATGGCCATCGCCACGGGACGGCAGGCCTGTTCGGATACGAATCCGCTGAGCGCGATGCCGCGCACCGGCGGAAAGAATGCGGTCGTCACGCTGGCGCGGCTTTCGTTTACCAGCGGGACGAATCCAACGGATTCGGGCTCGCTCGATGCCGGCGTTGCGATCTTCGAGCAGCAGGCCAGCGGCGGAACTCTGGGCTTCGATCTTTATTCGTCGATGCCCCCCCGCAATACCTGCACGGCCTACAGCAACATGAGCGCGCTGAATTCCATCGTGACCGGCGGGTTGCCGTCCACGGGGACTCCGAGTATCGACGCGGGCTCGACGATTACCATTACCGGGCCGAACGGTGCCAGAGGCTTCTCCTATGCCGACCCGACAAAGGCCGTGTCGCCCTACTTCAGTCTGCTGGGCGCGAGCGGTTCGATCAGTTCTTCGGGGCTGACCAGCAATCCGTTGTTCCTCGATCCCGGAAAGTATACGATCTCGGGGAATGGTGGCAAAGACGTTGGACCGTTCAGTTTCCCGATGACAGTGCTGACGGGCGCGACATGGACCAATCGCGATCAGATTTCCACGGTAGACCGGTCGAAGGATCTTCCGATCACCTGGTCTGGCGGCGATTCCACGAAGCAGGTTGGCGTGGTGCTGGGCATCGCCAGCAATTCCGCGACGAACACGTCGGGCGGCTTCGCCTGCCTGTTCACTCTCGATAAGACCAGCTTCACCGTACCGGCCTCCATGATGGCGAATCTGCCTGGTACGGCAGGTGCGGGTTCGGGCGGCGTTCAGGGTGGGTTATTTTTCCTGACCTTCCCGACGGGCGACCAGTTTGTGAAGTTCAACACAACTTCCGGCGGGACGCTTGACAGCAGCATGGCGATGTCCGTATCGGGAGACCTGCGGAGCAACATCACGTTTAAGTAGATACGCAGGTTGCGTGACGTTCCGGTTCCCCGGGTGAGACGCGGGGCCCCCTGCCAAATGGGGCCCCGCGTTTTCTTATATACTGGCTGAATCCGTCGTCGCACTATGCCGAAACTCAGACTTGCAACTCTCCTGTGTGTCACCGTGTTGCCGCTGCCCGCGGCTATCGACTTCCAGCGCGAGATCCGCCCGCTGCTCTCCGACAACTGTTTCCAGTGTCATGGCCCGGACGCAGGTGCCCGCATGGCCGATATGCGCCTGGATCAGAAGCCGTCGGTTTTCGCAAAGCGCCCCGAAGGTTCAGTGATTGTTCCCGGTAAGCCCTCTGAGAGTCTGTTGTTTCAGCGCATCAGCGCCACGGACGCGGCGGTTCGCATGCCGCCCGAGTATTCCCACAAGAGCCTGACGGCACCCCAGATTGCGAAGATCAGGCAATGGATTGAGGAGGGCGCGGAGTGGAAGGAGCACTGGGCGTACAAGCTTCCGGTGCAGGCCCCGCCACCCGTGGTGAAGAATACGCTGTGGGCGAATAGCCCGATCGACAAATTTATCCTCGCGAAACTGGAAGCGAAAGGTCTGGAGCCTGCCGCCGCAGCTGATCGCCGGACCCTCATCCGGCGCGTTGCGCTTGACCTCACAGGCCTGCCGCCAACTCCGGCGGAACTCGACCTGTTTCTGAAGGATCCTGCGCCGAACGCCTACGAACGCATGGTGGATCGCTACCTCGCCTCGCCACATTACGGCGAGCAGCGCGCGCGGTACTGGCTGGACGTGGCGCGTTACGGCGATACGCACGGCATCCACATTGATAACTATCGCGAGATCTGGCCTTACCGTGACTGGGTGATCCAGGCTTACAACCGCAATATGACCTATGATCGCTTTGCGACGGAACAACTGGCGGGCGATCTGTTGCCAAATGCCACACTCGATCAGAAGATTGCGACGGGGTTCATCCGCAGCGGCACTACGACGAACGAAGCGGGCATTATTGAAGACGAATACGCCGAGATCTATGCCAAGGATCGCGCGGAAACCGTGAGTGCGGCGTTCATCGGTCTGACGGTTGGCTGCGCGACCTGCCACGACCACAAGTTTGATCCCATTCAGCAGAAAGACTTCTACGCTCTCGGCGCATTCTTCCGTAACACCACGCAGCGCGTGATGGATGATAACATTCCCGATCCGGAACCTGTGGTTTTCGTGCCGAAGCAGGAAGATCGCGATACGTGGGACAAGCTTACCGCTCAGATGGCGGCCATTCGCACCCGTATGGAAGAGACCGCGCGCGCGGCTTCCGCGGCTTTCACGAACTGGCTTGCCGGGCGTACGCGTTCGGTTGTGAATTCGCCGCTGGAAGAGAAGGCGGAGGTTTTCTATGCGGACCCGGTTGCGTACGCGAAGATCGGCGTCAATGTGGATCTGATCGATTCCAATATTCCGGGAAGACAGGCGCTTCATATCAGGAAGCCTCCGCCCGCGCCTGCAACACCGGCTGCGGCTCCCGTTGTGGCGACGGTCACCGGGGCTGCTCCTGCGGCGGTTAAACCGCCCGACGGTGTGCAGATCGCGCCGGCAGCGAAGCCTGCCGATGGTGAGCCGGTGCCCGAACTGAAAGATACAACGATGGAGTCTCCGAAGCTGGACGCGGAGAAGCCCTTCAGTATCAGCCTGGCGTTCTACTATCCGAAGGCCGAGCAGAATTACACGATTGCCGCGCAGAACAATACGCGGGATAAAAACCGCGGCTGGGTGATCGATATTACATCGCGCATGGCAGGGCTGAAACTGACGGGCGACAGCGGCAAAACGATTGAAGTCCGTGCCGCGCACTCGCAGGCTCTGCAGCATGAAACCTGGAATACTGCGGTGTTTACTTACGATGGGTCCCGGCATCAATCGGGATTCGGCATGTATCTCAACGGTAAGGCTGTGCCGATTCTGAGCCGCGGGCTGAACGATCCCGATTTTGCGGGCGACCTTGGAACGGATCTGACGCTATCTCTGGGCCGTAACTTCCCGGACGGCGCAATTTCCGATTTCCGCGTTTTCAATCGAATCGTCACGGAGAGCGACGTTCGGCTGTTGAACGATTGGCCGGCTATTCAGACCGCGCTCGCGAGTGATGCTGCGCCATCCACAGACGGTGCCCGCGCCGGGCTGGAAACCTGGTTCCTGCAGAGGCAGTACGAGCCGTACCGGACACTTGCGAAAGAACTGAGTGACCTGAGCGCGAAGCTGGTCCCCGTTGTGTATCGGGGCGGAGTCTCGCTCGTTATGGAAGAGCGCACGGATTCGACGCCGACGGCGTGGACTCTTTACCGGGGTGCATACGATCAGCGACGCGAGCAGGTGGACGCGCACACGCCGGTCATTCTGCCGCCCATGACTTCGACTATGCCGAAGAATCGGCTGGGGCTGGCGCAGTGGCTGTTCACCGCGGACAATCCGACCACCGCGCGCGTGGCGGTCAATCGCATGTGGTCGGAGATCTTTGGCATCGGTATCGTGAAGACCGCCGAAGATTTCGGCAGTCAGGGTGAGCCACCCACGCATCCGGAACTGCTCGACTGGCTGGCGGTGGATTTCCGCGATCACGGCTGGGATATCAAACGCTTCTACAAGCAGATTCTGATGTCTTCCACCTACCGTCAGGCGGCACTCGCTACCCCGGCGAAGCTGGAAAAAGATCCGGATAACCGCCTGCTCAGCAGAGGCGTTCGTTTCCGTATGGACGGCGAAACAGTGCGTGATTATGCGCTTGCCGCGACCGGATTGCTTTCACCGCAGATTGGCGGGCCGAGTGTCCGTCCGTATCAACCGGAGGGCGTCTGGGAAGCGGTTGCCATGGACGGTTCCAACACCCGTTATTACAAGCGCGATGCGGGCGATTCCCTTTACCGGCGTTCTGTCTACACGCTTTGGAAGCGAAGCGCCCCGCCCGCGAGTATGGACATCTTTAACGCGCCCACGAGGGAAGGCTGCACTGTAAGGCGCGAACGCACGGATACGCCGCTCCAGGCGCTCGTCACGATGAATGACGTGCAGTTTGTGGAAGCCGCGCGCGAACTTGCCGGGCGCAGCATGCAGGCGCTGGTGGATATCGATGCGCGGCTCGATTACGTCACGCAGCGTTTGATGGCGCGTACGCTTTCGCCTGCCGAGCGGGGCATTGCGAAGACATCGTACGGCCGCTATCTGCAATACTACGCGGCCCATGAAGACGATGCCCGGAAGTTTCTCAGCCAGGGTGAGCGCAAGCCCGACCCCGCGCTGAAGCCCTCCGAGTACGCGGCTCTCACGATGCTCACCAGTGAGTTTCTGAATCTTGATGAGGTGTTGAACAAATGAACCCGCTGCGACCCGATCACGAAGGCCATTACAGCAGCCTCGCTCACGAACTGGACCGGCGTGCGCGCGCGGCTTTCGCGCCAGGGCGGCATCCGATCGACGCCATTGCCCGCAAAATGGCAGAACAGGAGACTCGTCGCCGGTTCTTTGCGCGTGGTGCGCAGGGAATTGGGGCGCTGGCGCTGGGCTCAATTCTGGGCGAGAGCGCCCACGCGGCTGCGTTGCCCGGGCTTCCCCACTTTGCCCCGAAGGCGAAACGCTGTATTTACCTGCATCTGGTGGGTGCCCCGCCGCAGATGGAGACCTTCGACTACAAGCCGAAGATGAAGGAGATGTTCGATAAAGATCTGCCCGAATCCATTCGCAATGGCCAGCGGCTGACGACGATGACCAGCGGCCAGACCCGCTTCCCTATCGCTCCTTCGATCTTTGACTTCGCGCAGCATGGCAAGTCCGGGGCCTGGGTTTCAGAACTGCTGCCGTACACGGCGCGCATGGTGGACGATATTGCCATCATCCGCTCCATGCACACGGAGGCGATCAATCACGAGCCCGCTATTACTTTCTTCCAGACAGGATTCATGATTGCGGGTCGCCCATGTATTGGATCGTGGCTCAGTTATGGTCTGGGAAGTATGAACGAGAACCTGCCGACATTCGTTGTGCTCCAGGCGAAGCACTATCATCCGAAGGCGAACGTGCAGGCGATTTCCGCGCGGCTGTGGAGCGCCGGTTTCCTGTCAGGCAAGTATTCCGGGGTGGGCCTGCGTAGTTCGGGCGACCCTGTTTTGTTCATCAATAACCCCGACGGAGTGCCGAGTGAAGTCCGGCGTTCCATGCTGGACGGCCTTTCCCAATTGAACGAACTGAACTATGAGAAGCTGGGCGATCCTGAAACCAAGACGCGCATCGCGCAGTACGAGATGGCTTTTCGAATGCAGACGTCGGTGCCGGATCTGACTGACATCTCGAAGGAGCCGGCGAGCACCTGGGAAATGTATGGTGCCGATGCGAAAGAGAAACCAGGCTCGTTCGCGAATACGTGTCTGATGGCCCGTCGTTTGGCCGAGCGCGGTGTGCGTTTCGTGCAGGTCTATCACCGCGGCTGGGATGTTCACGGCAATCTGCCGGAAGTGCTGCCGGCGCAGTGCAAAGAAGTGGATCAGGCCGCGTGGGCGCTGGTGCAGGATCTGAAACAGCGCGGCATGCTGGAAGACACGCTCGTCATCTTTGCGGGAGAGTTCGGGCGCACGGTTTACTGCCAGGGCAAGCTGACGAAGACCGATTACGGGCGCGACCACCATCCGCGCGCTTTCAGCCTGTGGATGGCGGGCGGCGGCATCAAAGGCGGCGTGGTGCACGGCGAGACCGACGATTTCAGCTACAACATCACGAAGGACCCGGTGCATGTTCGCGATTTCCAGGCGACGATTCTGCACCAGTTCGGCATCGACCACAATAAGTTTTCCTACAACTATCAGGGACTGAACGTGCGCCTGACGGGAGTGGAGCAGGCCGACCCGGTGCAGGCGATTATCGCTTGAGCGGGGCCATTCGCAGCGGGAGCGAACTGGCGCTGTTATTCCGCCGCGATCTGACGCGGCTCGCGCAGGAGATCGCGGCGTTTCCGGACGACGAGACGCTTTGGCGGGTGCGGCCTGGCGTGGAGAACTCAGCCGGGAATCTGGCGCTTCACATCGAGGGGAATCTGCGCGAGTACGTTGGCCGCCAGTTGGGCAATTTGCCTTATTCACGGGTCAGGGAACTCGAATTCAGTCAACGGGGGCTCTCCCGTTCGGAACTGAACCAGCGGGTGCTGGCGTTGAGCAGCCTGGTCTCTGAAGTGATTGAAGGGCTTTCGCCGGAAGAACTAACCCGGGCCTTCCCTGAATCGGTCCTGGTTGCTGTCGTATCCACGGAGACATTCCTGGTGCATTTGCTGGGTCATTTGAATTACCACCTTGGCCAGGTCGACTATTTGCGGCGGATTCTGACAGCCAGTGGTGCCATAGAACTGGCTGGCCTTTAAACACAGGAGCCGCGGAGCTGGCAAGCGGTGCGCGGGGCTTTTACATCACCTGGTCAGAAGACATACCGCACGGCCATCTGGGTCAGCCGAGGCGCCATAGAGGTTTGCGTAATGACTCCGAAAGTCGCGGTGGATGCCGCCGCCGCGGGCGTGCAGATCGCCGCCGTGTGGATCCATTTGTTCAGGCGCGCCTCTACTTCTCCCGTCGTCGAAAGGTCGGCGTAGCTTCCTCCGGGCACATGGTGACGGCGGTCAATACGCCGGTGCGCCGCTTATGGCTGTTTCGCCTCCACACGCACCAAAACACCGGCACCAGGCGCGAGCCAGTTTCCCTCGCCGCCAAGTTCCGAGTCTTTCCCGGTAACTGGCGAAACCCGAAAGAAGCGCGCGCCTTCGCTGCGCGGCTGCAGCCGGATGCTGGTGGAGTCTTTGAGGCTCTTGTTGACCACCATAAGCCAGGGCCGTCCGGCATCGTCAGCGAATTCGCCGACCAGTAACTTCGCGTTCGTGCCCACGCGCTGGAGAAGTGGCGTTGCGTTTTCCGTGGAGTCAGTCGGTGCCGGCAAATGATAAACCCCGGTGCTGTGGAGTTTCGCCAGCGTCGGGGCCAGTGCGTGAATCTGGTTCGTGGCGCGGCGAAGACTATCCCACGTTGCCGTTCTGTTCCCGAACTGATCGACGGCAGCCAGACGGAGATTCCCAATGTCCGGAGTGAAGTAGGTGAAGAACTGGATGCCGCGCCCACCGTAAGCCATGGTGGCGTAAACCTGGAGATTGAACGTCGCGTCCGAAGGCTCCATATAGCGGAAAAGCGCCTGCGCCAGGATGCAGTTCCAGAAGGGAATCTTCGCCTCCAGCGTCACCTTGCGGGCCGCTTCCAGGTTGTCGTAAAAACTCTGCTGCATCTCGCCGTCGCGGAGCGAGTAATTATCCCAGCTGAGGTAGGGCAGGGCGACCGTCTTCAGATATTCGCGGAGATACGCGTCGTAGGTATCTGCGCCGAGTTGCTGACGGTTCGCGTAGTTCGGAAATAGATTCACGTACGGAAGTGTCCCTGGCAAAGCGCTCATCAGTTCTTTCGCGAGGCGTCCCAGAATCGGCATCTGCTGCACGCTCGGCTCATCGCGGAGGTTGACGCCGAAGGCCGCGGGGTGATTGCGAATCAGTGCGGCCAGCGCTGTCACCGCGCTGCGGATTTCCACATCGTTTGAGGTGTCGGATGATACCAGTTTCCCGATGGCGTCATCGCTCACCAGGCAGGTCAGGCCCGCATCCCGCACGCGGTCGAGATCCCCCACAGGACAGAAGCCGGAAACGTTGATGCCCGCCTGCTTCATCAATTGCAGGGCTGCCGGATCGGACGGCGAGCTACCCCAGGCCACGATGGGAAAGACGTCGGGACCAACGCGGGGCGCGACACCCGAATAGTTCTGAGCTACGACGGTCAGAGGCACTAACAGGAAAACTGCGCGCGCAATCATGTGGCCATTATCTGACAGCGCTCGTCGGAAAACGGGGCGAAGCGAAGGGGTATCGTGGTACTTGCTTATTCAGGCCGCGCTGCCGCAATGAAGCCGACACGATACCGCAAGACAGTCGACACTTTGCTGCTGACGCTGCTCGGCATCGCCCTGATCGGTCCGGTCTTCAAAGTCAAGTATCTGGATAACTGGTCTTCGATTGAGAGTACGTTCATCGCGGACGCGCGAATGCTCGCGGGGAGTCTGCCGCATCCCAACTGGCAGCCGCTCTGGTATTGCGGTACGCGTTTCGATTACATTTATCCGCCCGCGGTCCGCTACGGAACCGCGCTGATCGCTCTGCTCGGGCACGCTTCCACGGCGAAGGGCTATCACATTTACATCGGGCTGCTTTATGTCTTCGGTTTGGTGTCGGTGTACTGGCTGGTGATGGTCGGTAGCCGGTCCCGGGCAGGTGCCTGGCTTTCCGCAGTGGCCGTGGCACTACTGTCGCCGTGCCTGATCCTGTCCCGCGCCCTGGGGAATGACAGTCCCTGGATGATTCCACAACGGCTGCACGTGCTCATGACGTATGGCGAAGGTCCGCATATTTCGGCGTTGTCAGTTCTGCCGGCGGCTTTGGCCGCGTCGTTTGTGGCGTTGCGAACGTGGCGGCCGGCCGCCCTGGCTCTGGCTGCCGTGCTGTGCGCGGCTACTGTTGCCAACAATTTCTACGGTGCCACGTCGCTCGCCATAAGTTTTCCGATTGTGATATGGGCAGTGTGGCTCGGTCTGCGGGATCGGTTGGTGCTGGCGCGCGCCGGGGGAATTGTTGCACTGACCTGGGGGCTCTCGGCATTCTGGCTGACACCTTCCTATGTCCGCGTCACGCTGATGAATCTGAAGTGGGTTTCGGCACCCGCCGATCCGATGGCCAGGCTCTTCATGGCCGGGGCGATTCTCTTATTCTGCCTCGCCAGTTACCGGCTGGCGAACCGCAGGCCGGACCGCAGCTGGGCTGTGTTTGTAACGGGCGCCGCGCTGATCTTCACGGTGGACGTTCTCGCCGCGCTCTGGTTCAGTGTGCGGGTTGTGGGGGACCCGGTTCGCCTGTCGCCCGAGATGGATATGGCGCTATTGCTGCTCATGGTGCTGCTGATCACAGCGCTCTGGAAGTTGCCTCGCCTGAGAATTGTTGCGGCGGTCCTCACGGTGGTGATGTTCATTCCGGCCCGGGTTTATCTGCAACACGCCTATTCCCCTTTTCCGCGTGCGGCGAGCTGGGAAGATCAGTACGAACGGCGCATCGCAAAGTGGGTGGCTTCGAACCTGCCCGGCGAGCGGGTCATGGCATCCGGGTCCATCCGGTTTTGGTACGATGCCTGGTTTGATCTTCCGCAAACCATGGGAGGCTCGGATCAGGGAATGCTCAATCAGGGGCTCCCGGCTTCGGTTTACCAGATCTATCATCACGATCGCGGCGATATTTCGGTGTTATGGCTGCAGGCGCTGGGAACTTCCGCGGTGATTGTTCCCGACGCCACTTCGCCTGAGGTTTATCACGACTACAATTTTGCAGGGAAGTTCCGGGGGCTGGTCCCGACGATCTTTGACGATCAGCATGGGACGGCGATCTACCGGATTCCGCGTATTTACAGGAGCATCGGTCGGGTGGTGGACCGCGCGAAGATCATGGCAACGGTCGCGATGACGAGCGGAGTCGACGTTGAGGCATTGAAAAACTATGTTTCCGTGATCGAAGCTCCACAACCGGAGACATCTGTTACATGGTCCGGCTTCGACGCCGTGCGTATCAACGCGAATGTTGCCGCCGGACAGGTTGTGCTGTTGCAGGAAACTTATGATCCGGAGTGGCGGGCTTACGAAAACGGAAAACAACTGCCGATCCGTCCCGAGCAGACGCTGGGTTTCATGTTGATTGACCCCGGTCCGGGTAATCACTTAATCGAGATGCGGTTTGATACTCCGGTCGCGAACCGAATGGGCCAGGTTTTGCTGGCGATCTCTCTGCTCGCGACCGGAGGACTCCTGATTTGTGGCTGGCGGTTGACTTACCTTGTTCCCCGGAAGCTTTCCGGCGGCACCTGGTAGCTGACCGCGTGTGCGGCGGACGAACCAGGGGAGAGTTCCCCGTCGGCTCACCCGCCGCTGTTCAGCTTTCCTACTTCTGAAACGCCAGCTGTGCGAACTCGTGCAGGCTTCGCCGCCAGCTCTGCCATTCGTGAGCCGTCAGCGGCGATTCATAAGCGACGCTGTTGACTCCCTCTTTCTTCAGAGCCTCGACGGCTGTCTGACCGCCGGCCGATCCCGGCTCGCGGCTCCCGTAGCTCACAAATAACAACTTAACCTTCTTCTTGAAATCGGCCATGTCTTTGATTTCCGATGTGGCGATACTGCCGCCGCTGAACATGCCGATGTGGGAAAACTTGTCCATGTGGGCCAGCGTGATGCCGTGCGTGATCATGCCTCCCATCGAGAGACCTGCCAGACCGCGATGCGGCTGATCCGCCAGCGTGCGGAAATTGGCATCGATAAACGGGATGATGTCTTCGATCAGAGCGTGCTCAAACGGGGTATCGCTCATTGCCATGGGACCGCCGCGACCGAAGCCGCCACGGCCCGAGCCGCCCGGAGCGCCTGCCGGTGCCGGCCCGCGACCCGAGCCAGGCACCGCACCCGGCCCTGGTCCACGCCCCGCGCCAGCTCCGCCCGTAACAAGGTAGCTATTGCTGATTACGATGAGGAAGGGCTTCGCTTTGCCTTCCGCGATCAGGTTGTCCATGATCAGCCCCGCAAACCCCTGACCGCCCCAGCCATGTTCATCTTCGCCGGCACCGTGCTGCAGTTAGAGCACAGGGTAGCGCTTCGCGCCCTTTTCATAATCCGGCGGAGTGTAGACGTAGGATTGCAGCGTGGCGTTCGCGACCTTTGAAAAATAGTGGACTTCGCGCAGTTGACCGTGGGGAACATTCTTTAGAGCATAGAAATCCTGGTCGTGGGCCGGAACCTCCACGGCACCGCCCCAGCGGCTCGAACCGTAGAAAATCTGCGAGCCCGGATCCGGGATGGAGACGCCGTCGACATTGAGCTGGTAATAATGGAAGCCTTCGTCCTGGGCGTTGGTGACGCCAGTCCAGACGCCGTTCTCGCCTTTCGTCATGGGATAGCGAACGCCGCCCATATCGATCAGCACCGTTTGAGCGTTCGGCGCCCGCAGTTGCGTGCGAACGCGCCTCTGCGAGTTGACCTCGGGATATTGTTTGCCTGGCTGGTTCAGTGAGGATGGCTTGAAGTCCTCTGTGGGCGCTGTCTTGTCTATCTCGACAGCGGGTGGTGCTCCACGGCCTGCCGGAGCCCCCTGAGGTGGCTGCGCCATGGCGGGTATGCCCGCCAGAACGGGCAAAAGGACGAGAGTCAGAAGCGTGAATTTCATTGGAAGCTCCTGATTGCGGAAGCCCCGCGCCCCCGCACACGACGGGGATGCGTTGAGTCAGCAGTATAGATCGTATCTCACTCTGGATCGCGGATGGCGAATGGTCGGACCAGTGTGTCGGTCACTATGACCAGGCGGCCTGAAAAGGGCATCGGCAGGGCTTCGTATTCAACGCCCTCCGATATAATTCTTCTCATGGACTCTACGCCCGCCGTTCTGGTGACCGGTGCCAGCCGCGGACTCGGGCGCGGTATCGCTCAAGCCTGCAGCCGCTGCGGCTTTCACGTCGCCATTCACTACTCAACCAATCGGGACGCAGCACTCGAAACTGTCGCTCTCTGTCAGGCCCAGGCCGTCAGCCCTCTCCAACGATTTGTTCCCATCGCCGGCGATATTGCCGTCGCCGCCGATCGCGCTGCCCTGTTCGACACCACTCTTGAGACTTTCGGCCGGCTCGACGCGCTGGTCAACAATGCGGGCATTGCGCCCACGGTCCGGGCCGACCTCACTGGCACGTCTGAAGAAAGCTTCGACCGCCTGCTTTCCGTGAATCTGAAGGGGCCCCATTTTCTCTCTCAACTCGTCGCGCAGCACTGGCTCGCGAACCCTTCTGCCGGGCGGCCCTACAAGCTGATCTTCATCAGTTCGATTTCCGCCGACACCGCATCCGTGAATCGTGGCGAATACTGCATCGCCAAGGCCGGACTCGCCATGTCCGCTCAGCTTTGGTCGACGCGACTCGCCGCCCATGGCGTGCAGGTCTTTGAACTGCGCCCCGGCATCATGGATACGGATATGACTGCCGGCGTGAAAGGCAAGTACGATGACCTGATATCGAACGGTCTGGTGCCGCAAATGCGATGGGGTTTGCCCGAAGACGTCGGCTTAGCGGTGGAAGCTATTCTCAGGGATTATTTCCCGTTCTCCACCGGCGCGGTCATCCCCATCGACGGCGGGTTCAACCTGCGAAGACTCTAACCTCATGCTCAAAATCGATACCTCCCTGACCGCGGCCTCTCTGCTCCCCGCCGTCGAAAGAGTCCACGAACTTTCCGCCGCTAAGGTCCGCGATATTGAACGTACGTGGCAGCCTGCCAACGGCTCACCGGTCTTCACAGTCGCCGGTAAATACGCATCCCGCGGCTGGACCGAATGGACGCAGGGCTTTCAGTACGGCTCCGCGATTCTGCAGTTCGACGCCACCGGCGATACTGAATTTCTCGCGGCAGCCCGCGGCAAGGTGGTGGAACTCATGGCGCTGCACGTCTCCCACATCGGCGTGCATGACCACGGCTTCAATAACGTCAGCACTTATGGCAATCTGCGGCGGCTGATGCTGGAAGGCCGCATTCCGGCCAGCGACTGGGAAATGCGCTTCTATGAGATGGCGCTGAAAGTGTCCGGTGCCGTGCAGGCAGCGCGCTGGACGCAACTCACGCCGGATCTTGGCTACGTCTATTCTTTCAACGGCCCGCATTCGCTTTTCAGCGATACCATTCGCTCCATGCGCGCTCTCGTCGTCGCGCATCAACTGGGCCATCGCCTGATGGCGGAAGGCGACGAAGCCATCGACCTGCTGCGCCGCGCGCTGCAGCACGCCGCCGCCACCGCGCGCTGGAACGTCTACTACGGGGCTGGTCGCGATTCTTTCGATACCCCCGATCATCGGGGCCGCGTGGTTCACGAATCGATCTTCGATCTGAACAACCGCGCCTACCGCTGCGCTTCCACGCAGCAGGGTTACTCGCCTTTCAGCACGTGGACCCGCGGCCAGGCCTGGATTCTGTGCGGTTACGCCGAACAACTCGAGTTCCTGGAATCCCAGAGTGAGGTCGCGCTCGCGCTCTATGGAGGCAAGCGCGAGTTGTTGCAGGCCTTCGAAGTCGTCGCGTCCGCTGCCGCTTCCTTCTGGCTCGCCCATACCCCCACCGACGGGATTCCCTACTGGGATACGGGAGCGCCCGATCTGCATAAGCTGGGGGACTGGGCTTCGCGTGCGTCAGAGCCTTTTAACGACCATGAACCCATCGATAGCTCCGCTGCCGCAATCGCGGCGCAGGGTTTGCTGCGCTATGGTAATTATCTCCAGGCTACAGCGCGCCAGCGTGAGGGCACAACCTACCGGCAGGCCGCTTTCACGATTGCGAAGCATCTTTTTGCGGAACCATATCTATCCACCAGTCCGGCACATCAGGGATTGATTCTGCATTCCATTTACCATCAGCCCAATGGTTGGGACCACAAACAACCTGGCCAGAAGATTGCCAACGGGGAATCGTCCATGTGGGGCGATTACCACGCCCGCGAACTGGCGCTGATGATTCAGCGCGAGGCGAAGGATCAGCCGTACTATACGTTTTTCTGAGCGAGGGTGGGGCGTAGCCGGGAGACCATCAGCGGCCGTTCTTTGCGAGGAACGCCGAAAGGAACGGTGTCCCGGTTCCGTAGCGGCCGAATCCAGGCAGGACGGCGAATTTATGTTTGACGCCGATGCGCGTCAGGTATTCATGGAATCGGATGTTGCTCTGGTATTCCTGGTCCCCAACTATGATCGGATAATCGACGCCCGCCAATCGTTCGGCATTCTGTCTCGTTCTTCGAAATCGTCACGAATCTTCGTGTCGGGTGGATCGCCTCGGGATCAGGGGACAAGGTCACCCGTTTCGGGGGGCTGATCCTGCTGGGTGTTTCGCTCCTGGTGCCGGCGTTACGGGAGTTGCGTTGTTCCGCGCTCATTTCCGTCGTATAAGCGCTTGTTACGGGACAAGAGCGGCTGCATGCATTTCGCAAATTACGGGAGAATATCCATGCCCGAGTGGTCGTGTTTGCTGCGGAAAGTGCCCGAGGGTACTGGTGGTGAGCGAATCCGTGCCACTTCGGCGGTCAACCTCAACTGCATCGCCCCCCTCATGACGAATCAGGCCTTCAGCCATCTGGCTGCGCGGGGTATTTGCGGTGCAGGAACCAGAAGTGTTCAGCATGAGCACTTCGGACAGGTTTGCACCACGCTTTCGGGTTTCACAACCTTACTGCGTGTACAGCATTCGGCGTACAGAAAGCTCAACAGGTCCCGAAGGGCCTCCTCGTTTGCGCTGTACCAGAGATAGGTTCCCTCGCGGCGGATTCGGACCACTCCTTCAGTTTTTAGCTTGTCCAGATGGTGGGAAAGGGTCGAAGCCGGGATCCCCAACTCAGCGATCAGGTCGCCGACGACCATTCCATCCGGATGGGCGGAAAGCAGCAGGCGGACGATGCGCAAGCGCGACTCCGTCCCCATGGCGGCGAACATGTCAGCGTATCGCTCCGTGTGATCCGTCGTTTCCACTACCCTGTTTACTCGTGCCATCAGGACCCTCCAGTTTTAAAAAGATTGCTGTGATTCTGTACTTCCAATATAATCGAAGCAGGAAGGCGAATACAATCACAAAATTTCAGGTGTATGATCCACCGATGTGTTGTTCCACCGGCGTTTGTGGTCCCCAGGTAGATCCCGTGCTGCCCAGGTTCACGGAAGATTTTCATTGGCTGGCGAATCAGGGTATTGCCGTGGAGCGATTCAATCTGTCGCAGCAGCCGCAGGCGTTTGCAGGGAATCCAGCGGTGAAGGCAACGCTGGCGCAGGATGGAACCTCATGCCTGCCCTTGATTCTGGTAAACGACAACATCGTCAGCAAGGGCCGTTATCCCGAACGCGATGAATTGGCACGCTTGACCGGCTTGCAGCCCAAGATCGAGTCCCTCAGCTTGCCTGTCCTTTCAGGAAATTCCTGCAAATCTGGCTCAGGATGCTGTTAACAGCGCGCCGAGCCGACCTGGACCCAAAATATGAAACAATCTGATGCGGTTCTGCCGGATGCAACCCGCATCCTGTTTTTCACGGGAAAGGGCGGCGTCGGAAAGACGTCGCTTGCCTGTGCCACTGCGGTAGCACTTGCCGATCGCGGCAAGCGGGTTCTGCTTGTGAGCACCGATCCGGCATCGAATCTGGACGAGGTTCTTGGCGTGGACCTGGGCAATTCCCCGCGGCCTGTTCCGGCAGTGTAGGGGCTGTTTGCGCTGAATATCGATCCGGAAGCTGCGGCCCGGGCTTATCGCGAACGCGTGGTCGGCCCGTATCGGGGCGTCCTGCCCGATGCAGCGGTAGCCAGTATGGAGGAGCAACTCTCCGGGGCGTGCACGGTTGAGATCGCCGCCTTCGACGAATTCACAAAACTCCTTGGCGATCCTGGAGCTACCAGCCAGTTCGATCATATTGTCTTCGATACCGCGCCCACAGGGCACACCCTCCGTTTGCTGAAACTGCCGGCTGCGTGGAGCGGGTTCATGGATCAGAGCACGACAGGTACCTCGTGCCTGGGTCCTCTTTCCGGTCTTAATGCGCAGAAGAGCCTTTACGAACAGAGCATTGGCGCGCTTGCCGATCCCGGGCGCACGACCCTCTACCTGGTCAGCCGCCCCGAACCTTCTGCGCTGCGTGAAGCGGAGCGTTCCCGTTTGGAGCTCGCAGCTCTCGGTGTGGGCAGCCAGAGGCTGATGTTAAATGCCGTTTTCGTCGCGACAGATGGAGGCGACCCGGCCGCTGTGGCCCTGCAGGCGCGCGGACAGCGGGCCATCGACAACATGCCCACCGGTTTGGCAGGTCTGGCGCGAACGGTTTTCCCGCTGTTGGCCAGGGCTCCCATGGGAGTGGCCGGATTGCGTTCAGTGTATGAAGACGAACAACCGGCAACGCGGGCTTCCAATACCGTTCTGCAGCGAATAGAATCGGCTCCGCCTCTGATCGATCTCATCGAGGAGATCGAACGGGCAGGCCGGGGTGTTGTCATGACGATGGGCAAGGGTGGTGTGGGAAAGACGACCGTGGCGGCGGCAATTGCCGTCGAGTTGGCTTCCCGTGGTCACTCGGTCCATCTCAGTACTACCGATCCCGCAGCTCATGTGGCGGAGGTTGTGGCCGGGGCGGTGCCTCACCTCCGGGTCAGCCGCATCGACCCGCGAGTGGAGACGCAGCGTTACACGGCAGAGGTCATGAATACCGCGGGTGCCAGCCTCACTGCCGAGGGGAAAGCACTCCTCGAGGAGGATCTCCGCTCACCCTGCACCGAGGAGATCGCCGTTTTTCGGGCATTCGCCCAGGCAGTTGCGGAAGGCACTGAGGGGTTCGTGGTTCTGGATACGGCACCGACCGGTCACACGCTGCTGCTGCTCGATTCCGCCGAAGCCTATCATCGCGAAGTCTTGCGGACGACGAGTGACATGCCGGAGGCGGTACGAAACCTTCTTCCCCGTTTGCGGGATGCTGCCTTCACCCACATCCTCCTGGTGACCCTCCCGGAAGCGACGCCTGTCCACGAAGCTGCCAGACTCCAGTCGGACCTTGCGCGCGCCGGGATTGTTCCGTTCGCCTGGGTGATCAATCAGAGCTTCCACGTCGACGGTTTCCGCGACCCGGTGCTGGTGGAACGTGGGAAGAGAGAAGCGCCGTTTATCAGGGAGGTCCGGGATCGGCTTGCGTCGCGCGTTGCCGTGATTCCGTGGATGCCGGAGCCTCCGGTCGGTGCGGAACGACTGCGCCGTCTGGCCAGCGCGCTGGAGGTTCCGGTTGGCAGTATCGGCAACGCGTTGTCATGAAACAGGCAAGCGCGAAAATGCGGTTTCCGCACCCGCGCCCGCATTATCACCGGGAAAATTCTGGCCAAATGACCAGTGCTCGTCGCCGACGGGACAAGGCCCGATGTGAGCGCGTGCGAATCTCGATACCTCAAACCGGAAAACTGCGGCCCTTTCGCGGGTGAATGATTCGGGCGCGAAGAGATGGTCGGTACCGCGACCAGCGAACCCGGATTCCGGCGGAAATCGAAACGTACGCAGTGCCGATACGAAATACATGGAGTCCGGTGACAGGCTCTTAATCACACGACCGGCGAGTGCACGTCGACGGCCTCCCATGAGCTGTTGACGCGGATCCGGTCGGCAGTTCCAGGCCACCGCCATTTGCGCCGTCGAAATTCCGGGTTTCTGTAAAAGCCCGCCGCGCCGGATCGGATTGTGGCAGCCGCTATTTTGCGGCTTCTACGATCGCATCCAGAGTTTGGTAGCGCGCGCGATCCGGCTCCGGTTCGGCTTTGGATGCCACGTCGAGATGCATGCGTGTGTAATTCGACTTCGCGTCGTACGTCGGCCACTGGGGCAGGCCCGCGCCGTTGGGATTGTAGGTCTTGACGAAGTTAGCGAAGAAGCCCTGCATGGTGTCGGAGACTTTGTGGTCATCGGCCGTCCATGCGTAACGGGTATCGAGATTCAGGTTGCCCATCGCGTATTGAATCTCGGCGGAGTGCGCCGCGCCGGGAGGCGCCTGGGGGCCGCCACGGCCGCCGCCGCGTCCAAAACCGCTCCCGCCGCCCGGTCCGCGCCCAGGACCGCTCGCGCCGCCCGGTCCGCCGCGCCCTGCTCCACGGCCACCCCCGGCCGGTCCTGCCGCCGCTGCATCACCAGGCATGCCGGTGTAGGCCGGACGAACGCGCGAATAGTAGTAGCGATACACGGGCTTGCCGGTCCTCGTTTGCAATTCCGCCCACTTCCACGTGCTGAGCGAGATGAAGCGCGCGCTGGCGAGGGCCGTGGCGGCTTCGAAGACTTCATCCTGATTGGTGGGTGCGTAGACCTTCAGCAACCTATCCGCGTCGTCCGGATTCGGATAGAGACGGTGGATGGCGGCTGCAAAACCGGCGGGAGTCGGTTCATCCTGGCCAAGCACGGAGGCCGCGCCCTGTTCCGCCGAATTCGTTCCCGCGAGGAGGGGCACTTTCGCCTGTTCGCCCGCTTCGAAGATCTTCGTCAGCGTTTTTGGCAGGAAGTAACCATCGATGTTCACGGTGAAGGAGAGTGCGGGGGGCGCGGGGCCGCGTGCGGCGCCGGAAGGTCCGGATGCGCCCGCCACGCCTGCACCACCTCGGCCTCCGGGGGCCGGGGCCGTCAGGTTCATGATCTGGTCGGTTGAAAGCGCGCGCAGGGCCGAGAGGTTTGTTGCGCCCGCGCGCTCCTGGAATGTCACGCCGTCCTTTTCCGTTTCGGCCAGAGGCCGGCCGGGAAGCGTGGTCGACATCATGGCTCCGCTCTCACCGATAGCCGCGTTGATGAGGCCCTTCGAGAGCGGCGATCCCATCAGCGCGCTGACGGAGATGGAACCGGCGGATTCGCCCGCAATGGTGACGTGCTTCGGGTCGCCGCCGAATGCGGCAATATTCTTCTGCACCCACTGGAGCGCCGCGACCTGATCGAGATAGCCGTAATTGCCGGACGCATGGTGCGCGGACTCCTTCGTGAGATCGGGGTGCGACATGAAACCGAAGATGCCCAGACGGTAGTTCACGGTCACGACCGTGATCCCTTTGCGTGCCATGCTCTCACCGTCGTAGCGGCGTTCGGAGCCGTCGCCGCTGGTGAAACCGCCGCCGAAGAAGTAGACCAGGACGGGGAGCTTTTCATTCGCCTTCTTAGCGGGCGTCCAGACGTTGAGGTAGAGGCAATCCTCGCTCATGCTGTCGGTCTGCGGCCAGTAGTCGCCGCCGGTGCGTTGCATGCAGCGCGCGCCCCATTTGTCGGCATTGCGCGAGCCGGTCCAGTTCTGAGGCGGCTGCGGCTCCTTCCAGCGGAGGTCGCCGACGGGCGGCTGCGCGAAGGGGATGCCGCGGAACATGCGGACGCCGTCGCGGACGGTGGTGGATTCGAGAGTGCCGTTGGCTGTCTTGACCTGGTCGGCGGCGAAGGCGGAGCCGGCGAGGAAGAGGGTGAGTAGCAGGGTTTGCGAATGGCGCATGGTGAGGGTTTTCCACCGATGATGCTATCACGAGTGGGGGCGAGGGGGGGCGAATCGGCGGGACGATCGCTCCAGCGCTACGCCTTCAAATATTCGCTCCATCCCGGAGGCTGTCGCAAGTTTGTCGCTAGTTGTGTCGCAAGTTTGTCGCTAGTTTTCAGGCTCCTCGGACGGTGCCCGATAGACGAGGCGGTTCGTGGCGCCCGCGACCTCGAGGAGGTCCGCTTCCACCAGTTCCCGCAGATCGCGTTGCAGCGAACGCCGGTGCACTCCCGGGCATCGGGCCTCGAAATCCTGCATCTGGAACGTCGCGCCATGCTGGGCCAGTTCAAGCGCCACGATTTGGCGATCCGACAGCTTGTGTTTCTTCGCGAGAACATCCCGGCGGATGAGGGTCTCGCCCTTTTCCTGCACTTCTGCCAGTTGCCATTGCAGGCCGAACGTGAAGTACTCAAGCCATTCGGTCAAATCGAGATCGCGCTTCCGCACACTCTGAATAGCCAGGTAGTAGCTGGGGCGGTCGCGATCGTAGTATTCGCTCAGCGTGAAGAGTCGCTTGAAATCGTAGCCCTTGCGATAGAGGCAAAGCATCGACAGCAGCCTCGCCGTTCTGCCATTGCCGTCCAGAAACGGATGAATGTGGACGAGCTGAAACTGCGCGATGCCGGCCACAAGGATCGGATGCACATCCTGCTCTTCATTCAGCCATGAAACGAACTCGGCCATCATGGGCGGAACGTCCTGCGGCGATGGCGGCGTGTAAATGATCTCTTTCGTAACTGAATTCGCTACGTAATTCTGAACCCGGCGGTATTCACCCGGCGCGGCCGCATTGCCCCGAACGCCGCGGACCAGTCGCTTATGGATTTCGCGAATCAGAGCTTCAGTCACAGGATCACCGCTACCCAGATAGTCTGCTACCAGGTCGACTGCCTTGCGGTAATTCGTGACCTCTTTGGCATCGTCAGCCTTCACGCCCGCGGGCTTCTCCCCCGCGAGCAGACGTTCGGACTGATCGAGCGTGAGGTGGGTGCCTTCGATGTGTGTCGTGTGATGCGCCTCCAGCACCAAAGCCCGCTGCTGCATTCCGGCAATCCAGTCCTCGGAAAGCCTTGCTGCATCGAGAAAACCCCGCGCCCGCTCGATCCGGCTCAGATTCCCGGTGATGGCGTTTGTGATCCGAAATTTGGGCTTCAGCGGCACTGGGCGGTTCCTATAGCAGGATAGCTTTGTCCAGCCCGTGAAACGGGATGAAGCCTGGAGATCGGGGATCGCACCGTTTACGGCTGCCTTGACAGATCACCGAGAATGGAATAACACTGTTATCACAATGAGAGCTGTTCGTGTCAGCGTTAGACAGATCGGTAATTCACAGGGTGTCGTCATCCCCAAGCCAGTATTGGCCCAACTGGGCCTGAACAGTGAGACCGGTGCGGAGATGACAGTGGAGGACGGTGCCTTGATATTGCGCAGGCCCGCGAGCCCCGCCCGTACAGGTTGGGCGGACGCAGCCAGAAAGATCGCCGAAGCCGGTGATGATGCGCTGGTGTTGGGTGAATTCGGTAATGCTGCGGACTCGGATTTGGTCTGGTGATGCGTGGCAAGGTTTGGCGCGTAAATCTCGATCCCACTGTCGGGAGCGAAATCAGGACAGACGCGTCCGTGTGTCGTGGTATCTCCGCCCGAAGTGCACGATCATCTGCGAACCGTGATCGTGGCGCCAATGACTACGGGTAGTCACGTGGCACCGTTCCGAATAGGTGTCCCCATGCAGGAAAGAAGGGCTTGATTCTGCTCGATCAGGAAGTTATTTGAGGAGTGAGCTTCCATAGGAGCGGGACGCTCCACGGGGTACTTCAGCTGTACGGTCCACCGAAGAGAACAGATTGGCGCTTAAAGTGGTTAACCGTAGATTCGCGAGGTTTGAAACGTGCAGGCTTGGGCTCCCAAAAAGCTGGCTCCCCGGCAGAGATTCGAACTCCGATTCACGGCTCCAAAGGCCGCTGTCCTACCATTAGACGACCGGGGATGATCTGAAACAATGTGACCGCCGACCGCTATTCCCTGGCCCCCAGGAACGCCGCGTCGTTCACCCACTCATCCAGTCTATCCCACTCTCCCCGCATTTCCCCCATTTCGGTCCGCCGGTACCCCGGTTTTCACGTCCCTTCACCCTCCGTTTGTTACTCTGAATCGAGATGTCGGCAGCGCAACGCCCCGGTGAAATCACCTACTACGAAGAACTCGGTTTAGATAACACCGCGTCGGCTGACGAAATCCGCGATGCCTTCCGCGCCCTGGCGCGCCTCCTCCATCCCGACGGCCAGACCGACCCCCAACTCAAAGAAGTCGCCGAACGCCAGATGCGCAAGCTTAACCGCATCTACTCTGTCCTCTCAGACCCCACCCGCCGTACCGGTTATGACGACTCGCTGCTCACGTCCCATAACGCCCCTATCATTGTCTTCAGCGGTTCTGACGGCAATCTGAAGAAACTGCTCACCCGGCTTGGCGCCGCCGCCGCTATCGTGGTCGGCGTCTTCCTCCTGATCTGGTTTGCCATTGACAGCAACAACTCCGCCGAAGTTCGCGGGCAAGATTCCCGCAACGCCACTAACACAAAATCCAGCGACAATAACAATGATGGGGACTCCGGCGATCAGGTCGCTCGCCTGCGCGCACAGGTTCGGACGCTGGAAACGGAGCGCAACTCCGCCCTCGCGCAACTCGCGCGCCTGAGCGGCAAGACACCAGACACTTCGGCGGACTCTACGATCCCGAAAGAGAATGCACCCGTCGAAAACAGCGCTGAAAGCGCGGCACCGGCCAAGGCACCTGCTGCAAAAGCCAGTCCCGCTCCGGAGCAATCCATCACGCCCGCCACACAGTTTGTCGGTGTGTGGGTGTACTCGAAATCGGGCACTGCTTCACCGGGTGGTAAATCCCAATACCCGCCCGAATTCATCGAACTCACGGTGACCGAACAAAAGGGCGTGCTCCATGGCATGTACCACTCGCGCTACCAGGTTCTCGATCATGCCATTTCGCCCGATGTCGATTTCGTTTTCAGCGGTGCGCCCGGCGGCTCGTCGCTCACCTCTGCCTGGCAGGGAACCGGCGGTGCCAAAGGGCACGTGATGATGAAGATCCTTCCAGGTGGATCGCTCGATGTCACGTGGAATGCCACAGAACTGGGCAGTCAGCAGTGGCTGGTCAGCGGAACTTCGACTCTGGCGCGAAAGTAACGATGGCCGCTTAATCCGCCCACGCCGCGTCGTCGACGTACCATTCCATCTCCAACGAGGCGATCTGCGATGGCCGCAGCATCGTATCCGGCGGGGTACCCAGAACTTCCCGAAGCCCTGCCGTCTTATCCGCGCCACTCACCAGACACAGCGTATGACGCGCGCAATCCAGCACGCCAGGCAACAGCGTCACCCGATGCTGCCCCATCTTCGGCACCCAGACTGCCGCCGCAATATCGTGAGTGTTGCCGATCAGTGGCTCTCCGGGGAACAGACTCGCGGTATGCATATCCGGTCCCATGCCGCGCTGGATCACGTCGAACACCGGCAGTTCGCCCGCCGCCAGGCCGAACGTTTGTGTGATATCAGCGATGTAGCGCGCTGCCGCTTCGTCCGGCGGCAGTTCGCCCTCAATCCGATGCACCCGCTCCGTCGGCAACTGGAGGCTGTCGAGCAATGCCTCGCGCGTCATCCGGTAATTGCTCTGATCGTCCGTAGGCGGTACGATGCGTTCGTCCACCCAGAACAACTCCACGCCGCTCCAGTCGAACCCGCGTCGCACCATGGACTGAAACATCAGCCGGGGCGTGGAACCGCCGGAGACCGCCAGCATGGCGCGCCCACGGGTCAGTCGAGCCTCGTTCAGCAACGCAAGAATGCGGTCGCCGCAAGCCTCCGACGCCAGTTCCGCCGTCGCACTGCGAAAGATTTGTGTACTCATGCCGTTATGTGATTCAGCGCCCGCTCGAATACGCGGTCATGCACCACAATCCCCAGTTCTTCATTCAGTAACTGCTCTTCCGTCCCCGGCGGCATACTCGCCCGATGCACGATGGGCCCCGCCTCATACTCGGCACCGCCCTCGCACAGTCGCACAAGGATATCTTTATCCACCCGCACCACCACAGGCTTGCCGTGATCCCGATGCCCATCCGTCGCATTGCCACGCAGCGAAACCTGACTGTCCGGCAGCGACGTCTGTAGCCAGGCCTGCAGGTATCGCGCCTCCGGACCGGCCTCTTTGCCCGCGTACTCAATCACGATCGCCGCCGGATTCCGGTTCTCCAGCAACTGCGCGAGCAGCGCGCGGATCGGCGTCAGGCGCGTCCATGCCAGATCGCCCGTCGTGTGACCCGCGTCAAGAAGGCCACCGATCTCACCGAAGCCCGGCGCTCCTTGCCGGGACGAATCGACAATGATCTTGTCTCCCAGCGCAAGAATCTTGCGCAAGGCTCCCGCCCGCACAATACGCGCCGAACGCAGCAGAATCACTCTCGGCAGGTCCGCGGCCGCCAGTGGTGCCACAATCGACGCCACGTCGGCCAGTCGATTGATGGACGCCGTCACTTCCACCAGTTCGCAGCAGATCTGCCGGCGATGGCCGAACGGCATCCAGCATTGTGACGAAACATTCGCCGCCAGCGCGTCCTCACCATCCTGCAACCGCACCACGATCATGCGGCACGGATGCTCCCGCATCAGCGACGCCAGCGTCTCGCTCAGTTGTTGTGAATTCTCTTCCTCGTCCGCAAAGCAAATCAGGGTCTTCGAACACGCCCGGAGCAGTCCGCCTGTTTCTTCGGGATCTCCGGCGTGACCCAGATCCGTCCAGTAAGCGCTTAGTTGCTTGAGAATGTCGTCCGGCCGAATCGCCGTCGCGGTGGGCATCTACGGAGTCCTCCAGACGTGCCCGCGCCTTGCCAGCATAGCGTCCGATGCCGTCGGCCCCCATGTTCCCGCGGCGTAGTTCGGAAAACTGAACTTCTGCGCGGCCCAGTAATCCATGATGGGCTGCACGGCGCTCCAACTGGCCTCCACCATGTCCTGCCGGGTATAAAGCGTCGCGTCGCCGATGATCGCGTCGAGCAGCAGTGTCTCGTAAGCCGAAGGCGAACGTTCCCCAAAGCTCGCGCCATAATTGAAATCCATCGACACCGGTCGCAGCGTCATCCCCGCACCCGGTCGCTTCGAAACGAACTTCAGCGAAATCCCTTCCTCCGGCTGAATTCTGAGGATGAGGAGATTCGGCAGCGATTCACCCGGCGTCTCCGAACTGCGAAATACCGAAAGCGGCGCGGACTTGAAATGGATCGCAATCTCGCTCACGCGCTTTGGCAAATACTTGCCCGTGCGTATGTAAAACGGCACTCCGGCCCAACGCCAGTTATCCACCAGAAAAGTTGCAGCGGCGTATGTGTCAGTTGTCGATTCCGGGTTTACTCCAGGCTCCTGCCGGAACCCGACTACCGCCCCGCCAGCCACGCGCCCTGGCCCGTACTGCCCGGCCACCGCGTTATCGGCTACTTCCTCCGGTTTCAGAATCCGCACCGACCGCAAAAGTTTCGCGCGCTCATCCCGAACAGCATCGCTCGAAAACGTGGCACTCGGCTCCATCGCAATGGTCGCCATCACCTGCAACAGGTGATTCTGAATCATGTCACGCAGCGCGCCGGCTTCCTGGTAGTAAGCGCCGCGACCCTCCACGCCGATCGATTCCGCCGCTGTAATCTGCACGTGATCGATGTAGCGTCGGTTCCAGAGCGGCTCGAAAATACCGTTACCGAATCGGAAGGCCATGATGTTCTGGACTGTTTCTTTGCCCAGATAGTGGTCGATCCGATAGATCTGCTCTTCCGCGAAATGCGCCTGAATCCGCGTATTCAGATCGCGCGCGCTCGGCAGGTCATGACCAAACGGCTTCTCCACGATGATGCGCCGCCAACCCGCGCCTTTCGCCAGCCCCGCTGCGCCCAGGCCTTCGGCGATCTCGCCATACTGGCTGGGCTGCGTCGAAAGATAGAACAATACATTGCCCGCTGTGGCATGTTCCTCGTCCACCCCGCCCAGCGATTCGCCGATCTTCTTATACAGCGCCGCGTCGCCAACATCGCCGGTCAGATAGAACAGGCCCTGTGCGAAGGAGCGCCACAGGTCTTCGTCAAACGGAGAATCTTCCAAAAAACGTGACACCGAATCGTGCATGCGCGCCCGAAAATCGTCGTCGCTCATGGGCGTTCGCGAAATGCCAATCACGGCAAAGCCCGGCGCGAGCCGGCCTTCGTAAGCCAGTCGGTACAACGCCGGCATCAGTTTTCGTTTGGTCAGGTCTCCGTTGGCGCCGAAAATCACAACGGCGCACGGCGGCGTCTTGCGATGGAAACGAAGGGGGTCCTGCAGCGGGGAATTGACTGACATTACCGTCACAGTAGCAGATGTTCCCCTCGCGCGCGGGCTGCCCGTTGCATCATGAAGACTATGGCCCCGACAGCCTGGCGCATCTGCGGCTTCCTGACGACAGGTATCTGGCTCTACCTCGCCTTATTTCGCGGGAATTTCTGGAAACTGCGCGAACGGCTCAGTCTCTCGCGTCCAGCCAGCGATCACAAAGTGACGGCAGTCATCCCAGCCCGCGATGAACGTGATCTTATCGGTCGCGCCGTCGCGTCTCTCCACGCCCAGCATTTCCCGGGACGCCTCCGCGTCGTCGTGGCCGATGACGAAAGCTCCGATGGCACAGGCGCAGCCTCGAAAGCCGATCTCGTCGTCCGCGTATCCCCGCGCCCGCCTGAATGGAAAGGCAAACTCTGGGCCGTGGCCTCCGGACTCCACGCCGATGATTCAAACCCGGAGTTTTACCTGCTGACCGACGCCGATATCGAGCACGTCTCGCCCGACCTCCTGCAAAGTCTCCTCGCCCAGGCGGAAAGAGGTTTCGATCTCGTGAGCGTCATGGTGCAATTACGCTGCGAATCCGTGGGTGAGCAACTACTCATCCCGGCGTTCGTGTTTTTCTTCTTTCAGCTTTATCCGCCGCAATGGGTATGGTCAGGGCAGGGAAGCGCGGCCGCAGCCGGTGGCTGTATGCTGATCCGACGCGAAACACTCACCCGCATCGGCGGCATTGCCAGCATCCGCAACGCCCTGATTGACGATTGCTCGCTTGCCGCCCGTGTCCGCTCCTGCGGAGGCCGCGTCTGGCTGGGAATCTCCGAGCTTCCGATTCGCAGCATCCGCCCGTATGGAGGACTCACAGGTATCCGCGGCATGATCTCGCGTTCCGCCTTCGCGCAACTCCGCCATTCAACTCTGTTACTCATCGGAACGGTCGTGGCGATGTCGCTGACGTACCTTGCCCCGCCGCTCCTGCTCTTCGCGCCAGATCAGACCGCCAAAATCCTGGGAGGCACCGCCTGGCTGCTCAGCGCGATTCTCTACGCGCCCACCGTGCGCCTCTATCGGGCACCGCTCTGGACAGCCGCCTGCCTGCCCCTCATCGCGATCTTCTACCTGATCGCCACGATCGAATCCGCTGTCAATTACTGGACCGGCCGCGGAGGACAGTGGAAAGGCCGCGCGCAGGATCAGCCGTAAGCGCTCAGCGCTCTTCCCCCAGCGCCAGCCAGCCAATCATCGACTTCAGCGCGTCGTACGCCTGCAACCGCGCCGCGTCGCTTCCCGCAGCCTCCGCCGCGGCGACATGCCCTTCCATTTGTCGCAGCACCACGGGACGCATCGCCAGCAGCGCATCGCCGCCAGACGCCGCCCACTTTACCAGCACATAACGGATCAGACATTCCACCGGGATGCCGCTTCCTTTACTGAGGTTTTCGAGCGTAGGCAATGGGTCCGCGCAGGTGTACGCCGCCACATCCGCTTTGAAGTTGGCGTGCGGGTCATCCGCCGCCCAGGTATCCCGATAGGGGTAAAGTTCCACAGTGCCCAATAGCTTACCAGGCAATCGGCGTTCCGTGCCTCAGCGGCGCGTGAAAGAGAGCGACGGCAACGCCGTCACAAACTGAATCGCCACGGAGTTCTCCTGCGGCTCGCCATCGTTGTAGAATTTCGTCTCATAGCTGAGCTTCACAATTTGATGCGCGCCCGGACGATATCCCGCCACCACCTCAATCGATTCCACGCGTCCGGCATAGTCCGCACCCACGTAACCCATCCGGCTCGCCACATACCAGCGTGGCCCCAGCGAACGCTGCACTTCGCCGTACCCCGTATGTTCATGGAAAGTCGGGAACGTTCCGTACGTCATCTCGAACTTCTGCCATTCGCCGCGCGTATTCCAGTGGCCGCGTGCCCACTGGACCTCCAGCCCAATTGCATTCCCGGGCATACTTCGCGGCCTGCCTTCGGCCGGAAAATAGAACGGATATGTTCGGTCCACATACGGCCCGCGATAGCCCGAAATGCCCACACGCAGCCCCTGCCGAATCGTGAAGCCCGCGCCGCCAGCCCAGTTGCCGTACTGTTCTTTCGCAAAGATGCTCCGGGGATTGGCCGGCGATGAGTTCGTAAACTGCGCTCGCGCATCCAGCCTTTTCCAAGTGCCGTCCACTTCCGCACCGGCCAGCGCACCGAGCGTTGCCATTGCGCCGTAGTAGCCGTACTGCTGCGGGATGCCGACCATCGGGTTGTCACGATCGTCGTAACGCAGCGGAAACGCTCCGAACACCGAGGTCAGCTCTCCCGCTTTTGCCACGAGCGAAGCGTCTTTCCAGACTTTCGAATAACTCAGATAGCCCTGTGTCAGGTTGCCGCGCACGCCATGGCCTGGCGTCTCGTAATCGGTCAGATAGTAAGGGCGTGCCACGGCCTGATACGCGCCGACAACGGTCCAGTGAGAACTGATCTTCCAGGTCGGATACAACATCAACCGCGCCCCGCCGTCCACCCTCGTGGAGCCGTCCGCCGGCGCATTGGACCCTGCCGCCGACACGCTCAGTGTCCCGCGCAATCCGAACCCCGCGTCCGCTTCGCTCTGCTGTGCCCATGCCGCCGAACCCGTCAGTCCGATTGCAGCCAGCAGGCCTAACCGCACTCCGGCCCGTTTCAGCACTTGCTGGCTCCAGCCAACGCAAAGGTCCGTTCCCGCGCCTTCATGGCACTGAAATCGAGCCTCGTGAAATGCCCCACCACATCAGGGTCAAACTGGGTGCCCGCATACTGCGTCAGTATTTCGAGCGCCGTCTCATGCGTCATGCCGCGCCGGTATGGCCGGTCTGACGTCATGGCATCATATGCATCGGCCACATGAATGATCCGCGCATCCGCCGGCGTTGCCACGCCCGCCTGCCGATGCGGATAGCCCGTGCCATCCCAGTTCTCATGGTGCAGTTCTACCGCCGCCAGAAACGGACTGAAGCCGCTGACGCCTTCCAGAATCCTGCGGCCAATTTCCGGATGCAGACTCACCGTGGCAAACTCCTCCGCGGTTAACTTCCCCGGTTTTCGCAGGACGCTGTCTTCAATTCCAATCTTGCCGATGTCATGCAGCAGCGCGCCCACACGCACGCGCTCCACCGCATCCGGCGTCATGCCCATCGCCCGTGCCACGCCACTGGCCATCTCGCTCACCCGACGGCTGTGCCCCGCCGTGTAGGGGTCACGCGCATCGAGCGCACTCGCCAGCGACTGCACGAATTCCACATAGGCGAGATTGAGGCTCTCGCGGCCTTCGCGGATCGCCGCAGCCGCCCGATTGAAGCTTTCTATCAGCCCGCGTATCTCCCGCACCCGTGAGTTTTCATCATGGAATTCGGCCAGGGCGCCGGTCTTCTCCGCATCACGCAGCCGTTCCACCACGCGGGCAATCGGCCCTGCGATCGAGCCCGAAGACGCCAGGCTCACAATCAGCGCGATTCCCACCGCGCCCAGCGCCACGCTGGCAAAGACGTTATGCAGCACCGTCTGCACCGGCCCCACCGCGGAATCCAGATTCTGCAGGCTTCGCAACAGATAGCCGTCCCCAAAAGATATGCTCTGCATGGGCAGCGATATGTAGTTCGTACCGCGCAGCTGCACATTGCATTCGCCGGTTCCCCTGCAGTGCCGCATGGCATCTTCCACCTCCGGCAGGCCCATGCCAGGGATGCTCGATTTCAACAATTGGCCGTCATGAAAAAGCACCGTTGGCGTAGTGAATTCCGAGAAATCAAAGACCTCGCCCACTGAAAGCGTGCAGATGTTCTCTTCCGCCTGATCGATCGGCACAGAGGCGATCTGATAGACCAGCCCATTCAGGAGCGACAATCCGCTGCCATCGATCCTCACCTCCTTCGTATTGAGAGGCTTGACCACGCCGTCCACTCGCAGCACCCCGGCCAGCGGACGCCCGCCCGGCACCGTGATCATCATGAGCTGAAAACCCATGTGTTCGCAGAGTTCCCGCAACTGATCCTCCACCGTGCGGCGCGCGTCGGCATTGTCGGGATATGCCAACAGCAACTGCACCCCGGCCTTCAGCGATGCATTCTCCCCCACTACTTTCAGAAAGCGGCTGCTTTGCAGGTCGCTCTTCGAACGCACGCGCGCCACGGCTTCATGATTCTCCAGCAGTGACAGCCGCAACCCGTCCCGCACGGTCGATTGCACCAGGCGCTGGATCATCCAGAAACTGCCGCCCAGCAGGAGCAGGAAGGGAATAAAGCAGTATAGAAAGGCCCTGGTCCGCAGCGGCATGCTTATTGCGCTCCCGCCTTCATATTCTTCATGTCGTGGGCGGCCGCCGTGGGCGAGTCAATGGGCACCAGAAAGTCCTGCACCACATTGCCGCCCTCAACCACCTGCACCGTCTTGCGAATCATGCCGGCCGCTTTGTGCCACGCCACAATTGTGTAGGTCCCCGGCGGCAGATCGTGCAGCGAATACTGGCCGTCTTTGCCCGGCCTTGCGTACCAGCGGTTCGGCGTCACCACCACCGTGCCTGCCATGTTCGGATGCAGCCGGCAGTTGACGTAAACGATGCCCGGCACCGGAAACAGCACGGTCCGCGATTCGCCTTTCGGGAAATTCCCCAGATCGAAGCTCTTCGCCTTGGAAAGCGAGAACACGTTATGGAAAATCGGGTCGCCGTTCGGAAACGCCACAGAAGCGCCTGCCGGAATCACCACAATGTCGGGCTCGAAACGCCGGTTGGTCTGCAGCATCGTTGCCGGCTGCGTTGGCTTGCCGGTCTCCGTCACCACGGCACCCTTGGGTGCACTCTCCACATAGATAACCACCCGCGATCTCTCGGCCGCCAGTGGGTCGGCTTCCGGGTCTTTGCCCAGTTCCACCGCCGGACCCCTCTCATACATGGAAACCGAGGCTGTCACACTGGGTCGCGTGAGGCGCTGCTTCACCGTGACCGTGCCAGTGATATCGGCAGCCAGCGCCGCGGAGACTGTCCACAAGCCAAGTCCGACGATCCATCCGTACTCGCCGAATAACCGGGTTCGCCTCATGAAACTCCTTATCGGACGCAAACCGGAAAACTCGCGGCCGGTTGAGGAAACTAGCCTGTTTTCAATAAATTTCGGGACTGTGGCACACACTTCCATGCTCGGCCATTGCCGGAGGGGAAGTCTTGCCAAAGCTGTAAACTAATTGTAAAAACTGACGAATTCGCGCTTCGCTACTGCGCACTCCACCCAAATGGCAACGCTCAGCACATCCCTAAAGTTATGGCTGCGGTCAGCTCGCGCGCAGTTACTCCTGCGGCACGAACCGGTAACCAACCTTATGCACCGTCAGAAAATGGCGCGGCGAATCCGGTTCCGCTTCCAGCTTCTGCCGCAGCCGCAGGACGTGCGCATCCACCGTCCGCGTGTTGGGTGAGCCCAGGTAACTCCACACCGCGTCCAGAATCTCATCGCGCGTCAGCGGTTTGCCGGGGTTCTGCAGGAAGAACGTCAGCAAGGCGAACTCGGATGGCGAAACGTTCAGTCTTCGTCCCGCTTTGACGACCGTCGAGCGGTCCAGATTCACGGTAATGTCGGCGAACGAAATCTCATAGTCGTCGTAGTCGGAGTCGACCATCGGCTGAGTTTCAGGGGCTGTGTACGCGGTGGCGGTGTTCATCGGAGGTCTGCAAACGGAATAATGGCTTCTTCCGCCATTCCATTCCCGCCCCCGGTTGAATTTACGAAAGTTTTACAAATCGCGGCGCTCGCATGAACTCTCCGCCCTTTCCGTCTGTCGATGTGGCACCTGTGAATAGAGACTGGTTTTACGTCGCCGCGCCGCATACTCTTGTTACCACTCGGAAAACTCATTTCCACCCACCCCTCGCCGAATCCCTCGCGCTTTGCTATATTGATGGAGGTTTAACCAATGACGGCTGCGTTCAGCACGCCCATTATGTCCGAACGGCTCAACGCGGCGCGCGCGGCCGGTCTCGATCCCGAAGCTCTCATTCGGGCGTTCCGGTTGATGCACACGTCGCGTCGCATTGACGACCGCGAAATTCTGCTCAAACGGCAGAACAAGATCTATTTCCAGATCAGCTGCGCCGGTCACGAAGCCATTCAGGTGGCTGCCGGTATGGCCCTCCGCTCCGGCTACGACTGGTTCTTCCCCTACTATCGCGACCGCGCCCTGTCCCTGACTCTGGGGATGACCCCCTACGACATGCTGCTTCAGGCCGTGGGTGCCGCAGACGACCCCTCTTCCGGTGGTCGTCAGATGCCCTCCCACTGGACCGATGCGGCTCGTCACATCGTCTCGCCCTCCTCGGCCACTGGTACTCAGTTCCTGCCTGCCGTGGGATGTGCCGAAGCGCTCCAGTATCTCGGCTCGGCGGATCGGGCCTCCGAAGCCAGTCCCATCGTGCTCGCCTCTTCCGGCGAAGGCGCTACCAGCGAAGGCGAATTCTGGGAATCCATCAATCAGGCCTGCCTGCTGCGGGCTCCCGTGGTCTTCCTCATCCAGGACAACGGCTTCGCCATTTCCGTGCCGGTGGAAGCCCAAACGCCGGGTGCCTCTATTTCGAAGCTCCTGAAGGGCTTTCCCGACCTGCTGACCATCGAAGTGGACGGCACAGACTTCATTTCGTCTTACCGCGCCATGAAAACAGCTGCGGCCTACTGTCGCGAAGGCGGCGGACCCGCGCTGGTTCACGCCCACTGCACCCGGCCCTATTCGCACTCTCTCAGCGACGATGAACGCGCCTACAAGACGAAGCAGGAGCGCGAAGAGGAAGCCGAACGCGATCCGCTCCGCACCTTTCCGGCTTTCCTCCTCGAAGAAGGCATTCTCGATTCTGCCACCCTCGAACGCATGACCCGCGAGATCGATCGCGGCATTTTAGAAGACACCCAGCGCGCCCTTGCGGCAGCGCCGCCCGCGCCAGAAACTGTCCTCCGTCATCTGTATTCGGAAACGGGCGATCCCACTACTTCGGCTTTTGACGTGCAGGCTCTGGCACCCGAAGACCCTCCGGCCGAGCCCCGCATCATGGCCGATCTCATCAATCTCACCCTGCGTGAGGAGATGCGGCGGAACGAAAAAATCGTCGTCTTCGGCGAGGATGTGGCCGATTGCAGCCGCGAAGGTCATCTCATGGAGGTGAAGGGTAAAGGCGGCGTCTTCAAGCTGACCGCCGGCCTCCAGACCGAGTTCGGCGGCAGACGTTGTTTCAACGCCCCCATTGCCGAAGCTTCCATCGTCGGCCGGGCCAGTGGTATGGCGATCGCGGGCATGAAACCCGTGGCCGAAATTCAGTTTTTCGATTACATCTGGCCCGCCATGATGCAGTTGCGAGACGAGTTAGCGTCGCTGCGCTGGCGCTCGAACGGCCAGTTCTCGGCACCCCTCGTGCTGCGTGTGCCGATTGGCGGCTATCTGGGCGGCGGTTCGATATATCACAGCCAATCCGGCGAGGTCACGTTCACTCACATCCCCGGTTTGCGCGTAGTTTTCCCCTCAAATGCCGAGGATGCCTGCGGTCTGCTGCGCACTGCGATCCGCTGTGATGACCCGGTCCTGTTCCTCGAACACAAAAAGCTCTACCGCGAGATGTACAACCGTTCCGCGCATCCCGGCCCGGATTTCATGATCCCGTTCGGCAAGGCGAAGATCGTCAAACCAGGCGATTCGCTCACCATCGTGACCTACGGCGCGCTGGTTCACAAGGCGGAAATGGCCGCCCACGAAATCGAAAAGCAGAGTGGCGGCAGAACTGTCGAAGTGATCGACCTGCGCTCGCTCGCCCCCTACGATTGGGAAGCCATTGCAACCTCCGTCAAAAAGACGAGCCGCGTCATCGTAGCCCACGAGGACACCGTGAGTTTCGGCTTCGGTGCCGAAATCGCCGCCCGCATTGCCGACGAACTGTTCACGTATCTCGATGCGCCGGTGAAGCGTGTGGCCGCCATGGACACCTGGGTGGGCTACCATCCGGATCTGGAAAACAAGATCCTCCCCCAGACCGAAGACCTGGTCGCGACCATCGAACAACTCCTGGCTTTCTGAGCCGCCCGCGTCCTCTCACACTACGATGTACGTCAGATGAATCGTCGGCCCTGTTTTACGTCGATAGCCACAAGTATTCCTATACCGCCGATGATATTGGTTTCATCGTCGATGAGGCCGCGCGTGCCGGAGTGAAAGTGGCGGCCCACGTGCAAACTGAACGCGGAGCCCGCGCGGCAATCGAAGCGGGAGTCGCCTCCATCGAGCATGGCTGGACCCTCACCGATGAAGATCTGGCGCTGGCCCGGAAGAACAATGCCACGCTCGTCAGCACTGATTCTCGCCATACAGTATGTCGACAGCTTCACCGAAGCAGGCATCGGCGCTGCCGACATCCTGCGCGCCATGACAACCCGTGCCGCGGCTTTACTTGGCATAGGGAAGGATCGCGGTGCACTCCGGGTCGGGATGGCCGCCGATCTCGTCGCAACGCCAAGCGATCCGCTGCTTTATGTTGAAGGTTTGAAGAGGATTGACTTTGTCATGAAGGACGGCAACGTCCATCGCACGCCACTGAAGCAATAGTTCGGTTACAGTACCGCCCCCACCCTAAACCACAATTCATTTCAGACATTGATGTTAAGCTGGAAGAACATGACGCCCGCACAAACCGGGCCGGAGCAACCCGTCAACGCTCCGTCCACTTTTTCCTGGGTAACAATCGCATGGGTGTCAGTCCTTCTGGCTGCCTGCTACGCGCCCGTCCTCTATCGTCTGGTCAACCAATGGGCTACCGACGAAGATATGGGCCACGGTTTCTTCGTCCCCGTTCTTGCCGGCTATATCGCCTGGCAGAATCGCAATAAGATCGCGAATCTGCCTCCGAGCCCCAGCCTTTGGGGGCTGGCGCTCATGGCCTGGGCCGCAATCCAGCTCTACCTGGGCACGCTTGGCGCCGAACTCTTCCTGGCGCGCACGTCATTCGTCTTTTCCATCATCGGGATTGTGCTCCTGCTGGGCGGAAAACAGTACCTGCGGATCTTCGGCTTCCCCCTGTTCCTCCTCTTCTTCATGGTGCCGATTCCCGCCGTGATCTACAACCAGATCACCTTTCCGCTGCAGTTAATTGCCAGCCGCGTGGCGGAAGTTTCCATCTCCGGGCTCCAGATCCCAATCATCCGGCAGGGCAACGTCCTGGAACTGGCCAGTCAAAGTCTGAACGTTGTGGAAGCCTGCAGCGGCATTCGTTCCCTGCTCACGCTGACGTTCCTGTCCCTGGTCTACGGGTATTTCACCGAGAAACGCATGTGGATTCGGGTGGCGCTTTTCTTCTCCACTATCCCCATTGCGATCGCTGCCAACGCCGGGCGTGTCACCATTACCGGCATCATCGCCAACTTCAAGCCGGAACTGGCCGAAGGTCTATTCCACGAAGCCCAGGGTTGGGTAATTTTTATGATGGCTTTTGCCATTCTGGCGGCGTTCCACCAGGTCCTGCTCCGCATCGCAAAAAGCATGGAGGCGAAACATGAACACAGTGCTGCATAACCGATATCTGCAAATCGTCACGATCCTGCTTCTGGTGCAGGCCGGCCTGTTCTACTCCGCCTCGCGCGGCGAGAGCACTCCGTTGCCCGCACCCCTCGCAGGCATGCCCTCCAGCTTCGGCGGCTGGCGGCTTGTGAGAGAAAATACTGTGGACGAAGAAACCCAGGCCGTACTGAAGGCAGACGACCTTCTCTCGCGCGACTTCGTGAGTTCGGACGCAGGGGCGAATCTCTTTATCGCTTATTTCAAGAGTCAGCGCACGGGTCAGTCCCCCCACTCCCCGAAGAATTGCCTTCCAGGCTCCGGCTTCCAGCCCGTCAGTGAGGAAACCGGACGCATTGACCTGCCTGTTGAAGGCGGTTCCATCAACATCAATAAATATGTTGTTTCCAAGGGCGAATCGGAAAGCGTCGTACTGTATTGGTATCAGTCCCAGGGGCGTGTCATTGCCGACGAGTTTGCTGCCAAGTTCTATCTGATTGAAGATTCCATCCGCAAGCATCGCAGCGACACTGCGCTGGTTCGCGTCGTGACTCAGGTTCTGCCCGGAATGTCACGCCAGCAGGCCATCACAGCCGCGACGGGCTTTGCGCAGGCGGCATATCCGGTAGTGAACAGCTGGTTGCCCCGATAAGCGCTTTCCCGCGCCGTTGCATTTTCGCAAAACGATCCGTATTAACATGAACGTCATGGGGAAAACCGCCGTTTCGTTCATCGCCGTTATCGCTCTGCTCATCGGAATTCGCTCGATCCACGGCGCGGATCAGGAATTAACCGGCGCTCCAGCCATTCGTCAGGCGCTCGATAAACTCAATGTGCTCGGCAGCGTGCTCATGATTGGTGCGCACCCGGATGACGAAAATACCGCTGTCATTACCTATCTGGCCCGCGGTCGCAAGTTCCGTACCGGCTACCTTTCCCTGACCCGCGGCGAAGGCGGACAGAATCTTCTCGGCAACGAACAAAGCGAGTATCTCGGCGCGCTTCGAACCCAGGAACTTCTGGCCGCGCGGAAACTCGACGGTGCCAACCAGTACTTTACCCGCGCCATCGACTTTGGCTTTACCAAGACTGCCTCCGAAACATTGCAGAAGTGGGGCCATGATCGGATTCTTTCGGATATCGTCTGGGTGGTCCGCCAACAGCAGCCCGATGTGATCGTACTTTGCTTCAGCGGCACTCCGGCCGATGGTCACGGCCAGCACCAGGTTTCCGCCATTCTCGGCAGGGAAGCGTTTGACGCCGCAGCCGATCCCACCAAATTCCCGGAACAATTGAAGTGGGTCAAACCCTGGCAGGCGAAGCGTGTCATGCAGGCCCGGTTCACGCCCCCCGGCGGCGCTGGCCCGGGTGGACCGGGTGGTGCGTCTGGCGGTGTCGGGCGTGGTGCAGGTGGTCCCCAGGCAGGACGTGGTGGCGCAGTCCCGGGTGCCGGTGCTCCGGGCGGTGGCAGAGGTGGATCGGGTGCCGGTGGTCGTGGTGGCGGCGGCGGTCGTGGTGCTGGCGGTCCGGTGGAGGGTGCCATCAATCTCCCGGTCGGCGATTTTGACCCGGTACTCGGACGTTCCTATCGCGAAATCTCTGTCTTAAGCCGCAGCCAGCACAAGAGCCAGGCCATGGTCTCCACTGTGTCCTATGGCGCTCAAAACAACGCCATGACAGTGGTCGGTGGCGCTCCAGCCAAAGACGAAATGATGGAAGGCATCGACACAACGTGGAACCGTCTCACGGGCGGTGCCAAAGTGGCGGAACTGCTCGATCGCGCGCAACGTACCTTTGACGACACGCATCCGGAAAAGACGGTTTCGGCCCTCCTGGAAGCCCGCTCGCTGGTTGCGGAAATGGCGAAGGCGGGTCAACAATGGGCCCAATGGAAGTTGGAAGAGATCGACCGCACGATCGCCCTTTGTGCCGGCGTGAAGGCTGAAGCCCAGGCCGGGGCGTTCGCCTATGTGCCAGGTTCTACCGCTGACATCCGCTTAACCGCCATCAATCGCTCGAAACTCCCGTTGAGCCTCGTTTCGGCCCATGTCAACGGCTGGGGTGATGCAACCGCCGACGTGAAGAATCGCGATCTCCCCTACAACCAGGAAGAGACCGTGAATCTGAAGGTGGCCGTCCCGAAGGACCAGCCATATTCCCAGCCTTTCTGGTTGCGCGATCCGCATGCCGGCGATACCTATGAGATTAAGGACCAGGCTCTGATCGGTCGCGCCGATACTGTTCCCGAAGTCACCGTTACTTTTGACTTCAACGTGGATGGGCGACCTTTCTCCATCACCCAGCCCCTGCATTATCGCTATGCCGATCCCTCCCGTGACGAATTTGTGAGGCCAGTCGTAGTCGAGCCGCCTGTCAGTGTCGTGATGCCGTCCAAGAACTTCGTCATTGCCATTGGGACCGTCCGCGAAGTCAGCGTACTGGTGCGCGCGATGGTGGCAAATCAGTCCGGCGAACTGAGCTTTGAGGCCCCGGCCGGATGGAAAGTGGAGCCGGCGAAGGCACCTTTCGATCTCAAAGACTCCAGCGCGCAACAGGAAGTGAAGTTCCGTCTCACGCCACCCGCCAACCCCGGCTCCGGCGATTTCAAAGTGGTCGCGAAGGTCCAGGGCGGCCCGGAAGTGACCGCCGCTGTCAACGTGATTGACTACGGCCACATTCCGGCGCAGACGATCTTCGAAGCCTCGGGAGGCAAAATCGCGGCCGCACAACTAAAGGTTCTGGCGAAGCGGGTTGGTTATGTCATGGGTTCGGACGACAAGATGCCGGAAGCGATCCGCCAAATGGGCTGCCAGGTGGATCTTCTCGACGAGAAGATTCTCAGCACTGGCAATCTGAGCGTGTATGACGCCATCGTGACCGGGCTTCGCGCCTATGCCGTTCGCGCGGACCTGCGGGCCGCGCAGAATAGACTCCTCGATTACGTGAACAACGGCGGTACCCTCGTTGTGCAGTACAACCGGCTGGACGACCGGCGTATCAGCCCGTCCGTCACCGAAGCCTTCGATCATATGGGACCCTACCCGTTCGTTCTCTCGCAGGGCAATTCGCAACGGGTAACGGAAGAGGACGCCCCCGTCAAGATATTGGAACCCACTTCGTCCATCGTGCGCTCGCCCAACCTGATCGCGGCGTCGGATTTTGATGGCTGGATTCAGGAGCGCGGCATCTATTTCGCCGATACCTGGGATGCTAAATATCAGACGCCTTTTGAAACGCATGACACCGGCGATAAGGACCTGAAGGGCTCCCTTCTCTTCACCAGATATGGCAAGGGAGCCTACGTTTACACCTCGTTCTCCTGGTTCCGCGAACTGCCCGCCGGGGTGCCCGGCGCGTTCCGTATTTTTGCGAATCTGCTCAGTGCCGGCAAGGCTCAGAAGTGAGAAACCACGTGGGTTACATGTGCCGGAATGCGCGCCGGGTCCGCGCTATAGTTAGGAATTGCTACTATGCTTGAAGTCTGCGCGTTAACGGACCCAGGTCGCGTCCGGCCATCCAATCAGGACTCGTTCCGCATTGTTCAGGAACTTGGCCTTTACATGCTCGCCGATGGCATGGGCGGAGCCCGCGGTGGGGCGCGCGCATCCACGCTCGCGGTCGAAACCGTAGTCAACGCGCTGGCACGTTCGGCCCACCGCGATGCGGCAGCGCTGCTCGGTGCCGTTGAAGAGGCGAACGACAAGGTTTTGTCCGAGGCGTCTCTCGATCCGAATCTCGAAGGCATGGGCACCACCATCGTGGCCGCTCTGGAGACCAGAGAGAACGATATCGCTATTGCCAGCGTGGGCGACAGCCGTGCTTATGTGCTGCATGGCGGCGAACTGCGGGCGATCACGAAAGACCAGACGTGGGTACAGGAAGTAGGTCGCGGGCTGGGCCTTGATGAGGCCAGTCTGCGCACGCATCCGATGCGCCACGTTCTGACTATGGCGGTTGGCGTCGGGTCTGCGGTCAGGATTCTTTACTACGCCGTCGAACTGGAGCCCGCGGACATCCTGCTACTCACCACCGACGGTCTGCACGGCGTGGTGGCGGAACCGGAGATCAAACGGATTCTCCAGGATACTGCGCTGTCGCTCGAACAGAAGGGCCAGTGCCTGATGACTGCGGCGCACGATGCAGGCAGCCCGGACAACGTCACTGTTGTGCTGATGCGACCCGCTCCGACGGCCTAGTCTTCGGCCTGCGACACGTCGCGTTTGAGCCAATCCTTCAGTAACTCGCGGTTGATGGCAATGCCCTTGCGCGAATACTGCAGATAGCCCTGCCGCCGCAATTGGTTCATGTAGTGGGTGACAATTTCCCGCGACGTGCCGACGTACTGGGACAGCAACTCATGGGTGAATGGCATCATGTCCGTGGAACCAGTCGCTGACTGGTGGCCTAGTTTTTCCGAGAATCGGAGCAGGGCGCGGACCAGTCTTCGGCCGATATTATCGATCGAAAAACTTTCAATTCGAGCGCCAAAGTCGATGGATCGCAGGGCCAGGAGCTGGACCAGCGCGATCCCAAGGCGCGGCCGGCGGATCATCAGGTCTTCAATCTCGGCGGTGGTCCAAGTCATGACCTTGGTTGAATCCAGGGCCATCGCTTCTTCGGCGCGGTGTTGCTCGCCGAGGAACCCTGATTCGCCGAAGAACTCATCGGGCTGATAGATGTCGACAACCACCTGACGACCATCATCAGCAGTGCGGCAGACCTTCACTTTGCCGTCGATAACCAGATAAATGCTATTGGACGCCTGAGTGCGGCCATAGATCAATTGGCCTTTGGAATACTCTACAATTGTAGAACATGGCAGGTAGGCGAGAGGATCCTCAAGAGTCGAGAATGAGCGGTTAACAGGGGCGGAGGCTGTCAAATAAGGTGTTACCGCAGGCTGCCCAGATGTTTCAACTGTACCATTTCCCACCATATATCTGGTACTGAATATAACATTTAGTGATTCTCCCGTCAATAAACCTTATGTAAGTTTTACGAGACGGCTCCTCGTTGGCGATTTAGCTCCGGCTTTATTTCGGCGGCCATCCGGGTCGGATCCAGATTTCCACCGAGGAACTGGTTGATGGCTGCTGCGGCAAGGCCGGGATTCTTAAGCACAGCAGCCCTGTCAACGCACATCAGGCGGGTATCGGGGCGGGCAGCCAGAAAACCTTTGGTCCATACCACCAGTCTTAGGTATTCCTGCTTCAGGCGGGTGCGACGTGCTTCGGTCTGGTCTACTTTGCTGCCGCGACGCAGGATCATTTGTTGCTGCGAGGCGAGGATCTCGTCGAGATCGCGCTCGATCATTACGACACGGCAGGGGACGCCCTCCGGCAGGTAGGCGATCATTGGGGCAACGATCTTGACGACCCTGCCCTTTGCCTGCTCAAGCCACGCAGGCGCCAACCCGGTGGAAGACTGGGCCATCTGTTTCACTGGCTCGAACTCGAAATAGCCGCGAGGATTGTCCTCATCGGCTTCACGGAGCCCATCGGTCAGCGGGGTCAGGCCTCCGGCGACCAGCATCTGCATGAGCATGGAAGTGCCGGAGCGGGGAAGTCCCGTCACGATGACCACCTCAGTGGTGATGGGCGGCAGATTGCGCGCGGAGGCGGCAAAGGCGACGGGCCTTGGTGCCGGGCCCGACTGACGCGAGGCAGGAGTGAGAGCGGGCGGGGCCAACGCGGTGCCCGGCGGGAGGGGAAGGCTGAGATGCCTCGCGTAGAGCCGTGATCTCCACCTTCGGGCGGCAGGAAAGTTGGGGTTTACGGACAGCGCGCGGGTAAAAGCGCTCGCAGCATCCGGGAACTGCCCAAGGCCACAGAGCGCGATGCCTGACAGGTAGTGGCCGACCGGGTCCTGCTCCAGCAGTGCGATGCCGTTGAGCGCTGACTTTGCAGCGGCGTTGTAGTCGCGGCGGTGCAATGCAAGCCGTGCGAGACCGAAATGAACTCTGGCGTCGTCTGGATCGTTGGTCAGGGCGCTGTTCAGGGCGATCTCGGCATCGGTCCAGCGATTCAACCGCATCAGGAGTTCGGCACGGTCGGTGAAAAGCGCGGTACGAATGAGGTCCTTCGCGGGAATGCGGTCGAGGCACTCAAGTGCGTCGGCCCACTGTCTGCGGGCGCGGAAGACCTGAGCCTGGAAGAAGTCCCGAAGGGCTGGATCATAGCGGCAACTTCGCCGCAGTTGGCGGAGTTCTGCGCGCTCGGAGGCATCGAGCAGGGGATGGGTCTGGTCGTGATCCGGTGCGGCTGCGCGTTGGCTGGCGAGGTCGTGGGGTTCGGCGCGCTCGGAGGTATCGCGCAGTGGATGTGTCTTGTCGCGATCCGGGACGGATGCGCGCTGTCTGGCCAGGTTGCGGAGTTCGTTGGCTCGCGCGAGGGCAGCGGTGTAGACTGCGCGGCGTCGACCGGTCCAGTCGATGGCAATTGCCTTCATCTCCTCTCTGAGACCCAGGGCTGAAGCGGAGACGAACAAACGCAGAGCAATCCGCTGATCGTCGGCGTTTTCCTCGGTCGAGTCCGAATCGCGGAGTTCCCGCAGGATGGCGATGGCCTCCTGATGGCGGCCCGCGTCCTGAAGGGATTCGGCGAGGTTGGTGCGGAGTTCGGCGACCGTGCGTTTCACCGCCTTGTCATGATCGGCATCGGGTTCTTCCACGTAGCCAAGTGCGACCAGTTGATCGAGCGATTCGGCGGCGGCGACCACGTCGAGGCGCATGTGGGGCGGGTGAAGTCCTGCGTCGCCATTCACTTTCTCCCAACTCGGAATGCGTTCGATGACGGGTAGTGTGGTGAAGGCTGTGGTGACCGGTCTGCCGTCCATGTCTTCTCCCACGGGGAGGCCAAGCAGAGTCAGGATGGTGGGGGCGACGTCCAGCAGGCTGACGCCGGAGAGTTCAGCGCCCGGTTTGATGGCGGGGCCGGAGATCAGGAAGACGCCGTTGTTGCGGTGTTCCGTGGTCGGGCCGGCGTGGGTCTGGGGCACGAAGCCGGGGCGGAGGTGGTCGGAATAAAAACCGTGATCGGAGAGGAGGATTACTCCCGCCTCGGGACCCGCCTTGTCGAGCAGCGTGCCGAGCATCCGGTCATGCAGCCGATAGCCGGCTTCGACGACGTCTTTGTAGAGAAGGAAGTCCTGTTCGGGGATCCAGTCCTGACGGGGTGCGCGATAACGCATGAAGCCGTGGCTGAAATGGTCGATCGCGTCGAAGTAAACGGCGCAGACATCCCAGGGTTCGCGGTCCATCAGCCATGTTGCGGCGGTCTGGATGTTGGCGCATTCGCAGATGACGCGTGCGGCGGAATAAAGGCGACGATCCCGCTGCTGGTCAATCTCGCGGACCTGCGGGACGAAGAATTTCAGGATGTCTTCCGGCAAGTCTGCCGGGTTGAGCCGCAACGCCGCGAGTGGTTGGCCATATTGCGGCGGATGCACCATACCGGGCACGAGTTTAAAGTCCGGAGTGGCGCGCTGGAAGTGGTCGGAGACCATCGCTCCCTGGATCGGCTCAGCGGGGTAGCTGGGCCACCAGCCGACCACGATGCTGCGGAGATCGTTCTGGCTGAGGATGTTCCAGAACGCTTTGGCAGTGCGCGAGAGGTTGGAGACGCGCTGGATTCCGCTGCCGTCTGGTCTTGGTTCGGTGAAGCCGTGAATACCATGCTGGAAGGGGCGCTTGCCGGTGGCGATGGAGGTCCACAGCATCGGGGAGAACGTGGGTTGCAGGGTGGCGATGGGAGCGGTCGCGCCGTTATCGATCAGGCGGCGGAGGTTCGGCAGTTCACCAGCGTTCAGCAGGGGACGGATGACCTTCCAATCGGCGGCGTCCCAGCCGACGACGAGGAGCTTGCGGGCTCCCTGCCTGCCTGGTGTTTCGGGAGCGGCGGCACCGGCAACGAGCGTGTCCAGCCTGAGTGTACCCGGGCGGAGTTCGAGGATGGTGGAGGATTCCGGCAGGGCGGGATTCTGATCGTCCTCGGGCGCTTGTGTAGCGGCTTGTTCTTTGCTGAGTTCTTCGAGTTCGTCCTGATCGGGCAGGAGCCAGGAGGGCAGGGAATCGCCACGAAGTTCGCGGGTGTGACTACAGATGTTGAGAGCTGAGGCGGTGGCGGAGGAGGCGTGGGATGAAGCGAGCGCTTCGGTGAAGAGGTGGGGGTTACTGAGGACTGGATCCATCGGCATTGGAACCTGGAGATCCTGCTTCCCCGCGGCCGTCTGTTGAGATGGCCGCGGGGAAGTCATGGCATTTATCAGGCTTCGGCAACCACGGAAACGGTGATTTCCGTGGTAACTTCGCGATGCAGTTTCACCGGGACTTTGTGGTCGCCGAGTGTACGAATCGCTTCTTCGAGCTGGATCTTGCGCCGGTCGATATTGAACTTCTGCGCTTCGAGCGCATCGGCAATATCGCCCGCGGTGACGGAACCGAACAGATGTTCGTTCTCGCCGGCCTTGCGTTTGATCGTGATGGTGGTTGCGCCGAGGAGCTTAGCCAAATCTTCAGCCTCGCCCTTAGCCACCACTTCCTTGCGGAGGTGGGCCTGGCGTTCCTGCTCGACGATCTTCTTGTTGGAATCCGTTGCCGCCACGGCGAGCCGCTTGGGTAACAGGAAATTCCGGGCATAACCCGCCGCCACTTTAACAACCTGGCCGCGGACTCCGAGCTTTTCGACGTCTTCTCTGAGAATGATATCCATCGTTCGTTCTCCTGTTTACACCGATGCCGCGAAGGGCAGCAGAGCGATGTTGCGCGACTTGAAAATCGCGTCGGTCAGACGGCGCTGGTGCGGGGCACACACGCCCGAGATGCGGCGCGGCACAATCTTGCCACGCTCGGCGATGAAGGCCGAGAGCATCTTGGTGTCTTTGTAGTTGATGTCGTCGATCTTCTCGACACAGAAACGGCACACTTTTTTGCGGCGGAAATACTGCTTCCGCCCTACGGCCACCGCTTTATCGCCACCGGTGGGGCGCATATTCGCGGCAATCGGTCTTGCACCTCTTGTATTTGGTTCAGCCATGATGAGATCTCCTGATTATTCCTGGGGGGTTGCGGCTACGGGTTCAGCTGCGGCTGCTACAGGTTCCGGAACAGGGGCACCAGGAGCGGCATGAACCGCGACCGGGGGCACCACCGGGAGACCGGGTGCGGCGTGAGCTTCTTCAGAACCGCCACCGAGCATCTGCTGGGCGAGAGACGGCTGTACGGCCGCCGGCTTCGGACGACGCAGAGCGCGCTTCTCGCGAACCTTCTTGCGCTTTTCGATACGCTTCAGGGTTTCGTCGATGCGAACCGTGAGGAACTTAATGATGGCGTCCTGCACGCGCATACGGCGTTCGAATTCGCGAACAGCCTGCGAATCCGCCGTGAAGGTGAGCAGCACGTAATAGCCTTCACGCTGCTTTTCCACTTTGTAAGCAAGACGGCGCTTGCCCCATTTTTCAACCTTATCGACCGTGCCACCGGAGGTGGTGATGTTTTTCGACATCTGTTCGATGAGGCTGTCGATCTCTTCTTCTGTTGCATCGGGTTTCACGATGAACAGGTTTTCGTAGATTCTCATGCATCCTCTGTTGTTGTGCCCGGGGCGCGACGATTAAATCTGGTCATGGACAAACTGACGCCCTCGGCAATAATGGACTCCGTTGCATCGGCCGCGAAGCTGATGAACTCATCCAGCGTTTCCGTTTGCTGCCGCGTAAACCGCGACAGCAGATAATCAGCGCCCTTTCCGGTTTGTCCCGGAATGCTGAGCTGATAGCCGGGGTGCACCCCCAGCCGAACTCTCGCAAACTCCTGTGTGCCGATCTTGTCGATCACATCCTGAACGCCGTTATGCCCGGCGGCCGATCCATCGGGCCGCACGCGCAAACCGCCCCAGGCGAGCGCCAACTCGTCATAGACGAGTATCAGATCCTTTGGCTCCAGCTCATTCTTCTGAACCAGCGACTTGACTGCGACGCCGCTGAGATTCATAAAAGTCTGAGGCTTTGCCAGCAACACAGGCTTACCACTAATCTGTCCCTGGCCGATAACGGCCTGGAACTCGGTACGCGACATCCGAATCGAATGCCGCGCCGCGAGGACGTCCACCACGAGGAAGCCGAGGTTATGCGGCGTCGCAGCGTACTTCTCGCCGGGGTTACCGAGGCCGGCCACCAGGAACATAAGAGCTTACTTTTTCTTGCCCTTGTCAGCAGCCGGTGCAGCCGCTTCGTCTTCCTTCTTGCCCTTCTTGGCGGCTACTTCGGGCTCAGCGGCGGCAGCGCCTTCAGCAGGAGCGGCGGCAGCTTCTTCCTTGATACCAACCACGTGAGCAATGACGGCTTCCGGCGCGGTCAGAATACGAACGCCCGACGCGACGGGCAGGTCGCTGACGCGGATGGTGGAGCCGATCATGAGTTCGGTGACATCGACATCGAACTGGTTCGGAATATCGTCCGGGATACATTCGATTTCGACCGAGCGGGTCACGACGTCGAGGACGCCGCCCTGCTGCTTCACGCCCTTCGCTTCACCGGTGGTGTGGACCGGGATGGAGACGCGGAGTTTGCGGGTGAGATCGATGCGCTTGAGGTCGATGTGGATGAGGGTGTCCTTGACCGGATCGTACTGCTCATCGGCAACGATGACGGGGGTGCGTTCGACACCGGCGATTTCGACGTCAAAGATGGCATTGTGGCCGGACTTGCCACGGATGATTCTCAAAATGTCTTTCGGGTTGACGCTGACGGCCTGAGGATCTTTGAAAGCCCCATAGACGACGGCGGGAATGAGGCCGGCAACGCGCGTACGACGCGCTTCATTTTTGCCGCGGCTGGCACGTGGCTGGGCCGCGACGATTGTATCTAGTCTCAACTTATGATCTCCTTAAATTCCGCAAGTCCGTTTCGGGTACTGGTCCGAGTCGTGGGTTGCGTGCGACGCCGTGAGGCAGCCGCGTGTTCCGGTTACGGAAGTACTTATATTAGCATGCGGCAGCGGGCAGCTATCGGCATCGGTGTTCTCTACCTCGCTCCCTCGCGGTCGCGGCTCTCCAGGGCATTGCTTATAGTTGTAAAGCGTTGCCTCAGAGGTCTTTCAGGCGTTCTGTGGCGTCGCCGAACTGGTCCAGCTTGATGTCCATGCGGTCCATCAGGGACAGGTACAGGCTGCACATCCTGCGGTTCTCGTCGCCAGCCTTGTAGAAGTCGAAGGTGCGGCCCGTTTTGAGGGTTCCGCCCAGACCGCCGGCAAGTACGACGGGCAGTTTGCTGTTATCGTGCTTGCGGCCGATGTACATGTTCGAAAGGAACATCAGACACGAGTGGTCCAGCACCGTGCCATCGCCTTCCGGCATGGCGTCGAGTTTCTTCGCGAGATAGGCCAACTGGCTCAAATGGAAGTTGGCGATGCGCTCGTAACCATCGGAATTGTTGCTGTGCGATTCGCCGTGGTGGCCGTCTTTCACATCGAGGAACGGGTAGTAGAGCGCCGAAAGATCGCGGGCCTGGAGGAGCGTGGCGACGCGGGTTTTGTCGGTCTGGAAGGCGATGGCGATGATGTCGCACATCAGACGGGCGTGTTCGCGAAGGTCGTCTGGCAGGCCATTGGCCGGGCGCTCCATGGCGACGAGGGGCTTGTTCTGGCCCTTTGCGGCGTCTTCGGCGGTGTCCTTGGTCTTGCGCATGGCTTCCACGCGCTTTTCGACTTCGCGCACGCTGGAGAGGTATTCGTCGAGCTTGGATTTGTCGGTGGCGCTGATCTGTTTGCTGAGGGCGGCGGCGCGACCGCTGATGCGGTCGAGAATGCTCTGGTTGCGCATGCTGCCGCGATTGTCGAACAGGCTATCGAAGGCCAGCGAGGGGTAGAGTTCCACGGGCACCGGCGAATCGGGCGTCTGCCAGGAGATGTGGGAACTGTAGGCGAGCGAGTAGTTGGTTTCGTGGTAGCCCGTCATGGGGGCTTCGCAGGCGAGCACGACGCTCGATTGCGGGGTGGCGTCGCCCACGTGGGCGGCGATCAACTGGTCGATGGAGATACCGGAGCGGACCACGGCACCCTTCTGGATGTGCGCGCCGGAGAGCAGTCCGCCGGTCATGGCGGGGTGGATGCCTTTGCCGGTGGCCTCCTTGTTGAAGAGGCCTTCGATTACGTTGATCTTGTGCTTGATCGGTTCGAGGGAAGAGAGGGTCTTGCTGAGGACCATGTCGGCACCCTGACCGGTGGCGCTCCAGTGGTTCTCATTGATGCCGTTGCCCATGAAGAGCACGCCGAAGCGCTTGGGGAAGGCGGAGGCGGGCGGGGTATCGGCCAGCGCGTGGAGGGATTCGAGCCACGGCAGGGCCATGGTGACACCAGCGCCGCGGAGGACGGTGCGGCGGGAAATGCCGGAAGAGTTAGCTTTCATGGAATTGCGCATTTGGTCTACATCCCTCTCTTTGATTGTGGGGCTTCTGCCATTTTCGCATTTTTTGGTGCTGAAATGGAGGCGGTTTTAGTGCCGGGCTTTGCGGGCTGCATCGGCTCGGCCGGGCGCTTGTTGCGGAACTGCGAACTGGTGACGATGGACTCGACCAGCGAATCGAAATGATTGCCGTTGGCTGCGAGCTTCGCTTCCATTGTCGAGATGAGCGGCTCATCGGAGAGCAGCAGCGACCGGCTGAGAGCATACGAAAGCAGCTTGCGGCTGAGGCCATCGACGAAACCGGGGAGGCGACGCTCGCGGATGTAATCCTTCACGCCGCGGATGCCGACGACGTCGACGCCGCCTGGCAGGTTGGCGCTGGCGTCAACCATGCGTCCGCCCAGATCTTTGCTTCGCGCCTCGCCGGTGGGGCCGTAGCCTTCGAGAGCCAGACCAAACACATCGAAACGAGCGTGGCAGGAGCCGCAGACCGGGTTGGCGCGGTGCTGGGCGAGAAGCGCGCGTATGGGGAGATCCGATTTCGCTTCGTCGTTGGGGAGTTCGGGGACGACCGGCGGGGGCGGGGGAATGACTTCGCCGAGCACGCGGCTCACCAGCCAGTGGCCGCGCTTGACGGGGCTGGTGCGGAGACCGGGCGAGTTCTGCGTGAGGAAGGCCGCCATGGGGATCAGGCCGCCGCGCTGGAACATATCGGCATTGTCGACGCGGATCCACTGATTGGGATCCGGCTTCGGATCGCTGAAGACGGGCAGCCGATAGTGCTGGGCGAGGACGGGATTCACGAACGTATAGTTGCCGAACAGGAGGTCGTAAACGGAGCGATCGTTCTGGATGGTGTCATGCAGGTAGCGCACGGGCTCTTCGAACATGGCTTCGCGGAGTTCGTTGGTGAAGTCCGGGAAGCGCTGGCGGTCGACACCGTTGTGGTTTTCAAAGCGGCGGAATTCGAGCCAGTTGCCGCCGAACTCGGTGGCCATGCCTTTGGAGCGCGCGTCCTTGAGCATGCGTTTAGTCTGGGCCAGAAGGACGATAGGGTTCTGGAGGTCGCCCGCGGCTGCGTGCGAGAGGAGTTCCGCATCCGGCATGCTGCTCCAGAGGAAGTAGCTGAGACGGCTGGCGATGGCGAAACCGGAGAGCGGCACGCCAGCGGAGGAGGAAGGTGCGGCAGGAGTCGTCAGGGAGGCGGGCTGGACGACGCTGCGGGCGGGCGCGTTGGCATCGGAAAGGTCGATGCGGTAGCAGAAATCGGGCGACATGAGGATGGCGACGATGGAGTCGCGAATGGCGTCCTCATGGGAGAGGGCGCTCTTGTCGCGCAACTGGTGGTAGTAGGCGAGGATGTCGTCGCTCTCGGCTTTGGTGAGATTCCGGCGGTAGGCTTTGGCGGCAAACTTCACGAGGGCCGCGAGGTGTTTCGGCTCGGCATCCGTGTGCATCTTTTCCAGGCTGCGAAGAGTGGCATTGATGCGGTCGAAGTGTTCGGTGATGGCACCGGGGGCGTTGGGATCGGGCTTCGGGTCGGCCGCGGCCTTCGCCAGGTAAGCGGCCTTCAGGCCCATGATGACGGGGGTATCGGTGACTTCATGGCCGACGGGGCGTTCGGAGCCGCCTTCGTCGCCTTTGTCCGCGACTTCGCCGCTCTGGTTGAAGTAATACTGGACCCACGTACGCTCGGTCCAGGCGGCGATGTAATCGAATTCATCCCAGAGTTTGTTGATCTCGTGAATGCCCTTGTCGTCCAGGATCAATTCGCGCAGTGCGGTGTCATCGCGGTAGTAGCCCATCACGTTGTGATAACCGGCGCTGAGGAAGCGGCCCTGATCCTGCGAGTTGTCGGGAAAGTAGCGGCCGCGTTCGGAGACCACAAAGGTGTCAGGGAAGACGGAGGCGAAGCGCGCGAAGGCGGCCTGATACTTTGCCTTTTCGGCGGCGGGGACGGCGAGATCCGGATCATCCTGGCGGGACCTGTTGGTGAGGGCGGCCCAGTGGGGGGCTCCATCCATATGGAGGCCCGGGTAGCGCGGGATGAACACGTTCGCGGGTGGATCGGTATCGTTGCGCAGGGCGGCGGGATCGCTCTCGCGGTGGTGGGCGGCGAACTGCTGGAGTTTCCAGTCCATCAGGGCTTCGGAGCCGCCGGGCAGACCTTTTACTGTGGGGGCGGCGTACTGCATGCCGGTGTCGCGGCGGATGCGGTTGACGAAGTCTCGCATGGAGGAGAACTGGCCAGCGGAGGGAACGGATTTGGAGGCATCCGGCTTCGGGAGCTCCTGAAACATCTTCTGCAATTTCGCGATGGGGCCGACGTCGGTTTTGGCGGTGGCCGGGGTGCTTTGTAAGATGTTCCAGACCAGCGGCAGGTACTTCGCGCTGAGCTTCGATTCCGCGGCGATCTGCGCGAGCGTGGCGGTGGGCTTGCCGAGGGCGATGCGGTACTTGTATTTCCAGGCGGCGCGGAAGTAATCGGCAAAGTCAGTGGGCTGACTGTTGTAGAAATCCATGATGCGCTGGATGGTGTATTTGTCTTTGTCGGTTTCCACCAGCATGGGGGTGGCGGCGAAGTTGATGCCATCCGGGGTGAGGACCATGTGGTCGCTGACTTCGTGCGCGGCCTGCAGGTACTTGGTGAGCAGGGCGGGGGACATGGTGAGGGATTCGCCGGAGTTGTCGAAGCCGGCCTGATTGGCGGGGTCGACGGGGAACTCGCGGGTGGGGCGGATATCGACGCCGGTGAGGTCGCGAATCGTGTAGTTGTATTCGGCGTTGCTGAGGCGGCGGGCGAGGACGGGGCCGGGGTCGCCGGCGTGCTTCATGGCTTCTTCGGAGCGCATGGCTTTGACCCAGTCGACGACCTTTTGACGGGCTTCATCGGGGGGCGCGGGCATGCCGGCCGGGGGCATCTGCTTTGCGGTGAGTTTGTCGATGACAAGGGCCCAGCGGGCGTGGTCGCGGACGGCCAGGTCTTTGGAAGTGTAGGTGGAGAGGTCGAATTGGGCTGCGGGGGTGTTGCCGGAGTGGCAGGTGACGCAGTATTGGGTGACGAAGGGGCGGACGACCTCGGTGAACTGGCGGTCGAGGGAAGTGCCCGCGGGTTCGGCGACCGGGATGGCGGAAAGGGCGAGGGCGGCGGTGAGGGCACGCAGGGCGAACTGAGAAAGGGGACGAGACATTTGGACCCTGTTGATTATATACGTAAGCGCTACCGGAAACAATGGTGCGGAGGCCTGGAAGGCCTCCTGTTCACCGTTCACCGTTTTCCGTTTACCGTTTTCCGGCTCGTGGGTGGGTTCACCGGCCATTATTATGGGTTCACTGGGCGATTTTATGGGTTCGCCGGGCGTGTTGTTGGGGTCGCAGATTTCGGGGGACGTCTTGTTTTCAGTGATATGGGTGGGATCGCATGGCAAAAAGACGTTTTTCTGCGATGGGGGGGCGATTCGCTGGGCCTGGAGCTTCAGGAGGTCGTCGAGGGACTGGTGGTAGCCGCGATTCTGGCGATGTTCGTAGCGGGAGGCGAGTTCCGGCCAACGGGATTCGTTGGAAAGGGTGCGGAGAGCGAGCATGGCGCGGGTTGGCGCGTCGGATGTGAGGGCTTCGCCGGTCTGGCGGCCGATTTCGTACTCGATTTCGGCGGTTTCGAGGGACCAAAGGCGCATGAGACGCCAGCGATAGGCGGCCATGCTTTCGACCAGGAGCTTTTCGGCGGTGGTGGCTGGCTGGAATTCGGCGTGGAGGGAGTTGGCGAGGGCGGCGAACTCGGTTTCGGATTCACCGGCGAGGACGATGGATTTGGAGAGCATGCCGTGGCGGGTGCCGTTTTGGGCGGAGGCGGCTTTGCCCTGAGGGGTTTTGGGGCCTCGGGATTTCAGGGCGTTGGCCCGGTTGGCTATGAGTTTTCTCTCGGAGATTGCCATATATTGAGAGTTTTAGCATGGGTGGTTGGTGGAATTTTCGTATCTTCATGATTTTATTTGGGAAAATAGGTGTGTCACTGTCCCCGGAGCAGGTGCAGGTTTCATTCTTTGACGCCAAGGCCGCAAAGATTCGCAAAGTGCGCAAAGGCAAGTGTGATGATTGAATCCGTGCAATTATGCATTTGAAATGCATAATTGCATGAACAGTATGCGCCGGAGTTGCTGCCTTATATTAAAGAGCGGATGGACGGGAGGCACGGGGCCGGTATCTGCTGACCGGGTCGCAGAATCTGCTGTTGACGGAGCAGGTTACGGAGTCGCTGGCGGGTCGAACCGCGATGTTGCGGTTGATGACGCTTTCGCAGCGGGAGGAATTCGGTCGCGCGGGGGAGCCGTTGCCGTGGGAGATGCCGTCGGCAGCCGCAGGCTCCTGTCCAGCGGAGCAGGTGCCGACGTTTCAAACTATCTGGCGGAATCTGCTGCGCGGTGGATTTCCAGAACTGGTGGCGGAGCCGGATCGCGACATTGCGCTGTGGCAATCCGCTTATATCCAGACTTACCTGGAGCGAGATGTTCGGGCGTTGCGGCAGATTGGGAATTTGTTGTCATTCCAGAGTTTTCTGCGGGCGCTGGCGGCGCGGGCGGGGCAGTTGCTCAATCTGGCGGATGTTGCGCGCGATCTGGGGATTGCGCTGAACACGGCCAAGGCCTGGCTCTCTGTCCTGGAGGCCACTTTCCAGGTGATTGTGTTGCGACCGTACCATGCGAATGTAGGCAAGCGGCTGGTTAAGACGCCGAAGGTGTATTTCACCGATACCGGGTTGCTTTGCCATCTGGCGGGTTTGAGGGATGCGGAGCATGCGGGGTCGGGCCCGATGGGCGGGGCTATTTTTGAGAATGCGGTGCTGCTGGAGATTGTGAAAGCGTTCGTCAACCGGGGGGAGGAGCCGCGGATCTACTTCTGGCGCACTTCGGCGGGCGAGGAGGTTGATTTGGTGGTGGAGGCGGAGGGGAAGCTGATCCCGATTGAGGTAAAGCTCTCGGGGACGCCGCGCCCTGCGATGGCGAAGGGGATTCGGGCGTTTCAGGCGGCGCTGGAGGACCGGGTGGGCCCGGGGTTTGTGGTGCATCCGGGGAACGTGCGGTTGCCGCTGGGGGCGGGGGTGGTGGCGTTGCCGTTTGGGGAGATCTGAGGTATTGCTCCCGTTGTCATTCCTCCGTGGCAGACGCACAAATCAACCGCTTACTTGGGAGGCGGCCCCGGAGACTCGTCGCTCTCAGAGCGCTGGTCCGGATTCATGTTAGAATCGATGCTGTAGAGGCCAGCGGCTCGCGACCGCCAGCCTCCATCGGTCAGACTACAGATCGATTTCGATTTTGAGTTTGGTCCGTCGTTTCCTAATCAGTAGAACGATCAGTAAGACGAACAGCATCAGAAGGTCCATAAAGGCACCTCCTCTCTACTCCGTAGACCTGCAGACCCCGCCCGACAGACGGGGTTTTGCATTTCTGCCAGATGCCTGCACATTCAGGCGCACATCGGCGACATCCTCGCGGCCCACGATAATCCGTCGCGAGGCGAGCGGTCGGGGCGACGCCGAAACTTCCACAGCCATTAACTGGTAGTCTCCGGGTGCCACGCCGTTCAAGTGAAAAGAGTACCCATCGCTAAGATAAGCGGAAGCGACTATCGGACGGCCCAATGGAGTAGCCCGTCTTCTTAACAAGCCGCAGCCTATCAGTTCCCGGTAGCTTCGTGGCGGAGGCGGTCTATAACCAGGAGCTGAGTTGGAACGGTCCGCAATGTCACCTTCAAGCCCAGCTTCTTTTCCATCTCAGAGAACAGCATACGGGCCTCGCTATCCGTAGCCCGGTTCGTCATCCCAACCTCGAATGGCGGTGCGGAATAGGGGTTCCAGCCGCAAGTGAAATCCAGTGCGTAGTATTCTCTGGTGCCCGTCCGGTCTACCATCGGATGACGCAGCCATTGCGAGAACAGGGCCGCGATCGCCGTCACCGTGTAGTCACCCTTTACGACCATTTGATCATTGCCGAATCTCAGTTGATTCGTGTCCCTGTGTTTAGTGCTTACAATGTCCTCGTTGTCATCCGGAAGGTTCCCGAGCGGACCTTCCAGCACCGCCTTAGCAAGCGCCATTCTCGGACCGCCCGCAACAAATGAAAGCTCATACTGAGCCAGTTGCCGCGTCTCGCGGTGAAAAGCAAGGCCGAAGCGTTCAATCAGCAGATTCTGGAGCATTAACTGGAATTCCGCCGCAGTCGTCTCCGGTGCCATCGTCGCGTCTATCGTGAAGTACCGGCCCTCGGGCTTCTCTTTGGCCGGGTGATCTCTGGCTACGCCCCAGACCCAGTCTGGCCAGACCACTTGATATTGCGGCAGCGCGAACGCTTTCATGATGAGCTCCGCCACCCCAATCCCTTCATATGCGATCCGCCCGGGGGAGTGTCTGCGGATCGGCTTCGCCATTTCCGTTGGCCTGACAGAAACGACCTCAAAATGGTCCGCGGCGATCACGTGCGGCACCAGAAGTACGAAGACGAGCCACAACCGCGCTGTAGCTCTGGTCGACACATACAGGCTCATGAGTGCCGGACAAAAAAGAACTCTCCATTTCTTCACGGAATTAATTCCTCCCTGCTATTTTTCGCCTGGAGCGTCCAGCTTTGGCAGGACATCTGCATCCTGCCCCGCACCGAAAAACTTATTTCTGACAACTCCGGCACGATCCACTCTAGAGGGTAGGCGTGGAAAAGCGTGGAAACCATACCTGATGAGGCCATGTCGACTTTTCGTGCACCGTCTGCCGATAATCCGGATTGTAACAATAAATCAGCCGTCACTCGTTCTCTCCGGCTGCCGCAGATCCGAGAAGCCATTGCCTGACCCGCCAGAGACTCCGTAACCTGGTCCATCAGCTCTCGGGGACGCCGCGCCCTGCGATGGCGAAGGGGATTCGGGCGTTTCAGACGGCGCTGGGGGACCGGGTGGGGCCGGGGTTTGTGGTGCATCCGGGGAGCGTGCGTTTGCCGCTGGGGGCTGGGGTTGTGGCGCTGCCGTTTGGGGAGATTTGAAACGTACGATCAAACGGGGACTGATGGGTTCGCTGGTCTTCTGGCTGTACTTCCCGAAGACCAGGACCGCTGTCTCCAACTGCCACAGATTCGAGAAGCCGAATAAACCCATGATCAACGGCACAGCGTTTACCAACTACAAGAATGGTCAGCCAACCGCCGGTTGTGGCACAACGGCCACTACCCCAGATTCATGATCTGTCGCAGGACTTCGTCGAACATGGACATTTGTTCCTGGGTGAGGGGTGTCCAATCTGGATTAAAGGCGCTCTTTTGGCGACTGCGGGTAGCTGGTCGCTGCCTGCCACGCAGGGTTTGCCCGCGCACGTCACAGGGATCATGATGGGCGGACTGGACCGGGGCGAGGTGGAAAGGGGCACCACAATTACGGTCTTTCTCCGTTCATTGAGGATATTCACCGAAATTACGACGCAGGGTCTGGTATTGCGAATTTCAGCTGGGGGGCTTCACCTTGACCCTCTCGGCGCGCGGACTGTGGGATCTGCGACGGAGCCGGCCCCGGTAGTCCAGGGTCACGGACGCTGGCGATGATTGCCCGCAGGGAGTGGTAAAAGTAACTAATCGACGGTGTAGCTGAAAAGCGCAGCGCTTTCGGGCCGTCTACTTCACCGATTCGATTATCTGGATTTCCTGTTTCAGCAGGGCGTTTACCATCTCGCTGAGCGGCATGCCTTTGCTGGCGGCGCGCTCGGCCAGATAAGCCTGGACGTCGGCGCTCAAATAGATCGGCAAGGCAAGTTCAGCGTTGGGCCGGAAGAACTTTCCGCGCTCGCCTTTACTGAAATCATATTCCGGTTTCATATTTGTTCCTCATAATCGCGAATTTCCGCCTTCGTTGGCCTTCGTGCTGAAATCAGGCGGACCCGGCCACGGTCATCCGCCAACCATTCAAAAGTATGAACCACGAGTACATCGTGCCCGACCGCATCTTTTCCAAGCGTAATCCATCGATGCTCAGCTTCGCTGTGCTCCTCGTCCGCGATGGTCACGGCAAGCGGATCAAGAAACACACTCGCCGCTCGTTCAAAATCCACCCCATGTTTGCTGAAATTGGCCCGAGCCTTAACCGGATCCCAGTCGAGCTCATAAAGAAACGCTGCCATCTCCCTACATTATCCTCCTGCACCAGAATGCGGCGACGGCGTGCGCCTGGACTTTTGACTCCTGCCTGACGGCGCAGCGTTTACCAACCACAAGAATAGTCAGCCAACCTCTGAGTGGGGCACGACCGCTACCGAGGGAGCCCCGCGGGTCACCGTTCCAGACTCACGCGGCGCTTTCGCGATCTCACCTTCGGGTCGTCGAGGTCGAATACCGCATCGCGGAGCTGTCGTTATACCTCGGTGCGTTTCTGCGCATAGTACAAAGCTCATCCCAGATTCATGATCTGCCGCAGGCCGTCGTCGATCATGGCCATTTGTTCCTGGCTGAGGGTATCCAAATCTGGATTGGAGGCGTTCCCTGGCGACTGCGCGTAGCCGGTCGCTGACCGCCACACTGGGTTTGCCCGCGCACGTGACCGGGATCATGATGGGCGGACTGGACCGGGGCGAAGTGGAAAGCGGCACCACAATTACGGCTTTTCTGCGTTCATTGCAAGAACCAGTTTCCGGACGATGGCACGAGACCAGATCTTTCACGCGAAGGCCGCAAAGGACCGCAAAGAACGCCAAGGCCAAATTGGTGGATGCACTTCAGGGATTTCGGATCAGTGCCACGGCTCGAAAATTTCGTCATGAAGCGCGTTAAATTCCATCTGGATTGATGCGATGTCAGGGTCACTGTTGGCGGCTTCGCAGATCTGGATCAGGATTGCGTCTCGCTCCGCGACGGTGGACGTGGACACGCTGCATAGTGCCAACCTATGACGAAGGGCTACTGGTCAAGACGGCATGATTTTGTCGTGTGCAATTATGCATTCAGAATGCATAATTGCATGATAGTCTGATATTGGATGGCCCAACCCTACATTCCGCGTGCATTGGAGCCGGTGGTTCGGCGGGCTGCAGCCGAGTTCCCGGCTGTGGTCCTAACCGGACCGAGACAGTCGGGTAAGACTACGCTGCTGCGCCGTTTGTACGGCGACTCGGCGGGCTATGTTTCGCTGGAACCGCCCGACGTGCGGGCTGCCGCGGCTGCGGATCCGCGCGGGTTTCTGGACATGCACCCCGCGCCGGTCATTTTCGATGAGGTGCAGTATGCGCCGGAGTTGCTGCCTTACATTAAAGAGCGTATCGATGAGCGGCGGGAGGCGCGGGGGCGGTATCTGCTGACCGGGTCGCAGAATCTGCTGTTGACGGAGCAGGTTACGGAGTCGCTGGCGGGTCGGACGGCGATGTTGCGGTTGATGACGCTTTCGCAGCGGGAGGAATTCGGTCGCGCGGGGGAGCCGTTGCCGTGGGAGAAGCCGTCGGCAGCCGCGGGCTCCCGTCCAGAGCAGCAGGTGCCGACGTTTCAAACTATCTGGCGGAATCTGCTGCGCGGTGGATTTCCGGAACTGGTGGCGGAGCCGGATCGCGATGTTCCGCTGTGGCAATCGGCCTACATTCAGACTTACCTGGAGCGAGATGTTCGGGCGTTGCGGCAGATTGGGGATTTGATGTCGTTCCAGAGTTTTCTGCGGGCGCTGGCGGCGCGGGCGGGGCAGTTGCTCAATCTTGCGGATGTTGCGCGTGATCTGGGGATTGCGCTGAACACGGCCAAGGCCTGGCTCTCTGTGCTGGAGGCTACTTTCCAGGTGATTGTGTTGCGACCGTACCATGCGGATGTAGGCAAGCGGCTGGTCAAGACGCCGAAGGTGTATTTCACCGATACCGGGTTGCTTTGCCATCTGGCGGGGTTGAGGGATGCGGAGCATGCGGGGTCGGGCCCGATGGGCGGGGCTATTTTTGAGAATGCAGTGCTGCTGGAGATTGTGAAGGCGTTCGTCAACCGGGGGGAGGAGCCGCGGATCTACTTCTGGCGCACTTCGGCGGGCGAGGAGGTTGATTTGGTGGTGGAGGCGGAGGGGACGCTGATCCCGATTGAGGTGAAGCTCTCGGGGACGCCGCGGCCAGAGATGGCGAAGGGGATTCGGGCGTTTCAGGCGGCGCTGGGGGATCGGGTGGGCCCGGGGTTTGTGGTGCATCCGGGGAGTGTGCGGCTGCCGCTGGGGGCGGGGGTTGTGGCGGTGCCGTTTGGGGAGATCTGAGGTATTGTTCCCGTTGTCATTCCTCCGTGGCAGGCGCACAAATCAACCGCGAGGCGGCGCTGGAGTGCCGGGGTTTCGGCTGCACCCGCTTAAGGGCGAGTTCAAAGGATTCTGGGCCGTTACGGTACGCGCCAACTGGCGGGTGATTTTCCGTTTGGCCGGTGACGCGGAGGATGAGTGCTTTTAGTTCCAGGTGAGCGATGGCAAGGGCGCGTTCGGTGCATTGCGCACACCCGCAACCACGAAATCTTCAGGCTTCATCTGCGATACGCCGTCGCCATCGGTCTTCTCGCGCAAAGGTTCGCAAAGGGCGCCAGAGGACAGGAGGGTCAAGTTTTCGCGCTGGTCCGGATTCATGTTAGAATCGATGCTGTGGAGGCCAGCGGCTCGCGACCGCCAGCCTCCATCGGTCAGACTACAGATCGATTTCGATCTTGAGTTTGGTCCGTCGTTTCCTAATCAGTAGAACGATCAGTAAGACGAACAGCATCAGAAGGTCCATAAAAGCACCTCCTCTCTACTCCGTAGACTTGCAGACCCCGCCCGACAGACGGGGTTTTGCATTTTGGAGTCCGGACTCTCCAGCAAACTGCGCTTCTGCAAGATCCGAAGTAGAATCTGTATCGTAGGACGTCACCACGCCGATTGTAAATATCCCCGCACAAAATAAAGGTGGTATTACCCTCGAAGCCATTCCATCCTCGTGGCAACCAGGCCAGGTTCGTATTCCGTCGGAGGCGGTTTTGCGCGAGGAAAGGCGGCAGTATAACAATTACGCCATGAGGACTCATGCACACCTTTGCGGCCCATATGCATCCATCCCGCAATTGTTTGCTGACGCTGTAAGCCCTGTCAATGGTCTGGCGGACGAAACAGTGTAACCTGTCAGCGATCGCTGGGCAAATTCCGGCGGGGGGAGCGCTGTTGCTGCGAAAGACAGTGGAAAACCTGGACATGCCAACTCGGCGCGGGCTGCCATTCCAACCGGCTGGGGGTCAACGCCCGCGAATCGGGATCTCGGTCAGAGTCACCGACGAGGTGTTCCCTTCCTTGACGGTCACTTCACCCGCCTTGCCGCCATTCCTTCGCAGAAACTCAGAGTCGAACAGCAGCGAGGTATCCGTGTCTTCCATGGCAAACAACCGGTAAGTGCCCGGAGCCCGTCCCTTGAAAACAAAATCACCGCTCTCATCGGCATAGACCGATTGCCAGGCGGGAGGTGCCGACCCGCCGCCGGAGCTCTGCAGCAGGGTCACCGTTGCGAGCGGAGCCTTATGCTGAGAACCGCACCCAATCCCAGTCGTCCCGGACTTCCAAAGACAGCCGTCATGTGGCCAGCGAGTTCACTGCGCAGTCGATACGCGCCCGGTGCGACGGCGTCTAACAGAAATGCACCATCGGGGCCGGTCGTGAACTTGCTGCGGCGCTTGTTCGGCGAAGGCACTGGCTATGTTTCGCGGAAGCCCGCCTGACGTGCGGCCGGCGGTTGTTGTTGATCCACGAGGGTTTCTCGACACGCATCCTGCACCAGTCATTTTCGATGAGGTTCAGCACGAATGGCTGACGGGCCCAACGGCACCCGAAGGCTCTGTCCTGGGGGGCTGGGACTAATCCTGGCAGGCCGAATCCTGCGGCGGGATAGCATTGAAGAAAGCCAATGCATGAAATCGTGCTGGATACGAACATTCTGGTGGCAGTGCTGCGGTCGAAGCGAGGGGCTTCGTACCAAATCCTCAGGCTTATCGGTACCGGAGCATTTCGATCAAATATCTCGGTGGCGCTGGCTCTTGAGTACGAAGAGATCCTCAAGCGGAGGGATCTGATTTCTGCGTTGACCGAAGACGACGTGGACAGATTGCCCGACTATATCTTCCAGTGCTCCAATCTCGTGCCATCCGTTTATTCCATGCGTCCGACCCTGCCCGATCCAGATGATGAACTGGTGCTGGATCCTGCAATCCAGTGCGGGGGTGCTTGTTACGTACAATTAAAGCGACTTTGTTGAGGCTGGAAGGCGACGCGTGCTTGTTCTTACGCCCGCTGAATTCCTTGAGTTGATGAGGCAGACCGAATGAGCGTCAGCGTAAATATTCCCGAAGAGCTTTACCTGCAGGCGCGTGAGATTGCCGAGTCGCAGCACTTGTCCGTGGACGATGTGGTTTCCTCTGCGTTCGCCGGGCAACTTGCTGCCTGGGAGCGCTTGAAGCAGAGGGCGGCGAGAGGCAGTCGTGAGAGCTTTCTTGCCGTACTGGACAAAGTGCCCGATGCGGAACCCGAAGATTACGACCGCAGCTAAGCTCAGATTGTCATGACCGGGCTGATGCGTCTGGCAAGATCGAGACGTATGGTCAAACAGGCACTGAAGGTTTCGATGATCTTCTCGCTGTTGGTCACTCCGGGAGCGACGACCGCCGCGCAGAATCCCGAAGGCAAGTGCGATGGCACGAATCTGGAGATATCGATCTGTCTTGACGCGGCATACAAAGCTGCGGACGCCGAACTGAATGCGGCGTATCAGCAGGCGCTGAAGAGGGCGGCTCAGTACAGTGGGACGGACGTCGGGAAGCTGAGAGCTGCCGAACGCGCGTGGATTGCTTATCGGGATGCAGATTGCGAAGCGGAGCGTGGGTTGTGGGGCCGTGGTAGCGGGGGACCGAACGCATACGCCATGTGCAGGATCGCGCTTACGATGGAACGTACGGAGCACCTGAAATCCGGGCATGGATTTTGAGGGACAGGAAGGTTCAGAGTGCCGGGTCAGTTCCAGTGTTCGGCGATTTCGACTGGTATTTCGTCAAGGTCTGACTGCATCGCCGTGACGTCAGCGTCGGCATTGGCGACTTCGCAGGATTGAATCAGGCGTCGATCCATGTCGGTAGCGCTCGCCAGCGTATCCGCGAGGCTGGAATACGTCGCACTCTCCTGCATAGTGCCACCTTACCAAAGAACGTCGGACCGTGAGTTCATTTTGGGAAATGAATGATAATAGGTCTATGGATGAGCGCCGCCAGGAAATGAAGTCTGCAGCGGAAGGATTGCGCGCGGAGCGGATGCCGGACCGCGAGGCGCTCATCATGAGCTTGCCGGAGACGCCGGACAGCGGGTTGATGCTGGAGCAGGAGCGGACCTGAGGCGGTGCCCTGCGGCGCGATGTTGTCGCGGACAAGGTGTCATCACAATGCGGAACCTACCATGACACGAACACTCGCCCGCTGCACTGTTCTTGTTTGTCTCGGCTGTCTGGCGGTTTGGGGACAGCAGATTGTTTATAGTGGGCGCGAGTACCTAAAGACGGGTCGCAGTTGGTTTCAAATCCGTGAGGTGGACTCCGTCACGGGTCGCCGCATTCAAATCACAACGAGCGCAAAAGACCACCAGAAGCCGTGGTGCGCGCCGGATGGTCGCTCGCTACTTTTCACCAGCGGCAACATTGGTAATTGGCGGACGCTCTCCACCTTCAACCGGGTGACACATGCAGAGTCTCGGGTGATCCAACTGGAAGGGGATCTGTTTCAGATCACTGGTACCGTGGGCGTAAATCAAATCGCTGTGGAAGAGTATGGTGGCATCATCGAGATCATCGATCTGGCCAGAAAAATCAAGGTGCGTCGACTCGAAGGAGTACGGGCGGCCATCAGCCCCGATCGTCAGTTTCTTGCATGGGAGACCAGGACCGACATACTCGCCAGCCCACGGCAGGTAAGTCACGTCATGCTTTCGCGACTCAACGGCGCAGACCCGCTGGACCTTGGGGAAGGCGCGGCACCCGCATTTCTGCGGGATGGGAAGACTCTGCTCTTCGCGCGGCTTGATTTCGCTGAGCCGTCCGTCACCCTTGTGCGATATGATTTGCGGACGGCGAACACACAGCAGCAAATCACCAGGGAAGCGGAATTCATATTCGGTGTCAGTCTCACGGTCAGCCCCGATGGCACCACCGCAATTTTGGGCGGTGATACGGGGGGACACGGATCCGGGGAATACTGGCGGCTCAGCAAGGACTTCACGTGGGTCGCCTTTGACGAAAATCTCGACACATGGGGGGGCTGGTCGCCTGATGGAAGACTTGTCTATTCGACAGATGGTCATTATGCCTTGCGGGACCTGGATTCGAAGCGTACGGTCTGGAGCAGTGACGTCAAGGTTTTCGACAGCCGTGGCAACAGCGTTCGCACACTAGTGAGCGGGATCAGCCAGAACGCGGATGCGAACTGGTGCCTTGCGGATGTGGGGGACGTTGCTTCTCCGCAGGCAGTGCATTAGAGGCTCGTTTCCAGAATCGTGAGAAGCTGGGTTTCCCATCAAGCTCCGCGCTGAACGAGTCTCCAATCCGGCTACCGCATTGACATAGACAATATATTATCCGTAAACTTGTATTTAGGCTACAAGTAGACAATATAATGGCTATAGAACTCAAGACCCCGCATGATATTCAACGTGAGCTGGCGGGCCGTTTCAAGGCCCGGCGGCTGGCGATGAATCTTTCGCAGGAGGGCCTCGCCACGCGTTCGGGCGTGAGTTGGAGTTCGCTCAAACGCTTTGAATATACCGGTCTGATCGCGCTGGATGGGCTGCTCAAACTGGCGCTTGTCCTGGGCTGTCTTGCCGATTTCGACCGGGTGTGCGTGGACGGCGGAACGGGTTTCGCCTCGAAGTCGCTGGATGAGCTGCTGCGGGAGCCGAAGCCGCGCCGAAAGGGACGGATCAAGTGACCTACACACCTACTGAGTTGTTGACGGTCTATCTGGAAACAGGCGAACCGCGTAAGGTTGGGCGCCTTGCCTTGAGGCGACGGCAGATCCTGTTTGAGTACGATCCGGCTTTCCTTGCCTCCGGCATTGAAATCTCGCCATTCAAACTGCCGTTAAGGGCTGGTGTATTCACATCGCCGGACGCGATCTTCGATGGTCTCCACGGCGTGTTCAACGATAGTCTGCCCGACGGTTGGGGTCGGCTGCTGCTGGACCGCACGGTGGAGAAGCACGGTGTGCGGCGGAGCCAGTTGAATCCACTGGACCGGCTCGCCTATGTCGGCCGCTCCGGAATGGGGGCGCTGAGCTATGAGCCGGACCGCAGCGAGAATGCCGACGATGATGAGCCACTCGCGCTGGATCGGCTTGCCGGGGAAGCAGAAATTGTGCTCACCGGAGAGAGCGAGGAGGTTTTTGAGGAATTGCTGCGGTTGAGTGGGTCGTCGGCAGGTGCACGCCCCAAGATTGTGGCGCAGGTCAGCCCGGACCGGAAGAAGATTGTTCATGGGGCAGCGGCTTTGAGGCCAGGCTTCGGGCACTGGATGATCAAATTCGCGTCGTCGCAGGATCCGCGCGACATCGGAGCGATCGAGTATGCGTACAGCCTCATGGCTCGGGATGCGGGAGTGGAAATGCCGGAGACCCACCTCTTTCGGACGCGGAAGCGGGGCTATTTCGGGGCGATGCGGTTTGACCGGCGTGGCGGTTGCCGCGTGCACATGCACAGCTTGTCGGGACTTCTGCACGCCGATCACCGGAATCCGTCGCTCGACTATGATGTGGTGCTGCGGGTGGTTGGGGTGATGACGAAGAATATTGTCGAGGTGGAGAAAGCCTACGCGCTGGCTTGTTTCAACGTGTTGGCGCATAACCGGGACGATCATGCCAAGAACTTTTCGTTCCTGCTGAACGAGGCGAACGCGTGGGTTTTCGGGCCGGCGTATGATCTGACCTTTTCCGATGGTCCGGCGGGTGAGCAGAGCATGCTGGTGATGGGTGAGGGGCGGAATCCTGGAGTCGCAGAGCTGAAAGCGCTGGGGAAGGAACATAGCTTGAAGAAGGCGGCGCAAATCCTGGAAAGGGTACAGACGGCGATTGGCGGCTGGCCGGGTTATGCCGGTGCTGCCGGTGTCAGCGCGAAATCAACCGCGGTGATTGGTAAGCGCATTTCGTAGCCGGTTCGCGTGGCCTCTGGCGGCTCGCGCTGATGTCAACGCGCGGGATCATGAGGGAAGGTCGGCGCTGGAGATTGCAATGGCGTCGAAGAATCGGGTAGCGGAAGAGTTGTTGTCGGCTGCGATTGCGGGTGGCCGTTTAGCACAGCCGAACTCCCGGACAGCGGAAAGCCGGAGAACCAGATCGTGACCGGTAGTTGCTATTGAGAACTGCCGGTACTACACATTCCTCCAAACCCCAGGTTCACGGTCAAATTAGACGGGGTCAACGGATCACCGTTCGGGTCAATTCGTATCGTTCGACGATAGGGCGTGAAGCCCGCACGGCTTACGACCAACTGATAGGTTCCCGCAGCCAGCGCGTGAGTCGGCGCGATCTTTCCCGTGTTGTCGCTTTGGAACTCTTCGACCAGCGTGTCTGAATCATCCAGGAGGCTGATCTTTGCACCCGCGATTGCCCCTCCACTGGTATCGACAACCTGATCGGGAAGGCGAGCCAGTGGCGACTCGTTCTGCTGACATTTGCCGCTGTCTGCATAGCTCAGGCCGCAGCTCGACCACAGCAGATCGACGTCCATTTGATCCTGACTGGTGTTTGGAGAGACCGTGACAGCGATCAGGCCGGTGATCTCGTTTCTCCCCCAGTCCAGTAAGCCCGATGGCTTCAGCCGCAGGAAGTATCGTCCGGGTTTGGTGATTTCAGAATCGAATTGGCCGTGGGCATTGGTCCGAAGAGCTTTGATCAACTTGCCGGAAACCCCATCGTGGAGTTCGAGTGATAGCTCCCGCTGGCGGCCAGGAAGGTAGTCGGGGCCACGGAGTGTCCCTTTGAGGGATCGCACGGCCACGGGCGGAATCTGGGGCCACGTGATGGGCACCGTAGCGCCGCGTGGTCCATTTCCCGTTACCTTCACTACGACACCGAAGGCGACTCCTGTATCAATGTCTGTGTTTAAGAGGTAGTCACCAGAGTCCACTGTGCCAAATAGTGCGATGCCGTCGCCGTTCGTCACTGCGGCTATGCGCTTGTCCGGGCTGTTGCCGATGCTGATCGTCAGCCTGAGGCCCTCAACCGGAACTCCCTGATCTTCGACTTTCACGCGAAAATCCGGCCCGGCCTGAAAAACAGGATAGAAGTAAGAGCAGGCGAGACACCTCGCTGCCAGCGCGAATGTCGCGAGTGCCAGTCGGGATGAGGTGCTGAATGGCCGCACGAGAGAAGTATCGCAGATTTGCGAACTGTGTTTCAGGGGTCTACCGTCAGAGTTTTCTGCCAACGAAGCCTGAGATCAGTCGTCTATTCTTTACCGACGTCTTATGAAGCTCACTCTGCTTTGTCCATCACGACTCGCATTATTCCTGGCAATGGGCATGGCAGCTTTGCCCGCGCTTCGTGCCCAGCCTCCTTCCTTTGAAGTCGTCTCCGTCAAGCCCAACAACAGTGGCAGCGGTCGTTCGTCCGAAAGCACGGGGCCGGGACTGTTAACCGCTACGAACATTACGATCAATAGTCTGATCCAGCAGGCGTTTGGCGTAAGAGCGTTTCAGATCTCGGGCGGCCCGGGCTGGCTGACCAGCGAGAACTACGACATTGCGGCGAAGACGGGCACTTCGAAGGATCTGAGCGAGCTGGAATTGCGGCCTTATATTCAGGCGTTGCTGGCCGACCGATTCCGGTTCCGGTATCATCGCGAGACCAAAGAGATGCAGGTTTATTCGCTGGTGGTTGCCCGTGGAGGCGCGAAATTGCCCGTGGATTCGGGCGAGGGTGATGCCACCACGAACGTCACCAATGGGGCGGGGAAGAGCACGGTCCAGTCCACTAGAAGCTCCATGGCGCATCTGGCCAGTCTGCTGGGTGCGCGGCTGGATCGCGTGGTCAATGACAATACCGGCCTGACGGAGAAGTATCGTATCCAACTGGAGTGGGCACCGAATCCGGCACCGGAGTCGGCCGAGCCTTCGCTGTTTACCGCATTGCAGGAGCAGTTGGGGCTGCGGCTGGAAGCGACGAAAGGCCCGGTGGAAATCATTGTGATTGACGGCGTGGAGAAACCTTCGGAGAACTGACTAATTCTCTGTGGCGTGTTCTGCGTGATCGACCACCAATACTTCGACTGCACCTTTCTGAGTCTCCAGCTTCAGGCCGAGTTGCTCGCGCAGCGCGGTGAAGATTGAGGGCAGTTTCGAATCCGGCGTTTGATCGGGATCCCACTCGAACGTGAAGTCGTAGGAGCCGGGTAAGCCGGTTTTGTCCACGGCGAAGCGGCCCAGTTGATTCGCGAGATTCGAGGTCAGAATGGGCATGGAGGCCGCGGTGCCTGTCATCCTGGCTCTGCCGGAGCCCTTGTTTGTGTTCATGCTGTCCTTTTGGGGGCCGGGGTTCTCTTTGAATTTCGGCCCGCCCTTGTCGAGTAGGAGCGCGTATACATCGCCTTCGCGGGTCTCCCTGTGCACTGCGAGATGGAATCTTTCCGCGAGCAGGTTTTGGAGCAGAGGCTTCAGTTCGTCGCGAGAGATCTCCGCGGCGCTGCCGGTGGTTGCTTCCACGTCGTACATCTCGGTATCGAGCCAGTTGGGTCCGCCCGTGAGTTGGAAACTGAGAATGCCGTAGGCGTTCCGGATCAGGGTTTTTAGCGACGCGTTCGTGATGGTGAGTCGGCCGCCAGGCGCGGTTTGGATGTTGGTGTTGAGGCTGCCGCTCATATTGCGGCGGATGGCGACCGCTTCGAAGGCTTTCGGGGCCTGGCCTGCGGCCGCGGAAGAAAGTGTGTGGGCCACGCCTAGAAGGGCTGCGAAAGTTTTCATGGCTGTCTGAAAGGCAAACTGGCGATTGTCGGATTGGTTACACGGAGATGCAGGTTCTTCTGTTAACCCCGTGGCTGCTGCTGCGTAACCACTGTCAGGGTCCACTGCTATGTTCAAACTTTCGGCCGCTGCGCGCGGCGTTACGATCCTCTTTGCCTTTGCCTGTTTCGTTTGTGTGGCGCAAACGCCTGCGTTCGAGGCGGCGTCCGTGCGTCCGTCCACGGTGGCGAACAATGACGATGTTCATCTGGAGACATCGCCTGGTTCGCTGACGATTCGGGGGATGAGTCTGAAGTTCTGCATCGGGTGGGCTTATGACAGGCCGGCATTCCAGGTGGAGGGTCCGGCGTGGCTGAAGGATGTGGGCTTCGACATTGTCGCCAAGGCCGGCGGGCAGGCGGATGAGGCGCAGCTTCGCCTGATGCTGCGGGCGCTGCTGGCGGAACGCTTTGGGCTGACCATGCACACGGAGACTAAAGAAATGCAGGTGTACGCCCTGAAGGTCGCGAAGGGCGGACCGAAGTTCCAGCAGTCCAACAGGGAGGGTCCGCCGACACACAGCAGGGGAGCCGGTGGTGCGATGACGGTGGAGCGGGGGGCGATGAGCGAACTGGCGGAGGAGTCGTCGAAGGCGATGAATCGGCCTGTGATTGATGCGACCGGATTGAAGGGGCATTACGATTATCGGATCAACACGCTGCCGTATGTGGAGGCTGCCACCGCGGCGAATGGGGCCGGTGGCGAGCATGTGGGCGAAATGGATGCGACCAGTATTCTGATCGCGGCACTGCAGGGTGAACTGGGGTTGAAGCTGGAAGCGCGTCGCGACGCTGTGGGTGTGCTGGTGGTGGATCATGCGGAGAAAGTGCCGACTGCGAACTGACGCAGGCGAATCTGGAGAGTTGCGGCCAGGTGCGTCGAGCGGAAGCCCGACGGCAGGGCCGAAGCCGTGACCCTACACGATTCGTGGAGTATCATCTCAGGAGCATGAGATTTCTGGTGTTCTGTCTGGTGGCCTTAGGCGCATTGTGGATGGCGTGGGCTCAGGATGCGCGGGTTGGCGAGTTGCTGCCGCGCGAGGCGACGTTTGAGAATCCTTCGGGTCGGCTGACAGTCTTGAACGCTGACGGCCCGGTTGCTACGAAGGGGCATCCTTTCTTTGAGCCGGTCGGGACGAATGGGCGTGCGTGCGTCACTTGTCATCAGCCGGCGAACGCGATGAGCGTTTCGGGCGATGCGATTCGGGAGCGATGGCGCGCGTCGGGAGGAAAGGATCCGATCTTCGCGGCGATTGATGGTTCGAATAATCCGAGTCTGCCGCAGGATCAGGAAGCGTCGCATTCGCTGTTACTGAAGCGCGGGTTGTTTCGGATTGCCTTGCAATGGCCGCCGGCGCGGAATGCGGAGCCGGAGTTCACGATTGAAGTGGTCAGCGACCCGACGGGTGTGAATCGCGATCCACGCTGGGGGCTGACGGGGGTCGCGCACGCCGTGTCAGTATTTCGCCGGCCGCGACCGGTGGCGAATCTGAAATACGTTCTGGAGCCGGATTCGACGCCGTTTAACGTGAAGCTGGGAGTGCTGCTGGATAAAGACCCGGAGACCGGGTTGCCGGTCAGCATGAATATGATGGCGGATGCGAGGGCGGGCACGCTGAAGATTCAGGCGGAAGACGCGTATCGGACTCATCTGGAGGGCAAGAAGGGGCTGACGCCTGGAGAGCTGGCGCAGATTACGGCTTTTGAGAAACAGGTGTATGTGGCCCAGACATGGGATCGCGGGGCGAAGGAGTTGACTGGAGGGGATGGCCCGGGGGCATTGGGTCCTGCGAATTTGCTGAAGGAGCAGGCCGGCGTTTTGAACAGCCCGGCGAAGCCTGTGTTCCTTTCGTTTGCGGCGTGGCAGAAGGATACGGAGTTTCGGCAGTCGGTGGCGCGGGGCAACGATATTTTTCTGAACCGGCAGTTCTGGGTGAAGAATGTAGGGCACATCAATTCGATTGGTTTGGGGAATCCGGCGAAGCGGTCGTGCGCGGTGTGCCATAACGCGGTGATGTCGGGGATGGATCGTGCGCCGGGATGGGTGGATCTGGGCACGACGAACTATCCGACGTGGACGGAGCCGGATGTGGCGAGCACGACGGCTGAATTGCCGGTGTTTAAGGTGACATGCAGGGCTGAGGCGAAACCGCATCCGTTTCTGGGGCGGGTGATTTACACGAGCGATCCGGGACGCGCGCTGATTACTGGTAAGTGCGCGGATATTGGTGCGATCACGATGGGGCAGTTTCGCGGGCTAGCGGCGCGTGCGCCGTATTTTGTGAACGGGTCGGCAAAGACGCTGATGGAACTGGTGGACTATTACGACCGGAGATTTGATATGCGGCTGACGGGGCAGGAGAAGCAGGATCTGGTGAATTTTCTGGGGGTGTTATGAGGATTCTGCTGGCGGGATTGCTCGCCGTATCGCCCGTGTGGCCGCAGATGGCGGGGAGTCATCGGGCGTTTGTTGTGTGTCCGGAGATCAGGGATACGAAGACGAGTCCGTGCTGGCTGGCTGAGTATAGCGGAGAGACGTATTTTCTGGGGATACAGGGCGGGGTGGCTGAGGATTTCTATCCGCCGCAACTGGAGCACCAGGTTTTGGTGGAGGGCGAGGTCGTGGCGGGGCCGCGGGTTTGCGGCGGGATTCCGCTGAAGCCGGTGAAGGTTTCCGTGATGCAGGAGATCGATGCGAGTTGCCACACGATGTTGCCGGCGCAGGATGGGATTGAAGCGCCGCCACGCGTGCGTGTGGCACCGGATTCATGGGTCAAGACGGAAGGGCCGGGGCTGAGCACTCTGTACTTTGATTTTGATAATGACTTCTTGAGTTTGCACGCGAGCGGCGCGCTGATTCAGGCAGTGGCGTATTTCAAGAAGAGTGGTGCTGCGCGGATTGAAGTGGCCGGGTATCGTGGGGCAACGCTGCTTTCCTCAGGTGCGACGCTGACGGAGAAGGCGGGATTGGCGCGGGTTCGCGCGGAGAAGGTAGCGGAGACGCTGGTGGGGCTGGGGGTGCCGCGCGCGGCGGTGAGCGTGCAGGCGGTGGATAATCCGGTTCCAGCGAAGGGTGCGGGCGACGCGTGGAACCGGCGGGTTGTGGTTTCGGTGAAGTAGCGCGGCGCGCCGGGTTAGCGGCGCTTCCAGCGGTCGGCTAACGCGGCCAGTTTGTCGTCCATTGATGGCTGGGGCTTCGGGGCCGGGGCCGGTTTTGCGTGGTGTTTCGGAGTGCCGCCCGGCTCGGGCTTCGTCTTCATGGAGAGCGCGATGCGCTTCGTCTTCGTATCGGCGCTGAGGACGTGGACCTGCACGATCTGGCCCACCTTGACGACGTCGCTCGGTTCCTTGATATAGCGATTCGAGAGTTCGCTGATGTGGACGAGGCCGTCCTGATGGACGCCGATGTCCACGAAGGCTCCGAACTTTGTCACGTTGGTGACGACGCCTTCGAGCGTCATGCCCACCTGGACGTCGGCAATTTCCTTGACGTTTTCCTTGAAGGCCGGGGCGACGAATTTGTCGCGGGGGTCGCGGCCCGGCTTGCGGAGTTCCTGGAGAATATCGTTCAGCGTGTAGACGCCGGCCGTCAGTTTGGCCTTGTCGACTTTGTCGAGCAGGGCGGGCTGTTCCAGTAACTGTGTGACGGGTACGCCGAGCGTTTGCGCGATTTGTTCCACCACGGGGTACGACTCCGGGTGGACGGCGCTCATATCGAGCGGCTGATCGCCATTGCGAATGCGCAGGAAGCCGGCGGCCTGTTCGAACGTCTTCGGGCCGATGCCGGGCACCGCATTCAACTGCACGCGCGAGCGGAAGCGACCGTTTTCGTTGCGGTATTCGACGATCTTGAGAGCTGTGCGTTCGTTGATGCCGGCGACGTAGCGGAGCAGCGCCCACGACGCGGTGTTGAGATCGACGCCGACGCGGTTGACGCAGCTTTCGATGACGATTTCGAGAGACTTGCCGAGGTGGTTCTGCTCGACATCGTGCTGGTATTGGCCGACGCCGATGGATTTGGGGTCGAGCTTGACGAGTTCGGCAAGGGGGTCCTGAAGGCGACGGGCGATGGAGATGGCGCCGCGGACGGTGAGATCGAGATCGGGAAATTCCTGACGCGCGATGTCGGAGGCGGAGTAGATGGAAGCGCCGGATTCGTTGACGGTGACGCTGAAGAGTGAGGTGAGACCTTCTTTTTTGAAGAATTCGCGGACGAAGGAATCGGTTTCGCGGGATGCGGTGCCGTTGCCGATGGCGATGGCGCGCACGTTGTATTTCGCGATGAGGGTTTTGAGGATTCGCTCGGAACCGGCGACGTCGTTCTTCGGCTGGAAGGGGTAGATGACGTCGTGGCCCAGGAATTTGCCTGTGTCGTCAACGACGGCGATCTTGCAGCCGGTGCGGATGCCGGGGTCGAGGCCGAGGACGGCGAGTTGACCGACAGGTGGGGCAAGCAGGAGGTTTTGCAGGTTGTCGCGGAAGACGGCGATGGCGTCCGTATCGGCGCGCTGCTTGAGTTCCATGCGGATCTCGGAGGTGATGGAGGTGTTGAGCAGGCGCTTCCAGGCGTCTTCGATGGCGAGGTTGAGCTGTGGGGTCCAGTCGCCGGGTTGTTTGTGGACTTTGCCTTTGATGAGCTCGACGGAGCGCTGGGGTTCGAGTTCGATGACGAAGTAGAGGACGCCGGTGGTTTCGCCGCGGCGGATGGCGAGCATGCGGTGCGAGGGGATTTGTTTGACGGGCTCCCGGTAGTCGTAATACATGGTGAACTTCTGCTCTTCGTCGACGCCGTCGGTAGTTTTGCGGCTGACGATGACGCCTTCGTCGAGCATGGTCTGGCGGAGAAGTTTGCGGATATCGGCGTGGTCGGAAATGGTTTCGGCGACGATGTGGCGGGCACCTTCCAAAGCTTCGTCAATTGTCGCGACGCCGAGTTCGGGATTGACGAAGGTGGCGGCGAAGGCGTCGAGCGGCGTGCTGGTGGGTTCCTGCTCCCAGAGGTAGTTGGCGAGGGGTTCGAGGCCTTTCTCGCGGGCGATCATGGCCTTGGTGCGGCGTTTGGGCTTGTAGGGGAGGTAGAGGTCTTCGAGGTCGCTCTTATCGAGGGCGGCGTTGATGCGGGCTTTGAGGTCATCTGTCAGTTTGCCCTGTTCGGCGATGGAGGCGAGGATGGTTTCCTTGCGGGCGACGAGTTCGCGGAAGTAGAGGAGCTTCTCTTCGATGTTGCGGATCTGGACCTCGTCGAGGTTACCGGTGACCTCCTTACGGTAGCGAGCGATGAAGGGTACAGTGGAGCCTTCATCGAGCAATTCGATGGTGGCGACGAGGCCTTTCATCGGGACTTGCAGGAGCTGTGAAACGTGCAGGAGAAGATCGGGAGACAGCGCGACGGGAGCAGGCATTTAGAGGGAAGACTTTCCAGTGTAGCGCGGGTGTTTCGGGCGCGTGGAAGTGGCGGAAAACGGCTGCAAAAGCAAAAAACCGGCTGGCCGTGAGGCCAACCGGTTGTCTGGAAGCGAAGGAGGGAGAGCGAAACTATCTGGATTCGACGTGCGCGGTTTGGTTCTGACGGCGGCGGGTGAAGACCACACCGGCCAGCAGGGCGGAGCCGAGCAGGACCATGGTGGATGGCTCAGGGGTGGAACTGGTGCCGCCACCGGAAGGCACGGTGTTGAGAGTCAGTCCAGCGAGTTTGAAGGAATCGTTGCCGCCCCCGCCAACCTGAGCCGAGATGAGGAGTTGGGTGATGCTGGCACCGCTGGTGATGGTGTCATTTACCGTGCAGGGCGCGGTGGAGCAACCGTTGTTCACGTTGTTGCCACCGCTGAGCGAGCCGTAGGTAGTGCTGGTGGTGAGGAGGCCGGAGGGCGTCCAGTAGCTGATGTCCGCGTTGCTCGCACCCGACGCGGTGTCCTGATAGTGGAGCAGGGACAGGTCATTGGTCAGGCCGGCGAGGGAGACTGGGGTGCTGAAGGTCAGCAGGATGAAATCGATGCCGTTGTTGTTGGTGATCTGGTGCGCCGGCGAGCCACAGGCGGAGCCTTCGCTGGAGTTGCAGACACCGACGCCGTAGCCGTTGTAGGCGTCGACTTCGGCCTTCTGGAAGGTAGTGCCGGAAACGGGGCTGGTTGTGTTGAGCCACCATGCGGTTTCCGTGATGGTGACGCCGCCGAACGTATAGGTGAGCGAGTTACCCATGCCGCCACCGGTGTCGCCGGTCTGATTGGCGAAATTGTAGGTTATTGTGGACGCGCTGGCGGTGCCGAGCGTGAGTGCCGCGGCGATTGCCACGGTGCCGAGTGTTTTAAGAATATTTGCTGTTTTCATGATCCCCATCCTTCGCTTGTGTTTTGCTGTTTTGCTTACGTTTGCAGAGTAACGGTTTTCCGCAGTGCGTTCCTAGATATCGGACGACAACTCCGTACTTTGGAATGCCGGTTTTGATAGTACTGGTACCGCCATTAAATGGCAGTTAAGTGGTTTATTATCTTTCGATAAGGCAGGTGAGTGCCGGCTGTGTGCAGCGATGCTGCGGGGGTGGGTACCAGGGCGCACCCGTACCCATTGAAAAGGCCGATTTGACGTCATACGGGTCTTATCGGCGCTTGCGGAAAATACTTTAAGGAATAATTTGGGTCGGGTTTGGGTGGGGTTCGGGGTGAGCGGCGCAGAATCCGGCTAGCTAGGTGAGTGGAGCGAAGAAGCTCAGCAGGGCAGCGGAGAACTCGGCGGGGCATTCGAGATTCGAGAGGTGCGCGGCGGGGAGTACCAGGGATTTCGCGTTCGGGATGGTGTTGGAGAGGAGGTCGCCGAAGCCAGGCCAGGGGGTGGAGAGGTCGCGGTCGCCACCGATGACGAGGGTGGGGACGGTGATTCCCGGGAGAAGGTCGGTCTGGTTGAGATCCCGGAGGGCGGCACAGCAACCGGCGTAGCCTACGGGGTTAGTGGCGAGCAGGACGTTGCGCATGGAGGCGACGAAGGGCGGGACGGCTGCGACGGATTCAGGGAGGAAGCCGCGGGACATGGCGGCGTCAACGAAGGGCGTCATGCCTTCGGCGAGGGCAGTGCGGCGGCGGGCGTCGATGAGGTCCGGGGCGGGGAAGCGGGCGGCGGTGTTCGCGAGGACAAGTCGGGTGATGCGGTCGGAGGCGTTGGCCCCGAGCCATTGACCGATCATGCCGCCGAGGGAGAGGCCGCAGAAAGCGAATTTGCCGATGCCGAGTTGATCGGCGAGGGCGAGAGCGTCGGTAGAGAGAAGTTCGATGGTGTAGTCGCCTGGGGTTGATTCCGTGGCACCATGACCGCGGAAGTCGTAACGGAGGACGCGGAACTGGGGGAGTAGGGCGTTGGCCTGGTGATCCCACAGGCTGTGGTCGCAACCGAGGGAGTGGACGAGCATGACGACGGGCTTGTTCTCATTGCCATCGAGCCGGTAGAAGTGGCGGATTCCGTTTGCTGTGGTGGCTGGCACTTTTCAAGGATACAGCGGGTGGTGCTGGCGGATACTGGTGGGCATGGAACGAGTTTGCTTTTTGTTGCAGGTGCGCCCGGAGAGGCTGGCGGAGTATAAAGATCGGCACAAACAGGTATGGCCGGAGATGCTGGCGGCGCTGACGGAGACAGGCTGGCGGAACTATTCGCTGTTTCTGCGGGAGGATGGGCTGCTGGTGGGGTACCTGGAAACGGAGGACTTTGCGGCGGCGTTGCGCGGGATGGCGGCGAAACCGGTGAACGAGCGGTGGCAGCGCGAGATGAAGTTGTTTTTCATGCCTGCGAATGGGCGGCCAGACGAGGTGATGGAGCGGCTGGAAGAAGTGTTTTACCTGGCCTGATTTGGGCGCGCGGGAATTCATGTAATCTAGGTAGAGGCAAAATCATGCAAAGACGAACTTTCCTCACCAGTACACTCGCTGCGGCGGCAGCCACGGGCCTCGCGAATGAAGCAGTCGCGCAGACTCCGATCACGAAGCCGCGCGTGGGCGTGGATATCTACAGTATCCAGAGCCAGAACTATACACCGTTCCAGTCGCTCGATTACTGCAAGGGGCTTGGCGTGAAGGTGGTTCACTTCAGCGAGATTCGTTTCCTTGGGAATCTGGAGACGGACAACCTGGTGAAGGTTCGCGATTATGCGAAGAAGCTGGATATCGATCTGGAGATCGGGATGCGGTCGATCTGCCCGTCGTCAACGATGTTCGATGCGACGCAGGGGACGGCGGAAGACCAGTTGAAGAAGATGATCACGGCGGCGAAGACGATCGGGTCGCCGATTGTGCGCTGCGTGCTGGGGAGTGCGAGCGAGCGTTCGGGCAAGATTCCGCTTGAAGGGCACATTGCAAACACGATCGGGGTGCTGAAGAATATTCGCAGCTTCGCGATGGATAACGGGATCAAGATCGCGATTGAGAACCACGCCGGGGATATGCAGGCGCGGGAGCTGAAAACGTTGATTGAGGGGGCTGGGAAGGAGTATGTCGGGGTGTGCATCGATTCCGGCAATCCGATGTGGACGATGGAGAGTCCGCACCTGACGCTGGAGACGCTGCATCCTTATGTGCTGACGAGCCATGTGCGGGACACGTATGTGTGGATGACGCCAAACGGGATTGCGGTGCGGTGGTGCCGGACGGGCGAGGGCAACGTGGATATTGACGGGTATATCCGGAAGTATGCGCAGTTGTGCCCGGGGCGGGCGCTATCGGCGGAAGTGATTGTGCAGGCGCAGCCGAGGATGTTTGCGGTGCATGATCCGAAGTTTTGGGAGCCGTACAAGGCGACGCCGGCGTGGGAGTATGAGCAGTTCCTGGAACTGGCGGAGAAGGGTGTGGTGCCTCCGGGCGCCGCAGGACAGGGGCCTGGCGGTGGTGCGGGTGGTCCCGGCGGTGGCGGACGTGGTGCTGCCGGCGGGAGCGGTGGCGGTCGCGGTGCTGGTGGTGGCGGCGGACGGGGTCAGGTGAGTCCTGAAGTGCAGGCACAGAGGCTGGCGACGCAGCGGGAAGATCTGGAAGTTTCGATCAAGTACACGAAGGAATTGCTGGCGCGGCTGTAGGGGCGCTAACTCAGTTACGGGCAGGGATCGCAGGGCCTCTCCGGGGTGGAGAGGCCCTTTTTATTAGACTTGACCGGTTGCGCCCAGTTCGTTCAGGAACGCTCAAATTTCCGGAAGACAACGATTACAAGCCGCTGGTCAGGTCTGCCAGCAGAGCTTTGCTGAAGGGCCATTGGCCGGTCACCTTTGTGGTTCCGGTGTCTTCGAAGGTGCCGCTGGAGAGGGCCTTTGCGAGTTGGTCCTGATCGGCTTCTTTCAGAGTCGCCATGGCGACACGCAACTGACTGGCGAGGATGTGGGCATCTTCTTTTGTGCGGCAGGTGGCTTCCATGGTGGTGCCGGACAGGCCGGCGGTCAGGACGAGGCGGTCGGCATTCGTCAGGGCGGAGAGCATGAGGCGGAGGCCGGGAGGAAACGCGTTGGGGTCATGCAGGGCACTGCCGGGGACGATGAGCCAGGCTGGGGCGTTGGGGAGTTCGGCGGTGAGCGGGTCGCCTGGTTTGGTGAGGCGGTTGGCGGCGAGGTCGTCTGTGCTGACGGCGAGGGCGATGACGTCGTCACGGAGGGGGAGGAAGGAGATGCGGCGTTCGGGGCGGCTGCCGGGCATGCGGCAGAGGTCCTGATAGCAGGACCCGCCTTGTTTGGAGGCATAGTCCTGCAGTTTGGGCCAGTTGAAGCGACCGCGGGCGATGAAGAAGTTGCCGCTGTTGGAGATGGTGGCGGTGACAGAATCGAGGTCGTGGCGGTAGTCGAAGCCGGAACCATCGAGGAATTGTTTGTATTCCGGTTCGAGGGGGGCTTTGGAATCGGGAAGAAGGCCGGCGAGGCGGATGGCGGAGAAGTCGATGTTAAGAACGATGGCGTCTTCGACGGGGAAACGGGAAAGGAGCGTGCGCGGGTCGGAAAACCGGCGCGCGCCGCTCCATTTCAGGTAGATGGCGGTGGCGGCTAGCAGCAGCGCCACAAGGACGATTCCTAGGGTGACTGGGCGTCTGGGAATCGTCATGAATCCATTAGACCGCGACGGCCATGGCGGCTTCGCGTTCCATTTTCCAGAGGCGGATGTAGCCATCAAGATCGTGCATCATTTTTCGGAAGCCGGGGATGGTGAGGGACTGGGCACCGTCGCTGACGGCCTTTTCGGGGCAGGGGTGGACTTCGACGATCATGCCATCGGCACCGACGGCGACGGCGGCTTTGGCGATGGCCGGAACCAGGCTGCGCTTGCCGACGGCGTGGCTGGGATCGATGATGACCGGGAGATGCGTCATTTCATTGAGCACCGGCACGGCGGAGATGTCACAGGTGTTGCGGGTGGCGGTTTCGAAGGTACGGATGCCACGTTCGCAGAGCATGACCTGGGGGTTGCCGTGACCGACGACGTATTCGGCGGACATGAGCCATTCCTTGATGGTGGCGCTGAGGCCGCGCTTCAGCATGACGGGGCGGCCGCATTTGCCGAGGACCTTGAGAAGTGCGAAGTTCTGCATGTTGCGCGCGCCGATCTGGAGGATATCGGCATATTCGGCGACGAGATTGACGTCGCGATCCGACATGACTTCGGTGATGATGGCGAGGCCTGTCGCTTCGCGGGCTTTGGCGAGGAGCTTGAGGCCTTCGCCTTCCATGCCCTGGAAATCGTAGGGCGAGGTGCGGGGCTTGAAGGCTCCGCCGCGGAGGATGGTGGCACCGGCGGCGGCGACGGCTTCGGCGGTTTCCATGATCTGCTTTTCGCTTTCGACGGAGCAGGGGCCAGCCATGGTGATGAACTGGTCGCCGCCGATTTCGGCTTTGCCGACTTTGATGATGGTTTTTTCGCTGCGGAATTCTTTGCTGACGAATTTGTAGGGGGCGCTGATGCGAACCGCGCGCTCGACTCCGGGGGTGCCTTCGAGAGATTCGAGGCAGGCTTCGACGTCACCGCCAACGCCGACAACGCCAATCACGACGCGTTCATCGCCTTCGATCGAATGGACACGGAAGCCCAGTTCGCAAATCCGCTCGCGAACGTGGTCGATCTGTTGTCTGGTGGCGTTCTGGCGCATCGAGATAATCATTGTGTTATTTAGTAACCGTTCCTCAGAAAATAAAAAGCCCACTCTTGCGAGTGGGTTGGTTCAGGCAAAATCCTTTTCGTAAACCAACGCCACGTTTATGGGATCTGGTCCCAAAAGCGGTAGCCAAAATAGCTATGACGCGTGCGGTTCATGAAATTCCACTATACCACTGACGCGTGTGTTTGCAAGAGCGTTTCCGTTGCTTTTAATGGGGTTCGGTAACCACCCTGGTGTGGTGTATGTGGTGGGTTACGCAGTATATTGGTAACAGTGAAGATCCATGTTTTGACCACGGGAGGCACCATTGAGAAGGTGTACTCCGAGCAGACCGGGGCGGTAGTGAATGTGGTGGCGCGCATCAACCGTTATCTGGAGATGCTGCGGCTGCCGGAGACGCAGATTGAGGTGACGCCGCTGATGAATAAGGACAGTCTTGAGATGACGGACGGGGATCGCGAGGCGATTCTGGCGGCGGTGCGGGAGCGGGTGGCGGAGGGGCCGGTGGTGATCACGCATGGTACGGACACGATGGTGGAGACGGGTCGGATGCTGAAGGGTCGGCTGGGGGTGGTGGGGTATCCGGTGATTCTGACGGGAGCGATGACGCCGCTGGGTTTTGAGCGGAGCGACGGGCTGCAGAATCTAACGGAGAGTTTGTTTGCGGCGCGGACACTGGGGCCGGGGGTTTGGATTGTGAGCCACAATCAGTTTTTTGATGTGGATGGGGTGCGGAAGGATCGGGAGCGGGCTCGGTTTGTGGGTACGGTTTGACGAACTTTCACGCAGAGGCGCAGAGACCCGCAGAAGGACGCAGAGAAAACCGTTTACGACCAGCCTTACTGGGGCGAGGTGATCTGGATATCGGCTGAGAGGTTGCGCCAGTCGGGGATATCGGCAGGGCCTTTTTCGCTTTTGAGCGGGGAGGAGAGTTCGACGGCTTCGCCGGATTTGATGGAAGCGGCTTTGAGGCCGAAGGAGCCGACGGCGTCTTCTTCCGAGCGGGAGGTGCTGGCCCAGAGGGTGACGTTGGCGGCGAGGTCAGTCAGTTCGACGGCGGAGTGGTTGACGACGAGGAATTTCACGATCTGACCGTTCTTGGTTTTGTCGGACATGATGCGAATGCCGACGACTTCGACGTCCTTCTGAAGGGGATTCGAGGTTTCCTGTTTGGCGGCCGCGGCTCCGTCCTTTGACGAGGAAGAGTTGTGAGAACTCATGAGGGTCCACGCGGCGCCGAGGACTACGAGGACGCCGACGATGGTCAGAGTGGCGACGAGCCAGGCAGGTTTGCCGGTTTTGGCGTGTTGCGGCGGCCAGGGTGTGGGCGTGGGTTCGGGGTGCCTGTATTCCGGGACCGCGTGGGTTACGGGCTGTATGTATTGCGGGGGCTGGACGGCCAGAGGGAGCGGGGCGGCTTCCTGCGGAGGCTGCGGCTGGTATAGGGGGGGCTGCTGGTATGGCGGCTGCTCGTACTGCTGCGAGGGCGGCGGCGGATATTGCTGGGGCTGCTGCTGCCAGTACTGCGGAGGAGCCTGTTGCTGTACGTATTGCGGGGGTGCCTGGGGCGGGGCGTAGTTTGGTTGCTGCGGCGGCGCGTACTGCTGGTATTGCGGGGGCGGCGGTTGCTGGGGCGCGGGGGCCTGCGGTTGCTGCCAGTATTGGGGCGGGGGAGCGTATTGGGGTTGCTGTGGCTGGGGCGGTGGGGCTACCGGTTGCGGGGGCTGGTACTGGGGTGGTGCCGCGGAGGTGGCTGCAGGTGGCGCAGTTGGTGCGCAAAAAGGGCATTCCGTTTTCGATGGCGACACTTCATGCCCACAGCGTGTGCAGACCCAGTTAAACATATCTTCTACTTTATACGAATTGGATGACTGTCGCGTTGCGGGGCAATGGATGGAATCGCAGGATGCAGCGCCGATTTATTTCAATTTTTGTGGTCCTCTTTACGGCGTGTTTGCGCCCTACCTGGTGAAAGGCAAACTCACATGATCACAAAATGCATGAAAATCGGGGCCGCGCTTGTCGCGTCGTTATCCCTTGTCGCCTGCGGCAGTGCTGCGGCGGAAACCAAAACGAAGACGGAATCGGGCTATCAGGCCGTGTTCCTCGATTCCGGAGCCGTGTTCTTCGGGCAGCTGGAAGGAGCAGGGCAGCCGAATCCGGTGCTGATGCACGCGTTCTATGTCAAGAGCGAAGTGAACCCGGAGACAAAACAGACGAGCGCGGTGTTGATCCGGCGAGGCCAGGAATGGCACGGTCCGGACAAGATGACGCTGAATGCAAGCCACATTCTCTTTGTGGAGACAGTGGGTGCGAGTTCGCAGGTGTGGCAGTTGATCGCGAAGGCGAATCAGTAGAGGCGAGCCATGAAAAAACATCTACTGCGTGTAGCGCTGCTGACTTTACTTGTTGGCGCGACAGCCGGTTTGCAGGCTTCCACCTGGAACGGCACCAGCGGGCTCTGGAGCGATCCCACGAAATGGAGCGGCGGCATTCCGCTCGGTGGGGGGAACGCCTTATTTCCCACCGGCGGTTTCGTGTACGACGACCTTTCGAGCTTTTCACTGAACTCGCTGACCGCCGGCTTTCTGGATACAACGATTACCATCGGACAGACTAATCATCTGGGCATTGGTTCGATGGGCGCGGGCACGGGTGTATTCACGCTGCAGAATGGTGCCGGACTGAGCATCGGCGATCCCACCGCCTTTACGGGCAACATCTCGCTGGGTTCTACGGGAAGCCTGACAACGGTGAGCTTCGGCACTTCGACGTTCAACGGCCAGATACAGCTTGGCGCATCGGCTTCGAACACCATTTCCGGCATTACCGGATTTGAGACTTTCACCAACACCGGAGGGATTTCGGCCAAGGGCGGCGTGATTTCGAATATGGCGAGTTTCATCAATAGCGGAGCGATCGAAACGCCGACTTTGGGAATGCTGACAATCGGCACCTCCGAATTCAACAACCAGGGCACGTTGTTCGTGGACGCCAACAGCATCATGCGAATTACCTCGCCCCACTTCGACAATTACAACGCCGGGGTCCTGGGCGGCGGCACATTGGATGTGAGCGGAACGCTGGTGGTTGGGGGCGCTAATATCAGCACGATCGATCCGCTTACGGTTGTGCAATTGAGCGGATCAGGCATTATCAGCAATGGCAGTGGCAATGCGTTGACCAATATCAGTCAGAATTCGGGAGGTCTGATTCTGGGGGGCGGGCAAAGTCTGACGCTGCAATCCGCAGTGCTGCAGAACACCGGTGGCATTAGTATTGCCGGTGCCACGCTCAACATGGGAAGGCTGGTGAACACTGGCACTATCACGGTGGAAGGCACGGGGACGACCGAGATTCTTGGTCACGGGCTTTCGAACACGGGCAGCCTTGCTCTGAATTCCGGGGGCGCTGTCTTTACCGGTGGCGGATTTGACTCCTTTCTCAATCTGGACGCCGCGACGGAGACGCTTTCGGGCGGGTCCATCGAGCTGGGTGTGGGCGGAAGGCTGCAATATGACGCGGGGACCGGGATTCATGGCGGGGAGATTCTGCATCTGGCCAGCGACACGTCGCTCAGTCTTTCCGCCGCAGGGCAGTTGCAATACGGCGTGCCGGCGAAAGATGCGCTGGCGCAACTGAACAGTAATGCGGGTACGCTGACTCTGCTGGGGGGCGCGCATACATTTGCGCCCGTGGACGGGACCTTTGTGAATTCGGGAATTCTGAACGTATTGATCGGTGGCACTGGCGCGAATGTCATCGGTGACTTCATAAACACCGCAGCCGGCAGCGTGACGGGCCACGGAGGCTCCCTCAGTGTTACCGGCACGCTGACCAATCATGGCGGCATGTCATTCATAGACACCGGCGGCCCGGCTGCACTGAGCGCGGGGCTGGGGATCATCAACGACGGCGGCATCACGATGGCGGGCAACATGACGTCGTACGACGCGCTCAACAGGGGCGTTCTTACGATTCAGAGCGGCAGCGGGACGGCGGCCTCGGTGACGGTCACGAGCGTTTTCGAAAACCAGGCGGGGAATGTCACGGTGGGAACCGCGGGAGGTGTGAATCAGGACACGCTCAACGGGAGCCTGATCCTGAACGACGGCGGGACGATGAATGTGCAGACGCTGGGCAAGGTGACGGCGGGGACCTATGAGCAGACGTCCGGCAGCACCACGATGGAAGGTGGCAGCATTGTCGCAACGAATGTCGACGTGTGGGGCGGGCACGTGGATGGCTACGGGACGATCGCCGGTTTTGTGGATCAGACGGCGGGCGACATTCAGGTGGATGGCGGGCTGATGGAAATCACGGGCGATTATCTGATGACGGGCGGCACGCTGACGGAGGCGATTGATTCCAACAACTGGCTCCACGTGGACGGCAACGTCACGCTGGGTGGAACGTTTGAAGGGCTGCTCAATTTGCCAGCGGTTTTCGCGCTGGGCCAGCGGTATGAAATCCTGCAGTTTCAGGGTACGATCAGCGGCGATTTCAGCGCGTTTGCCATGCCGACGCTGCCGGCGGGTCTGCAGTTTGTGGAGATGCGGGACACCAACAGCGTGATCCTCGAAGTGGATGCTGCGCCGACGGCGACGCCGGAGCCATCGTACACGTTGCTGGGCGGCGGGATTCTGCTGGGGCTGGCGACGTGGGGTCGGCGACGGAGGAAGTAAGAGGGGGACGGGGTTCGTTGTTAGGCAGGATTGGTCGATGCCGGATGACGGACCCCGTTTGGCTGGAACGGGTGTTTTTCGGGACCCTGTTAGAATGTCGAATTGCCGACCAATACCGCGATACTACTTATCAATTGTCCTGACCGCAAGGGTCTGGTGGCACGGGTTTCCGGGATGCTGTACGAGCATGGGGCTAATATCATCCACGCGGATCAGCATCAGGACCACGAGGCCGGGCTGTTTTTCATGCGCGTGGAATGGGCGCTGGAGGGCTTTGACTGCGGCGCGTTCCGCAGCGAGTTTACGCCGGTTGCCGCGGAACTCGGGATGACGTGGAGTCTGGAGTTGTCGTCGACGGTGACGCGGATGGCGATTTTCGTTTCGCAGTATTTGCATTGCTATGCGGATCTGCTGTATCGGCACAAGGCGGGGGAACTGGCGTGCGAGATTCCGCTGATTGTCAGCAATCATCCCGGGGCGCGGGCGCTGGCGGAGTTTCACGGGATTCCGTTTCATCAATTCGACGCGCGGTCTGAGAGTAAGGCGGAAATGGAGCGGCAGCAGGTCGCTTTGGTGGAAGAGCACAAGGTGGATCTGATTGTGTTGGCGCGGTATATGCAGATTCTTTCGCCGGAGTTTGTGATGCGGTTTCCGAACCGGATTATCAATGTGCATCATTCGTTTCTGCCGGCGTTTGTGGGGGCGAAGCCTTATCATCGGGCGTTCGAGCGTGGGGTGAAGCTGATCGGGTCGACCAGTCATTACGTGACGGAGGTGCTGGATGACGGGCCGATTATTGAGCAGGATGTGACGCGGATATCGCATCGGGATCAGCTGGAAGATTTGATTGAGAAGGGGCGGGATCTGGAGCGGGTGGTGCTGTCGCGGGCGGTGCGGTGGAAGCTGGCGCATCGGATTTTGAGTTATGGCTCAAAAACGGTAGTATTTGATTGATAGCGCTATGCCCGGACAGATTTCATTGACTCGTGAGCAGTATGTGGAGAGCATTCGTGCGCTGATGGCCGCGGCGGAGGCGCTGGCGACGAAGTATGACATGCGGCAGCTCACGTGGCAGCCTTTGGCTGGCGAAGGCTGGAGCATGCTGGAGTGTCTGGATCATCTGACGGTTTCGACCGGGTTGACGTTGGATGCGATTGAGAGTGCGGCGGGGGATGCGCGGGCGGGGGCTGGAGAGTTTCGCAGCGGCGGTGCGCCTTCGGAGTGGTTTCTGAAGAGGCTGGAGCCGCCGCCTTCGAAGAAGGTCCCTGCGCCGGCCTCATTTCGTCCCCGGCCGACGCTGAATCCCGAGGGTGTGTTGCCGCAGTTTCAGCAAGCGATGGAGCGGACGTTGGCGCTGGTGCGGAATAGTGCGGGGAAAGATCTGAATGGCGTGCGGTATCGGAATCCGGTGCTGCCGTTGATTCGGTTTACTGCGGCAAGCGGGTTGCTGATTATCGCGGCGCACGGGCGACGGCACTTGTGGCAGGCGGAGCAGGTGGCGAAGGACGCGGATTTTCCCGCGGCGTAAACGGCTACAATCTATTCATGACAATTCGTAAGATTGCGGTTCTGGCAGCGCTCGCGCTGGCTATGGCTATTGCTGCGTTTGCGGCGGATCTGAATGGGAAGTGGACGGCCGAGTTCGATACCCAGATTGGCGCGCAGAAGTACACGTATGAATTCAAGGTGGATGCGGGGAAGCTGACTGGGACGGCGGTGGGGCCGCAGGGTTCGGTGGCGATCACAGAGGGTAAGGTGACCGGCGACGATGTTTTCTTCGTCGAGAACATGACTTACATGGATATGGCGATCCGGATCGAATACACGGGTAAGCTTGCCGGGGACCAGATTAAGTTTACGCGTAAGGTTGGGGAGTTCGCGACCGAGGAAGCAGTGGCGACACGGGTGAAGTGATTCATGGCCACCGTCACGGGTTTGTCGCGGCGGGCTCTGCTGGGCGCTGCCGCGGCTGGCTTGATCGCCGATCACGCTTTCGCTCAGGCTCCATTTGAACTGGATGAGCTGACGATTGCGGAGTTGCGGAAGTATTCTTCCGAGTCGCTGGTTACGCGCTATCTGGAGCGGATTGAGCGGATCGATCGGTCCGGGCCTGCGCTGCGGGCGGTGATTGAGACGAATCCTGATGCGCTGGAAATTGCGCGGGCGATGGACAAGGAGCCCTCGCGCGGGCCTTTGCACGGGATTCCTGTGCTGATCAAAGACAACATCGATACGGCGGACCGGATGATGACGACGGCGGGGTCGCTGGCGCTGGAGGGGTCAATTGCGCTGAAGGATTCATTCGTGGCGCAGCGTTTGCGGGCGGCGGGCGCGGTGATTCTGGGGAAGACGAATCTGAGCGAGTGGGCGAATTTCCGGTCGACACATTCGACGAGCGGGTGGAGCGGACGCGGCGGGTTGACGCGGAATCCATATGCGCTGGATCGGAATACGAGCGGGTCGAGTTCGGGTTCGGGCGCGGCGGTGGCGGCGAATTTGTGCGCGGTGGCGGTGGGATCGGAAACGGATGGGTCGATTGTTTCGCCGGCGGCGATGAATGGGCTGGTGGGGATTAAGCCGACGGTGGGGCTGATTGGGAGGTCGGGCATTATTCCGATTTCGATCAATCAGGACACGGCGGGGCCGATGGCGCGGACGGTGGCGGATGCGGCGGTGCTGTTGACGGTGCTGGCTGGGGTGGATCCGAACGATCCTTATACGAAGGCGGGCGACGGGAAGCGCGCGGCGGATTATTCAAAGTTTGTGGGGCCGGATGGATTGCGTGGTGCGCGGCTGGGTGTGGCGCGGAAGTTCTTCGGGTATAACCGCGATGTGGATGCGCTGATGGAAGAGGCGATCGCGGAGATGAAGCGGCGCGGGGCGGTGATTGTGGAGCCGGCGGATTTGCCGACGCACGGGAAGTTTGACGACAGCGAGTTCGAGGCGATGCTGTATGAGTTCAAAGATGGGCTTAACCGGTATTTGGCGGGGACGCGGCCATCGGTTGGCGTGCGGTCGTTGGGGGCGGTGATTGATTTCAATGAGAAGAACCGGGCGCGGGAGATGCCTTATTTCGGGCAGGAGATTTTGCTGAAGGCGCAGGCGAAGGGGCCGCTGACGGAGAAGGCGTATCGGGATGCGGTGGCGAAGAATCGGCTGCTGTCGCGGGGGCAGGGGATTGACGCGGTGCTGGCGAAGGACAAGCTGGATGCGATTGTGGCTCCGGCGGGCGGTCCGGCGTGGCTGACGGATCTGGTGACGGGGGATCACGATACGGGCGGAAGTTCGACGCCGGCGGCGGTGGCAGGGTATCCGAATATCACGGTGCCGGCGGGGATGGTGCGGGGGCTGCCTGTGGGGATTTCGTTCTTTGGGGCGGCGTGGAGCGAGGGAGTGTTGATTCGGGTGGCGAGTGGGTTTGAGGCGGCGGTGAAGGGGCGGAGGAAGCCGGGGTTTTTGGGGACGGCGGCGGTGTAGGGGGGGGCGGATAGTTCGGTTGTTTCGCCAGTTAATTTTCAGTGGGTATCTTATTGATACGATCGATGACGAGCACATCCATCGCCCGTGGCGATTCGCGGTTCAAGCTTTCTGCGCGGTCGGCTAATACACCGGCCTGCAATCAGATGCCTTCGCCGGCTCCCAGTTGTTCTTCTCTGCCTACAAGGACGCCTCGGCGTTCCAATAGGTGCAGCGCTTCGTTCGGAGCCAGTTTGCCGGCGTCGATGGCGTTCGGCGGGGCGATGCCCGTGACGATCACGATCAGGCCTGCTGCCTTCGCTAGTTTCACTGTTTCGTAGTCGGCCGATTCCAGCACCGCTACCGCTGCGCCGCGATCGAAAAGTTCGCGTTCGAGTAAGACTGCGGATTCGTGGTCTTCCACCGAGACGATTGCCGAACGATGGCCGAAGCGGGCTGTGCGGTCGGATTCGAGGACCAGACCACGGGTTTCTTCCTTGCCCTCGATATCGATGATCATGCCCGCCGCGAGGGTTTCGTTCGAGACCGGGTCAATGATGATGAAGCCGCCCGTCACGCGGTTGCGCGAGTAGGGATCGAAGAAGAGCGGGTGGTGCGTTTCGACCGAGATCTCGCCAATTTCGTTGAGTTCGAGTCGCCCGGCGTTGATGCGTTCGAGCGAGTTGATGTCCATCCGGTAGTTGACGCTGCGGATGACGCCGCGCACCTGATGAGACGTGTGCTTGATGAAATAGCTGCGGCCGGGTTCGAGGGCCTGCGCGTTCATCCAGACGCAATGCGCGCGGAAACGGCGGCTGACGTGGGGCTGGGCTGCGACAGGGACGAGCAGGTCGCCACGGCTGATATCGATTTCGTCGGCGAGGCAGATGGCGACGGATTGCGGGGCGTAGGCCTGCTGCAAATCGCCATCGAAAGTGACGATGCGGGTGATGCGGGAGCGGCGGCGCGCGGGCAGGGCCATGACTTCCTGACCCTGATGAAATACGCCCGAGGCTAACTGGCCTGCGTAGCCGCGGAAGTTCAGATTGGGACGCAGGACGTACTGCACCGGGAAACGCGCGGGCAGTTCGGCGAGGCCTTCGATGACGGGGACGGTTTCGAGGAAATCGAGCAGAGCCGGGCCTTCGTACCAGGGAGTGTGGTGGCTCTTTTCGACGACGTTATCGCCATCGCGGGCGCTGATGGGGATGAAGAGCGCGTTGGGTGCGCCGATGCGCGAGAGGAAGCCGGTGAAGTCGGTCAGGATGGCGTCGTAGACGGCTTCATCGAAGCCGACCAGATCCATCTTGTTGATGGCGACGACGAAGTGCTTGATGCCCAGCAAGTTCGCGATGAAGGCGTGGCGGCGGGACTGGGGGAGGACGCCGTGGCGGGCGTCGATCAGGATGATGGCGAGATCGGCAGTGGAGGCGCCGGTGGCCATGTTGCGGGTGTACTGTTCGTGGCCGGGGGTATCGGCGATGATGAACTTGCGCTTCGGCGTGGAGAAGTAGCGGTAGGCCACGTCGATGGTGATGCCCTGCTCGCGTTCAGCGCGGAGGCCGTCGGTGAGGAGGGCGAGATCGATGACGCCGCCGCTGGAGTTGGCGGAGGCTTTTACGACGCTGGCGAGCTGGTCTTCGTAGACGCCTTTGGAGTCATAGAGGAGGCGGCCGATGAGGGTGCTTTTGCCATCGTCAACGCTGCCGGCGGTGGAGAAACGTAAAAGGCTCATTTAGAAATAGCCCTCGCGCTTCTTGATTTCCATGGAGCCTTCCTGGTCGTGATCGATAACGCGGTTTTCGCGTTCGGAGCGGCGGACGAGCTTCATTTCGTCGATGATCTTTTCAATGGTGTCGGCGTCGGAGCGGATGGCGCCGGTGCAGGGGCTGCAGCCGAGTGAGCGCATGCGGCACATGACAAGTTCCGCTTTTTCGCCGGGGAGCAGCATGAAATCCTGCTCGGGCGAGACGAGCGAGTGGCCGCGTACGACCATGAGACGCGGTTTCGCGTAATACATGGGCACGATTGGGATGTTCTCGCGGGCGATGTATTGCCAGACGTCGAGTTCGGTCCAGTTGGAGAGGGGGAAAACGCGGATGTGCTGGCCCTTATCGACGCGGGAATTGTAGACGTTCCAGAGTTCGGGGCGTTGATTTTTGGGGTCCCACTGGCCGAATTCGTCGCGGAAGGAGTAGACGCGTTCTTTGGCGCGGCTTTTTTCTTCATCGCGGCGGGCGCCGCCGAATGCGGCGTCGTAACCGCCCTCGGCAAGGCCATCGAGCAGGGCGCGGGTCTTGAGGAAACCGCAGCATTTCTGGGTGCCGATGCGCATCGGGTTGGCACCGTCTTCAATGGCCTGCGTGTTCGTTTTCACGATGAGTTTGGCACCGATGGAGGCGCAGAACTCGTCGCGGAATTCGATCATTTCGCGGAATTTGTAAGTGGTATCGACGTGCAGCAGCGGGAAGGGCAGTTTGCCAGGGAAGAAGGCCTTTTGGGCCAGGCGCACCATGACAGAAGAATCCTTGCCAATGGAGTACAGCATGACCGGATTCTGGAATTCGGCCGCTACTTCGCGAATGATTTGGATGCTCTCGGCTTCGAGCAGGTCTAGATGGTCCACGGGGTCACTTAGGGGCTGAATCCATAGGATACACCATCAACTTGATCGGAATTCGGGACAAGTATGTGGGTCTTGTTGTGCGGAGCGTGTTTCGGGCTAGTGGAACTTATAGAAAGCGTAGATCAGGCGGACGCCGCGGACGAGCATGGGGTCATAGACATAGCCGAGCAGGTAGGACGAGATCAGGATGCCGATCATCATGCCGAAGCTGCGCATTTTTGCGCGAAGCTGCATGAGGCGGAAGGCTCCCTGCGGGTTGGTAAATATGCTGAGGGCACCGAAGCCATCGAGCGGGGGGATGGGCAGAAGGTTGAAGCAGCCGAGGAGAAGGTTGAGCGAGAAGAAGACGCTCAGGATGGTGGCTGCGGCGGTGGCGAAACCTGGGTTGGCCGGGGCGACGATTTCAGCGGTGGAGATGGCACCGGGGACGAAGATGCCCAGGATGAGGCCGAGTCGCATCAGAATGCCGGCGAGGATGGCGAGGGCGAAGTTGGCACCGGGGCCGGCGAGGGACATCAGGCCGGCGCGTTTCGGGTGGTTCACAGACCACTGCGGGTTGTAGGGCGCGCTGGCGTAGCCGATGAGGCCGCCGCCACTGAGAATGCCGATGAGCGGCAGGATGACCATCCCGAAGATTTCCCGTTTGATGTGGGGAAGCGGGTTGAGCGAGACCTGACCGCCTTCGAAAGCCGTCGTATCTCCGCCCCATTTTGCGACGAGCGCGTGCGCTGCCTCGTGGCAGGTGGTGGAGAAAAGGAACACGACGAATTCGAGGAAGCCGAATGCGAGGCGGGTGGGGTCCATGGGCAAGGTCAGTATAGCGGATGGTGGGGGCCGCATAACCGCACGCACCGCACGGTGTCAACGCCACGTGAGAATGTCCTATTAGTGCCAGATAGAAATGTCCTCTTGACGAAGTCAGGCTGGGGAGGTGAAAGAACAAGGAGTTCTCCCTATGACCCAGCAGGACAGAGACCGATTGGTAGTACTGCGGAAGG
>CAIQWJ010000071.1 GCA_903875575.1 uncultured Acidobacteriia bacterium | reverse complement strand
CCCGAACTCCCGCCGCCGCGGCAGCTTTCGTCGGACCGGCTTTGGGAAATTTGCCAGGCGATCTTGCCTCCGGCTGATTCGATCACGTTTCCGAACATTTTCATCTCCAGGAGTGCCCCGCACCTCGGGCCGTAGAGTTGAAAACCGAATACTCACACCTGCAGCCGCGCAATCTCCACCCGTGACCGAACCCCTTCCACCACCACAATCCCCGAAGGCGTCACCGTGTACCCGCGTGCCTTGTCCCGCTCCAGATCGTACCCGATCGTATCCCCCGGCGCCACGTGGACATTCTTATCCAGAATCGCCCGCCGCACCTTGGCATGACGTCCCACGTCCACGCCGTCCATCAGCACGCTGTCTTCCACCAGCGCCCCTGTATGCACCCGCACCCCCCGGCTGAGGATCGACCTCTTCACCCGGCCGCCCGAAAGAATACAGCCGCCGGCCACGATCGAATCGAGCGCCTCTCCGCGACGGCCCTCGTCGTCAAACGCAAATTTCGCCGGCGGATCCGGATAACTGCCCGACCGCACCGGCCACCGCCGGTTATACAGATTGAGCGAAGGCTTCACCGCCCGCAGGTCCATATTGGCTTCCCAGTACGCGTCGATGGTGCCGACGTCGCGCCAATACACCGCATGGTCCGCTGGTTCGCCCGGAATCTTGTTCGTCTGGAAGTCGTAGGCGTAGATCGCCTGCTTCCGCGCCGTGATCCGCGGCAGAATGTCTTTGCCGAAATCGTGCGAACTGTTGGGATCGGCCGCGTCTTCGTAGAGCGCCTCCACCAGCGCTTTCGTCTGGAAAATATAGTTCCCCATGGACGCAAAAACATGCCCTGGTTGCGACGGAATCGTCGGCGCATTCGGATTCTTCTCGTGGAACGCCCGAATGCGGTTATCGTCGTCCGTCTCAATCACGCCGAATTCGCTGGCCCACTGCTTCTCCACCGGGATGGCGGACACCGTGCAGATCGCGTTCGACTTCGTATGAAAATCGATCATGTGCGCGATGTTCATGCGATAGATATGGTCCGCGCCGAAGATCGCCACAATGTCCGGATTGGCCTGTTCAATCAGATTGATGTTTTGATGAATCGCGTCGGACGTCCCCTGATACCAGGACTCGTCGCTCGACCGCATCTGGGCCGGCACCGGAATGATGAACTGGTTCTTCTGGAGTCCACCCACCTGCCAGCCTTCGTTCAGATGCTGCAGCAGGCTCTGGCTGCGGAACTGCGTCAGCACGTAGATCGAGTAAATGCCCGAGTTGACGAAGTTACTCAGGACGAAGTCTATGATTCGGTATTTTCCACCAAAAGGCACGGCCGGCTTGGCGCGCTCCTTGGTCAGGGGGTAGAGGCGGGTACCTTTTCCGCCGGCGAGGATGATTCCCAGCACGCTTAATTGCATCGTGGAGCCATTTTGTCAGTCCCGGCGGCAATTCGCAAGCAAATCCATACAACGATGTGTGAATTTTCTCGCCCGTCAGGCCGGCCGAAACTCCCGCGCCGTCAGTTCCCACCCGCCGAACCAGCCCCGTTCGATCTCGAACGCAATATCCAAAGCCCCCATCGCGGCGATCTCCTGCGCCCGCTCCCCCATATTCCAGGCCTTCATCGTGACCGTCCGTGCCCCCTGCTTCACAATGACCTTCAGGTGCTTGTCCTTCCACACGACAGGCGGGCTCGCCAGATGCGCCCCCCGCACGGCATACAGGGGACGCCGGTTGTCCATCCCGAAGGGCCCCACCTGCTCCTGGGCGAGCCACATGGCGTCGGATAGCTCCGGTAGCTGCAGAGTCGCATCAATCGCCACCACAGGCCGCATATCCTCCGCTGTCAGCACCCCGGCCGCATAAGCCCGCAGCCGCTCCCGAAACTCCTCCAACGCCTCCGCCGGCAGCGTCAGCCCCGCCGCGTGAGCATGGCCCCCGAACTTCGTGAAAAGCTCCCTCATGCTCTCCAGTGCATCCAGCAGGTGAAACGCCTCAATACTCCGGCCCGAACCCTGCGCCACGCCATTCTCCACTCCCAGCACCACCACCGGACGGTGAAACTTATGCACAACCCGGCTGGCCACAATCCCTACTACGCCCCGGTGCCACCCCTCGCCCCAGAAGACCAGAGCCGCATCGTCGCCGGTCACGGCCTTCTCCGCGCACTGCGCGAAGATCTCCGCCGCCACCGCCCGTTCCGCTCCCTGCCGTTCCTGGTTCAGCGCAAATAACTCCTGCGCAATGCGTGCCGCCTCAGCCGGGTCCTTCGTCAGGAACATCCGGACCGCCTGCCCGGCGCTGTCCATGCGGCCTGAAGCGTTGATCGCTGGTGCGATCCGGAACCCTACCTCGGTCGTGTTGGGCACCTTGTCCTTGAAGCCCGCGGCTTCCAGCAGCGCCCGCAACCCCGGGTTGCGCGGGTCCGCCAGTCCCTCCAGCCCGTACTTCACGATGATGCGGTTCTCCCCGGTCAGCGGCACGATATCCGCGATAGTGGCGATGGCCACCAGCTTCAGGAAGGACTCGAGCGTCTTGCTCAGCTTCGTGGCGCTCCACCCTGCCCGCGAAAGGACAGCATGAGCCAGTTTGAATGCCACCCCTGCCCCGCAAAGATTCGGATTCGGGTAGTCGCAATCGAGGCGATTTGGGTTCACGATCGCCACCGCCGGCGGCAGGTCGGTCTCCGGCAGGTGGTGATCGGTCACGATCGTGTCCACCCCAAGTTCCAGGCCGCGCGCAATGGCCGCCGCCGCCCGGATGCCGTTATCCACGCTGACAATGAGCCGCACGCCCCGCGCCGCCGCCTCTTCCACGGCAGCCACCTGCATCCCGTAGCCGTCGTTGAGGCGATGTGGAATGTGCCACGCGGCATCTACCCCGATGAGTTCCAGTGCTTTCTTGAGCACGACGGTGCTCGTAATGCCGTCCACGTCGTAGTCGCCATGGATCTCGATGGACTCGCCTTTGGCGGCTGCCGCTTCAATTCTCGCTACAGCGCGGTCCATATCGCGCAGCAGGAAAGGATCATGCAGGTCTTCCACCTGCGGATTCAGGAACGCTGTGGCCCCGGCAGCATCGCGGTAACCGCGGCTCCACAGGATGGTGGCGATGGCACCGGGTAGCTTCAGTTCTTCGGCAAGCGCCGCAATCGCCCGTGCCGAATTGTCGTCGAAGGAGGGGAAGACCCAGCGACTAGTTGTTAGAGTAGAAGCCGCCGAGGCCATCTTCGTGCTCACCACCGTCTCCCACGGGCAACAATGTGGTGATTTCGTCGCAGGTTTCGAGGAACTCCTCGTACCAGTCGGGCTGCACTTCGTAGACGTAGAGGTGCGAGTTATGGCTGAAGGCCATCTCAAGCGAACACGTCTCGCCCGTATGCTTGCGTGCGCCGCGAACGCGCCGCTCCAGTTCGCGCTGCTCCTCCCGCGGCACTGTGGCCTCTTCGATTCCTTCGAGGGCTTCTTCCACCTCGATCTCTTCGAATTCGCGCGAAGCGAACACGATCATCTTCTGGCCCACCTTCTGCGCCGCTTCAAGGAACATCCGGTAATCCGGAAACCGTTCCGCGTCCCAGCTGATGACCGGCAACTCTTCGAGTCCGCCCGAAAACCCGCGGAAGATCGCGAAGTCGGATGCCGCCATGTAGTTGAGAATGTCGCCTTTGAGTGTTTCGAGATTGAGGTCCACGCTGTCCGCCGTTCCCGGAAACATCCTCCATCGCAACATTGCGAAGGCGATGCCCGTTCGAAGACCAGAATATCATCGTTCGCCATGAACGAAACCCGACTTAGTGCCAAAACCGGCTATTTACATGCCAGCCCAGGCTGAATCACACGAATGTATGCCTGAGGAATCAGCAACTTCCGTGTTTTCCGCCGTGGGAGTGTGTTCTATTGAGGGTGGTCGTCTCGCTCAAAGAGTTCCGGCCGCCAGCTCCTTGCCTCGAAAATGTTCTTCGGAGCGTG
>CAIQWJ010000070.1 GCA_903875575.1 uncultured Acidobacteriia bacterium | reverse complement strand
CCAGCCCGTCCGGGCCGATCAGATTTCCCCCACTCGTGGCGATCAATTCGTCGATCAACTCTTTCTTGATGGTCATTATTGGCTCTCCTTATAGTCGTACTTACCGGAGAACCGCGTTTACACAATCCTTTTTACACCCTCCGGCGGGCGGCGGGGCGGGAGCTTTCGATGGCTGCGGCGACTGTTTTTGTGCACATCGTCTGGCAACTGGCCATCTTTCACATCATTCAATGGCACCAGCCGGTCTCTCCGGTCGCGTTCGCGCTGAACTGCGATAGCGGCATCATTGCCGGGGCGATCCGGGCTCGCCGCCGCGCCACAGGAGGCATGATATATGCATAAAGCTGAAGTTGCGGAGTGGGTCCTTTCACTCGTGGTGAGTCAGGAAAGGGCCGCGGCGATTGTGGGCGATCTGATGGAGAGCGACGAATCCAGCGGGCGCGTCTCGTTCTGGTGCCAGATTGCGCGGACGGTTGTCTCGATGCTGTGGAACGGTATTGCGGGAAACCCCCGTTGGATGCTCGGCCTGGCGTTTCGCGGGATGCTGGTCGAGTTTGGGCTGACCTTTCTCTATTTCGTGCCTTTGATGATTCTCCAGTATGCCCTTTTTCGCGGACTGTTGCCTGAGAGAGCGGTCAGCATAATCCGTCCACTGTCCTGGCTCGCTTCGCTGGCTGCCGAATTTCAGGCGGGGAGATGGCTGGCTCGCCGCGCGCCGGGCAGGGAGCTCGCGGCTTGTCTGTGGATCGCGTTTGCATGGATTTTGGCGACAGGTGTCGGGGGCATTGTCTACGAGGCGTACAAAGGGCAATGGCGTTTCGACACGGTCAGTATCGTTGTTGGGGGGATTGATCCGTTGATGTATCTGGCCGACCTGACAGCTCTGACTGCCGGGGCGATTCTGGTGCGCCGCAAATCACTTCGTGTCATTGCTGGCTGAGGATCAGCCCACGTACGGAGCGCCCGGCTGAATGGGCAGGCAACTGCCGCCGGCGTCCACGTTGAGGATCGTGCCAGTCACCTGCGCAGCTTCGTCCGACAGCAGATAAAGCGCGGCGTAGGCGGAATCTTCCGGGGTCTGATGTCGGCCAAGCGCCAGACCTTGACCACCCTTTTTCAATGCTTCCAGCGACACGCCGTTCTTCGCGTGCAGGGCGATCTCTCCTTCTGTCAGCACCCAGCCAGGGATGAGGTAATTGACGCGAATACGGTCCGGGGCGAGTGCGCCGGCGAGTGTTCGTGTCATGGAGAGCAGTCCGCCCTTGGCGGCACCGTAGGCCACCAGATTCGGCAGAGCCTGGATTCCGTTGAGAGAGCCGACGTTGACAATGCTGCCTCCACCTGCCGCGCGGAGATGGGGCACGGCAAACTTGCAGCAGTAGAACGGGCCACGCAGATTGACGTTCAGGATCTGGTCCCAGAATTCGGTGGTGGTTTCTTCGAGCGTTGCGCGGGGGTACCAGCCGGCGTTGTTGACCAGGCCGTCGATGCGTCCGTAGTGCCGGGCCGTTTCGTTCATCAGATTGGCGCAGGCGGTTTCGCTGGTAACGTCGGCCAGGATGAAGTGGGCTTTGCCACCTTCGGCAGCGATGCGGGCGGCGGCAGCTTCGCCATCGGCCTGGCGGATGTCGGAGAGGACGACTGTTGCGCCTTCATCGGCCAGCATTTGCGCGCAGGCGAAGCCGATGCCCTGGGCCGCTCCGGTGACTACGATGATTTTGTTTTCGACTCTGGGTTTGCGGGTTCGCATGAATACTCAGAGTAACAATGGGGGGCGGGCAAGTTGCGCCGGGCGGAGGCAAGTCGGCGGCAATTAAGCGAGGTTACGGGATCGGTGCGACTTGGAAGATTCTGCCACCGCTTCCTCACGGACGCGGCTCGGGAAGGATGGTGTGAGTACGCGGCATGGAAGGGAAGGTGCGGTGGGCTGCGCGAAAAGAAGTGGTGCGGGTGGGTGCATGGAAGGGACGTGCGAGTACGCGGCGCGGAAGGTAAGGTGCGGCCGTGCGGCGATGGCACAGCGGCTCGGTTGCTGGTTATGCCTGTGAAGTGCTCAGTGACAGCGTTCGCTCGCGTGATTGCACGATGCGCGTCATGGTGAACAGCACGAGGAAGCCTGCCAACAGTCCAGTGGAGGCACCGAGACCAAGAAGCATGGGGTCGCCCAGTTCGCCGCGAACGCGCAGAATGGCCAGGAAGATACCGTTCACGGTGACGGGTATCGCGGCCGCCAGCAGAGGGAGACGTGGCCGGTCGAGCGCGAAGCAGCAGCGGGAGATGAGATCCATGAGGGTCCAGCCGATCAGACTGGGGGCGAGGCCGATGAAGACGTTGGAGACCAGGAGCGTGGATTCGGCGGTGAAGCTGCCGCGCTGGAAAAGAAACGCAATCACCGGCGTACGCAGGAGCAGGCCGATACCGCAGGAGACGACCGAGGCCACGGCCATGAGCCCGACGCTGCGGGTCATGAGCTTGTAGGCGTGGGGCATTTCATTGTTGGCGCGGAGCCGGGCGATTTCCGGCATCAACGAATTGGCGACTGGATAGACGAGATAAGCGATCACCACGTTGACGCAGCGCATGGAGTATTCGAGGGCCGCGGCGACGCCGGAGCCTGCGTGGGTGGCGAAGGCGCGGGCGAGGACGATGTTTGCCGACATGAGGCCGGCGTAAAGAAGGTACATGCCAGGTTTCGAAAGAATGGCCGCCGTGGGGATGCAAAGCGACTGGCGTCGCGCGGTGCGCAGGTCGCGGCTGATGAACCATGTCAAGCCGAGTTGGATTGCGGTGCCTACGGTATAGCCAATCGCGAAGCCGTATTCGCCCACAGCTTTCCAGAAGACAAGAGCGAAGACTACCGTGGAGCCATTGACGCAGAGTTGGTACGCGGCCGGGGCGATGAAACGTCGTTCTGTGTAGAGCAGTGCCGCGAAGATGCCGGACGCGCCGGAGAAAAGGATTCCGGGGGCGAGGATTTCGAGGAGCACGATAGCCGTGTGCCGCTGCTCCGCGGCGAGACCCGGACCGAGCAGGGAAATCAGTTGCGGGGCGAATAGCGCCATCAGCACGCTCACGCCGGCGAGGATCCAGCCGAACAGCCGGCTGGCGCGGGAAAACGCGGCGACTCGCTCCTCGGCGGAGCGAAGCATCAGCATGGGGACGAAGGACACCAACATGGTGTTGATGATGATGGTGTTGACGGTATCGGCGAGGCCCGTAGAGACTGCGAGAGCATCGGCGCGCGCGTGAGTGCCAAGCAGGTAGGCGGTGATGGCGACGCGGATGAAGCCGGAGATGTTGCCGAGCAGAATACCGGCCATGACGACGAGGCCGCCGCGAACGAGAGCGCTGTTACGAAGCCTGGTGAGAGTACTCACTGTTTACGCTCTCGCGAATGGGCGCACGGAGGAACACAGGGACGGCAGTTTGTGTTCCTCCCTGCGCATTCCGGTTAACTCTTAACGGCGGCTACGACCGCTTCGTAATTGGGGTGGCTGCCGACTTCGGGCACGTATTCCACGTACTTGATTTTGTTGTCCGGACCCACCACGAAGATGGCGCGGCTGTGGATACGCAGTTCCTTGATGAGCGTGCCGTAGGCCTGGCCGAAGGAGCCGTCTTTGTGGTCCGAGAGCATCTTGATGTGATCGACCGCGAACGAATTGCAGAAGCGCTTCTGGGCGAAGGGGAGATCCATGCTGACGGTATAGATTTCGACGCCGGGCAACTGGACGGACTCTTCGTTGAAGCGTTTGGTCTGGGCATCGCAAACGGGAGTATCGAGAGAGGGGACAACGCTGAAAATGCGGGTGCCCGCACCGGTACCGGCGAGCGTTACTTCCTTGAGCGAGCCGTCCGTGACGGAGAAATCGGGGGCGTTATCGCCGACTTTGAGTTCGGGTCCGATGAGCGTCATCGGGTTACCGCGGAGTGTTGTTGCGCCTGGGCGTTCCATATTTTTAGGAAATCTCTCCTGTGTTCAGTGTGTAAAGGGGAATTGCTTATTCTAGCAGTCGCGCGAGGTCATCTTTACTTGTGGCGGGGAGCTGACAGGCGAAGTTTTCGCAGAGGCAGACCGCTGCTGGTCCGCGCATGAGTTCGGCTATGGCGGGGTGGTATTGAGCGAGTTCGGGGGCGGCTTTAAGCAGGATCCGGTTCGGGTCAAACTTCGCCCGGAGTTGACGCAGCATGGCTGGATAGGGGTCTCCGGCGACAATGATTTCGCGTTGCGGGGCGAGATCGAACTCGCAGGCCACGAGCATTTGCGGCATGCCGAAGGGTGATGCGGCGACGCGTGTGGAGAAAGCGCGGATCAGGTTGCGCGCTGAGGCCAGCAGATCGTCGCGGCCGGTGATGCGGTGGAGGCGCAGGAGGTTTAGCAGGGCGACGGAGTTGCCGGAGGGTTCGGCGCCGTCGTAATCGTCCTTGATGCGATTGAGGCTGGCGGCATCTTCGTGGGCGGAGGCGTAGAAACCGCCGCCGGTGGCGTCTTCGAATCGGCGTCGCTGGTCGTCTGTGAGGGCTATGGCTTGTTCGAGATACGGGAAGTGGAAGGTCGACTCGTAGAGATCAATCAGGCCCTGCACGAAGAAGGCGTAGTCATCCAGCATACCGCCGATGGCAGCGTCACCGTCACGGTAACGGCGGAGCAGTGTGCCGTCCGGGGCGCGCATCCTGGCGAGAATAAAGTCGGCAGCGCGACTCGCGGCCGCGGAATAGGCCGGCTCGTCGAGAATGGCCGCGCCCTTCGCGATGGCGGAGATCATGAGTCCGTTCCAGGCGGTGAGGATCTTATCGTCAAGGTGGGGCCGGACGCGTTTGGCGCGGGCTTCGAAGAGCTTCAGTTGTGCAGCGGAGAGGGCGGCGATGACCTCATCGACCGGCTTGTCGAAGTGGTGCGCGGTTTCTTCGGGGCCATGCGCCTGAAAAAGGATGTTGTGGCCGGTGAATTCGTGGTGGGGGTCGTTGACCACGTTGCCGTCGGGTTGCAGGCCGTAGCGGAAGGCGAACCAGCGGGCGTGTTCTTCGCCGAGGAGTGAGATGACTTCCTGCTGGTTCCAGATGTAGAACCAGCCTTCGGATTTGTGATGGGGGTTACCGGGGTCAACGACGCTGTCGGCATCTTCCGCAGACCAAAAAGCACCCTCCGGGGAAGTCATTTCGCGAAGAACGTAATCGATTGTGCTGCGCGCTGCGAATGAGAAGGTTTCGTTGCCGGTGATCTGAAAGGCTTCAAGATAGGAGATGACGAGTTGCGCCTGATCGTACAGCATTTTTTCGAAGTGCGGGACGAACCAGTATTCGTCGACCGAGTAGCGGTGGAAGCCGCCGCCGAGCTGGTCGTTCATGCCGCCTTTTTCCATGGCGATGAGAGTTTCAGCGACCATGTCGAGGGCTTCGTCGTTATGGGTGCGCTTCCAGTAGCGGAGCAGGAAGTTGTGCACGGAGGGTCGGGGGAATTTCGGGGGACCGCCGAAGCCGCCGAGTTTGGCGTCGTAGGTTCGGCGGAAGAGTTGGAAGGCGCTGTCGAGTACAGAGGTGGGGATCTGGTCGGGGCCATCTGAGGTGATGGCGGATTGTTTGCGGAGGTCGGCCATCACCTGGGCGGAGGATTCGACGATGCGTGCACGGTCATCCCGCCAGCCATCGGCGATGCGCTGTAGGATGGCGGGGAAGCCGGGGCGACCGTAAAGATTTTCGGGTGGAAAGTAGGTGCCGCCGACGAAGGGGTGTAAATCCGGGGTGAGCCAGACGGACATGGGCCAGCCACCGCCGCCGGTGGCGGCCTGAATGTAGTTCATGTAGATGCGGTCGATATCGGGGCGCTCTTCGCGGTCGACTTTGACCGGGACAAAATACTGGTTGATGAGCGCGGCGGTGGCGGGCAGTTCAAAAGATTCGCGCTCCATGACGTGACACCAGTGGCAGGTGGAATAGCCGATGGAGAGGAAGATCGGCTTGTCTTCGCGGCGGGCTTTTTCGAAAGCTTCTTCGCCCCAGGGGAACCAATCGACGGGGTTGTGGGCGTGCTGGAGGAGGTAGGGGCTTTTTTCGTGCTGGAGGCGGTTGGGCATGAGGGGATAAAGAAAAACCGCCCGTCTCAGAAAAATGAGACGGGCGGCGGAACTACTTTCAGCTTAGCTCAGAAATCAGAGGAGGCGGAAGTTGACTTCCACGACGGCTCTGGTCTTGACCGCCACACCGGACTTCATGCCTGGCTTGAACTTCCACTTCTGCACCGCTTCAATGGCCTTTTCGTCGAGGCCCATGCCGATGCTTTTGGTAACCTTGATTTCTTCCGCCTTGCCATCGGTATTCACAACGATGGAGAGAGTTACGGTGCCGTTGTACTTAGCTTTGCGGGCTTCTTCGGAATATTCCGGATCCACCTTGCTGATCAAAGACGGTTGGGTGACGCCATTGCCGACCGCGTAGACGCCGCCACCACTTCCACCAACTCCGCTGCCGTTGCCGTTGCCGATACCTGTGCCGCGACCGTTGCCGATGCCGCCGCCGCTGCCGAGACCGCCACCGCCTCCAATGGAGCCGAGGGGATTACCGATGGCACCCGTGGGTGCAGCCCATGCGTCAGGAGGAGCGATCAGAGACGCGTCCATCGTCAGCGCGGGGTGGTCAATTGTGACCAGTGGAGGAGTAAATACTTTCGGTGCAGGCCGCGGAAGCTGTGCCTTGAGTGCAGGCAGCGCGGAGCGGGCTCCGCCACCGGCTGGTGGGGCGGGCTTCGGCTGAACGGCCTGCTTCGGCGGGGGAGGCGGGGCGATGAGAACGGTGTTCGTGATCGCCTTGCGAACTTTTTCGTTGGTGCCGAGCAGCAGCAGGATACCGACGATGATGCCCTGGAAAAGGACGGATGATGCGAGCGCCTTCGGGTCAGTACCCTTGCCCCAAATGTCCTTGACTTCGACCGGCTTTGACGTGAGTTCCAGTGGCGGAAGCTTTTCCGGACTAATCAGCTCCTTCACGTTTTCAACGATCGACTTGTACCACGGAATTTCCGTGTCCGGCGCAAGGAGGCGGCTGAGGTGGTCGTCGGCTTCGATGACCAGCTTGACCTTACCCTGGGCGTCATGGACTGCCACTTCGGCGTCGTAGTGATGATGATTTTGAGAATCAGACATTCGGATGTTCTCTGGAAACCTTTGCCACTTTATTTAAAAAACGGAAACCCCTCGGTTTCAAACCAAACTGCCGCCGGCGGACCAACCACTTCCGGGAGTGTATCACAGCTGCCAGCCGTACGACCCGAACATTACAAAAGACTTAGCCCGGAACCAGCAATCAAATCATTTCGCAACTGTACAATCGACGAGAGCGACACGTTATAAGTTACACCATACGCTGTTGCAGGTCCACAAGCCAAGTAATTAAACGTCAATGAAATCCGTCACTTGACCGGGCTGGCGGCGGGTACGGATTTTGGCTGCCCCGAAGGCGGTGGGTCCAGCCATATAATGGCCCTGTGCCTACATCTATTCATACGCTTCAGGGACCATTCCGTGAGTCGGGAGCGGTGCGATGAGCGAACTCGTCGGAATCCATTTTGCGCCGACGGCGGACAAGTTGGTGATTCGGTTGCACGCGACGGACAATATCGCGGTGGCGCGGGTGTCGATTTCAGCCGGGTCCACGGTCAGGGTCGGGGATGAAGAGTTTGTCGCGAAGGAAAACATCCCATCCGGCCACAAAATCGCGCTTCGTCCGATCGCTACCGGGGAGCAAGTGATCCGGTATGGGCAGCGGATTGGCCCGGCGCGCCGGGCTATAGCGGTAGGCGAGCGGGTCCATACGCACAATCTGGGCTACGAAGAGCTGGAATTCGCGTACGAATACCCGGAGGGTGACACGCCGATTCCGACGCCTCCAGCCGGGGGCCCGACCTTTTGGGGCTACGTTCGGGAAGACGGTCGCGTGGGGACGCGGAATTACGTTGCTGTGGTGGCGGCCAGCAATTGCGCGGCGCACACGGCCGAACTGATTGCGGAATCCTTCCGGAATGAAGAACTTCCGGCGAACATCGACGGCGTGGTGGCGTTCCCGCATGGCGAGGGTTGCGCCATGTCGATCGGGCCGGACACGATCCAGTTACAGCGGACGCTGGCTGGGGTTCTGGGACATCCAAATGTGGCGGCGGCCATCATATTGGGGCTGGGTTGCGAGACGAATCAGATTTCGCACTATCTGGGAGATTCGGCACCGCGCTCCAGTCGGCTGATTGGGATGACGCTGCAGGAAAGCGGTGGGACCACGGGGGCGCTCGAGACCGCCCGGCAGCACATTCGGAAGCTGATGGCCGAGTGCGCAGGCGAAAAACGCACGGAAGTGCCTGCGTCGAAGCTCATTGTAGGGTTGAACTGTGGCGGCTCGGATTCATTCTCTGGTATTACGGCTAATCCGGCTCTGGGGGTAGCGTCGGACATGTTAGCGGCGGTGGGGGCTGCGGCCGTGCTGGCGGAGACCACGGAGATATTTGGCGCGGAGCACTTGCTGGTGCGGCGTGCGCGCAATCGTGACGTGGCGGAAAAATTACTTGGCTTTGTAAAGAGTTACAAGGTATACCTCAACCGGTTTGGAGGTAGTTTTGATGACAATCCTTCGCCCGGTAATAAGGAAGGCGGCCTGACGAATATCCTGGAGAAATCGCTGGGCGCGGCGGCCAAGGCAGGGACTTCGCCGCTCAACGATGCGGTGGATTACGCAGCACCCATCGTGGAGCCGGGCTTCAATTTCATGAACACGCCGGGTTACGATCCGGTCTCGCTGACGGGACTGGTGGCGGGTGGTTGCAACATCATTGCGTTTACGACGGGCAGGGGCAGCGCGATCGGCTTCCCGACCGTGCCGGTGCTCAAGATTTCCACGAATACCTCAACCGGTCGCCGGATGAAAGACAATATGGACATCAACGCGGGTGTGATCGCGGATGGCGAGGCAACGATTGAGCAGGTAGGCCGAGACATTTTCGAGACGTTGCTGCGGGTGGCATCGGGAGAGAAGACGAAGGCGGAGATTCTGGGACATAGGGAGTTTGTGCCTTGGCGGATTGGGCCGGTGATGTAGTGAGCGGGCTTTGTTGGGAGGGATTTAGGAGCATGATCAAGAGGATTTGGCTGGGAATGGCGCTGGCGATTGCGGTGTTTGGCCAGACGGTCGCGCCGCCTGCCGTCCCAAATCTGGACAGGCCAGCGCTTGAGGTCTACTTCCGGCATCTGCTGATGTGGCCTGCGAGCGTGGAGGTCACGTTGGCGAATCCAACGCCTTCGCCGATGCCTGGCTACTACCAGATGAAGGTAAAGGGCTCGCTGGGACCGAGTTCCCAGGAAGTGCTCTTTTACGTTTCGGCGGACAGCCAGACGGTGATTCGCGGCGAAATCCTCGATGTGAAGAAGAATCCGTTTCAGGCGGAGATCGATCTGCTGAAGACGGACAATCAGCCGTTTCTGGGAACGCCTGGCGGGGCCGTGACGATAGTAGAGTTTGCCGATTTCCAGTGCCCTTACTGCAAGGTGGAGGCCGGAGTGGTTCGCAACCAGCTGATGGCGGCGTTTCCGAACGATCTGCAGTTGTTCTATATGGATTACCCGCTGGCCTCGATTCACCCGTTCGCGCGGGGGGCGGCGGTGCTGGGGCGGTGTATTTACAGCCAGAATAATAGCTCCTTCTGGTCGTTTCACGACTGGATTTTCGAGCACCAGAGCGAGATCACGCCGGAGAATCTGAAGGATAAGGTGTTGGATTTCGCGAAGGGCGATAAGAATCTGGACCTGGGTAAGGTGTCCGCGTGCGCGGTGGCACCCGAGCCGAGAGCGGAAGTGGACCGCAGTATGGCGATTGGAGATTCTCTGCACCTCGATTCGACGCCCACGTTCTTTATCAATGGACGGCGGCTGGTGGGTTCGATCGCGCTGGAGAATCTCAAGATGGTGGTGGAGCACGAAATCGCCTATGCGAAATCGGCGAAGAAGGCCGCGGCGGATTGCTGCAGCGTGCAATTGGCTATACCTGGAATGACGCCGCCGAGCGCGGCGGGGCCTGGCATGGCGGCACCCACGGCGAAAACAGGAGATTCGAAATGATCATGCGGCGTGAAATAGTTCTGGGGGTGGGCCTTGCGATTGGGGCCGTGGCGGCGGATGCGCCGTCTTTCGATGCGACGCGGTATCTGTCGCACATTAAGTACCTGGCGTCGCCGGAATTGAAGGGCAGGGCCAGCGGCTCGCCGGAGCTGGAGAAGGCGGCGAAGTACATCGCGGATGCGTTCAAAGCCGACGGTTTGCAGCCTGTGGGCGGCAGCTATCTGGAACCGTTTGAGGTGACGACGAGCTCGAAGCTGGGTAAGGGGAACAGCCTGGAATCGACGGTCGGCGGCGATCTGGAGACGCTGCAGGCGAACAAGGATTTTGTGCCGTACAATTTTTCGGCGAGCGGAAAAGCGTCGGGCGGGGTAGTCTTCGCGGGCTACGGTATCACGGCTCCGGAATACAGCTACGACGACTACGCGGGGCTCGACGTGAAGGGCAAGTTCGTACTGGTTCTGGCCCACGAGCCGCAGGAATTCGACGAGAAGAGCGTTTTTCAGGGCAAGGCCTACACGGACCATTCGCAGGCGTACAGCAAGGCGTTTAACGCGCGCGTGCATGGGGCGAAGGGCGTGATCCTGGTGTTCGACCGGGTGAATCATAAAGACGCGGCGGACGAACTGGAAGTGTTTGGTGGTACGAACGGGCCGGCCGACGCGGCTATACCGTTTGTCCAGGTGAAGGAAGCGGTAGTTGCTCCCTGGATGAAGGCGGCGGGTAAGGATCTGGCGGCAACGGAAGAGGCGATCAACGGAGATCTGAAGCCGCGTTCATTCGCCATTCCGGGGCTGGAGGTTCGCGAGAGCGTGGATGTGGAGCGTGTCGCAAAGACCGTCCACAACGTGCTGGGGTATCTGCCGGGAGAGACCTCGGAGTACATCATTCTGGGGGCGCATTACGATCACCTGGGGCTGGGCGGCGCATTTTCGATGGCTCCGAAGCTGACGGGGACAATTCACCCTGGGGCGGACGACAACGCATCGGGCACGGCGGGTGTGCTGGAACTGGCGCGGTACTTTTCGGCGAAGGCGAAGACGGGACCGAAGCTGAAGCGCGGGATTCTGTTCATGACGTTTGCCGGGGAGGAACTGGGTCTGCTGGGTTCCGGGTATTACGCGAACCATCCGATTCTGAAGCTGGATCAAGCCGTGGCGATGCTGAACATGGACATGATCGGGCGGCTGCGCGACGACAAGCTGTATGTGGGTGGCGTAGCGACGGGGACGACGCTGAAGGCGGATCTGGAAGACCTGGTGGGCAAGATCGGGCTGAAGGTGGATTATTCGGACAGCGGCTATGGTTCGAGCGACCACACGTCATTCACGGCGAAGCAAGTGCCGGTGTTGTTCTTCTTTTCGGGCCTGCATGGCGACTATCACAAGCCGAGCGACACGTGGGAGAAGATCGACGCTCCGGCGGCGGTGAAGGTACTGCAACTGGTGGCCGGCATGGTCGGGAAGCTGGAAGACGAGAAGGACCGGCCGGTTTTTGTCAAAGTAAAGGAAGAGATGAATCCACATGCTGTCAGCAGCGTGAGTCCTTCCGGTAGCAGCAGCAACAGCGGGGGCGGGTATGGGCCGTATTTCGGCAGCGTACCGGATTTTGCTGAGCCTCCGACCGGCGTGCGGTTCGCGGATGTGCATCCGGATTCGCCCGCGGCAGTGGCCGGGCTGAAGGCGGGCGACATCATGGTGGGCTTTGGCGGGGTAGAGATCAAGAATCTGTATGACTTTACCTATGCGCTGCGGGCTCACAAGGTGGGGGATGAAGTGGCGGTGCAGGTGCTGCGCGGGGCGGAAAAGGTTTCCGTGAACGTGAAGCTTACGGAGCGGAAGTAGAAGCGGCACTAGCTGCCAGAGACGCCCTCGGAGGAAACATTAGCCGGCCGCCTGATCGAGCGATCGGCTTGCATCGCGCATAGGCGACGTAAGAGCTTAGCCTGGTTCGCAGGCAACGGCCAGGGGCGGGTAAGTGATTTGGGCAATAAAAAACGGCACCCAGGTCGCTATGACCGGGTGCCGTTTTCATCTTCAGATGACGCGTTGCGCTTTCGTTAGAAATCCAGCTTCAGGGCCAACTGGACACGGCGGGCTGCCCGGAAGGTGGTGATGGATCCGAACAGCGAACTTGTGATATTCGTGCTACCGAAGCCGTTGGGATTCGGGTGGTTCAACAGGTTCAGAGCTTCGCCGCGGAACTGGAGTTTGTAACGCTCCTTCATGGTGAACGTCTTTGCCAAGCTGGCATCGAAGTTCTCGTATCCAGGGCCGCGCACCACGCCACGGCCTGCATTGCCGGGCCGAACCTGACCCTGCGGGGTTGGCGCGAAGCACGAAGTGACGAACCACTGTGCGATGGTGTGGGGCGCGTTGGCGTTCGGATCGCAGAGCATGTCCGGACGTGAGCTGGAAGCGCTGTTGCCGAGCAGGCCGAGGCCGGCGGGGTCAACGCTCGAAGTGGTAACGGTGAAGGCCGAACCGGTATAGAAGCTGGCCAGACCGTTCAACTGCCAGCCCTTCAGCACGTAGGCCGCGGGGCCCTTGACGCTGGCGGGCATCGGAATCGTGTACACGTAGTTGAGGTTGGCGACGCGCTGGCGGTCCAGAGTGGCGGGGCCATATTCTCCGTTGTGCCAGTTGTAGCTGCTCTGGGGAGCGGTGCCGCTGTCGGAAGAGTTATCGGTCAGGTTCTTTGACCACGTGAACGAGAACGAGATCAGGCCTCCCTGGCGGAACTGCTTGCGAACGTTGCTCTGGAGCGAGTGGTAGTTGGAATCGAAAGCTGCTTCGATGGTATTGATCGCGTTGTAGCCAAGGAACGGCCGAACGGCGTTGATGCGCGGGTCGTCCGTGGTGGTGAAGATGGTGTTGGTACCTGCCGCGTGCAGGCCGGCAGCGAGCGCAACACCCGGAGCGGCCTGGTTGATATCGACGATGCCGATCAGGTGCGTGCCTTTGGACCCGGCGTAGGTCAAATCGAGCACCACGCCCAGGGGCAACTGGCGCTGGAAGGCGAGGCTCCAGTTCTGCATGTACGGGATGTTGTTGGGCAGCTGGGTCGCCTTGGCGAAGACCGTGGAAACCGTGCCGGGCACGGTGCCTGTGGCGATTTTGTCAAACGGGGCGTTGCTGTAGGTTACGCTCTGGACGAACGGCGGATTGCGGAAGATGCTGCTTTCGTACAGTCCGATATTCGTCGCGTCGTAGAACATACCGTAGCCGGTACGGATGGAGGTCTTGCCATCGCCAAACGGATCCCAGGCGAGGCCGATGCGAGGCGCGAAGTTGTGCCAGTTGTCGGGAGCGATCTTCGAACCGAACGGGGAGTTCCTGTTGCCGATGATGATGCCATTGGCGTAGGGCAGCGTGACGGTGCTGGCGACAATGTTGCCGGAGGTGGTATCGATCTTCGGCGCGTTGGAGGCCTGGTAGGTGGCCGGATCGAAGTTCGTCAGCATACCGTTCTTGTCGGTGGGCTGGCCGAAGAAGCTCCAGCGCACACCGAAGGAAAGAGTGAGGCGGGGGCTGATGCGGTAATCGTCCTGTGCGAAGGCTTCCGTCTGCCAGGTCCACATGTTCGGTGTCACGTCCATGGACGGCTGCGTGAAGGAAGACGCATTGCCGAGCAGGAAGTTGGCGAACGCCTGGGTGAAAGCAGAGGTGCCCGTGGGTGCGCCGGTCGAGGGGAAGCTGAAAGAGCCCTGCCCGCTGGCCGCGTTTTCCGTCTTGTTATAGCGATTGACGCTGAGGCCGAACTTGAGGGAATGACGGCCCTTCTGGGCGGTCAGATTGTCGAACCACGCGAAATTACGGTTGCGTTCGTTGTAGGGGCCGTAGCCGACGACGCTGGTGCCGCTGGTGATGGCGATGGAGGGCACGACGCCTTCCGGGTTGGCGTAGGGCAGCGGCACATTGATATCGGGGCTGTTGACCTTTGCCGTGAGGCCGATGGGGGTGGCGTGGATGGCACCGCTGGTGTAGTTGAAGCCGAGATCATTCACCAGAGTGGGGCGAATGATCTTCATGGCGTGGAAGACATAAGCGCGGCCCGGGGCGTTGGTGCTGGTTGTCGCACCGTTCGGGATGGTGGAGCCGGTAAACAGGCCGCCCGGTTCGATGGTGGGAATGCTGTCGTTCTCAAACTTGAACCAGATCGAGGAATTCTCGTTAAAGGTATGATCCAGGCGGATAATCTGCTGGTTGCTGTTGTAACGGTTACGCTGCGGGAAGATGCCCGCTGTGGTGCTGACCGCGTCCAGCGGGAGCTTTGAGAAGATGTCCTTCACGTACTGCGCCGAGATCGGATTGATGAGGCTGGGCGCGATAGAAGTGGTGGTTGAGGTGCAGGGGCTGCTGTTGGTGAGGCAGACGGGTGTGGCGAAATTGCCTGCGATCATGCCGGTGGTGGGAATGGTCGGCTGGAAAGTTGTGTAAGTGATGATGCGGCGGGCTTCTTCTGAAAAGAAGAAGAATGTGGCACCCTTCGTGCCGCGGTTGAGCGTTTGGGAATTGATGGGGCCACCGAGGGTCAGGCCGAAGTCATTCCAGCGAATCGGCGGCACCTTGGCGACACCGTTGACCAGATTCACGCGGTTGGCGTTGTTGATCCAGTTGTTGGCGGCCAGGGCGTCATTCCGGAAGAATTCATAGAAATTGCCGTGATAGTGGCTGGAGCCGCCCTTGGTGACGACGCTGATCTGTGCACCGCCGGCGCGACCGGAATCGGCTGAGTACATGCTGCGCTGCACTTTGAACTCCGCGATGGAATCGACGCTGGGGAAGGTGAGGAGCGTGAGGTTGCTGCCGCGGTCCACGTTGTCGGCACCGTCGACCGTCCAGTTGTTGCCGGAGGTGCGATTGCCGTTGACGGAGTAGGGCACGGTGGCGCTGAGGCCGGAGGGCGAGGAGACGCCGAGGAAGAGTTCGTCGGTGGTGCTGGAAGTTACGCCCGGCATGAGAGCCACGAGTTGTTCGTAGTTGCGGGTGCCGAGGGGAAGCTGGCTGATCTGCACGCCGGTGATGACGGTGGCGACAGCGACGGAGGAAAGCTCGACTTTGGTGGCCTCCTCAGTTACTTCAATACTCTCCGTGGTGGGGCCAAGCTGGAGCGTGATGTTGAGCTTCAGATCGTCTTTTACGTTCAGGACGATACCTGTAACGGTTTCCGTCTTGAAGCCGGCGGCTTCCACTTTCACGGTGTAATTGCCGATGGGAATCTGTGGAGCGTTGAAGATGCCTGTGGCGTCCGTGGTGATTTGCCGCAGGGCCTGGTTGCGGTCAAGGTTGGTTACGGTGACCTTTGCGTTTGGAACGACGCCCTGGGACTTATCGAGAACGGTACCTTCAATGGTGCCGGAGACGTCCTGGGCGAGAAGCGGAAGGGCGGCGGTTACCGCCAACAACAGCGAGACTCTTAAGAACTTCATGAAACCCCCATGTCGGTCTGATGAATAACAAACCTTTCAATAGTGTAACGCCGCCGAAACGGTTTCGAAACCTGGCAGAGACGGAAAGGTGTTATCGGGCGAAACCAAAGATTCTATTGGCGCGGGGCTAAGCAGCTCGCGGAGGTGGTGTTGGGGGGTGGATTGTATTCGGGGGCGGGAGGTGGTACAGTACGGGCACCTCTGTCGCCCACCTTATTAACGCACCGCGCCGATCGCCGTACGCTGGCGTATATGGCTGTCACTACCGCTTTGCTGATTGTGCAGTGGCGGCTCCCGGAGGTGCACCCAGTACTTTATGCGTGGTTCCTGTTCATGGCCGTGTCGGTGGCCATCATTGCGCATAACCACAATCACGTTCCGATCTGGCGGTCGCGCTGGCTGAATATTGCGACGGATTACTGGCTGACACTGTTCTACGGGTTCCCCGCATTTGGCTGGGTTCCGACGCACAACAAGAACCATCATCATCTGAACAACAAGGCCGGCGATTACACGATCACCTGGCGGCTCAGCGAGAAGAATAACCTCTTTACTCTGCTCAGCTATCCCACGATGAGCAGCTACTTCCAGCAGAAGCCGATTGCCGCGCACCTGCGGGGCTTATGGAGCAGCGACAAAGTGAAGTTCTGGCTGGCGGCCTCGCAGTACATTTTGCTGGGGGTTTATTATGCGGCGGCGCTTCTGTGGAACTGGAAAAAGGCGTTGCTGCTGGTCCTGATTCCGCATCAGATGTCGCTCTTCAGCATTCTGATCTTCAACTACGTGCAGCATGTACACAGCGACGAGGAATCGGAATACAATCATTCCCGCAATTTCACGGGGCTGATCAACACGATGCTTTTTAACAACGGTTTTCACACGATTCACCATAAGGCCCCAGGCATTCACTGGAGCAAGACACCTGCGGCGCAGGCGGGAATCCTGGACCGGATCGATCCGTCGCTCAACGAGCGGAGTTTCTGGTGGTATATGGTTCGCGTTTATCTGCTGGCACCGGTGATGCCGCGGTTTGGCAGTGTTTCGAAGCGGGTGGCAAGGATCGATGCCGCGCGAGCGTCAACTACTGCCGCGACATTTGTGACTAATCCTTCGGATTAGCCGGGGATAAACATCCGGATGGCGGCCGCGCCCATGACGGCTGTGGCGATCCAGCCCAGAATGACGATGGGGCGTCGCGCGGTGTACTTACCCATGACCGATTTCTTTGAAACCAGCAGGATGATTACGACCATCAGGGGCACGGCGACCACGCCGTTGATCACTGCGCTCCAGAAGAGGGCGCGCATGGGGCTGATGGGGGAATACTGGATGGCGAGTCCGGCGAGCACGCTGACGGCGATCACCGCATAGAAACCGCGAGCGTCGCGGGTGGTACGTTCGAGGCCTTCCTTCCAGCCCATGGTTTCGGCCACGGCGTAGGCGGCAGAACCCGCCAGAACGGGTACGCCGATCATACCCACGCCGAGAATGCCGAGGGCGAACAACATATAGGCAAAGTTGCCGGCCAGGGGCTTCAGCGCGCCGGCCGCTTTCGCGGCCGTATCGATGTTGGTAATGCCCGCAACGTGTAGTGTGACAGCCGTGGCCAGGATGATGAAAAACGCCGTGACGTTGGAGTAGAACATGCCTGTCCATGTATCCCAGCGGATGCGGCGGAGTTCAGGTTCCGCCTTGCCGGGGTCGCGCTTCAGAGGTTTTGCGCGGTGGTTGGCCTGCATGTCTTCCACTTCTTCCGAGGCCTGCCAGAAGAAGAGATACGGGCTGATGGTGGTGCCGAAGACGCCGACCACCATGGCGGCGGCGTCGGAATTCATGGCGAATTTGGGCCAGACTGAGCGCAGTGCAACCTCGCTCCAGGGCACGTGGACAGTAAATAATACCGCGGCGTAGGCCAGCAGGGAGAGAGTCAGCCATTTCAGAAACTTCACGTACTGGTGGTAGGGAATGAAGAGCTGAAGCGCGAGGGAACCGAAGACGAAAACCGCCGTCATCAGGTGGCGGTTGAGTCCGGTGACGAGTTCGGCTACTTCGCCCATGGCCGCGACGTCGGCCGCGATGTTGAGGGTGTTTGCGATCACCAGCAGGAGCACGACTCCTTTCAGGACCGCGGGTGGGAAGGCGGTCTTGATGTTTGCGGCCAAACCTTTGCCTGTTACCCGGCCGATTTGCGCGCACATCGATTGGACCGCGGCCATGAGGGGGAAGGCCAGAGGCATGGTCCAAAGCATGTTGAGGCCGAACTGGGCTCCGGCCTGGGAGTAGGTGGCGATACCGCTGGGATCGTCATCGGCGACGCCTGTGATGAGGCCGGGGCCGACGCGCGCGAGGGGATGCTCCTTCAGGCGCTCCCAAAGGGTTTGTGGGGCCGGGTGGCGCTCAGGGATGGACTGGTCTTTGGTACCTGGCTGCATTTTCACCTGTTCAGACTGCTTTGCACCTGGGGGGCCAATGGTTCGCTCTCTGCCAGGTTAGTGAACGAGTATGGCACGGAGCGCCCGACGGTCACCTTCGGACAGACCGGAGTGGAGCGCGATGTCGGATCGCTGACTGAGAAGGCGGCGGTAGCGATCGAAATAGGCCGGGATGTCGCCGCCGAACTGAAAGGTGTACATGATGTCTTCGAAGTTGGCGGTGTGGGCGAGGCCGAGGGCGTGGCCGGTTTCGTGGACAAAGGTCAGGAAGACAATGGCGTCACGCAGGAGGGGATCTTTGGCGTGTGTAGACGTGCCTTCGGGGAGGATGTAGATCTCGGCGCCGGGTTTGCCATCGACGGTGACACGGCGGGTTTCGCCGTAAAGGCTGGCTTCGGTGAGCCAGTGGACGGTGAGGCGCGCGTGTTCGCGGATGGCGCTTTTTGTGAAGGTGATCTGGTTGCCAGATTCGCGTTGCCAGGCTTCGAAGGCCCAGCGGGCGAGTTCGGCGTCGTCGTTGTGGCAGCCGGAGGCGAGGGCGGGACCGGAGCAATCGTCTACCCACCAGGTCCAGGCGTCGGCGGCGCGGAGGCTGGTGGCGAGCATGAGGCAGAGAATTGCGGTGCGGACGGCCATGGCGGGATTGTAGCGCGGATTGGGGGTTGGGATGTGATGTACTGAGAGGCATAGGCATTTTGGATAAGGCCGGGTTGGTGGTTGGCGTGGCGTTCCTTGCCGTGGCGTTGCTCTGGCGGGTTGCCGTCGCGCTGCGCGCTCCGAAGTGGTGGCGGTAGATTCTCCGGTACCCGGATACAATCGAAGTCACGTGTTCCAGAAAGTTTTGATAGCCAATCGCGGTGAGATCGCGCTGCGGGTGATCCGCACGCTGCGTGAGATGGGGATTCGGTCGGTGGCAGTGTACTCCGACGCGGATCGCGCGTCGCTGCATGTCCGCAAGGCCGACGAAGCGGCGCACCTGGGTGCGGCTCCCTCGCGGGAGAGTTATCTGAATGTGGAACGCATTCTGGATGCCGCGCGGCGGCACAAGGTGGATGCGATTCATCCCGGTTACGGTTTTCTGAGCGAGAATGCGGAGTTTGCGCAGGCCTGCGTGGACGCGGGGTTCGTGTTCATCGGGCCACCGGCGTCGGCGATTGCGGCGATGGGATCGAAAACCGCGGCGCGAAAGATTGCGCGCGATGGTGGCGCGCCGGTCGTGCCCGGGACTGAAGAGGGACTGATGGCGTCGCCTGAGGGTCGCGCGGCGGCGACGGCGTTTGCGGCGAAGGCCGGCTTCCCGGTGATGCTGAAAGCTGTGGCCGGCGGCGGCGGCAAAGGCATGCGGCGGGTGGATCGCGCGGAAGATCTGGCTGCGAATTTCGATGCGGCATCAAGCGAGGCGTTGCGCTCTTTTGGCGATGGCCGGGTCTACGTGGAAAAGCTGGTGGAGAACGCGCGGCATATCGAGATCCAGATCTTTGGCGATCAGCACGGCAATATGGTGCATCTGGGCGAACGGGAATGCTCGGTGCAGCGTCGGCATCAGAAAGTCATTGAAGAATCGCCTTCACCGCTGGTGGCCTTGCATCCTGAGATGCGGCAGCGGATGGGTGAGGCGGCAGTGCTGGCGGCGCGGGCGGCTGGCTATTACAACGCCGGCACTGTGGAGTTTCTGGCCGATAACGCCGGCAATTTCTACTTCCTGGAAATGAATACGCGGCTGCAGGTGGAGCATCCGGTGACGGAACTGGTGACTGGGCTGGATCTGGTTCGGCTGCAGGTGGAAATTGCAAACGGGGGGCGGTTGCCGTTCACGCAGGATCAGGTGGCGTTGCGTGGTGCGGCGGTGGAGTGCCGTATTTACGCGGAAGATCCGGTGAATAACTTTATGCCATCGCCGGGGCGGATCACGCAATTGGCGGAGCCTTCGGGGCCGGGCGTGCGGCTGGATTCCGGCGTGTATTCGGGGTGGACGGTGCCGCTCGATTACGATCCGATGCTGGCGAAGCTGATTGTGTGGGCGGATACACGGGAGCACGCGATCGAACGGATGCTGCGGGCGCTCGGCGAATATCACGTGGGCGGGATTCGGACGAATATTCCTTTGTTCGAAGTAATTTTGAATGACCCGGCGTTTCGCGCAGGCGAACTGCATACGGGGTATCTGGATGCGTTGCTGAAGCGGCCTGGCTTATTCGATCTTGCGCCTGCGCCGGATTTGGCGGCGGTTGCGGCGTCGGCGGTGGAGATTCATGCGAAGCCCGCGGCGTCACCCATTGCTGAGCCTGCGAATGGCGGGGCATCGCGCTGGCTCAGCGGTGGCCGGGAGGCGCTGCTCCGATGAAACCGGTCATTCGGATTGATGGTGAAGTCGTCAGTCCTGTTTCGCACAATACGGCTGTAGAAGTAGAACCAGGGGTGTACTCGATTCTGGTGGAAGGGTCGTCGTATGAGGTGCGGGTCGGGGCCGGACAGGTAGCTGTCGGGAAACGGCATTTCGACTACCACGTCGACGACCCGCGCCAATGGAAACGTTCGGGCGATGCAGCGGGTGGCCAGGGTCGCGCGGCGATCCTGGCCCCGATGCCCGGCAAAGTGGTGCGCATTATGGCGGCGGTGGGGGACGAGGTGGAGGCGGGGCAGGGAATTGTTGTCGTGGAAGCGATGAAGATGCAGAACGAGATGAAAGCGCCGCGCGCGGGGCGGGTTTCGTCGATTCAGGTGAAAGAGAACGACAGCGTGGTGGCGGGGGGCGTGCTGGCGGTGATTGAGCCGGCGGTGAATTCGTAACGGCGGTCGGCGAAGAATTCGAAGCGGTACCCATCGCAGCGGGAGACCCGGCGCGATAATAGAGCGATGGCAACTATGGCCGCTGTTTGTCCGAACTGCAATGGTACCGGCTGGAAGATTGTGGAGCGCGAAGAGATCTCCGGCGCTGTGCGGTGCGAGTGCGTGGCTGTGGAGCGCGCCGGGCGTGTGATTGCGGAATCAGATCTGCCGCCTCTTTACAAGAACGCCTCTTTCGATAACTTTTCCACTCTGCACGATGGCGAACTGACAAAGGTCTTTCTTGCTGTGCGCGCGTATGCGCGCGATTTTCCGAATCCAGCGAAGCCTGGGTTGCTGCTGATGGGAGATCCGGGGTCGGGCAAGACGCACCTGGCGGTGGCGGCGTTTCGTGCCATTCTGGCCAAGGGTTTTGAGGGGCTGTTCTTCGATTACCAGAATCTGCTGGATCGCATTCGGTCGAGTTTCGATCCGACGTCGCAAACGAGCGATAAGGAAGCTTACCGGGTGGCGATGGATAAAGAAGTTCTGCTGCTGGACGATCTGGGGGCGCATCGTGTCACCGACTGGGTGGAGGACACAGTGACCTCGATTATTACGGCGCGCTGCAATTTCCGGAAGCCGCTGATTGCGACGACGAATCTCATCGATCCCGATGCCGGCTATGTGACGTATGAGGGTGCGGGTTCCGGTAAGGTGGATCATCGGACCACGCTGGCGGAGCGCATCGGACCGCGAGCGCGGTCGCGCCTGTTTGAGATGTGCAAGGTGATCCGGATGCCGTCGCTCGGTGACTATCGTGTTCGCAAGTAGTGCCCGTCTCCGCAGACTGTCTGGGTTGACGCTGCTGGCCGCGAGTTCGCTTTTCGGCTGGACGATGTCAGTGGAGTTTCGCTATGCCGAGCTCCCGCGACAGGGCTGGGTGCGGCAACTGGCGGGGCTGAAGGACATGGGGATTACGCACGTCAGCCTGGCGGTGCCGCGGGATGACGCGCAACTGGATGACGTGATCCGTATTGTGCGGCGTCTGGGCCTGGAAGCCGATCTGGAGGGCGTGGTGCCGGAGGGTTTGCAGGCGCTGACGAAGGCCCACGGCGGACCCCTGACGGAGCCATTGGCGGGGGTTGCACGGATTTCGGCTCTGGACACTGGCGCACTGGCTGCCGAGCGAAAGCTTTTGGTGGGTGGGGCTCCATCGATCCTCTGGACGGATGTATTCGAGACACTGAGCCCGTACCGCGCGGGCGGGATCACGCTTGCGGGATCGGAGGGCGTTGGTGCTGCGTTGATACGGCGGGAAGCGCAGTTGGCGCGATTCTGGGGAGCAACATTGGCGTCACTGCCTGAGGTTTCCGGCGCTCGGACAGCGGTTGCGGCGGATGGTGTTGCGGTGCGCCAGTTCGTCTCCGAAAAGGGTCCGCCGATTTCCATGGCTGCTATTGTCAACGATTCCGCAGCGGCGTGGAAGGGGGACATCCGCGTTCTGTATCCGGCTGTGCAACGGGCCATTGCGCTGGCGTCCATTGCGGTGCCGGGGCGTGATGTGCTTTGGCTGCCTGTGAATATTCCTCTGACGGCGGGTCCGCTGTGCGTGGGCTGCAATGGTTTTGCACCTTCCGACCATCTCATTTACGCGACCGCGGAACTGACGGACATGGAATACGAGAACGGCATTCTGGCGATGGAGTTTACGACTGCGACGCCGGGAGAGGCTGTACTGCAACTTTCGCACGAACCTGTGGGGCCGCTGGTTGCCGGGGGGCGTCCGGCGATTTTCGACTGGGATCCGAAGACGCAGCGCGCGCGGTTACCGATTCCAGCGGGGAACGCGAAGACCGGACGGGTACGCGTGGCCCTTGCTGTGGACGCTCCGGCGGCGACGGCGTTCTTTCAGAACCCGCCGGCGCTGATTATCGGCGAGACCAGCCATCTGCATGCCGAATTTTCACCGCCTGGAGTGGCAGCGCGTTCGCGTGTTCGCACGAGTGCGGAAATGACTGTGGTGCCGGTGATACCGGAGAAACCGCCGGTGAGTCTGGCGACGCCCCCGGAGGATAAAGATAAGCCGGTGATGGTCGTCTACAACGTGAGCGTGCCTGCAACGGCGGTTGCAGGGGATGTTGCGCAGCTTTCGATTGAGGCGGACGGCATGCAGTTGAGCCACGCACAGCTGCGTCTGCTGCCGGCAGTAACTGTGAGTTTTGCGGATGCCGTGTCGGTGCGCGTGGCTGCTGGTTCCACAGCGGCTGTGACGCCCGCGACGGTGCCGGTGAATCAGAAACCGGGCCGCGAGATCACGCTTTCTATCCGCAACAACGCGCCGGAGATTCGGACATTTGATGTGGCACTCAATGCACCCGGCCTGGAGTTCTCGCCGGAGAAACTAACGGTGAGCGTGGGCGCGTCGGTGGCGCGCGAGATCACGTTTCGGGTGTTCAGCGGAAGTGCCGTACCTGGTTTGCATGAGGGCATGGTGAGGATTTCAGGCGGTGCCGCGCTGAGCGAGCCGGTTCGATTTGTGGTGCTGCCTGCGGCGGGCGGGGTGGCGTGGGGGGCCGAGGGCTTCTCGATTCTTGAAAGCGTCAGGCTGCGGGCGACATTTATGGGAGATATCTGGCTGGAGATGATTGACAAAGATTCGGGACACGACTCGCAGCCCGTTGGGGGAACGGCATACAGTGGCTCAGCGGCGGCGCTCCGGCCGGAAGATCTGGAGCGGCTGAAAACCTCCGCGAAGTAACGGAATCAGCTTGTCCCAAAGCCAGTTGGGAAGGCGACAGGTGAAGCTCCTCCGGAGATCAGGCCACGACGGCCGCGACCCGCGACTCGTCTGCGCCGGATGTTGAAGGCCGTCCATATGCGATGGATGGTGGCGTGGCTCAAACCGCATTCTTTGGCCAGTGAGCGGGCAGACCATTGGACGGCACCCGCGGGGGCTGGCTCCCGAGTGAGCGTTAACACGCGTTCGACATCGACATCTTTCAGTTTGCGGGGCGTACCGGGACGGGGTTCGTCGCGAAGACCATCAGGACCTTTTTCGATAAAACGCTGCCGCCATTTCCCAACGGTCTGGTAGGTGACGCCGAGTTCGGCCGCGACATCCGTGTTGCTGAGTCCGCTTGCGCACATCAGCACGATACGGGCTCGCCGTGCCAGGGCCTGCGCGCACTTCGGGCGGCGGATCCAGGCCTCCAGCGCTTTGCGCTGGTCATCAGTCAGTATGAGTTCGTTGGTGGGTCTTCCGGGTCGCATGCCTGAGTTCTCCGTTTGGTTACAGTTTGTGTGTGAACTGAGCGGCGGGGCGTGAGGAGCGCGGAGCTCTCCGGGATGCGGGACGGGGCGGGGAAATCGACAGGGTCAGGGAAGCGCGAAGTGAAAGTGTGAGGGGGCCGGTTCTCCCGACCCCCTCCCGCTTGTTACATCCGGTTAGAAAGTAAACCGGAAGCCCAGCTGGATCAGACGGGGATAATTCGTCTGGCTGGTGATGGTGCCGAAGGTGCTGGTGTTGATGTTCGTGACCGGATTCGCAAACAGCACCGTATTGGTGAGGTTGAGCGCTTCGGCCCGGAACTGCATCTTGTAGTTTTCCTTGAACGTGAAGGTCTTGAACATCGACGCGTCAACATTGAACATACCAGGCCCGTACACGGGGATGGTGGAACTCAGGTTGCCGTAGGTGTAGGCGGCGGCCTGAGAGAAAGCGGCCGGATTGAGCCAGCCATCGATACGCTGATCGATGGAGCCGGTGGTTGTGGGGTCGATGCCTGTGGCGTTGGGACGCTGTGAGCAGCCGTTGCAACCCGTGCTGTTGTTGTTCTGCGTCACGCTCAGCGGGCTGCCGGAGTGGATCAGGGTGGTGGCGTTGGTCGTCCAGCCGCCCACTGCGAGATCGAGCAGTTTGCTGTGGGAGAGGAACGTCTTGCCCTTGCCGAACGGCAACTGGTAAGTCACCGCAAGGGAGAAGTTATTCGGGGTATCCGTGGCGGCACGGCCCCAGCCCTGCGGGATGATCGGCGAGTAGTAGGTTTCCGGAGCGGTCAGGGTCATGTTACGGGACCACGTGTAAGTGGCCAGCAGGGTGAGGCCCTGGCTGAGGCGCTGATTGATTTTGCCGTAGAAGGCGTAGTAGGTGGACCGGCCCATCGGGGACGAGAGCGAAACCGAGGTATAGGCCGGATACGGAGTGAGCAGCGTGGACTGAGAAATCGTCGAGCTGGTTCCGAGGGAAGTGGTCTTCGGTGCGATGCCGAAGAACGGGTTGGCAACCGACTTGTTGAGGCCGGAAGCGCCGAGCGCGTAGTTGGCCGGATTCAGCTCGTTCAGTGCGATGTTGAAGGGCTGTTTCAGGGTATGGGAACCGATGTAGCCGCCCGAGATCATGGTCGACTTGGTCAATTCGCGCTGCCCGTCAAACGACATCTGCTCCACATAGCCCGGCGAGCGGTTGCCCGGATCGACGGCCGTGAGGGTAGAGCCGATATTGGTCAGAGCGCCCAGCGAGTTGCCGACCGGCTGCGTGAGGCCGCTCGGATACGGATTGTTGAGCGTTGCAAACGGCGTGAAGTTATTGTTAATCGACGACGTGATGCTGGTGGTGAAGGAGTAACCGGCAGCGTTCTGGGTGGTGAACGACTGCGGAATCCAGAAGATGCCGAAGCCGCCGCGGATGACGGTCTTGGAGTTGACCGAGTAGGCGAAGCCGAAGCGCGGTCCAAGCTTGAGACCCAGCGGATTGCCTGCGTGGTTGGGATTGCCACCAACGCCGGCGTACTGAAACGCGCCTTTGAGGACCAGACTCGGGATAGCGGACTGGAGCGGATTCACGGCGTTGAGATCGGCACCGATCTGGAACTTGTTGTTCACGTCGGCAGGATTGGTTTCGTGCTCGCCGCGGAAGCCGAAGTTCAGGGTCAGCTTGGGAGTGATGCGGTAATCGTCTTCAATAAAGAACGCCGAGTATTTGACGTAGTTAAAGAAGTTGGTACCGAGAGCAACGCTGCCGCTGACTGGATAACCGAGGAGCATGGTGGCAAGGCCGCCACCGGTGCCGTTGACCGTCTTGAGAGGAGTCTGCGAGGTGAAGCCTGAGGTGAAGCCAAAGCTGCTGGGGCCCTGGCTGGTAATGGCGTCTTCGTGAATGGCGCGATAGTCAAAACCAACCTTAACGCTCTGCTTGCCCAGAAACTTCGTGACGGAAGCGTTGTAGCTGGTGGAGTAGTAAACCTGCTGGCTGGTGGTGCCGCCGCCATAGTTGGCGAATTCACCGGTCGTGATGCTGGGGAAGGCAGGGTAAGCGGGCGTCAGTGCGTCTACCGATGCCGGGAAGCCAAGCTGCGTCAGGCGGAAGCCCTTGCTGATGGGCGGCGTGAAGTTCGGGAAGCGGTTATAGCCGAAGCGAACGGCTGCAACGGTTGTTGGCGAAAGGGTGATGGTGCCGTTCGCCTGCGTGGCATCCGTTTTGCGGTAGATGACGCCCTGATTTGGTGTGCCTGTCTGGTTCGGGAACCACCGGTTGCTGGGCTCCTGGCTGCCGTAGTGGAGATAAGAGAGCGAAGCCTTAAACCACGAGAAGAGTTCGTGGTCCAGTTTGTAAGTGCCCTGATCGGCGCGATTGAAGGCACGGACCGTGGAGGTGAAGTTATTGGAGCCGTAGTACGCGCTGGCACCGTTGGGGTCGGGATAGTAAGACGCCATGGCCAGGCCAATGGGGCTGAGCAGGCTCTTGGGAAGGACATTACCCGTGAACGGCGTGCGTGCGCCCGTGGTCAGGTTGGTGCTCATCGGATCGTACATGATCTGGAGGCCGCCGCCCGCAACCGTGGGAGCCGCCTTGCTCAGCGAAAAATCGCCGGTCTTTTCGAGCGCGGTGGGGACCGCCATGGAACTGGAGGCCGCGTCAAACTGGCGATAGCCTTCGGTGGTGACGAAGAAGAACGTCTTATTTTTGCCGTTGTAGATTTTCGGAATCCAGACCGGGCCGCCGAGAGAATCGCCGTAGTTTTTGAAGGGCTGATCGGGAATCGCCTGGCCTGCGCGGTTGGCGAAGAAGTTGTTGGCGAGCCACTGGGTTTCACGAATCAGGCCGAAGGCGCTGCCGTGGAGACGATTGGTGCCGGAGCGAAGCGTGGTGTTGAAGACACCGCCACCGGTACGTCCCATTTCAGCGTCATAGGTGTTGGCCTGAACCTTCACTTCCTGCACTGCTTCCTGCGCGGGGATGATAGTGGCTCGATTGGTGGAGTCGGTGATGGAGATGCCGTCCAGCGTGTAGTTGTTGGCCTGTACCGGGCCGCCGGCAATGGAGATCTGCGACGAACCGGACTGATCCTGCATGCGGTCAAACTTGGGGTTGCCAGTCCACACGACGGTCTGGGTCAAGCGGGAGAGGATGAAGGGGTTGCGGCCGAGGTTCGGGAGGTCTTCCAGTTTGTCGCGGTCGAGAACCTGACCTGTGGAGGCTTCAGCAGCTTCCAGCAGCGGCGCCGCTTCGGTGACGTTGATGGTTTCCGTTACCTGGCCCAGTTCCAGCTTCACATCGAGTGTGAGGGACGTCTGGGTGGAGATGACGACGCCCTTATTCGCCGTGAGCTTGAAGCCTGGCGATTCCGCCTGAACAGTGTAAGTGCCGGGCGCGACCGAGGGGAAAGAATATTCGCCCTGATCGTTCGAGACAGTGCTTCGGGAAACGGACGTCGCTTCCTGAATGAGCGTGATTTTTGCGGCCGGGATGACCGATTCCTTCGGGTCCGTCACTCGTCCTCTTAATGAACCCTGGGATTGGGCAAAGACCAGTGCGGAAAATAGAACGGGCAGACATATAAGTCGCGTTATTCGCATGAAGTTTGAGTCTCCTGAATGTGGTGATACTTGCTGGAACGCAAGGCGGTCCTCTGTTCAGCGTGGAAGGAAAGAAATCCGGGTGCGGACAATGCACGTCGGATGCAGGAACAACTCAGCGCACTTGAAGGCAGGTGCGGCGTACAGGTAATTGCAAAGTCAATGATCGGTAGCCGGAACCCGTTGTTACAGGACTACCCCTGATTTGGAAAGCCCGGTTCTGGACTGAAGCCGGGAAAATAGACTTACGCTGCAAGGCGCGTCTCTGAATTGAGTTAAGGATAACATCAGTACGAAATTTGTCAAGAAACGTAGACGGCGCAGGCTGGGCTGGCAGCGGGAAAAATACGGTTGTACGGGCGGTATTCGGGCTTCGCCGGCTAATGGTTCTCGAGCGGGCGTTTTGGCAGCCAGACAGGTTACAGTGCAAAACTTCATCTAAACAAGGACTTAGAGCGATTTATCACAGAGCGATGCGTCAGGCCGTTGCGTAGTGGGAAGCGAAGTCTGTAAACGAGAGGATAGAAACTTTTGATGGAGAAATCTGGTCTGGAGCATTCTATCCGGCACAGGTTGTCGCTGAAATCAGCATTCAAACGCAGAGAAGGGGACCGGCAAGCCGGTCCCCTTCGTTTCTGCAAGTGATCGGTCAGCCTTAGAACGTGATGTGCACCCCGAGCTGGATCAGGCGCGGGAAGTTCGTCTGGCTGGTAATGACACCGAAGGTGCTCGGGCTGCTCACGTTGAGGGCGGGCGAGGCGAACAATACAGTGTTGGTCAGGTTGAGAGCCTCAGCACGGAACTGGAACTTATAGTACTCCTTCACCGTGAGGGTCTTGAACAGCGAGGCATCGATATTGAACAGTGGCGGGCTGTAGACATTGATGCGGGGGCTGACGTTGCCGAAAGCAAACGCCGGGGTCTGGGTGAAAGCTGCGGCATTGACCCAGTTGTTGATGCGATCGTCCACCGAACCGGTGGTCTGTGCCGAAACGCCGGTGGCTGTGGGCAGCTGCGTGCAGCCATTGCAACCCGTGTTGGCGTTAGTGCCCTGCGTGACGGCCAGGGGGGTGCCGGAGTGGATGATCTGCTGGCTCTGCACCGACCAGCCGCCGACCAAAAGATCCAGAACCTTGTTGTTGCTCAGGAACGACTTGCCTTTACCGAAGGGCAGGGCATAGGTCATGGACATGGAGTAGCTGTTCGGCTGATCCGTGCTCAGACGGGCCCAGGCCTGGGGAATGATGGGGGCGTCGTAGTTCTGGATGGTGCTGATACCCATGGCGCGGGACCATGTGTAAGTGGCGTTCAGGGTGAGGCCGGCGGTGAGACGGCGAGTGCCCTTCAGATAGAACGCATAGTAAGTGGAGCGGCCCATGGGAGTGGACAGATTCACGTTGGTGTACTGCGGATACGGCAGGAGCAGATTGGACTGAGCGATCAGAGGGCTGCTGCCCAGCGAAAGCGTGTTGGGCACCAGACCGTAGAACGGATTCGCTACCTGCTTATTCAGGCCAGCGGCGCCGAGGGAGAAGTAGCCCGGATTCAGCTGGTTGACGTTGATGTTGAGTGCCTGCTTGAGCGTATGCGAACCGATGTAGCCGAACTGGAAGGAGGTCTTCTTATCCAGCTGGCGCTGGAAATCCAGGGACATCTGCTCGACGTAGCCGGCGGAACGCATGCCAGGATCAGTGGCGTTGATGCTCTGGCCGACGGCGGCGAGAGCGCCCAAGCTGTTACCGGAAACGGGCAGCAGACCATTCGGGTAGGGATTCGCCAGCGTGGAAGCCGGTGTGTAACCGCCGTTGGTGGAGCCCACGATGCTGGTGGTCTGAGAATAACCAGTTGCATCCTGAGCCGAGAACGACTGCGGAATCCAGAAGATGCCGATGCCGCCACGGACCACGGTCTTGGGGTTAATGGTGTAGGCAAAACCGAAGCGGGGGCCGACCTTGAGCGCCAGCGGGTTACCGGCGTGTGTCGGGTTGCCGTTCACGCCGGCGTAGCGGGCCTGGCCCATGAGGGTGAGGCTCGGGATGCTGGTTTGCAGAGGATTTGCCTTCGTCAGATCGGCGTCGATGAAGTACTTGTTGTCGGCTTCGGCCAGGTTGGTCTCGCGTTCGCCGCGGAAGCCGAGGTTCAAAGTCAGCTTCGGTGTGACGCGGTAGTCGTCCTGAATGAAGAAGGCGGCGTAATGCACGAAGTCGTTGTACTTCGTGCCGAGAGTAATGCTGCCGCCCGCGGCTGTGCCGGAGCCCGGATAGCCGAGGAGCATGGAAGCAAGGGCACCGCCGGTGCTATTGACGGTCTTGGCAGCGGACTGCGAGGTAAAGCCAGAAGCAAAAACAAAGCTGCTGGGGCCGGTGGGGGTCTGCGAAGCGTCTGCGATCAGGCGCCATTCGATACCCGCCTTCAGGCTATGCTTGCCCATGAATTTGGCGAGTTCAATGTTGGCAGTGGTGGAGTGATAGACGGTCCAGCTAGTGGTGCCGCCACCGTAAGCGGCCATTTCGCCGTTTGTAATGGAGGGGAAGGCCGAAGTGCCGGAAGTCAGAGCATCCAAACTGGAGGGGAAGCCCAAAGTGGCGAGCTGGAAACCCTTGCTGAATTTGGGTTCATAGTCAGGGAAACGATTGAAACCGAAGCGCGCGGTGAGAACCGTGGTGGGCGAGAGCGTAGCGGTGGCGTTGGCCTGCGTGGCATCCACATGACGGTAGATGATGGTCTGGCCTGGTGTTGCGATGCTGCCCGGGAAGGTCTGATTGGACGGTTCCTGACTGCCGTAATGCAGGTAGGAGCCAGACGCTCTCAGCCAGCTGGTGAACTGGTGGTCGACCTTGAAAGTACCCTGATCCGCGCGATCCTGCGTGCTGATGGAATAGATATAATTTGCCGCACCGTAGGAGGGGGTTGGCTGATTTGGAGTCGGGTAGTAAGACGCCAGCTTTAGGCCGATGGGGCTGCGCATGCTCAGCGGAATCGTGTTGTTGGTGAACGGCGTGCGTGCGCCGGTGGTGAGATTCGTCGTGGTGGGGTCGTACATGAGCCAGAGGCCCTGAACGCCGGCGGAGTTTTTGGCCGTCAGGCTCTGGGAAAAGTCGCCGATTTTTTCGAGTCCGGTGGGTACGGAGAGCGCGGCGCTGTTGGCGTCGAACTGACGATAGCCTTCGGTGGTGACGAAAAAGAAGCTCTTGTTACGGCCGTCGTAAACTTTGGGGATGCGAATCGGGCCGCCGAGTGAGTCGCCGTAGTTTTTGAAGGTGGAATCGGCGATGGGCTGACCGGCTCTGTTGGCGAAGAAGTTATTGGCGAGCCACGCCGTTTCGCGAGCGGCACCGAACAACGAGCCGTGCATCCGATTCTGGCCGGAACGCATGGTGGTATTGAAAACACCGCCACCGGTGCGCCCCATGGAGGCGTCGTAGGTGTTGGCCTGAACCTTCATTTCGCCGACCGATTCCTGATCCGGAATGATGACGGCGCGGTTGGTGGAGTCGGTAATGGAGATACCGTCGAGGGTGTAGTTATTGGCCTGTACCGGGCCGCCGGCGATGGAAATCTGAGAGGAACCGGTTTGGTCTTCCATACGGGAGAACTTCGGATTGCCTGCCCAGACGACAGCTTCACTGAGGCGGGCCAGGATGAAAGGGTTGCGGCCCAGATTGGGCAGGTCTTCCAGTTTGTCGCGATCGATTACTGAGCCGGTGGATGCTTCGGACGTGGCCAGCAGTTCAGCCTCCGCCGTGACATTGATTGTTTCCGTGACCTGGCCGATTTCCAGCTTCGCATCCTGCGTTACCGCTGTCTGGGTGGCGATCACGATGCCCTTTTTCTCGATCTTCTTGAAGCCCGCCGCTTCCACCGTGAGCGAGTAAGTGCTCGGATTGAGGGCAGGGAAGGAATATTCACCCTTGTCGTTACTCACAGTGGTGCTGGCTACAGACGTGGCCTGTTCAGTCAGTGTGATTTTGGCAGTGGGAACCACGTCGTCTTTGGGGTCCGTCACTCGCCCTCTGAGCGAGCCCTGGAAGGACTGGGCCTGTAGTAAAGGACTACAGATCAGCGCGGATAATACAACAGACATGTACACGAGTCGCATCTTGAGTCTCCTGGAGTGTGTTTTCTGCCCGCGGTGAGGCAGGGCGATCATTCCGGCGTGGGAGGGACAGGTCCGGGTGCGCACAATGCACATCGGAAGCGTGAATATCTGAAAGCAACAGCGCTACGACGAGCTTAGGAGCGGTTAAGGCCAGTTACGGAACAGATAACCGTTTGACAAAAAAGGAGTCAGCTCGGGGCGTAGAGCTTAAGGAAAGAAGACGATCGCGGCGAGGCGTGTCTCCAAACTGAATATATAAATGTTACCTAACAATCTATATATTTGTCAACGGACTTTGGACGCATTGGCGGATAAAATGCAGGGCGGAATGTGGAGACAAAATAATGAATGCCCTGTATATGCAAAAGGCGCATATACAGGGCATTCGGTTACAGCAGGGAATGGTGAGAACGCAGGTTTTAGCCTGCTTTCGGCGGGCCTTCCTTAACGACCTGTTCGAGCGTCGCATTGAACTTGGTCATTTCATCCCAGGTTCCCACGGTGACGCGAATGTGTTGCGGCATCGACGGCCAGCGGGTGGCACCGGCGAGCTGGATCTTCTTCGCAGCCATAGCTGTGCCGACCTGTGCGCCGGTCATTCCCTTCACCGACATCATGAAGAAGTTGCCGACAGAGGGAATGTAAGTCACGCCGAGCTTATCCATCTTTTCCATGGCGTACTCGCGATTCTTTTTGTTGATGGCGAGGCGTTCCTTGAGCAGGCCCGGATTGGCCTTCATGCTGGCGGAAGCGCAGGCGGTTGCCGTGACGGGCAACATGCCGGTGCCGCCATACTGAGAAATCTTCTGGAGCAGGTCCGGGCGGCCGAAAGTTGCGCCGCAGCGGATTCCGGCCATGCCGTAGATCTTCGAGAAGGTGCGGAGGACGACGACGTCCTTATCCTGTCTCACGAGTTCCGTGGAGTAGTTCTCTTCGCCGGCGAAGTGGACATAGGCTTCGTCAACAATGAGAACCGCATCCTTTGGCTTGTTGGCCAGGATGTATTCGAGGTCCTTCCGCGGCGTCAGCGTGGCGGTCGGATTGTTGGGGTTGCAGATGTAGAAAGCGCCGGCGTTGGGGTCGGCCTTGATCATCGCTTCCACGTCGTGCGAGTAGTCTTTACGCAGCGGAACCTGGAGCACCTTATTGCCTACCCAGCGACCGCCACCGCCGCCGTAACCGGGGTTACCCATCACCCATGGGCGAGTGGGCGAAGTGAAAGCGGGGAAAGCGTTGGCGAGCGGAATGCTGGAGCCTGGGTAGGCGATGGCATAACCCTGCTTGACGTTTTCGGAGGCGAGTAACTGCGCCTGGAAGTCCAGATTTTCGCCCTGCGGGTTGTAGCGCCAGCCGAGCGGCGCAACCTTCATGAGGGCTTCGAGACCTTCTTTGCTGGGGCCCATGGGATTTTCGTTGGAGGAAATCACCACGCGTTCCGGATCATAGGCTCCACGTCCGCCGCCACCGCCGAAACCGCCGCCGCCGCGACCACCGCCGCTGCCGCCACGTCCGCCGCCGCGACCGCCGCCGCGCACGACGCCGTTGGCTTCATCTTCCGACTGCTGCGCCTGGGCGAATTCGCTGAAGAACGGAACGGCCGCCGCCGCTCCCATCGCCACGCGGGCGATTTGCCGGCGGGAGTAACCTCTGTCTGTAAGTTCGTTTATGAGCTTAGGTGTAAGCGCCATTTGATTCGATATCTCCTGATTTGACTGACGGTGAGTGGTACCACTCCGGTCAGAATCCGGTTAGGATGGTTGACGGTGAAGCGCCGTGGACTTGCGGCGCCAAACTAAAGGGCTTCGGACGAAGAGCCCTGGAGAGAACGGAACGCTGGCAGGGCGGGCCGTTTCAAACGGTACAGCAAACGTCCAAATGCCCAGAGCTCGCGCGAAGGCCGCGAACCCTGGGCGTTTGAAAGTAACTTGTGCGGACTAGCCCACCTTAGGCGGGCCTTCCTTGATCACCGCGTCGAGAGCCGCGTTGAACTTGGTCATTTCGTCCCACGTCCCGACGGTCACGCGAACCATTTCCGGCCATTCCTGCCACACGCGGCCGATCTGGACCTTCTTCGCCCGCATGGCGGTGCCAACCTGCGCACCAGTCATGCCTTTGACTTCCATCATGAAGAAGTTGGTGCCGGAGTTAATGTAGCGGACGCCTTTCTTCTGGAGGAATTCAAAGGCCAGATCGCGGTTCTTTTTGTTGATTTCGAGGCGTTCCTTCATCAGGCTCGGTCCGACCTTCATGCTGGCGGCAGCGCAGGCCGTCGCGGTGACGGGCATGAAGCCTGTTCCGCCGTACTGGCTGATTTTTGCCAGCAGGTCGGGACGTCCGTAAGCCGCACCGGCGCGGAGACCGGCCATGCCGTAGATCTTGGAGAAAGTGCGGAGGACGACGACGTCCTTGCCGGCTTTCACGAGATCGGTGGACATATTCTCCTGACCGGAGAAGTGGACATAGGCTTCGTCAATGATGAGAACTGCGTCCTTGGCCTTATTGGCGAGGATGTATTCGAAATCCTTGCGCGGCGTAAGTGTGCCGGTCGGGTTGTTCGGATTGCAGATGTAGTAAGCCCCGGCGTTGGGGTCGGCCTTGATCATGGCTTCCACGTCGTGCGAATAGTCCTTGCGGAGAGGCACGGTATGAGCCTTGTTTCCGAGCCACTTGTTGGCGTGGTTGCCGTAACCGGGAGCACCCATCACCCAGCTTCGTGTGGGAGAGGTGAAAGCGGGCACTGCATTGGCGAGTGGAATGCTCGAACCAGGATACGCCGTCACATGATCCTGAGGAACGTTTTCCGTGCTGGCCAGAAGGGAATTGAATTCGAGGTTATCGCCCTGAGGGGAGTAGCGCCAGCCGAGCGGAGCGACCTTAATGAGGGCTTCCACACCTTCCTTACAGGGGCCCATCGGGTTTTCGTTCGAGGTGATGACGACCATTTCGGGATCGTAAACACCGCGGCCACCACCGCCTCGGCCCCCACGTCCGCCGGCCTGAGCGTCCACTGCCTGCTGCGCGAGCGCGAATTCATTGAAGAAGGGAATGGCGGCACCGGCCCCCATGGCGATCTTCGCGATCTGGCGACGAGAGTAACCTCGTTCAAGTAACGATTCTGTGAGTTTGGGCTTGAGCGCCATATATGTATCTCCCGGAGTGATAAAACACTCCCGACTAAGTCCGTTTGGTGTTTGGGCTGAGGTGTGGGCGTCAGGAACATGTGACGCCAAAAGGACAAGAGCTGCCAACCAGGAGCTCAGGGAGAACGTGTCGCGCGGCGTGGCGACGCGTTGATTCTACTGTAAGAATGCCAGTGACTTTATAATACCAGCTAATACTACTAGACCGAATGATAGCCCTCCAGGTTACTGGTGTCAAGCAAATATCAATGAAACGTTTTTTGCGCAGGCACTGGTTCGGTCATAATTGAGTTTCTGGCGCAAAAAAATGCCAGGAAACGCATGAATAATGCGTTTCCCGGCTGGAGTAAACTACAAGAAAAATTTAGTAACTAGCCCTTGGCGACAGAGGGTGGCCCCTCTTTCACTACCTGAGCCAGTGCCGCGTTGAACTTCGTCATTTCGTCGAAGCTGCCCACGGTGACGCGGATGTGGTTCGGCCATTCCGGCCACCGGTTGGCTCCGGCAAGGTGAACCTTCTTGGCCGCCATGGCGTTGCCTACCTGTGCCGCAGTCATGCCCTTCACGGACATCATGAAGAAGTTGCCCACAGTCGGAATATAGCTGACGCCCAGTTTGGCCATCTGGTCATAGGCGAGTGCGCGATTCTTTTGGTAAACCGCAACTCTTTCCGGGATGACCGTGGCGCTGGCCTTCAGGCTGGCGGCGGCGCAGGCCATGGTGGCGACGGAGAGATTGCCGCCGCGGTCGAACTTGGCGAGCTGCGCCTGGTATTCCGGCTTGGCGTAAACAATGCCCGCGCGGAGACCAGCCATGCCGTAGATCTTGGAGAAGGTGCGGAGGACGATGACGTCCTTATCCTTCGCCACCAGATCCGTGGACATGTTGTCGCGACCGGAGAAGTGGATGTAAGCTTCGTCGATCACGAGGACCGCATCCTTCGGCTTGTTGGCCAGGATGTATTCCATATCCTTGCGCGGCGTGAGCGTGCCGGTCGGATTGTTGGGGTTGCAGATGTAGTAGACGCCGGCGTTGGGGTCGGCCTTGATCATGGCCTCCACGTCGTGCGAGTAGTCCTTGCGCAGCGGCACTTTGATGACCTTGGCACCGATGCCGCGACCGCCACCCTGACCGTAGCCGGGCGCGCCCATGACCCAGCTCCGCGTGGGAGAGGTGAAGGCGGGCATGAGGTTGGAGAGAGCGGGACCGGAACCGGGGAACACCACGCCATAGCCGGGCTTGACGCCTTCGGTGCTTTCCACCAGGCCCTGGAGGAGATTGTTATCGCCCTGGGGCCCGTAGCGCCACGCCAGCGGCGAAACTTTCGAAATTGCTTCGAGACCCTGAGTTGTGGGTCCCATCGGATTTTCGTTGGAACCGATCACGACAGCGTCGGGATCATAGGCCGGGCGCATGCCTCTGCCGCGCGCGGGTGCATCGGGGTTATCCTGCGCCAGCGCATGCGGCGCAAAGGCAAATTCATGGAAGAAAGGAAGGGCAGCAGCCGCTCCCAGTGCGATTCGCGCGACGTTACGGCGTGAATATCCTCTTTCGAGCAACTCTTCTTGTACTTTCCGGGTGAGTGACATTGATTGTGTATTCTCCTGGGAATCAACGCGAGAGTGGTACCACTCCGGTTGAGGATTATTAAGGGTGAAAGGGGGAGCGCCGGGGACTTGCGACGCCAAACGAATACGGGCTGCGTGACCAGGAGCCCTGAAGAGAACGGACGCGCATCGTGGCGTCTCGTTTTGAAGCTTTATTACTACAGCTAATAATATCGCTTGAGGGGATGGTAACGCCGGAACGGTCCGATGTCAAGGGTGTAACACAAAAAAAGTCAGAAAGGTCATGATTTCCACGGCGGAAAGGGCACCTCGCGGTAGGATATGATTTGGCGTCCAAACGGTCCCCCCTTCTACCTATATTTCTGATCGTGCTTGTCGATGTGCTGGGCATGACGATCATGATTCCCCTGCTGCCGTTCTACGCGGTGCATTTCGGCGCGTCGGCAACTGTTGTCGGCCTGCTGATGTCTACATACGCGTTCTGTCAACTGATCGCCGGGCCATTTCTTGGTAAGTGGTCGGACAGCATGGGCAAGCGGAAGCCGCTGCTGATTGTCAGCCAACTTGGGACGTTTGTGGGCTTTCTGATTCTGGCGTTCGCCACAAATCTGTGGGTGGTCTTCCTTGCCCGGATCATTGATGGCCTCACGGCGGGGAATCTGTCGCTGGCGCAGGCGCATATCGCCGACGTAACGGAACCGGAGAACCGAGCGAAGTCGTTCGGGCTGATCGGCATCGCGTTCGGGATTGGTTTTGTGATTGGCCCTGCGATTTCCGGTTTCCTTTCGCAATACGATGCGACGTATCCGATCTTCGCGGCCGCTGCGCTATCGGCGCTGAGCGTGATCTGCACGGCGACGTTGCTCGTGGAGCCGGAGCATCACGCGATTGCGGGTGACGAGGCCTCCGGCCCGGCCGGGAAACGCCTTGGCGTTTTCGACTGGAGCCGCTACGCCGAGTACTTCGCGCGCCCGGGACTGGGAACTCTACTCTGGCAGTTCTTCTTTTTTGCGTTTCCGTTTTCGCTCTTCTTTGGCGGGTTTGCGCTTTACGCGAATCAGCGCTACCAGTGGAATGGTCACGCGGTCGGTATTCATGAAATTTCGTGGGTGCTGTTGTACGTGGGGATGCTGGGCGTGATTTTGCAGGGTGGGCTGATCGGCCGGCTGGTGAAGAGATTTGGCGAGCGCGCGCTGGTTCGCACGGGTTACCTCGCGGGTGGCATTGGCTATGGTCTGCTGGCGTGGACGCGCACGATTCCTCAGCTGTTTGGCGCGAGCACGATCAATTCGTATGGCATGGGCGTGTTGCGACCTTCGCTGACGGCGTTGATCTCTCACAAAGCGGGCAAGCGTGAACAGGGAGTGGTGCTCGGGCTGACGCAGTCCATCACTTCGATTTGCTCGGTGATTGCGCCGCTGATCGCCGGGATGCTGATTGACGGAAAGTATCTGTCGACGTGGGCGCTCTTGACCGGAGGCTTCGCGTTCGCGGGTCTGGCGCTCAGTCTGACGGATCGTGGCGATACGGCGTAGGGATGGTTTCGGCTTGTGCCGACGGACTGTAGCCACCGCATCGGAGTACGGGTAGCCGCGGGTATTTCGGATAGCGTGGGTCTGACTTCGAAAGCAGACAAAACAGGAAGACGCTGTCGCGATCATTGCGCATCGGTTTCAGATGCACGCAGGTGTCGCACAGGCCTGTCATCAGCGGCCTTTCCGCAACTCTTCGTCGAAGCAAACGGCCACTTTGCCGCATTCGCCTGAAGCCATCAGCGTATAGGCGTCGCCTACGCGGTCGAGTTCAAAGCGGTGCGTCACCAGGTCTTCAGGATGCAGGTTCCAGCGCACCAGGCGTTCCACCAGTTCGTCCATCAGCCACGTGGAGGTTACCCATGAGCCGTAGATGGTTTTCTGATCGTGGATGATATCGGGCGAAGGGTTGAACTCGACGCGTCCGCCTTCGCCCAGCATGACGATTTTTCCCCATTTGCGCGTGGCACGAATGGCGGTCGCGCGGGCACCGTCGTTTGCCGAGCAATCCACGGCGCGCTCCACGCCCTGGCCGCCGGTCATACGTTTCACATCTGCCACGTTTTCCGGGCCGCTCTTCAGGACTTCGTCGCAGAGGCCGAGATCGAGAGCGAGCTTCATGCGGGCTTCCACCACGTCAATGCCGATGACCTTCTGCGCACCCATCTTGCGGCAGAGAGCGCCGGTAGCAAGGCCAACCGGGCCCAGGCCAGTAATCAGCACGGCGTCGTTCCCGCTGATGCCGATTTTTTCGAGGCCCTCATACACGGTGCCGAAACCGCAGGCCACCTGAGCGCCATCGGTGTAGGAGAGTTCGTCCGGCAGGTGGATGAGATCCTTTTCTTCCGCCAGAAGATACTCCGCCATGCCGCCATCGCGCTGCCAGCCGTAGGCGCGGCGATACTTTTCGCTGGTGCAGGAGATCATGTAGCCACGGCGGCAATCGTTGCAGATACCGCAGCCGGAAATGTGATACACGATCACGCGCGCGCCCACGCCGAAGTGTCGGCAGCCAGGCCCGGTCTTCACGATCTGGCCGCTCGGCTCATGGCCTGCGATTACACCCTGATAACCCTCCGGCCCTTTGCCCAGATGCTCGCGATAGATGCAGCGGATATCCGAGCCGCAAATGGTGGAGGCTTTCATGCGCAGCAGAACTTCGCCGTGGCCCGGTTCCGGTACGGGTGCCTCGCGCAAATCCGTGGTGCTGTTGCCCGGTAAGTATGCTGCCTTCATCCTTTGATCTCCCCGTTCATATCCCATAAATCTTCCCAGCTCTGGTTGTCTTTCCAGAGAAAAACCTGGCCCTTGATGAGCCGGCAGCCCTTGTCGATCGTCGCGATCGCTCGCATGTCTTCGTCCGTCAGCGGTGCCGATTTCAGACATTCCAGATTTGCCACGTAGTTGCGCGGCTTTACGGAGAAGGGAATCGGCGTCTGGCCGCGCTGTACGGCCCACTTGATGCAGACCGCGGCCGGATGAATGCCCAGCCTGTTGGCGATTGCCACGACGACCGGATCTTCCACGTCGACGGTATCGTCCGGGGTGCGATCGCGTTCCGGGCGGCCCGGCGAGCCAAGCGGCGAATAGCCAATGGGCTCGATTCCGTTCGCGCGCACGAAGTCGAACAGTTCTGGCTGCTGAAAGTGAGGGTGCAGTTCCATCTCATTCACGGCTGGCTTGATCCGCGCATCGCGCAGCAGCAGTTTCAGCTTGGGTATCGTCATGTTGGACGTGCCGATGTGACGGGTGAGCCCCAGATCGACCAGTTGCTCCATCTGGTGCCAGGTCCGCATAAACTCTTCGTGGATGTAAGGCCGGGCATCCGGACTGCGGGAATCTACGCTGCAGCCGGGTGGATGGAAGTTCGGAAACGGCCAGTGCACCAGGTACATGTCGAGGTGATCGAGTTGCAAATCGTGCAGGGACTGGCGGCAGGCCCCGAGCACGTCCGAGTGCTGGTCGTTCCAGACTTTGGAGGTGATCCACAGATCGTCCCGCGGAATGCCGGTTTCCTTGACTGCAGGACCGATCCTGTCTTCGTTGCGATACACCGCCGCGCAATCGAGATGCCGGTAGCCGGCGGCGATGGCACCCTTGACCGCTTCGGCGACCTGGTCGGCGGAAACGTGGTCTGACCCGAAGGTGCCCAGCCCGATGGCTGGCATGGAGGCTCCGGTATAAAGTATGCGCTGCAGGATCTGGCTCAACCATCCAGTTTAATGCCGTCGCCAGTGTGACGATAAAATTCAGGGATCGGCACCCAAACTCCATTTGAATCCCGTCGCAATCTGAGTGCGCTGTCCCGCCGCGATTTTATGTCGCTGGGGATCGGCGCGGTCGCGGCTTCCGAGTTTCAGCGGTATGCGGATCCGGCCACGGACCTGGACGTGGTCCGCCTGACGAATCCGACGTTCGCGAGCGGTCTGACCGCGCCGCACCTGCATCAGTTCACGCGGCGGGGAGAGCTGATTTACTGGAGTGAGCGCGACGGCACAAGACAGCTTTACCGCCTGGAACTGAAGTCCGGAATGTCGACGCAACTGACGCAGGCGGCGGCGCTGGACGTGAGTTGCTTTGCCGTGTCGGCGGACGATAAGTATCTCTACTATTTCGATGGCCCGGTGCTGCAGAGCCTGACGACGGTTTCGGTCAAGCCGAGGGACATGTACAAGGCTCCCGAGGGTGTCACTCCGGGTGTGCTGGCGGTTGCTGCGGACGGCTCGGTGTTGTTTACTCAGGTTTCCGAGGCCAGCGGCAAGACTCGTATCATGCGCGTGGCGCTGCAAAAGACCGGTTCGGTACTGGAAGTGGATGGTAAGGTGGATCTCCTGATGGCCCGCCCGCGGCATGCGCAATTGCTTTACCGGCAGGCGGGGGCTCTGTGGTTGGTGAATACCGATGGCACGGGCAGGAAGCAGATGTCGCTGGCCGCAGGCCCTACAGGTCAGGTCGCGTGGTCTCCCAACGGGCGCACGCTGCTGTATCTGCACCTTCCCGACGATCCGAAGCAGTTGATAACGCTGCGCGAGAATTCACCTGACGATGCTACGGATACTCTCGTGGCGCGTACGAGTCAGTTCGGAGCTTTCGCGCCGAATGGCGATGCGTCGGTATTTGCCGGCGCGAGCCGTAGCAAGGCGTCGGCGTACATTGTGATCCTGCTGCGGGTGACGAAGCGCGAACTGACGCTTTGCGAACATCGGGCTTCGGATCCGGTGCTCGTGTCGGTGGTCTTTTCGCCGGACAGCCAGAGCATTGTATTTGTCAGCGACCGGCACGGGAAGCCCGCGCTTTACCGGGTGGCGGTGGAGAAGTTTGTGGAAGAGACGGCGGACTAAACTCGCTTGACCTTGACCGCGGTGCCGTAGCAGAGCACTTCCGTCACGCCCTGCATCAGTTCCGTCGCATCATACCGCACGCCGACCACGGCATCCGCGCCCTTCTCCGCGGCGTGTGCCAGCATCCGGTCAAACGAGTCTTCCCTCGTCTTTTCGCACAATTCGGTGAAGAGCGAGATATCGCCGCCTACCATGGTCTGCAGGCTGGCGCCGATTGTGCCAAACACTGATCGCGACCGCACCACAATCCCGCGAACAATGCCCAGGTTGGCGGTCACTTCGTAGCCCGAAAGCTCAAAAACCGTCGACGTCATTTCGTGTGGAACCATAAGTCTTCCTTTCGTCTACTGCAGCAGATCGTTCATCGCTTTCACTTTGACAACGTCGAACTTTGGCTTGCGGTCGAACGTCAGCAGCCCGTTGATTTCCTGTTCCACGTCGGTGAGTTGGGTGTAGCAGAGGCCGATGATCTGTGGGATCTGCGCCAGCCCTTTGTATAAGCTGTCGAGGCGATCCAGCGCCTCGGTCGCGGTTTTCTCCACGCCAGAGTAGCCCCACGCTTCCGCCGGCACGTCGTGGCCGGGCGGGATGAAAGCGATGCCGCCGAACTCCGAAAGGTAGATGGGCGAGCCGTTGTAGGCGTAACCGGCTATGAGTGCGGGTTTCCCGCCATCGGGAATCACAACCGGCCTGCGGCCCAGATCCCGATAACGCTCCAGCAGCAGTGTGCCAGTCCTTGCATAGTCGTGGATCGCCATCAGGTCCGTCATGTCGGTGTGGAGCCAGCCTTCGTTGTCGATGACGAGTCTTGAGTCGTCCAGGGATCGTGTCAGAGAGTAAAGTTCCTTCAGGTGGTTCTGCTGCTTCTGATCGCGCAGATCGCCCACGCCCCAGCTTTCATTGAGCGGAGCCCAGATGATGATGGAGGGATGATTGATGTCGCGATTCACAGCCTCCATCCATTCACGGTTGAAGCGCTCCACGTAGCGCTCGTCGAAGCCCTGTGCGTTGGCCATTTCACCGGAGACGAGAAAACCCATTTTGTCCGCCCAGTACAGGAAGCGCGGGTCTTCCACCTTTTGGTGCTTGCGCGCGCCGTTGAAGCCCATATCTTTGGTCAGCTGGATGTCGTACTGTATGGCCGCATCGGTGGGTGGTGTCAGCACAGAGTCTGGCCAGTAGCCCTGATCCAGCACGAACTTGAGATAGACTGATTTGCCATTCAGGTAGACTTTCCCGTCGCGGGTTTCCACGGTACGGAAGCCGAAATAAGACTTGACGGTGTCGAGCACTTCGCCTTTTCGCAGCACTTCCAGCGTGGCGTCGTAAAGCTTCGGGCTTTCTACTGACCACAGCTCAGGTTTGGCGATTCTCAGAGACGGCGAGGCTTTATCGAGCGCGACTGTTTCCGTTGCCTTTCCCACTTCGGTGCCGTTGGACGAAACCGTCACCCGCAACTGGTCGCCCTCTTTCGCTTTCGCCACGATGCCATCGAACTTCACGTTGCCGAGCGTATCCGTATGGGTTCTGACGTTATCGAGCCATGCGGCACCGGTGGCCTCCAGCCAGACGGGTTGCCAGATGCCGGACGTGCGGGTGTAAAAGATGCTCTTCGATTTCGGCTCCCAATACTGCTTGCCGCGGGGAATCAGTTTGTCGGTTGGCGGATCCCACGCCCGCACCGTGATGGTGTTGGCACCGGCCTTCAGGAGCGGCGTAATATCGAATTTGAACGGCGTGTTGCCGCCTTCGTGCGAACCCGCCAGTTGGCCATTTACCCAGACCATGGATTGATAGTCCACCGCGCCAAAATGCAGCAGAACGCGGCGACCCTGCCAATCCGACGGCAACGTCACCTGGCGGTCGTACCAGACCCAGGGATGAAAGCTGGTATCGTTAACGCCGCCCAGTTTGCTTTCGAAGCAGTACGGCACGGTAATGCGCTTTTCGAACTTCGGCGCTGCGTACCAATGCGCGTCCAGGCCGGCATCGGCATCGTCGAAAGCGAACTCCCATTCGCCATTGAGCGAGACCCAGTTGCCGCGCTCAAACTGCGGTTCGGGAAACTCAGGGCGGGGAATATCGGCGGCGTTTGCGGCCAATGCGGAGCAGCACGCAAATAGAATTACGGACCTGGTGATCACAGGTCAGATTCTACACTGCCGGATTTTGCTGCTGTCTGGCTGGTTTTCCGGCTTGCCGGTAGGCTTCGTCCAGAATCTCAATCACGTGGGCGACCCGGACATCCTTCTGTCCCCACTGGCGGACGCCGGCGCGAAGCTGGAGCATGCAGCCCGGATTGGCGGTCGCGATGACCTGCGCGCCCACGGTATTGACGTTGCTCATCTTCTTTTCGAGAATTCGCAGCGACATATCGGTGTGCAGCGCGTTGTAAATGCCGGCGCTGCCGCAGCAGGCGTCCGCCATCGGCATCTCCCGGAATTCCACGCCGGGTACCGCGCGCAGCAACTCGCGCGGCGCGCTTCGGATCTTTTGGCCGTGGGCCAGATGACAGGAATCCTGATAAGTAACGGTCGCATTCACCGGCTTCATGGCCCGATTGAGGCCGATGGCAGCCAGAAACTCGGTAGCGTCCTTCATCTTTGCGGAAAACTGCAATGCGCGCGTGGCGTAGTCGGCGTCATGCGCCAGCAAATCGCCGTATTCCTTGAGGGTGGAACCGCAGCCGGCGGCATTCGTGATGATGGCGTCGAAGCCGCCGGTTTCCATGGCTTCAATGTTCCGGCGCGCCAGACCCCGCGCAACGTCGCGAACTCCGGCATGAACCTGAAGCGCGCCGCAGCAGGTCTGGGCGGGCGGAATCACCACTTCGCAGCCGTTGGCCTGGAGTACCCGGACAGTCGCCTCATTGAGCCGTGCGAAGGAAATATTGGCCACGCAACCCGCCATGAATGCCACGCGGTAGCGCTTGGTCCCAAGGGCAGGAAACGTCTTGCCAATCTCCCGGAAAAAGAATGGAATCTCGGCGTCCGGCAGCAGCGATTCCTTGTCGCCCAGGGTTCCGATCAGGCGCGGCAGTCCGATGGCGCGCAGGATTCTCTGCAGGCCGCTGGCCTGATACAGATACAGTATGGCTCCCGCGGCCGTCAGCAAAGCCGGTGAAGGCAGAAGCTTGCCGAAAAGAAATGCCCGCACCTGGCGGGTGAGCCAGGGGCGCTCGGTCCGGTTTTCAATCTCGGCGCGGGCATCTTCAATCAACCGGCCGTACGGCACGCCGCTTGGGCAGGCGCTTTCGCAGGCCCGGCAGGCGAGGCAGAGGTCGATATGTTCGCGATAGGCGTCGTTGATGGGCGCGCCGCTGGCGACGCGCGCCATCTGGTAAATGCGGCCACGCGGGGAATCCATCTCCATCCCGAGATCCCGATAAGTGGGGCAGGCGTTCAGGCAGAGACCGCAATGCACGCACTTATCCAGATCGACCTGGTGCGGCTTGTCGAGGATGTTCACCAGCGTGTTTTCAGAGGAGACCATGCTTATCTAAAGAAGTCCGTAAAGCCGCTTGTTGTTGAGAAGGTTATCCGGGTCGAACATCTTTTTGACCCCCTTCATGATCTCAAAGTCGCCGCCGGGAGCCGGCCAGAGGGTCATGCGGTTCCGGTCAACGTCTTCTCCGGCGAATTCCACCACGCCCTTCCAGCCTCGCTGTACCGACGCATTCAGCCACCGCGTGGCCGCGTCCGCCCGGGTAAACCAGGCACGCACGATGCCGCTGGCAGCCAGGGCATGCCCTCCGCCTTCCACGGTTTCGAGCGCTTCGCCGCACTCCGAGAGCGGAGTTGATATACGCACCACCACGCCATCGCGAAACTTTTCCAGGTGTTTCGGGGTGAACTGGGCCACTGTGGTCCAGAAACGCCCTTCGTCGTCAGGTGCCAGCGACCGCACCTGGCCCAAATCGGAGCAAAGGGTCGCCACTTCGCGCGTGGAGCGCTCGATCACCGCCTGATTGCCGCCGAACTGGAGGGCCAGCAGGAAGCCCTTCGCGCCGAACTGGATGCTGAGAACCGGATTGAGAATGTCCGCGGCCAGAGGAGTCAGGCCAGCCTTCATGACGGCCTGGCAGGCGGCCACCGCCGGTTTCAGTTCTTCGAACTGGCAAAGGAGGGTGCGGGCGACCGTGGGGATGGGAAGTAACTTGAAATTGAGTGTGGCGATAGCGGCAAGGGTGCCGAACGACCCGATCATGAGCTTCGCCATGTCGAGGCCTGCTACGTTCTTGACCACCATGCCACCGGAGCGGACGAGTTTGCCCTCGAGGGTGGCGAACTCCATGCCAATCACCACGTCGCGGGCGGTGCCGTAGCCGCGACGGCGCGATTCGCTGGTGTTGGATGCGACAATTCCGCCCATGGTGGCGTCGGCGGAATAAGGTCCGGCGAGCGGAATCATCTGGCCGTTGCGGGCGAGTTCCCGGCTCAGGTCGGCGTATCTGATTCCCGCTTCCACGCTGATGGTGAGGTCACGGGGTTCGTACTGGAGGATGCGGTTCATCTCCACAGTGCTGATGCGCACAGTGGCGGGGGTGATGGGGCCGGCCATCAGGCGTTTCGATTGCGCGCCGAAAAGCTCTACGGAGCGGCCGGGGCTGGCCGCCCAGTGGAGCGTGCTGCGGAGTTCTTCGGGGTTCGCAGGGTAGAGTATCGATGACAACCCTATACTTTAGCCTGGTCTGCACCCTGGCTACTTTGAGGGCCGGGCGCGGACGGCGTTAGTGGCCGTCGCCGTCCGGATCGCCGCTGCTCTTCAGGTGCGCGGTGGCCGCCGCGCTCAACTGTACGCTGTCGGCGGGTGTTGTCTGAGTCCTGGGTGCCGGTGCGCCGCTCTGGGCGGGTTGCGGCAGGATGGAACTGATACTCGATTGCGGTGTGATGGTCATGTGGTTGTTCTCCCTGACCATACTCTTATCGCCAGAGTGCCGGGTTTTGTTGAATCCCGCGGCCGCGCGATCAGGCCGCCACTTACTGCGCCTGCCACTGCTCGGACAGCTTGCGCGAGTACTCTTTCGAAGCGTACATCTGGAAATCGAAAAGCGTTCCATCGAGCGGGTGAAAAGGCTTCATCTGCTGGAAGCAGATATAGGCGTAGTCCGCGAATCGGTGGTAGTGTTCGAGGAACATGGGCGACAAAGTCTCAATTTCCGGCGGCTCTTCAAACAGACAGCGGATGCCAATGGCGCGCGAGAAGACAGCGCGGCGGTCCGTCACACCCCATGCCTCCAGCTTGGTTTGAACTTCCGCGGGCGGAGAATCCACCACCAGCGCCGAAAAACACTGTGCATTGATCCGTAAACCGATATCGCCGGAACGCCCCAGTTGGTCCATGCACTGGTCGATCCAGCGGAAAATGTCCTTGCCCAGGAAAACCAGCATGCGGATCTCCTGGTAACGCCCCAGCACCACGCGCTTCTGCAAATCCGCATACTGCGGGTTCGCAAGAGTGGCGCGCTGCAGGGCGATGGCGGCCCGAGAGCCTTCCAACAGCTGAGCGGTGCCCGCATCACCCCCAAAAGGATGGAGGATCAGTGGCGGTAAGAGGGTCCGGGTGGTTTGTGACACGCTGATTTGATTATCGGCCAATTTCTCCTTAATTCTACAAGCCGGGCAATATTTCTGCCGGTACCGGTTTGGAACAGTCCGTTTCGGGGACTCGTCCGGGCGGGACGCAATCCGCTGCGCCATTTGACGCTATTGCGCTATTCTGACGCACCTCTGCGTGGGATGGCATGGGGCACTAGTGCTTTCATATCAATAACTAAAAGATATATATCCCTTTGGGCTCGGAATTGCACAGACCGGGCATCGCACCAACAATCCGGGGGGTGCCACCACGTCGCCTGGAGGGGAAAATTTGCCTATGAATACGAGATACCGTTGGCCCGGTGGTTTCCTGCTGTTCGCGTCGCTGCTCTGTGCGCAGCAAATGCAGGCCGAAGGCATGCACCCTTCCGGCAACATGTTCCGGCCGCTGGCCACTCCCGCCCGGCTGGTCTCCGATCTCTCAGAACTGACTGTGGTGATCTGCCTCGCCGTCTTCTTTGTGGTGGCCGGACTGCTGGCGTTCGCGGTGATCCGGTTCGGCTGGCGCGAGGGCGACAGCAAGAGCGAGCCACCGCAGGTTTACGGCAGCAATCAGGTGGAGATCGCCTGGACGGTGATCCCGATTCTGATTGTCTTTGTGCTCTCCATGGCAACGGCACGGGTCACTTCGGAAGTGCAGAATCATAAGATCCCGAAAGACGCCCTGTACGTCACCGTGATCGGCCACCAGTGGTGGTGGGAATTCCAGTATCCCGATTTCAAGATCAGCACCGCGAACGAATTCCACGTTCCGCTGAGCACTATGGCGCAACCGAAACTCACTTCTCTGACTCTGAAATCGGCCGATGTTTCGCATGGTTTCTGGGTGCCGCAACTGGCCGGCAAGACCGACGTGATCCCCAACCGCACCAATTCGATGTGGATAGACCCGCAGGAGACAGGTACTTATCTGGGCAACTGCTCCGAATATTGCGGGACGCAGCACGCGAAGATGGAAGTCCGCGTCATCGTCGATACGCCCGAGCAATTCGATATCTGGGTGAAGCAGCAGCAGGCTGCGGCCGCGAATTCCACGCTGGCTGCCGGTCAGACTGATGCGAATCAGGCGGCGTTCCTGAGTTCGGCGTGCATCGTCTGCCATACCGTGAACGGAACTTCTGCCATGGGCGTGGTGGGGCCCGACCTCACGCACCTGATGAGCCGCCAGACGCTGGTGGCCGCCGAGGTGCCGAACACCGCGGCCAATCTGCGGGAGTGGCTGAAAGACCCGCAAAAGATGAAGCCGGGCAATAAGATGCCTACCGTGCCGCTTACCGACGCGGAACTTAATCAGATGGTGGCGTACCTCACGACGCTGAAATAGCCGGCCACAGAACCAAGGAAACCAGGAGATTACATGGCATCCATATCCCATCCCCTCGACGAAGGCCACGGACATTCCGCCGCTCGTCAGAAGGCCAGCTTCTGGTCCACCTTCGTGGACCAGTGGATTATTACGGTCGACCACAAGCATCTGGGCCTGATGTACATCATCGTCGCCCTCCTGTTTTTCGTGGCGGCCGGCATCCAGGGCGGCCTGATCAGGATGCAGCTGATGTATCCGAACAACACTTTCCTTTCGCCCCAGGTCTTCAATGAGATGTTCACCATGCACGGCACCACCATGGTGTTCTTCGTGGGTATGCCGTTCATTGCGGGGCTGGCGAATTATCTGATTCCGCTGATGATCGGCGCGCGCGATATGGCGTTCCCGCGATTGAATGCGCTGGGTTTCTGGATTACGACACTTGGCGGCATCCTGCTTTACAGCAGCTACTTCGCGTGGACCGGCTCCGCTGCCGGCACGGGCGGCGCGCCGGACGTAGGCTGGTTCGCTTACGCGCCTCTTACCGAGAAAGCCTTCTCGCCGGGTTCGAGTACGGATTTCTGGATCCTCAGCGTTATGCTGAGCAGCATTGGCAGCACGGTGACGGCGATCAACATTCTGGCGACCGCGCTCTGCATGCGCACCAAAGGCATGACGCTCTCCCGCATGCCGCTGCTGGTGTGGATGTTCTGCGTGGTTTCTTTCCAGATCCTGGTCGCCCTGCCGCCGTTGACTGCCGCGCAGATCATGCTGCTGCTCGATCGCTTCATGGGTGCGCATTTCTTCGATACCAATGCCGTGGGTGACGCCGTTTTGTGGCGTCACTTCTTCTGGCTGTTCGGGCACCCGGAAGTCTACATTCTCATCATTCCGGGCTTCGCCTGTGTGACGGAGATCATCCCGGTCTTCGCCCGCAAGCCAATCTTCGGACGGGCGGCCATGATCGGGGCCAGCGTTTCCATCGGCCTGATCAGTCTGGGTGTCTGGGCGCATCACATGTATACGGTCGGCCTGCCATCGCGAGCCAATATCTTCTTCTCCGTGGCGACTATGCTGGTGGGCGTTCCAACTGGCATCAAAATCTTCAACTGGATTGCCACCATGTGGGGCGGCCGCATTCGCTTCCGCACCCCCATGCTCTGGTGTATCGCCTTCCTGTTCCACTTTCTGCTGGCGGGCCTTACGGGAATCATGCTGGCCGTGGCACCGTTCGACTGGCAGTTGGGTAATTCCTACTTTGTGGTGGCACACTTCCATTACACGCTGATTGGCGGCCTGCTCTGCACACTATTTGCGGGCGTCGCTTACTGGTTCCCCAAGGCGACTGGCCGGATGCTGAGCGAAAAGCTGGGCAAGTGGCATTTCTGGCTGATGATCATCGGTTTCCACGTCACGTTTGACGGCCTTCACATCGCAGGCCTGCTCGGCATGCCCCGCCGCATTTACACCTATCCGGCCGGTCGCGGCTGGGAAGGCTTCAACTACTTCTCCACCTGGGGCGTGGCGATTCAGGCTGTGGCAATCCTCATTTTCGTGTGGAACGTGCTGGATGCCCTGATCCAGGGCAAGAAAGCAGGCAACGATCCGTGGGATGCCTGGACGCTCGAATGGGCCACCACCTCGCCGCCGCCGGAATACAACTTCGCGGTGCTGCCGGAAGTTCACAGCAGCCGTCCGCTGTGGGATCTGAAGCATCCGGAAGATCCCGACTGGAAATATGAGCAGTCCTGACCGAAAGCGAACCAGAACCTTTGGCGCTTCGCGCCAGATTATTTGAGGCCCCGATATGTCTACAGCCGCTAGTCTGCCCATGAATCCTCCAATTGACGATGCCCGGAATTTCGATAAGGGCAAGGTCGGGCTCATCAGCCTGATCCTCACCGAAGTCTCGCTCTTCAGCATCTTCGTCACCGCGTACATTTTCTACATTGGCAAGAGCGCCAGCGGGCCGCAACCGGTCGACGTGCTCACCGTCCCGGTGTGGGCCACCATCTGCCTGCTTTCGAGCAGTCTGACGGCGGAACTGGCGGTGCGGGCCGTGCGGCAGGACGCCAGAAGCCGGTTTCTGGCGTTCCTCGGTGCCACCATCCTGCTGGGTGCCGAGTTCATGCGTCAGACCGCAGTGGAATGGAACAAGCTCATCAATACCGATCATCTGACCATTGCGACCAACGTCTTCGGCACCACTTACTATTCGCTGGTAGGTCTGCACGCCACGCACGTGGTGGTCGGGCTCATTCTGCTGCTGGTGGCCTTCCTCGCCGCACTCAGCGGTGCCAATGTCGGGAAGCACGAACACCGCCTGCACCTACTCAGCTGGTACTGGCATTTCGTGGACGTGATCTGGATTGTGGTTTTCACGGTGGTTTACGTGGTGGGTCGTTAGAAGGGGACGCATATGGCAACCGAAAAACAAAATGCTGAACTCACAGTGGACCTTCCCGCGCCGACGGTCTGGCCCATGGTGCTGGCGCTTGGCGTCACGCTGGTTTTCGTTGGCCTGATGACCAACGTGATTGTGACTCTCGCCGGGGTGGTGATATTTCTGCTCGCTGCGGTCGGTTGGTGGCGGCAGGTGTTACCCCATGAACACCACGAAACGGTCGCCATGGACGGGAATACAGGCCCACTCGCGCTGCCAGCAGCCATTCCCGTGGTTCATCTGCGCGTGGGCAAGCAAAGTTCGCAGATTCGCACCGCGCCAATGGACAGGCCCTGGGCCGCCGGTGTTCGCGGTGCCGCTGTGGGTGCCGTAGCCATGGCGGGTGTGGCGCTGTTTTTCGGTCTTGTGATCCGTGGCAGCATCTGGTATCCGATTAACCTGCTGGCGGCGGCCGCAATTCCCAGCCTGGCCACGGCCAGCATCGAACAGCTGAAAGAGTTCAATGCCACCGGGCTGATCCTCGGTACCATCATCCACGTCTGCACGTCGCTGCTGGTGGGTGTTCTGTACGCCGTGATGTTGCCAATGTTCCCCCGAAAGGCATTCTGGTGGGCGGGAGTCTCGGCACCGATCTTATGGTCCGGGCTGATTGCCTCCACTATGACGCTGATCAATCCGGCATTGAGCGCGCGCGTCGACTGGCGCTGGTTTGTGGCCTCGCAACTGGCCTTCGGTCTGACCGGCGGCTACGTGATTGCACGAACCCAGAAGATTGAATCGCGCCAGAACTGGCCGCTGGCCGTGCGCGCCGGACTGGAAGCACCCGGCGTGGAACGGCCGGGCGAAGGCGACGGCACCCCCGGCGCTTAGCTGGCAGCCCCGAACCCACGGGTACGGCGTGGGAAAGTGGTTATGCTGAAGCCAGCGATGCGATATCCAAATGGCTGAAGCGATTCTCACATCGTGGCGGATTGATCTCAGGCTTGTCATCCTGCTGGCACTGGCTGCGCTGCTCTACGTGCGTGGCTGGCGCAGGCTGCACAGCGAGGCACCGCATCGGTATACGGTGGAGCGGTTGCTTTCGTATCTGGGCGGGCTGGCAGTTCTCTTCCTCGCACTGGCTTCGCCGCTGGACGCCTTCGGTAATCTGCTGCTGATGGCGCACATGGTGCAGCACCTGCTGCTGATTGCCGTGGCACCGGCGCTGATCCTGCTGGGCCAACCTGTGCTGCCACTGCTGCGGGGCCTGCCCCCGGGCGTTTTCAAAGAGGGGCTGGGGCCGTTTCTGGGTTGGCACTGGCTGCAACGCATGGCCCGCCGCCTGACCCACCCGATCATTTGCTGGCTTGCTCTGACTGCGGCGCTGCTCTTTTGGCATTCTCCCCGCTGGTATGACCTCGCGCTCAGTTCTCCTGGTTGGCATGGTCTGGAACATGCGTGCTTCTTCTATTCGGCGATGCTCTTCTGGTCGCCGGTGATCGGCGTCTGGCCTATCCGGGCTTACGGTGAGCCTGGTGGAGCCGCATGGCCACGCTGGATGATGATCCCCTATCTGGTGCTGGCGGATATTGTGAATACCGCGCTCTCGTCGTGGCTGGTCTTCTCCACCCATGTGGTCTACAAGACCTACGAGATGGCCCCGCGTGTGGCGGGCATGTCCGCGCTCGACGATCAATCCACCGCCGGCGCAATTATGTGGGTGCCTGGGTCCATCGTCTATCTGATTCCCGCGTTTCTGCTGACCATGCAGGCCGTCAATGGCGTGAAGAAGCGGCGTTCCGCGCCGCTCGTGCAGATCCGATCGGTGGGGCAAAGGCCCGCGAGGAGCAGGCCGCTCGACCTGTTCCAACTCCCCGTTTTGGGCCGGATTCTGCGCCTCCGCTACTTCCGTCGCGCGTTGCAGATCGCTCTGGCTGTGCTGGCTGTCGCGGTCGTGCTGGATGGCCTTCGTGGCCCGCAAATGGCCCCGATGAACCTGGCGGGGATTCTCCCGTGGACCTACTGGCGCGGCTGCGCCGTGATGGCAATTCTGCTGGTGGGCAATCTGTTCTGCATGGCCTGCCCGTTTTCATTTGCAGGCGATATCGCCCGCCGCATTCTGCGCCAGCCGGATTGGCACTGGCCGAAGGCGCTCCGTTCGAAATGGCTCGCCATCGCGCTTCTCTTTCTGTATTTGTGGGCCAATGAAGTGTTCAGTCTCTGGAACAGCGCTTACGCCACGGCCTGGATCGTCGTTGGCTATTTCGCGGCGGCGATGGCTATCAACGGCTTTTATCAAGGCGCAAGTTTCTGCAAGTACGTCTGCCCGATCGGGCAGTTCCATTTTGTGAATACGCTGGTTTCGCCCTTCGAAATCAAAGCGCGGTCTCAGGCAGTCTGCGGCAGTTGCAAAACGGAAGACTGCATAGCGGGGAATGAACAGCACCGTGGCTGCCAACTGTACCTTTTCCAGCCGATGAAGGCCGGGAACTTCGATTGCACGTTTTGTCTCGATGGCGTGCAGGCATGCCCGCACGACAACGTCGGCATGATTGCGGTCGCGCCGGGAAGCAGCATTCGCGGGGACCGGCGCGGGTCCGGCATTGGGCGGCTGTGGGAGCGTTGGGACGCGGCCGCGCTCGTGTGGGCGGTCGTTTTCGGCTCGCTGGTGAGCGCAGCGTCTATGGTGGATCCTGTAATGGGCTGGATGCACCTCGTGTATGCGCACTTCGGGCTGCACTCGATGCTGCCGGTTACGACAAGCCTTTATCTGGGCGGAATGGTGCTGGCCCCGCTGGTGTTGGCGTGGCTTTGCGGTTGTCTGTCGTCGTGGCTTGGACGCACGGAAGGTGGCTGGCAAACCGCGGCCCGCAGTTTCGCGTTCGCCATGGTTCCACTGGGGACAGCGATGTGGGTGGCGCATTTCGCTTTTCATCTGTTAACGGGGTGGACCGCCATTCTTCCGGTCGCAGGCCGCATTTTCGGTTGGGCCGGGTTCACGGTGTCCCTCGGGATTCCATCCTGGCTGCAGACAGCGCAGATTCTGATTCTGGACGTTGGCCTTGTTCTCGGCGTTTATCTCGTATGGAAGGCGGCTCAGTCGCAGACGATCTCGACGGGACTGGCGGTTCGTGCGCTGATTCCATGGGCGTCGCTGGCGATCGGGATCTGGGCAGTGGCCATCTGGATTCTCTTCCAGCCGATGCAGATGCGCGGGATGGTGATGTGATGCGGTTTTGCGTCCTGTGGCTAGTTTCTGCCGCGTTATTGTTCGCAGATGGCGGGATGGTGCTGCAGCACACGGAGACGGGCCCGTTCGCGGTAACAGTGTTCGAGTCGCCCGTCCCGGCGCGGGTCGGCATGGTGGACCTGAGCATATTGCTGCAGACATCAGGGACTTTGGAACCTGTTCTGGATGCCCGTGTCGACCTGGAATTAACGCACGGAGATTCGCGGCTCCGGACGCGCGTCACGCGGCAGCAGGCGCAGAACAGAATGCTGTATGCCGCTTCGGTGCAGATTGGCGCGGCCGCGGTCTGGCATTATAATTTCCGCGTCACTCCAGCCAGTGGCGGCACTCCGGTCACAGTGGAAGGCGATATCACGGTTTCGCCAGGCGAAGCAGGACTGGATGCTTATCGCATCTATCTCGTGCTGCCCTTTCTCTGCCTGGCGGTTTTCGCCCTTCACCAGCGACTGAAATGGCGGACGGCGCGGAAAGCGGGTTGACCGTCAAAACACCCGTTTATTCAAACGTCCCACGGTGAACTTCGCTGTGTCCGCCACCGCCATCACCGCCATGACGCCCGCCTGGACGGGGTCTGTCACCACGATATCAGCCGCATCCGGCACGCTGCCCGCCATATTGAGGCTGATCACCAGAAGACCGGCCGCGCGAACCTCGCGTACCGCGGCTTCAATATCGCCACCCATCAGCGATCCAGCCAGTACCAACGCGCGGGCGCGCGACAACCGGGGGACGGCGCGAACCGCGTCCGCCAGTTGCTGCTCGCCCACCAGTGGAATCGTATCCACGGAGATGTGCTCGCCGCGGATATTGTGCCGGTCCGCCTCTACAATGGCCCCAATGGCCACCTGGCTGACCTGCGCCCCGCCACCCATGATGATGATCCGCTTGCCATAGATCTTCTCCATGCTCTTGACCACGTCCACCCGGCGGACTACCGGTAAAGCCCGCAGTTCGGCAATCATCTCCTCGAAGCGGCCTGTAATCACTTCGAAATAAACGCGTGAACCCGCCGCCGAATTCTCCACGATCGAGACCGAACCAATGTCGCCTTTGTATTCCGCAATCACGCCCGTCACCTGGTGGAGAATCCCCGGACCGGCTTCGGCGTCGATCAGGAGTCCATATTTGTTCGTGTCCATCGTTGTTCTATTGTCCATCCGGGGTTATCATCTCAATTGTGAACGAACACTTGCTCCAAAGCCAAATCTCACGCCGCAGCCTTCTGGCCGGAGCGGCGGCACTTGCGGTGGCGGCACCGCTCAGCGCGTTCAAATCGCGCATCACCAAGGCCAGTATCAGCGCCATCACCGACGAGATCGGCAAGACCCAGGCTGAGGCGATCGAATTCGCCCACCAGTACGGGCTTTCGTGGATTGAACTGCGTAACCTGCCGGAATCCGGCAAAGAGTTCGCGAAGATGACGGAGCCGGAACTGAAACTGGCTGCGACGCAACTGGCGGCGGAGAAGCTGAAGGTTTCCTTTCTCAATACGAGCATGATGAAGTTCAACTGGCCGGGTCTGGTCCCGGGCGCGACGGTCAGAGATGCCGATCAGAAGCGCTGGGACCGCCGCAAGGACGACCTGGCAAACGCTCTGCTGGCGGCTAACATCCTGGGCACGGATAAGGTGCGCGTCTTCACAGGCACCCGCGTGGCGAATCCGGAAACCACCTACAAGCTGATCGTGCAGACGATGGAAGAGTTCATCCCGATGGCAGAGAAGGCCAAAGTCCATCTCCTGATCGAAAACGAGTATTCGCAGAACATCGGCAACTCTGCGGAATCGAAAGATATCCTGGGCCTGCTGCCTTCGCCCACCATTGGCCTCAACTGGGATCCCGGCAACGCGCAGGAACTGAAGGAGACGCCGTTCCCCGATGGTTACGCGCTGGTCCCGAAAAATCGCATCCTCAATATCCAGTTCAAGGCGTCTAACATCCTGGAGGGCAAATTCAAGATGGACTGGAAAGTTGTGTTGGAAGCTCTGGAGAAGGATAATTATCAGTACCGGATCGGCCTCGAAACTCATGGCGATGCGGCGAAACGCATGGAGAACGCCCATGCGTCTATGGATGAGATGACTCATATTGTGGGCCGGTTGAATTAGTTCATGTCCAAAGCGTTTATTATTGGCCTCATCGGTGCAGTCTTCGCGATTCTTTTGGCGATCTGGCTGGGCCTGATCCAGACGAAGGGCAATCATCTGGCCCCCACCGGCTGGATTTCCGACGTTCGGACGCAGGCGCTTTCGGACGATCTCACTCTCATGGTGATCGATTTCGGCGTGCTCAACGATTCCGATCAGCAGATGGTGGTGGGCACGATCGACCCCTGGATCACAACGACGGGCGGCAACAATATTCACGGCACGCTTTTTTCCGGCGGCGATATTGCGAAGACCTTCGCGTTTTACCCCAAGCTGGGCGATCAGGTGAACCCGTCGCTGCTGCTGCGCGGCACCATCGACGGCCACAAGACCGTGAACCGCATGGTGGCGGTGGAATTCGACGTGCCGAAACGAGTAGTGGATTCACGCCGCGCCATGACGCTGCGCCTGGCGGACATCACCGGGCCGGAAGTGGAAATCGAAGGAAAGTAAACAACCATCTATGTCACAAGCGACAGATCAATACGTCCTGCAGAATGAACCGCGCTTTCTGGAAGAATTGAAAGAGTTCCTGCGCATTCCGAGCATTTCCACTTCGCCGGAGCACGCTAAGGACGTTCGCGCCGCGGCGGAGTTTGCGGTCGCGAAGCTCAAGGCTGCGGGTATGGAAAATGTGGAACTCATCGAGACCGAGCGTCACCCGCTGGTCTATGCCGATTGGCTCCACGCCCCAGGCAAGCCGACCGTGCTCTGCTACGGACACTTCGACGTGCAGCCGCCGGACCCGCTCGAACTCTGGGAAACGCCTCCGTTTGAGCCTGCCGAGCGCAATGGCAATCTTTATGCGCGTGGCTCGGCGGACGACAAAGGCCAGATGTATTCGCACATCAAGGCCGTGGAAACGCTGCGCGCGGTCAACGGCACCCTGCCGGTGAATCTGAAGTTTCTCCTCGAAGGCGAAGAAGAAGTGGGCGGCATTTCCGTCGCCGAGTACGTGGCGAAGAATGCGGCGAAGCTGAAGGCCGATGTCGCGCTGGTTTCCGATACGGAAATGTACGCGCCGGGGCTGCCGACGCTCAACGTGGGTCTTCGCGGCCTGGTCTATATGGAGATTGAGGCCCGCGGGCCGGGGCGCGATCTCCACTCCGGGCTTTACGGCGGCGCGGCACCGAATGCTGTCTTCGGACTGGTGGAACTACTGGCGAAGATGAAGGACGCGGGCGGGCACATACAGATTCCTGGAATCTATGACGACGTGGTGCCGCCTTCGGCTGACGAGAAAGCCAGCTGGGAAGCGCTGCCGTTTGACGAGAAAGAGTATCTGGCGAATGAGGTCGGGTCAACGGAACTGACGGGTGAGGCGGGTTACTCCGTATTTGAACGCACCTGGGCGCGGCCCACGCTCGAAGTACACGGGATTGGCGGCGGCTTCACGGGCGTTGGCGCGAAGACTGTGATCCCGGCGAAGGCCGTGGCGAAGGTGAGTATTCGCCTTGTACCGAAGCAGGATCCGGAGAAGATTGTTGCGTCAGTCAAGGCGTTCGTGACGGCGAATGCGCCGCGCGGGGTGCAGTTTGAAGTTCGGGTGCTGAGCGCCGGGCCGGGGCTGATGGTGAATACCGACCATCACGCGATTCAGGTGGCGGCCAAGGCGTTCAGCGATATCTACGGGCCGAAGACGGTGTTTACGCGGTCTGGCGGGTCGATTCCGATTGTCGGCGATTTTGCCACGCACATGGGGATTCCGACGATCCTGATGGGCTTTGGGCTGCCGGACGATGGCCTGCATTCGCCGAATGAGAAATACTGCATCCGGAATTATTACGACGGGATTCGAACGCTGGCGCATTTTTTCGAAGAGTACGGGAAATAGTGAACCTCGCCGAAAACCCTGCGTAGTTACTGGAGAACATGATGACTTGCCCACGATGCAGTGCCCAGAATACTCCGGGTTCCAATTTCTGTGCCAGTTGCGGCGCGCCTCAGCAGCAGGCACCGCCGCCTCCTCCTCTACCGCAGGCGAGCTACGGTGTCGGCGCGGCCAATGAGCCGGTGCCACAGGCGGGCGACCCCACCGGCGTGTTTCGCTCAGGCGACGTCACGGTTCGCGTGGAAGGCGAACTGGTGCCGGTGGTGGACGTAGAACTCGGCGGGCGGGAAAATATCTACTTCGAACATCACGTTCTGCTGTGGAAAGAGCCCCGCGTCAACATCAGCATCAAGTCGCTGCGCGGCGCCGTGAAGCGGATTTTCGCGGGGTTGCAGATCTTCGTGACGCAGGCCGCCGGGCCGGGTAACATTTCGTTTTCGCGCGACGCGCCCGGACAGATCGTAGTGATGCAGTTGAAGCCGGGCGAGGCGATTCACGTCCGCGAGCACCAGTTTCTGCTGGCGACAGACGGCGTGGCTTACGACTTTTTCCGCGTGCGCGGGATTGCGAACATGCTGTTCGGCGGGACGGGCTTTTTCATTGATCACTTCGTGAATGAGAGCGGCGCGGGTTTACTGCTGCTGCACGGCTATGGCAATGTGTTCACGAAGACGCTGGCGGCGGGCGAGGCGATTGACGTGGAGCCTGGCGCGTTTTTGTGGAAGGATGCCAGCGTGCAGATGGACACGAATGTCACGAATCTGAGCACGGGCCTGTTTGGCGGGACGTCGTTCACGCTGAACCGGTTCTTCGGGCCGGGCAGAGTCGGGATTCAGAGCATGACGTATCATCCGCCGATGGTGGCGAATGAGGGGCAGCAGGCCAGCGGGATCAATCTGGGCGGACTGTTTAATACGTAGGGAGGCTCTGTTTCTGGGCCAATATAACTATTCGCCTTTGTGGCACTTGGCTAACGGAATCTGGAACTGTAGATCAATACGCGGTACGTCGGGTTGATTGTGATGGTAACAGGTTTTCTGGAAACCCTATCATGGGCTTCACAATCATTCTGTCGACGTCGTAATGCAGACCGTTTCGGATGGGCATCCAAAGTTTTCCTGTGAACTGTCTACACAGGGACACATTGTAGGTGATGCTATTGAAGAGACTGACCTGGCCAATCAAATTCAGACGCGAATCGCTCCAGCTAACCGTAAGGATATGGCCCCCAGTTTGGCGCACATGGACAGAATCATCACGTAGTATCGGGTTGTGGCTCGCAATAACCAAGGGATAGGACGGTGTCGTGCCATCGCGAACAAAGCTGCGTATGGTGTCGAAGTCTGATCCTAAGACAAATGCACTTCCACACGCAAAGGCCAGATGGTTAAGCGAATACTTTGCGATGCAGCGACAAATCAATGTATTCACGCGGAGCGTGACCTCCACATTCATTTCGGGTGCCCCTGACAGCCCGGGCGGCGGGCTCAGATCACCATCTTTCCGCCAGCTAACGCCACATTCTTCGAGCTTTGCTACGATTGCTTCCTGGTCATGCAGCGCCGCACCAAATATCCGCATCTGGCTCCGCTTGAATTCAGGCCGCGTGTTGAGCACATCCGCGATTTCAGTCGCTGTTGCATGCGTCCACTGACCGGTATGTTCGTCGAAGAACGCGGCTTGTGGAACAAGATTGACCTGAACTCCATGTCCGTCGTTCGATAGCTTCAGTCGAACTCCAGACCAATCGCCTTGTCCGTCTGGAATAGAGAACCCGACAAACTCCAGATTGATGTCGCCTTTGGGCGGCACTTTTACGCCCGTTTTGTAGCGGAGCATTCCTTCAAACGCACCCCGGGCAAAATGCAATTCCAACTGGCCGGCAAAGTACTGGTTGCACGCTCGGCAGACACACCGATGCAATACCGGAGCACGTCGAAACGCACCGAATGCCCCAGATAGAACGTGTTCTCTGTCGAACTCCTGGGGATCAAGAAACCGGAGACAATAAATGCACTGAGGAACAATGTTAGCTCTTGAGAAAACGTTCGAGCCTTCGGCCAACGTCTTCGTGAGCCAGATACTCGCCCCGTTTCAGCGCAGATTCACCGAGCGCCACCGCCTCCATGTAGGTGTCGTCCGAGATTGGCTTGTACCAGTCTTCATCGAAGATAGCTACCGACCCGCGACCGACTCCGGGTGTTCGGTCGAATGGTCCCTCACGAAGCTCGTGCTCGGGAACAAGTGGCGGGGCGAAAGAGCGCACACTAATCGTTTCATCTTCCGGCAGCGGCCGACAGAGCAAATCTTCAATGACCTTCTTCTGGTCCGGCGAAAGCTCTTTAACAGCGCGGGTCATACGAGGATTTTAGCGCGTTTTCGCGGCCGGTTCTCTCTTACCGCTTGGCCGCAGCTTCAAACAGGTGGAACTCCACCGTGGCCGGGTCAATCCTGAAAGCGGGGAAATCCTTCTTCTTCCGGGTCTCCGCGAGCACGTAGCAACAGGTCACCACCAGCAACCGGCCAGTACCTTCCACATTCGCGAACACCAGCGGATTGATGCAGTAGAGCGGATCGTCATCCCACGCACTGGCGAAGTCGCTCTGGGCCATCGGGATGCCGAGATCCTTCGTCAGCACGTCGCACAACTCCTGGTGCTTCTCCTGCTCCCGCTTGCGGTGAGGCGCGAAGAGATCGTCGTCGCTCACGCCCATGAAGCCATCGGTCTTTCGCGCCTGCTGGATTAACCGTTTAGCCGCGAGCGTTGTGATCCGGCGCTTCCTGAAGTTCCCCGTGGGGAAGTTCAGCAGCGAAATATGCCAGAAGGAAACGAAGAGCTTCGGTCTTTTCTCGCTCACCACGGCGCTGGCCTTCCTGGTCGATGCCGCCGCCCGCTTCGTCTTGGCCATATCGTCTACCCCGTGATCTTCGCGAACTTCGACCCTGCTCGCACAATCGTCTGCGTGCGCTCCGGCCCCGTCGAAACGCAGCCCGCTTCCACACCGGTCTTCGCTTCCAGAAACTCCACATACCGCTTCGCGGCCGCCGGCAGCTGATCCCAGTCCGAAATCCCCACCGTGGAACTCTTCCAGCCCGGCAGCGTCTCGTAAATCGGCTCCGCCTTCGCCAGTTCCCGCACCGTCGCCGGCATATCCAGCGTCACCTTACCGTCAATGCTGTAGGCCACGCAGACCGGAATCTCATCCAGATCGTCCAGCACGTCGAGCTTCGTCACCACCATCGTTTCGAAACCGTTGATCGCCGCCGAGTACCGCAGTACCGGCGTATCGAACCAGCCGCAACGGCGCGGCCGCCCCGTCACGCTGCCAAACTCATGCCCGCGATTGCGGATCTCGTCGCCCGCCGCATCCAGCGCCTCGGTGGGGAACGGACCGCCGCCCACGCGCGTCGTATACGTCTTCGAAATCCCGATCACCGCGGTGATCTTCGTCGGCGGCACGCCGGTACCTGTACACGCGCCACCGGCAGAGGAACTGGATGACGTCACGAACGGATACGTCCCGTGGTCGATATCCAGCATCGTGCCCTGCGCACCTTCAAACAGCAGGTTTTTGCCGTCGCGCATCGCCTGATTCAGCAGCGCGGACGTGTCGCAAATCATCGGGCGCATCCGCTCCGCCGCTTCCGCGTAGCGGTCGGCAATGTCGTCGGCGTCGATCGCGTCGTCAATCCCGAAGGCACGCGCGCGTGTCTGGTGATCGGCAATCAGCGCCTTCACCGTCTCGCGGAAATAGCTGCGGTCCAGCAGATCCGCCATGCGAATGCCGCGCCGCCCGATCTTATCTTCATAACACGGCCCAATACCCTTGAGCGTGGTGCCAATCGGCGTGCGCCCGGGGGCCATCTCGCTGATCTTCTCCACCAGCCGGTGCGAGGGAAACAGTACCTGCGCGCGATTGCTGATGCGCAGTTGCTTCTCGGCGTCGATGCCTGCCGCGTTCAGCGACTCGACTTCTTCAAACAGTCCGATCGGATCCACCACGAGACCGTTGCCGATCACGGCCGTTTTGCCGGGATGGAGGATGCCGCTGGGCACCAGACGCAGCACGAATTTGCGCTCGCCGATCCAGATCGTGTGTCCTGCGTTATTGCCGCCCTGATAGCGGACGATGTAATCGAAGCGATCGGCAAGGATGTCGACCAGTTTGCCCTTGCCTTCGTCGCCCCACTGCGCGCCGAGAATGATGAGATTGCTCATGTATGTGTAGGAGTTGAGGCCTGAACCGGCCAACTTGTCATTATATCGCGCGACGTTCCATGCCTTCGGTTTGTCGCCGGTTTGTCACGCGGCGTCCCGCCCGCTGTGCTACGCTGACCTTTTGAACGCGCCGCGTTCCGGCTGGCGGATAGCCTCTTCCGGGACATGGTTTCAGCCCTTCTTTTATGACAATTTCAGACGTGTTCCTGCAGCTCGGCGAAGAGCGCCTGCGGCAACTCGTCCGCGGTATTTCCATTGGAAAACTAAGGACGTACCAGCTCTACGAACGCTTTAAGATTCGTACGCATCTGGCCAAACTCAACACCGAAAACCTGCGCCTCGCCGTGCCGCGCTTCATGAAGCGGCTGGAAGCGCAGGATGCCGAGTTCGCGACCGATCTTTCCCAGGCGATCCTCATCGCTCATATGGAGATGATCATCGCCGTACTCGATTTTCTGGAGATTCCCAATCAGGGCGGCTTCTTCGAGAAAGAAATCGACGCGCCGAAGTATCTGACCGAAGGCTGGCAGGCCCGTACTTTTGAGAAGTTCAAAGCGGAGTACCCCGAAACCCTGCTGCTGTTCTACATCAACCACCTCGGCTGCGAGCTGGGTTCGGAGCCGCAGGCTTTCCTGCCCGCGGCTTAACGCGCTATGCAGGATCTTGTCGATAGCGCGCTCGCCCGCATTGGCACGGCGCAGACGGGTGAAGAGCTGGAAGCGGTTCGCGTGGAAGTGCTCGGGCGCAAAGGCGTGCTCGCGCAGCTCAGCAAGGACATGGGCAAGCTCACGGCCGATGAACGCGTCGCCCGCGGCAAGTTCATCAACGCTTCGAAGCTGGCCCTCGAATCGGCCTACGACGACAAGAAGTCCGGCTTCGACCGCGTTGCCCTTGCGGCGCGGCTGGATTCCGAATGGCTGGATCTCACGGTGCCCGCCAGCGGTGTGGCCCCCGGCAGCCTCCATCCCATCACGCAGATCCAGTGGGAAATCGAAGATCTGTTTCGGTCCATGGGTTTTACGGTGCTCGACGGACCGGAAGTGGAAACCGAATTCCATAATTTCGACGCACTCAATATCCCGGGCGACCATCCGGCGCGCGATATGCAGGATACGTTCTGGCTGGACGGTGGTCACCTGCTTCGCACCCACACGTCGCCCGTACAGGTGCGTGGCATGGAAAAGCTTGGCCCTCCTCTGCGCATGATTGCGCCGGGTCGCGTGTTCCGCAACGAATCGGTGGACGCCTCGCACGAACATACCTTCTATCAGCTGGAAGGCATGATGATCGATAAGGACGTCTCGGTCGGCAACCTCACCTACTTCATGAAGACGCTGCTCACTGCCATCTTCAAAAAAGAAGTGACAGTGCGTTTGCGACCGGGTTATTTCCCGTTCGTGGAACCTGGTTTCGAACTCGATATCCGCTGCCTGATCTGCGGCGGCGATGGCTGCCCGGTCTGCAAACAGAGCGGCTGGGTGGAACTGCTGCCCTGTGGGCTGGTGAATCCTCACGTGCTGCGTCGCAGCGGCATTGATCCGAATGAGTGGAACGGTTTTGCGTTCGGGCTGGGCCTCACGCGCCTGGTGATGATGCGTTACGCCATTGACGATATCCGGTGGCTGCAGAGCGGCGATCTCCGTTTCCTGAGGCAGTTTTAAATGAAGTTCTCCTACAATTGGATCCGTTCTCTGGTGGATGGGCTGGACGCTCCCGCGGAATCGCTGGAACGCCTGATCACCATGAAGACCGCCGAGTGCGAAGGCATTGAGCTTGCGGGCGAGTTGCTCGCTGGTGCCGTGCCCGCGAAGGTGGAGTCCGTTGAAGCGATTCCGGGTGGCAAGCATGTAGTCAAAGCGATTGTCGATGCGGGCAAGTACGGTCGCAAGACGGTCGTCTGCGGCGCTCCCAACTGCCGGGCTGGCATCACGACAGTTTACGTGCCGCTCGGTAACAAATCCATCGCTGGCGTGCTGAGCGAAGGCATGCTGGCCAGCGCCTCGGAACTCGGCATCAGCCGCGATCACGAAGGCATCATCGAACTGACGGGTTCCGACGAACTCCCTCCCACGGATCACGTCATTGAGATCGACAACAAGAGCATCACGCACAGGCCGGATCTCTGGGGTCACCACGGGATGGCGCGGGAAGTGGCTGCGATTACCGGCAAGGCACTGCGCGATCCCGTCAATTTAAGCGTGTTGCCCGCACAGGGCAGCCCGATCAAGGTTGAGATTGAAGATTTGGCGCTGTGCCCGCGCTACAGTGCGTTGGTTTTCGAAAACGTCACGGTGCAGCCGTCGCCGCTCTGGATGCAGCATCGGTTGACTTCGGTGGGCCTCAATCCGATCAGTAACATTGTCGATCTCACGAACTACATCATGGCCGAACTTGCGCAGCCAATGCATGCGTTCGATCGCTCCAAACTGACGGGCGATACCATCTATGCCCGCCCGGCCCGCGATGGCGAGACCATCGTGGCGTTGAACGACGAAACCTACACGCTGGCTCCGTCAAATGTCGTGATTGCGGATGGTGCCGGTCCCATTGCCATTGCCGGTATCATCGGCGGACGCGACAGCGCGATTTCCGACACCACAACTTCCATCGTTCTCGAAAGCGCGAACTTCAATGCCGGGAACGTGCGCAAGTCGTCCGTGGCGCTCAAGCTCCGCACGGACGCTTCCATGCGTTTCGAGAAATCGCAGGATCCGCTCAACACCGTCCGCGCCCTGGCCCGCGCGCTGGAACTGTTGCCCCTGATTTCCCCAGGCATCCGTCTGGTAGGTGGCCTGGCCGACCGCAGTGCGGAACTCACTTCGCCCGCGCCGCTCGATCTCAATCTCGACTGGCTGGCCCGCAAACTCGGGCGCGTACTCGATGCCGCCGAAGTTCGCCGCATCCTCGAAAGCCTGCAATTCGGCGTGACCGAGTCAGGCCCCCGCAGTTTCTCCGTTTCGATTCCGTCCTGGCGCGCCACGAAAGACGTCGCCATGCCGGATGATCTGGTGGAAGAGGTCGGTCGTATGATCGGCTACGACTCCATCGTGCCCACGCCGCCGCTCGTGCCGTGCGCGCCCTCGTTCGATCCTCCGGAGCGCGAATTCCTGCGCTCAGTCCGCCGTCTGGTAACCGCGCGAGGCTACAACGAAGTCTCGAATTATTCCTTCATCAGCGAAGAATCCGCCCGCCGCTTCGGTCTCTCCGTTGAAGATCATGTGCGCGTGCTCAATCCCATCGCCGCCGGTCAGGAACTGATGCGAACGTCGCTGCTGCCGGGCATCCACGGCAACATCGTGGAAAACGCGAAGCACTTCGACGAATTCCGTCTCTTCGAAATCGGCCATGAGATCCACAAGACTGCGGCCAAACCGGAAGAGCGCCCGCACATCATGGCGGCGCTCTACGCGAAGGCCGCCGCGAACTCGCAGGACGCTCTTCTCGAACTCAAACGCTTGGCTGAATCACTGGCTCCGGGTCTGCACGTGCGCCCGGCGCAGCCGCACTCCTGGGAGCATCCGGCGCGTTGCGCGGAACTCTGGTGGCAGGGCAGGGCAGTCGGCCGTCTGAGCGAACTGCACCCCACGCTGGTGGATGCTGGACGCGCCGCCGTGCTGGATCTGGATCTTGCTCTACTCCAGGAACTGAAACCGGAGCGCGGCAAGTACAAACCAGTCCGCCGTTTCCCGGTGAGTGCCTTCGATCTCTCGGTGATTGCCGACGCGCGTGAACTTGCAGCCAACCTCGAAATCCACATCCGCCAGTATGCGGGTGAACTCATGGAAGCGGTGGAATATGTCCGCGAGTTCCAGGGCGCACCTTTGCCGGAGGGCCGCAAGAGCGTCACGTTCCGTATCGTTGCTGGCGCACCGGACCGCACACTGTCATCGCCCGAAACGACCGCGCTATACGACCATATCGTCGCCGGACTCACTGAGTTGGGTTACGCCTTCCGCGCGTAGGGAGGGACGCCCCATCCTTGAAGGTTTTACAGGTGCTCTTCAAGATGCTTCAGCCGCGCATCCAGTACCTGCTCGATGCGATACATCTCGGAACGCAGAATATCCTTCACGTCGTCGATATGCCGATTTGTGTCGTTCAATCGCTGGTTGTTGATCAGAGTGCCGATTAACCCGGCAAATGTCGGAAAGGCCGTTGCGGCAAGAGACGTCACGAGTTGTTCGGAAACCCTCCGGCTTTCCTTATCCCACTCGCCCCACGTGCAGCGCCACAATCCCGAACGTCAGATACTCCCACTCCACCGGCCCATACCCCGTCTCGCGCATCAGCACCGCCAGTTCCTCTGCCTCCGGGAACTTCCGCACAGACTCCGGCAGATACTTGTACGCTTCCGGAGCGCCCGAAATCATACCGCCCAGAATCGGCAGCACTCGCCTTGAATACCAGTTATAAAGCGCCGCGAACGCCTTGTTCGGCGGCTGCGTGAATTCCAGAATCGCCAGTGCCCCGCCGGGCCGCAGCACCCGTCGCAACTCCACCAGGCCACTGCGATAATTCGAAAAATTCCGAAACCCGAACGCAATCGTAATCAGATCCAGACTCGCATCGGGCAGCGGCAGCGACAACGCATCCGCCTCCAGCAGCGTCGACTTCAGCCCCAGCCGTGCCAGCTTACTCTTCGCGCCAGCCAGCATGGGATGGCAGAAATCGCTGCCCACCAAACCGCGGCCAGCCTCGCGCTCCAACGCGACCAAAAGATCGCCGGTTCCGCACGCCAGATCCATCACCCGCGCATTCGGCCGCATCAGGATATCGCGAACCCGCTCCACGGTACGAGTGCGCCAGGTCTTGTCGATATTGGCCGAGAGCAGATGATTCGCCAGGTCATAGCGATGCGCCACGCGCCCAAACATGCTCCGCACCCATCGCGACGCTTCCTGCTCTGATTGCGCGCCCTCAGGCGTGGTACCCGCACCCTGTTTCATGCTCACAGGCACTCACTCAGCGCGACTTCAATCGCGCCACGCACCGCGTCTTCCGGCACATCGGCCCTCACCACCACTTCGCCGATTTTCACGGGCAACACGAAATGAATCCTGCTCTGCACCGTCTTCTTATCCTTCAGCAAACGCACCTGGAGCGGCTCCGCGCCAATCCCCGCCAGCGACGGAATCGGCCCATACGCCGTCAATATATCCAGAATGGCCGCAACATCCGCAGCCGGCAGCATACCCAGCGCGCCCGCCAGATGCGTAGCAGCGCGCATACCCCAGGAAACCCCTTCGCCGTGCAGCACGTGCGAGTATTTCGTTTCCGCCTCCAGCGCATGCCCAAAGGTATGGCCAAAATTCAGAATGCGACGCAACCCGGATTCCCGCTCGTCGGCAGTCACCACTTCAGCCTTGATCCGCACTGATTCCGCCACCAGATGCTCCACAATCGCAGGATCCTGCGCAAACACCGCGTCGCGTCGCGTCTCCATCAGCCGGAACAGCGGCTCCGACGCGATGATGCCATGCTTAATCACTTCATAAAGCCCCGCGCGGTATTCGCGCTCCGGCAGCGTGGAGAGGACGTCGGAATCGAGCAGCACTGCGAGCGGCTGGTGAAACGCACCAATGAGGTTCTTTCCCGCCACCAGATTGCCGCCGGTCTTGCCTCCCACCGCCGCATCCACCTGTGCCAGCAGCGTGGTGGGAATCTGAATCACCGGAATGCCGCGCATATAAATCGCGGCCAGAAAACCAGCGAGATCCGTGACGATGCCGCCGCCCACCGCGATGACCAGACTTGACCGGTCCGCGCCCGATTCCGCCATCTGTTCGGCAAACTGCTCCACATGCGAGAGGCGCTTATTCTCTTCGCCGCCCGCGAAAAACAGCGTGTGGAAGTTTACGGAGCCAAGTGCCGCCCGCACCCGCTCGCCGTGCAGATCCCACACGCGGCGTTCGGTGACGACGAACACTCGTCCACATTTTTCAGGTAAAAACTCGGGAAGGCGCGCAATCGCGCCGCGCTCCACCACCGCGATGTAATTCCGCTGGGGTGTTGCAACAGGAAACCGGGGCATTTCCTCAATTGTGTCATCTCACTTTTCGTGGAAGCTTGCGGCCCCGGGCACCACCGCAAGACCAGGCTTACGGGCGGCGGCGAGACTCCTGAGAACGTCCTTCGCTTCGTCGCCGCGATGCGTGGCCTTCAGCGCCCTGGCATACCTTGCGACCACGCCGGAACAGAACTGCAGAGTGTCGGCCCCGGTCTCCCGAAGCATCGTAACCGCCATCCCGTACTCCACCACGGCGGCTTCCGGACGATTTGCCTGCATCTCCACGTCGCCGAGCGTGGCGAGCACTCCGGCCACTGCCGTGGAACGCGCGCCGAAATGGCTGCTCATGATCGTCCGCGCGCGCTCCAGGTCGTCGCGGGCGGCCTGCGCCTCATCCCGCCGGGACTTCGTCAGGGCACTCAGTTCCAGCAGGACCGCGATCTGCGGATGCGAAGGCCCCAGACTCGCCCCATCCTTCGCGATCGCCTCGTCCAGCGCCTCTTCCGCCATGGCCAGCTTGTTTTCCGCCAGGTACAAGCGAGCCATCAGCGCCAGCGCCGTGCCAAGCTGCGAGGGCCGGGTCTCGGCATCGCCCCGAATCAGACCCAGCGAGCGACGGATCAGAGGTTCGGCCCGTGCCAGGTCTCCTGCCGCGAACCACGTCTCCCCCAGACCGCCGGTGGCCACTTCTTCCAGCCGCAGCGAATGCTCGTTTTGGGCGATTTCCATCACCTCGTTCCACAGGGTTACGCTTTCGTTCCACAAGCGCATTTCACGAGCCAGTTCTGCGGCCTCCACCAGGATACCGAGCCGTTGCGGCCGTGCCAGGCCAGGCAACCGGCTTGCCTGTGTGAGAATGCCGCTCGCCTCGGTCTCGCGCGCTTCTTCCCGCAGCAGATCGGCCAGGTTCACCATCACGCTGGAACGATTCCCCGCGCTGGCGGATTCGTCTTTCATCTCGTTGCGCAGAACGCGCTCCGCGCTCTGATAATCGCCGAGGCCGCGATAAGTCGCCGCTAGTACGCCCGACACGGCACTTCGGCTGGTTACTGCGACAAACCGATCCACGTGCGGCCAATCCGCCAGCGCGCGCTCCAGTGCGGGCCGCGCCTCGGAGTCGCGACCCGCCTGGTGCAGTGCGATGCCGTAGGCCGCGAGGGCGTTCACCCGCGCCTCCGGATCACCGGACGTCGTGACGCACTCCCCATAGAGCTGTATGGCTGTCGTGTATGCGCGCTGCCGGAAGGCTGCATCCGCGCTCTGCTGATTCGCGCATGTGGCGGAATGCCCGCCATTCGCCTGCGAATCCGGTGCAGGCAAACCAGCAGCCCGCAGGCCGATCACGAAATACACTCCGACCGTCAGCACCTTGAGGGCGCTCATAATGGAAGCTCCTTTTAGTTGTTTGGCCGCAGGAGGACACCTCCGGCCTCGATAGTCATCAGGCAGTGCGGATTACAGGGGAAACGCCGGGCTTGGCACGAGGAGCGAATCGGAGGAACGGAATCGATCAGTGTCTCGCGGTTGAGACTATCGTCCGTTCTCTGTGCTCAATTTCATTATCGTCCAATCTATGGCAATTCGTATAACGAAAGAACTGATCCACCATATTCGGGAAATCAATGGACGAAAGTGCCCTTCGTTCATCACGCAGGCATAGTTTTATGCCGATACACCGCGACTCGCTGCTAAAATCGATCTTGGCGATTGACTGCGACTTTCTCGTGATTGGAGCCGGCGTCGCCGGCATGCGTGCCGCCATCGAACTGGCACAGGCGGGCAGTGTGCTTGTGATCGCGAAAGATTCCCTGCGCGAATCTTCTTCGGAGTACGCACAGGGCGGCATCGCGGCGGCACTCAACGATGACGACCGCATCGAACTGCACGAGCAGGACACCCTCTACGCCGGAGATGGCTTGTGCAACGTTGCCGCCGTGCACACGCTGGTGCAGGAAGCTCCCGCCGCAATACACGAACTGATTGAGTACGGTGCAGAGTTTGATCGCATTGGTTCCAAACTCGTCTTCGCCCGCGAAGGCGCGCACAGCCGCAATCGCGTTCTCCACGCACATGGCGATTCCACGGGACAGGAAATCGCACGTGCGCTCTATCACAAAGCGTCCACAATTCCGGCGATTCACTTCGAAACGTACTCTGCGGTCGTGGATCTGCTCACCAATGACGCGGGTGCCGTCATCGGTGCCGTGGCGCTGGAGGAATCAACAGGGGAATTGCACGATATCCACGCGCGTGCCGTGCTGCTGGCCACAGGCGGCCTCGGCTGCGTCTACACCGAGACTACGAATCCCGCGGTAGCAACAGGTGATGGCGTGGCGATGGCCTGGCGTGCCGGCGCTCAGGTCGCTGATATGGAGTTCGTGCAGTTCCATCCCACGGCGCTGCATCTTGAAGGTGCCCCGCGCTTTTTGCTTTCCGAAGCTCTGCGCGGTGAGGGCGCCGTGTTACGAAACCGCATCGGGGAAGCGTTTATGGAGCGCTATCACGAAATGCGGGATCTCGCCCCGCGTGACGTCGTCTCCCGCGCCATCGTTGCCGAAATGGCGCGCACCGATTCGCCGCACGTCTGGCTGGATCTCACCGCGCGTGGCAGCGCCTTCATTCACGAACGCTTCCCGCGCATCTTCGAAACCTGCCTCGCTTACGGTCTCGATCTTGGCAAAGAATCCGCGCCGGTTCACCCTGCCGCCCACTACGCGATGGGAGGCGTCCATACCGATCTCAACGGTCGCACGTCTCTCCCTGGTCTCTATGCGGCCGGAGAAGTCGCCTGCACCGGCGTGCATGGTGCCAACCGCCTGGCCAGCAACTCTTTGCTCGAAGGTCTGGTCTTTGGTGCCCGTGCGGGTCGCGAAATGCGAAACTGCGTCGCAGCCACCGCATCCCGCAATCCCGACAAACCCGAGCCCACATGGCTGGTGCCGGACATGCCGATAGCTCAACTACGCGAACTGATGTGGAAGAACTGCGGTATCGTGCGCAACCGCGAAGGACTGCAGGCCGCGCTGGACGCAATGGACCGAACGCCAATGCTCCCGGCGGAGCGCCCAACTCTTGCGGCTATCGAACTAAGAAATATTCTTCAGGCAGGAAAACTTATCGCCGCGTGCGCCCTGTGGCGCGAAGAAAGCCGCGGCGCTCACTATCGCACGGACTTCCCCGAAAAGAACGAGGCCTTCGCGCACGATTCACTACGCACGAAATCCCTGACTGCCGGCTAACGGCGAGCCAGGGATCGCGCGGGAGCCAAACTTACTCTTCGTCGTCGTCCTCGTCGTCCAGGTCTTCGTCTTCGAAGTCCTCGTCGTCCAGGTCCTCATCGTCTTCGTCCGGATCGTCTTCATCTTCGTCGTCCAGATCGTCATCTTCCTCTTCGAGGTCGTCTTCGTCCTCGTCAAGGTCGTCATCTTCGTCTTCTTCTTCCTCGTCGAGCTCTTCCTCGTTGAGGTCATCGAAACTCATGTCATCGGGATTGCGCTTCGGGGGGCTCATTTCCCACGCGCTCACTCGTAAATCGTCGTCCATGTACGCCATACGTCCTCTTTGAAACGGCTATTCAATTTGCAGTTTACACGGTCTCTTTCGTTCGCGCATCTTCCCGGCAGTTCGGGCGCGGAACGCCCCGTCTGAAACCTGCGCTACACTGAAGCTTCAGCCGCAATCCCGATAAAACATGCAACAGCGAATTCGCTCTACAACGGTGCTTTGTGTGCGCCGTGACGGCAAGGTAGTCATGGCGGCCGATGGCCAGGTGACCCTGGGGCACGAAGTCCTTAAATCCACCGCGAAGAAGCTCAGGCGCCTCTATAACGACAAGATCGTCGCTGGCTTTGCCGGTTCCACAGCCGACGCCTTCTCGTTGTTTTCCCGCTTTGAAGCCAAGCTCGAACAATTCAACGGCAACCTGCCCCGCTCCGTCGTTGAACTGGCGAAGGACTGGCGTACCGATAAAGTTCTGCGCCATCTGGAAGCCCTGCTTCTGGTTGCCGACGTCGGCAACACCTTCATGGTCAGCGGAAATGGCGACGTGATTGAGCCCGATGAGAACATCGCGGCCATCGGTTCCGGTGGCCCCTTTGCCCACGCCGCCGCCACCGCGCTCCTGCGCCATACCAAACTCAATGCCCGCCAGATTGTGGAAGAGTCCATGAAAATCGCCGGCAAGACCTGCATTTACACTAACGACCAGGTCACCTACGAGGAACTTTCCTGACATGGTGATCTATCTTCCAGCGCAATCCGCCGATGCCGGGCCTGTTCTCGATGAGCTGACCCCTCGCGAAATCGTCCGCGAACTCGATAAACACGTCATCGGTCAGCCGGACGCCAAGCGCGCCGTGGCCATCGCACTTCGCAATCGCCTCCGCAGGCAGAAGCTCCCGCCCGATATGGCGGAAGAGGTGATGCCGAAGAACATCCTCATGATCGGCCCCACCGGCGTCGGCAAAACCGAACTCGCGCGTCGCCTGGCGAAGCTCGCGAACTCCCCGTTCATGAAGGTGGAAGCGAGCAAATTCACCGAAGTTGGTTATGTCGGCCGCGACGTCGAATCCATGATCCGCGATCTGGTCGATATCGCCATCGACATGGTTCGTCAGCAAAAGCTGGAAGAAGTGGGCGAGCGCGCCGAGGCCAACGCGGAAAACCGACTCATCGATCTCCTGATTCCGCCCGCGGGCGAAAATACCGCGGACAATGATAAGACCCGCGAGAAACTGCGCGAGCGTCTGCGCGACGGCAAGCTCGACGAACGAATTGTCGAAGTGGAAGCGAAAGATCGCGGCCCCACGTTCGAAGTGGCCAGCAACGTCAATCTCGAAGAGATGGGCTTCAACATCCGCGAGATGATTCCCGCCATGTTTGGTAACCGGTCGAAGAAACGACCCATGCGCGTAGATGAGGCTCTTGATTACCTGATTCAGGAAGAAGAGCAGAAGCTCATCGACATGGAACAGGTGACCCGCGTGGCTCTGGAGCGCGTCGAATCGAGCGGCATCATTTTTCTCGATGAAATCGACAAGATTGCCGGTCGCGAAGGCGGCCACGGTCCCGACGTCAGCCGCGAAGGCGTGCAGCGCGACATCCTGCCCATCGTGGAAGGCACCACCGTCAACACGCGCCACGGCTTTGTGAAGACGGATCACATCCTGTTCATCGCGGCGGGTGCGTTCCACGTCTCGAAACCCAGCGACATGATCCCGGAACTCCAGGGCCGCTTCCCCATCCGCGTGGAACTGAAATCGCTCACCGTGGCCGATTTCGTGCGCATCCTGAAAGAGCCCAAAAACGCGCTGTCAAAGCAGTACACGGCCCTGATGGAGACCGAAGGGATCAAACTCATCATCACGGACGATGCGCTCGAAGAAGTCGCGCGTTTCGCTGCCCAGGTCAATGAGAGTGCTGAGAACATTGGTGCCCGGCGTCTTCACACCATCATGGAAAAACTGCTGGAAGAGATTTCCTTTGAAGGCCCGGATCTCCGCAAGAAAACGGTGAAGGTGGATGCCGCTTACGTGCGCAAGCAACTGGCAGGCATCGTGAAAGATCAGGATCTGAGCCGCTACATTCTCTGATGTTTTCCGGAACCAGCATTGTGAAGCCGTGCCTGTTCGCGCTGGCTCTTTTTACCACCCTGTTCCTGATCGGCTGCGGTTACGCCGGCGAACCAAAGCCGCCCGCACTGGGCCGGCCTCTCAAAGTGACGGGACTCTCCGCGGTGGAGCGTGGCGCGAAGGTCGTCATCAGTTTCAGCATGCCGCTGGAAACCACCGACGCCCTGCCTGTGGATGCGCATCCTGACGTGGAACTCCGCGTTGGCACCGCGCCGAATCCCTGGAATGAAACCGAATGGGAAGCGAACTCGGAACGAGTTTCTGTGGTGGTTCCCGAGATCCCCGCGCCGGTCCGTCCGGTCCGGGCTGTGAGGCGAACAACGCCCCTACCGAAGCCCGCCGCCGCACCCACGCCGATCGCGCCGCTCCAGGCACCGGCCGGTGCCACAGGCGCTTCCGGCAGCACGCAACGCCCGCGCACGAAGGCCGCAACAGCCCCCTCCGGTTCGAAGCGGGCGAAATCCACCGCACGCCAGGCCAAAATCGAAGCCCGCATTGTCGCGCCGGTAATTACCGCTTCCATCGACGCCGCGAAGTTCTCCGGCAAACTCCTCGTCGTCGGCGTGCGCGTCCGCGGCTTCAAAGGCCGCGATGACGGCATCTCCATCGTGCAACTGGAAGTCCTGCCGCCGCTTCCCATGCCCGTCAATCTCAAGGCCACCGACGCACCCAACGCCGTGCACCTCCAGTGGACCGCGGCTGCGCCCGCGTTCCGCATCTTCCGCCGTCAGCCTGCCGATACCGATTGGGTCAACATCGGCGAGAGCACGCAGCCGTCGTTTGACGACGCCGCGCCGGAGTGGGGCAAGCCCTGGCAATACTACGTCCAGGCTGTGCGAAAAGTGGGCGATGGCTGGCTCGAAAGCGACATCTCCGAGCCAATTACCTTCACGCCCACCGACCGCTTTCCCCCAGCTGTACCCGCTGGATTGGCTGTTGTCTCCGGCACGAAGACGATCGAACTGGTCTGGGATCGCGTGGCCGATACCGATCTCGCCGCGTATCGTATTTACCGCAACGGCGTGAAGATCGCCGATGCCGTAACCAACGCGGCCTACTCCGATAAAGAAGTCACGCTGGGCTCGAAATACAGCTACCAGGTCAGCGCCGTGGATCTTGCTGGCAATGAAAGCAGGAAGTCCGAGCCAGTGGAAGTCACGCTCGAATAGCTACCGCTGGCTCGCTTCCCCAGCCGCCACCCGCTTATTGAACTCTTCCGACTTCCCCCTCGGCACCGTAATCGCCTTCCACTCCGCACCCGCCAGATGCTTCGCCAGAAACACGATCTGCCCCGTGTGATACGAATAGTGCGCCACCTGCCGGCTGATCGCCTGCATCACCGAATGCGCCTCGCCGCGAATCGTTACTGTGCGACCCAGATCCGCGTCCGTGAGCGGCTCCAGCGCGTCGAAAACAATTTTCCAGCCGCTTTCCCAGCACTCCAGCATCGAAGCGCGCGTGACCGGCGCATCCACAAACTCACTATCCCGGTTGCGGTCCGGCTTCTCGCCATCCGTCGTCAGGAAATCCGTCCAGCGCGACCGCATATTCCCCGCCATGTGCTTCACAATCTGCGAGATGGAATTCATCTCGCCATCGAGCGCCACAAAAAGGCATTCCTCCGGCACCTGCGCCATGGCTCCCTCGCCCAGCTTCTTGTAAAGCCGGAACACCGCCAGCGATTCTTCCAGATACGAAGTCGTAAACTGATGCGCCATCGCCCCTCCTGATTTACTGAGTTTGCTCCGAAACCGCGCGCAGTCGCAATCCGCTCCACTGTTCGCACACCACGATGGAATTCGGCGGGTTCTTCGGGTCAAACCGCACCGAGGCTGGCCCCACCATCCGCATCCGGTCCTCTGGCAGCAACGTTTCGATTGCCGACACGTCCTGCCCCACCATGTATTCCACGCCCGCCACCGAATACGAATACAGGATCACGCTGCCATCCACATCCACAATCTCGCCATCGCCGATCTTGCCCGTGTGATGAATCTTCTCTCGGCGCAAACGCTCCAACTCTTCGGGCGAAACCTCTCGCCGGAAGACACGCCAAATCGCATACCCGGCCCCGGCCAGCACCGCCAGTCCGCCAAGGCCTGTTACACCCCAGCGGACCGCGTCGCTCTGTCTTGTGAAAATACTCCAGATGTCGGGCATGTCAGCTCTGCGTCCAGCCGACTGCCCGCCGAATCTCCTTCATTGCCGCCGCCCTATTTCGAAAAGACTTTGTTGTAGTCTTTCAGAAACTGCTCCAGGCCTTTATCCGTCAGCGGATGGTTGAACAGCGAATCGAGCACCTTGAACGGCAGCGTGCCGATGTGCGCGCCCGCCAGCGCCGCGTCCACCACATGCAGCGGTCCGCGCAGCGACGCGGCCAGGATCTGCGTGTCGAAGTCGTAGTTATCGTAGATCGCCACAATCTGGCGAATCAGGTCCATGCCGGTCTCGCCGATGTCATCCAGCCGTCCTACAAACGGGCTGACGAAATACGCGCCGGCCTTCGCCGCGAGCAACGCCTGCGCGGGAGAGAAGCAGAGCGTCACATTGACGCGAATGCCTTCCTTGCTCAGCGCGGAACACGCTTCAATGCCGTCCCGGATCAGCGGCAGCTTCACGATGATGTTCTTGTGGATCTTCGCGAGTTCCTTGCCCTCGGCGATCATCCCCTTTGCATCAACAGAGAGCACTTCGGCGCTGACGGGCCCGTCTACGATCTCGCAGATCGCGGCGACCTGTTCCTTCAGCGGCTTGCCTTCCTTGGCAATCAGGCTCGGGTTTGTGGTGACGCCGTCCACAATGCCCCATTTAGCGGCTGCGCGGAGTTCGTCCAGGTTTGCTGTATCAAGAAATATCTTCATTCTCAAACCAGTATAACGACAAAAGCCGTGCTGTTCGAGCCACGAAAGAACCGCGGCACCGGTCAGGCCAACCATCATTGCTCACCCTGAGTGATAATCTGAATGTCCGACAAATGGAGCCCCGTATGCCCTTATCGCCAGTTGAAACAGATCTCGAGGAGCGCGGCATCTCGCGCCGCTGCTTCGGAAAAATTGCCAGCCTGCTCACCGCCGGTTCCGCGCTAACCATTTCATCGGAAATGGCCATGGCCCAGGCCTCGCGCGTCAACGCCCCCATCGGCGCGGTCATGATCAATGCCAATGAGAACCCTCTCGGTCCCTGCAAAGAAGCCATCGACGCGGTTCGCGGCATCGCCACCCAGGGTGGCCGCTACCTTTTTAGCGAAGGCGAACGCGTCCGGGATTTGCTGTCCGAAAGTGAAGGTCTCCAGGCCGATCGCGTTCGCATCTACTCCGGTTCCAGCGCGCCTCTGCATCAAACGGTCATCGCGTTCTGTTCTCCCACAAAACCGCTGGTCATGGCCGATCCCGGCTACGAAGCGGGCACCACCGCCGCCGACGCCATCAATGCGAAAGTGGTCCGCATCCCTCTGACCAAAACGTACGCGCACGATGTTAAAGCCATGGCCGCCGTGCCCAACTCCGGTGTCATCTACATTTGCAACCCAAACAACCCAACCGGCACCGTCACTCCGAAAGCCGATATCGAATGGCTCATCGCCAACAAACCGGCGGGGTCTATCCTGATGCTGGACGAAGCCTACATGCACATCTCGCCCAGCCCGCAATTCAATTCCGCGCTGGTGGCCGCAGGCAAGGACATCGTCATTCTGCGTACATTTTCGAAGATTTACGGCATGGCGGGATTGCGGGCCGGTGCCGTGCTCGCCAGACCAGATCTGATTGCGAAATTGGACAAGTTCAGCAATAACGGTATGCTGCCGATCACGGGAATGGCGGCCGCCGCGGCCAGCCTTCAGGCACAGGGCCTGGTAGCAGAACGCCGCGCCATCATTGGCGATAACAGGGAAGACGTTTTCGCCTGGCTCCGGCAGAAGAATCTGCGCTATGTGCCTTCGGTGAGCAACTGCTTCATGGTCGATACCGGCAGACCCACGCAGGATGTGATCTCGGCGATGCAGCGGGAGAACGTCTATATCGGACGTCCCTGGCCGGTCTGGCCCACACACGTCCGCGTCACAGTCGGCACTCGCGACGAAATGGCAAAGTTCAAACTTGCGTTCGCTAAGGTGCTTTCGGTTTAACTCCAATACCGTTCGCTGAACGCAGTGCGGGTGGATCGAACTTCTGCGTCATGCGGACCAACGTTCCAGTAGACTTCCAGGATTCTTGCACGTGGATTTCGCGTCCGCAACGATGAATCACGCGAACCAGACCGACGTCGTGCCATCCTCCGGGTAGCGGACGATACAGATGGAACTGCCGCCGCTTCGGCGAATAGCGCGTTTTACGGCCAGTGGTTCGCGCGGGTCACATTCTGGTAACGCCGTTCTCTGAGCAGTGAGGAAAGACTTCTCAGACGCGTCTTGTGATTCCAAATGGCTTCGAAGTGGCAGCCTTGAGTTGCCGCTCGAAATTGATGGCGCCGCCCGAAAATCCGAATGCAGCGAAGGCTCAGCCTCCCAGACTACCCGGGGATCCAAATCTTCTCAGCCGCAACCGTTTCAGCGTCAGCGGGGAGTTCCAGCGCATCTTCCGATTTTGTGAAGAACGCCAGCCCCTTATAGCTCACCAGATATTGAAAATTCTCTGTAAAAAGACCGCCGCGAGCGATGACGACCATGGGCTCCGCAACTCGGCTCAGCACCTTCAGGAACTCCACAGGCTCGAGCTTCACAATGACACCTGATGCCTTCGTCGCCTCTGCGATTGCTGCTGCTGCTGCTGCTGCTCCTGCTCCCATGGCTTCACACCCCTCCAGGTGAGAAGTATAGCCGATCCGACTACTCAACCTGTAAAGTCCCGTTACCGGAATTTGGCCGCTGCCATCCCACCGGCACCCCATCCTGACGTCAGACCACTTTGACGGTTTGTCGGCAAACCAGACGTGTGCGCCAACAACCATGGCGCGGGTAATTCCTATGGGTGGCAGGTCATAGAGCCACTCCCGGCTTGAGCGAGTGGCACGATCTGGCCGGTAAACAACTGAGCCATAATGAAACTATGGATACGGTCATTGTTCGCGATCCCGAAATTATGTCTGGTGAGCCGACTTTTCGGGGCACACGCGTGTTGGTCCGCACGCTGTTCGATTACATCGAGGCCGGCCACAGCCTGGAACGCTTTCTGGAAGGTTTCCCCACCGTGGGCAGGGACATGGCGTTACACGCCGTCGAAGAAGCAAAAGAGTCCCTGCTCGCCAGCCATTAGATGCGCATCCTTTTGACCGGTTTGTCGGTGTAAGCCCAAGGCACGGGATTCGATGGGCATGCACCGAACTCTTCACGCTTCCACTTACTACTTCAACGCCTGCGCAAAAAATTCCAGCGCCCGCGAATCCTTCGACTGCCCCAGCCATAACATAGCCTTCTTCCGCACCGCCGGATCCCGATGCGTCTTCGCCAGCTCAATCAGAATCGGCACGCCCTCGCCATCCTTCATCTGCGACAGCGCAAACACAGCCCGCTCCCGCACCGCGCTCTCCGGATCATTCGCCAGCGCGTTCTGAATTACATCCTTCGAAACATTCGCAGCCGCCCGCTGCGCCAGCCAGAAAAGCGCCTGTCCCCGAATATGCGCGTCCTTGTCATTGCGCGCCGCGTCCACCACCGCCGGCAGTCCACCGGGATCCTTACTCTGCGAAAGCGCCAAAACCACCTTATCCCGCACATCCGCATTCGGATCGTTCTCCAGCATCCGCTTGAGCACCGCAACCCCGCGAGCCCCGCGCGAATTCCCCAGCCAGAAAGCCGCCCGCTTGCGCGTCTCTACCGGCTGCGACATGGCCGCGAGATCTTCCAGCGCCGCCTCCACTCCAGCATCCCGATGCAGCGAAATTGCCATGATGGCGGTATCCCCGTGCACACCGTTCGCCTGCGCCTTCAGCCACGAAATGCTCTCAGCGGCACTCACGGCATTGAACCAGTAGAACGGCATCCCACCCGCGTCCAGTCGGCAATCGGGAGATGTCATCCGCAGTTCGCCCGGCTTCGAATTCTCCAGCCGCACCAGCACCACCAGCGCCGTCTCACCTTCCAGTCGCACCGGCGCACCCGGCTCCCGCCCATAATCGCCGTTCCGGTTCCACGCACACATGTCTCCGTGCTGACCCGCAATGATCGGTTCAGCCCACGCTACCCAAACCGGCCCTGCGCCGATTCGCGACAACTCGGCCGCGAGCGTTCCCGAAACAGTGCGCGTTTCCAGCTTCGCGTTTTCCACCGTCGGCCGCTGCGCCAACAGCGCCACACCGAGCGACAGCATCAGGGCAACAGCAAGTTTCACTTCAGCAACTCCATCATGTAATCCGTCGCGTCCTTGTTGTCGCGCATCCCACTGAGCCGCTCCACAATCGTCTTCTTCATCACCGGGTCGCCCTCTTTGTGGGCCAGGTCCACCAGCGTCTTGCCGTCGCCTTTTGCCGTGAAGCCGTTGATAATCTCCTTCTTCGTCGCCACATCGCCGCCGCTGTAAATCTCCACCAGGCTTTCCGTCGCCACGCGCTTATCCATGGCGAGCGAGCGAATTGCGGCGTTTCGCAGCGACGCGTCCTTCTCCGTCTTCGCGATGTTGAGCAGCGCGTCGATAGCGTGCGCCATCATCATCGCCTGGATGATGGAACTCTTCGCCCTCGCATCGGTGGTCGCGCTGTAAATCGCCGCCAACTGTTGCTGCGCGTCCTTCGTCCCGGACATCCCCACATACTGAATGGCGCGCAATTGCAGATCCGGATTCCCTCCCGCCTTCGCATAATCGACCAGCGCCTGCTGCGCCCGTACCGACTTATTCTGCGACAGCACGAACAGCGCCCGATCCTTCACCGCCGGCGTACTCGTTCCCTTCAAAATTCCTTCCAGCAGCGGAATTGCGCGTTCGGCATCGGCATTCATCAGGCTATTGATCGCCATCAGCTTGAGGTCGTCGTTGTTCTCGTCACCGGCTGCGGCGGGCTTGCCCAGGTTCTGCCGCACCTCCGCTTCCAGCACCTGCGCGTCCTTCAGCCATGCGCTCGCGGCGTGTTCGCGACGCAATTGTGCCAGGGCGCTGAGCGCCTCGTCTCCCTTGCCTTCCCGGTTCAGGGCGTACGCTTTCCAGTAGAGCGCGCCATCGGCCCGCTCCGGTTCCTGCAAGATAGCCGAATCGAATCGCTGCACGGCTTCGTCGTAATGATGCTGGTCGATCGCCCTGGTTCCCGCGTTATAGGCGGAATCCCTCATAGAAGTAAAAGTGCGGGAGAGTGTCATCGCCTTCGGGGCGGGCGGCGCGGGTGGCGCCGCAGGCGCCGCAGGAACAGGTTTCGGAGCCTGCAGGAATGCCATGTCGAACTTCTCTGCCATAGCGTTCGCCCGGTCCGTCAACGCCTTGATTTTCGCGTCGTCGAACTGTACCGAAAACTTTTCCGCCATCGCGGACGCCCGATCCGCCATTTCGTTGACCCGCGAAAGATCCAGCTTGTCCACAATGCCGGCTGCGTCAATCTGAGACGCCAGCATATCCGCCTGCGCCGTCAACTGCTCCACCTGGCCGGTTGATAGCTCCTGCGCCGCCCGCGCCACCTCCTCGAAATGCAGGTCCAGTTGCTCAGCCTGGTCCACAAAGGCAGTCGGCGGAGCGGGCGGCCTCTCCTGGCAAAACGCAGGCACGGCCAAAGCGGCAATCAAAATGGCATTCGAGTAAGCTCTCATAACTTTTCTTCCTTCTTATTCAGCGTCTCTCTCAAATTCGTTTCCACAATGCGAACCTTAAACAGGAGCGAGTCCGATTCCATCCGGTCCCGCAACTCATTCACCGCGTGCGCGCCGGCCTTCTCGGATGCATGCGCGGCCTCCACCAGAAATGGTTCCACTTCCTCCAGAAAAGCCCCGGTCGCAGCCTCTCCCTGTTCGGCCAGCGACTGCCGCATCAACCGCTCTTCCTGCACCAGATCCTCCGCCCGCGCCTTGTTGGTCGCCAGAATCACGGGATCCGTGCCGTTGGCATGTGAAATCTCCGTCATCAGCGTGTGTACCCGGTCCAGGTGGTCCGCCACCGCAATCGCCAAAATGCGCTGCCGGGCCTGATCGGAAAGTCCGGCCATGACCGGCGCTTCCGCTTTACGCGAAAACCGTCCTGCCAGAAAAACCGCCATCAGCAACACAGCCACTCCCGCCGCCATGGCCCACGCCCGGATTCCCCGCCAGTTCCGCGCGGGCTCCGGTGACCGGTCCAGTTCCGGCACCAGCCGTAACCACGCATCCCGCCCGAAATCGACATCGCGCTCCGGTACCGCCAGCTCGTTGCAGTAAGCCAGTGTTTGCGTCAGTGATTCCGCAGCGGCCCGGCATGCCCCACACTCTGCCAGATGCTGCCTGCCCGCTTCCGGCGCATCCGGTTCCGCGTAATACAGCAGGATCAGATCCTCTTCGCTCAGATGTGTCATACTTCAGCACCCTCCCGATCCGTTCCCAGCGCCGCCCGTAATTTGCGGACCGCGCGAAACACGCTGTGCCGCGCCGCACCGGCCTGCACGCCAAGAGCCTTCGCGACTTCTTCAATCGATAACCCCTCGTAATGCCGCATCACGAAGGCCGTCCGTTCAATGTCACTCAACCCCTCTAACGCCGGCACCAGTCGCGCCCGCGTTTCCGAACTCAGAGCCTCGCGTTCCGGCGATGGTGTTTGAGCCGGCAGGTTGCGAAAGGGGTCATAGCCCGCATCGGTTTCGTCCGCACTTCCCGCACCCGCGGCCTGCCAGCGCTTCTTCGATCGCAGAAAATCCACAGTCCGGTTCGCGCAGATACGATGCAGCCATGTCCCGAACGACGCCCGCCCGTCAAAACGGCGAATCTCCCGCCAGGCCCGCAGAAAAGTCTCCTGCACCATGTCTTCCGCGTCCGTTTCGTTCAGTGTCATACGATAAGCGAGCCGGAACACAGCGATAGAGTGGCGCTCTACGAGCACCCGAAAGGCGTCGCGATCACCGCCGCGCGCCCGCTCCAGAGCTACCTCATCGCCATATTCCATCCGGCTGCAAGTTTAGACTGTAAAGGGCGTTGGGCGTTAGCCGCACCCGGCAATATTCCACATATGACGGTCCCCTGCGACAATACAGGCGTGTCTCTGCCCGCCAAGGCCTGTCGCGAACTCGACGAAGCCGGCTTCACCCTCATTCCCGGACCCGTACCTTCCCACAATCTCGCCCGTTTGGCCGCCTCCTATGACGAGGCGCTAAGCAACGCCGTTGCGGATGACATCAAAGTCGGGAGTTCCACAACGCGCGTCCGGGACTTCGTCAATCGCGGCCCCGAATTTGACGCCCTCTACCTTCACCCGCCCGTTCTCATGGCCTGCCACCGGATCCTCAACCAGAACTTCCGGCTCAGCACGATGCATGCCCGCACTCTGCGACCCGGTATGCCTGCTCAAAACCTCCACGTGGATTACGAACGCGACCCGCAGGGTTGGACTATGGTCGGTTTCATCTTCATGGTGGACGATTTCACGGAAAATAACGGTGCCACGCGATTCATCCCCGGCTCTCACCTGTGCGCCAACGCCGAAGCATACCCTGGCGAGGTAGCCTGCGGCCAGGCAGGCACCATGATCGTGTTCAACGGGTCCGTCTGGCACGGCCACACGGCAAACCGAACCAGTCACCCCAGGCGTTCCATGCAGGGTGCGTATATTCGCCGGGACGCTGGCTCCGGAGAAGATTTGCGGGTAAGAATGCTGCCGGAAACGCTGTCCCGTCTGAGTCCGCTGGCAAAATGCGTCCTGGCCATCTAGCCCCCGCCCGAAGTAGTACCCGACTCAATAGAACAGCCGTTGTATGCCCGACTCGCAGCACAAACTGCAATCGACGCAAAATCCGGGAAGCCGCGACCGCAAGGGAGCGGTTTGCCACCGCAATCAACACCACACCGGAGATATCACTACAGGAAGGAAATCGGGGCCAGCCGAACCAGGGGTGAGCCCGGCTGGCCCCTGAGGACCGCATCCGGCACGCGCTGCCGGTATACGTACCGGAAAATATGAATCGGCCGCTTCTGCGCGAAGCAGACAGGGAGGCAACGGAGGGGGTTTATCGCACTCCCCACGGCCGGGTTCATAGTAAGAGACGCGGCAACCCCGCCTCTGGTTATTAGCATTAGGTAAAGGTATGTAATACCACCCCGCCCGAAACCCTCCCGCTTTTGATACCTTAGAGACCTATGAAAGCTTTCGCGTTTCTCGCCGTCAGCACCGCCCTCGCGCTCGCCCCTGCGCTCCCCGCTCAAATCGTCTACGTTGGTGCCTACACCAACCTCGCCACCGCGCCCAACGCCAAAGGAATCAATGCTTTCCGGTTTGACCCCGCCACAGGCAAACTCACTTCCCTCGGCCTGATGGTGGCCACCGAGAGCCCCAGTTTCCTCGCTCTCGCCCCCAACGGCAAGTTCCTCTACGCCGTCAACGAAACCGACACTTTCCAGGGCAAACCCGGCGGTGCCGTCTCCGCCTACGCCATTGACCGCGCCACAGGCAAACTGACTTTCCTCAATCAGGTCGCCTCCAAAGGCGCTGCCCCCTGCCACATCGTCATTGACTCCTCCGGCAAGGCCGCCCTCGTCGCCAACTACAACGGTGGCAACTTCTCCTCCTTCCCCATCCTGGCCGATGGCAAAATCGGCGAAGCCGCCAGCGTCATGCAGGATTCCGGCAAGGGTCCGAACAAAGACCGTCAGGAAGGCCCCCACGCCCACCAGGTTCTTCTCGCCGATTCGCTCGTCCTCGGAGCCGATCTCGGTAACGACCACCTCCAGCTTTTCCATCTCGACGCCGTCACAGCCAAACTCTCAGCGGCAGCCCCTGCCTTCGCCGCCACCGACCCCGGCTTCGGCCCCCGCCACGCCGCCATCTCGTCCGATAAGAAGTTCATCTACGTCCTGAGCGAACTGAAATCCAGCGTCGCCGTCATGACGTACGATGCCGTCAAAGGACCAGGCAAGCTCCTTTCCACCGTCTCCGCCCTTCCTGCCGATTTCAAAGGCGATAACACCGCCGCCGAAATCGCACTCGATAGCAAAGGCCACACCCTCTACACCTCGAACCGCGGCCACGATTCCATCGCGGTCTTCTCGGTGGACGCCAAAACCGGCGCGCTCAAGCTGACCGCCAATGTGAAATCCGGCGGCAAAACGCCACGCAACTTTACTCTCGATCCTTCGGGCAAATTCCTCCTCGCCGCCAATCAGGATTCCAACAACATCGTGGTCTTCAAAGTCGACCAGGCCACCGGCGCGCTCACGCCCACTGGTGAAACCGCCGCCACCGGAGCGCCCGTCGACCTCCTGTTCCTGAAATGACCCGCGTTCTCGCCGGGTTCATCCTCGCAGTGACGGCGGCGTTTGCTGCCGTCGATAACCCAATCTGTGAGAAAACGGGCCAGAGCAGCTACCGGATTTCCTTCGACCTTTCCGGTCCCAACGAGCGCGTTTCCATCTTCGCCAGTTCGCGGTCGGACCGAATCGACACAGCCAAACCACTCGCCATCGCTACGGCCAGTCCTGTCGAAGTCACCACCGAGAGCACCGGTCGCATCTACTTCCATTTACAGCCGCGCAATGGCCCCAGCCGCGTAGTCGCCGTCCGCCGTCTGGATCTCGAAGGTGCGTGGAACACCCGCGATATGGGCGGCTATCGCACCGAAGACGGCAGCTACGTTCGCTGGGGCACCATCTATCGTTCCGCCGAACTGAACGGCTTGACCGATCACGATTTCGAGTATTTGAAATCGCTCAACCTGAAAGTTCTTTGCGACTTCCGCGCGCAAAGCGAACGCACCCGCTCCCCCACGGATCTGATGCGTCTTCCCGGCACTCGCTATGACGTTCTGCCCATCAGCCCAGGTGCCAGCCAGCGACCTCCGCCAGGGCGGGGAAGGCCCGTGCCTTCCAGACCGCCGACCCCCAATCCGACAAATGCCAAACCGTACACTTTCATGACCGCCGCCGCCCCCCAATTCGCCCAGGTCTTCCACAGCATTGCCCGGGGCGACCTCCCGCTCCTCTTCCATTGCACGGCGGGCAAGGACCGCACTGGCATGATGGCCGGCATTCTGCTCAGCCTTCTGGGCGTCTCCCGCGAAACAATCCTGCACGACTATCTGGACTCCACCAATCTCCCCGATGCCGAACTGGTCAAAATCGCGAAGGTAACGAAGTCCAGTGTTACGAACCTCGCCGCCGCCCGCCGTTTCACATCCGTGGAACGCGCCCAGCTGGAACTCACATTTGACCTTCTGGAAAAGCACTACGGCTCCGTAGAAACCTACCTGCAAACAGCAGTAGGACTCTCCGACGACGAAATCACAACGATCCGCACCCGCCTTTTAGAAAAATAACGTAGGGTCAGGGCTTCGGCCCTGCGCCCGGGCTTCCGCCCGGGCCATACCGGCACGAACTCCATTAAAGTGCTAAACCCCTCTCAGTTATCCGCCGGCGTCTGTTCCACGTGATCAATCACAGTCACCATCGCCGGGCGTTTCTGAATTTCCAGCTTCAGCCCGAGCTGCTTCTCAATCGCTTCCTCAATCGTCAACCCGCCATTCGGATCCGCCGCTGCCGGCACAACCCCCGGCGCGCCAGCGTCCGCGCCAACAGCCACCGGCCGGCCAAACACAAACGTGAGAGTAAAATCCCAGCCGCCTTCCAGCCCGGTGGAATCGATCACCGGCGAGCCCGGTCCCTGCAACGCGCGGCGAATAGTTTCCCCGAACAATTCCATCGAAGTGTTCTGGCAATTCAGCGACACTGAACCCGGAGGCGACCCCGCCGGTGGCGCAACCTGCTGGCAATGCGTCCTGCTCGCGGGATCGGCCTTCTTCATCTTCGGCTTCCCCGCCACCAGAACATACACCGCAACCGCGCGCTCCTCCGTGTGCCACTTCAGCTTCAGCCGCTCTTCCAGCAGTGAGCGCACCATCGGGCCCGCTCTCGCGCTTGCCGACGCACCCGCTGGCGATCTTCCCGTGAGGTCGTACCTCGTCGTCCGCGCCCAGCCCGGCATTCCCACCACCAGATCCTCGTTCCTTTGCGCGTACGAAGGACTGAAAGCCCTCACCAGAAGCGAGGAAAGCGGCATCCCGCGACCCGCCCAAAGGCCACCGGGTTGCGGATTGAGTGACGACGAATAGCCAGGAAAATCCGGGTCCGTGAACTTCAGCGTAGCCACGTCAAATGCCATCGGCTGTGGAGGAATCGGCAAGGCCTCCGCCGTACCAGGAACATTGTCGGTCGGCGTCTCGTTAACGCTGTCCACCACCAAAACCGGCGTGGGGACAGCCTGCGGTTCCAGCTTCAGCCCAAGCTGTTTGCCGATCGCGGCCGCCGGCCCGTGCTCACTGCCCGCGCCGTTCGTCCACTTCAGCTCGAAATTCCAAACCCCTTTCAGGTCCGTCTTGTCGATCACCGCCGCTGACGCCGGGCCGTTCACCTGAGACCAGAAAGCGGCCAGCGCCTCCATGCTCATGTTCCGGCAGATGAACCGCACCGTCGCATCCCCAGGCTCGGTCGGGGCGATGTAACGGCAACCCGTATCGCCCGTACCATCGCCTTCTTTCATCAACACCTTCTTGTCTGCCGTTAGCGCAAAACCCGGTAGTGACCTGGTCTCCTGACGGATCGTCAGTTTGAAACGCTCCGCCAGCAGCGACTGCATCATCGCCCGCACCGCGTCCGGCAACGTCGCCCCTGGAGTCACCGACGAACTCGTCCCCGCCGGCATCTTCGCGATGACCTCAAACCGATCCATTTCGAGCCAACTCGGCCCGCCCAGAATCTTGTTGTCTTCAAACCCGTAGCCCAGTTGGATGAGATCGATCATCGAAGCGCTGTGGAACTCATAGCGACCGTTGCGGGGCGGATTGGCCTCCATAAACGTGTTGGCCAGCGCTTTGGGCGTAACATGAACATCGGCAATTTCGAACCGTGCAGCCGCGGCGTCGCTGGCCGGAGCCTGTCCGAACGCCGCGCCGCACGCAATGAGAACCAAACCGGCCGGGACAAGTCTCAAAAGCATACCCGACAGTATACGCCGAATTTGACGCAGGCTGGTCACGCCCACAGGGACGCGAGAGCGTCTCTGAGCAACTTGCGGGCTGCCGGTTGTAACGTATGATACGTGGATACGATGCGCAGTAAACGGTTCTGCACAATGGTCGGCTGCAGTATTATCGCGCTCTGCGCCTCCGCGCAAACCCCAGTGGACTTTCGGTCATTCGACGTAGCGTCCATCAAAAAGTCGGAACCGGGATGCGTTGACGCAGGTACCGCTCCACCGCTGCGACTCTCGCCCGGAAGAATCGTTCTGCATTGCGTGACCGCCCGTTCCATCATCAGGTCTGCCTTTAACGACCTGTCCAATATGACGCTTCACCACAGTCTGTCCGTAGTCGGGGGGCCGTCATGGCTTGACTCCGATCGGTACGACATCGAGGCCACAGCGACGAACGCCGTGGCAACCGAGATGATGGGTGTCCTGTTACAGAGGCTGCTGAAGGACCGTTTCAATCTCAAAACTCATACGGAGTCACGGGAGACGTCGGTTTATCTGTTGGCGGTAAGCGGCAAGTCTAAGCTAAAACCTGCGAATAGTGCCTCCTGCGTTGAACGGGATCTGACTGTTTTTCCGCCTCCCCGAGGCACCGCCGTTCCGAACTACTGCGGAAGCGCCGATCTCAAGGGAACGCGCAAAACCCCGATCTTAGACTTGTTCAGCGTCGACATGTCTGGTTTCGGAGCCATGCTGACGAATTACGTGAGCCGCCCCGTGATCGACCGAACAGGCATCACCGGAAAATACGACATCCATCTGGAGTTTGCACGAGAAGAACCCCCGTCGGGACCGGTGATGCTCAACGGAGTGCTTTCCGACGCGCCTCGCCCGGAGGGTTCCATGGGGCCATCGATCTTTTCTGCTCTCCAGCAGCAGACCGGACTGAAGCTCATTGCCGGTTCGGCTCCCCAGGAGGCCATCGTTGTCGATAGTGTGGAACCACCAACCGCGAATTGATCCGCGTTGCGTCTGCAAGTCCGTTGCGCGCCTGTCGACGCATCCCGGCGCAACTCGGCGCACGAAACGGGGTTCCATAGTCAGGCCACTATCATGTCAGAACCTGCCCTGCATTGGAACCATCCGCTCCGCGCCGACAACTACCTCTTGAACTCCTTACTCGAAGAGACCTCTGCGCACAGCGTTTCCATCGTCGCCCACCATGGCCAGCACGGCGTCATCGCCCGCCAGACCTTCGCCCCCGGCGATGTCATCCTCCACATGGAAGGCGAACGCCGCGTCGCACCCGACCGCCACACCCTTCAACTTGACGACAACTTCCATCTCGCTTCCGCCGAATCCCAACCCGGCGGCTACCCCGCCTGGCGCTACATCAACCACGCCTGCGAACCCAACTCCGCAGTCCGCGGCCGCGACTTCGTCGCCATCCTCCCCATCCACCCGGGCGACCCCATCACGTTCAATTACAATACGACTGAGTACCACATGGCATCGCCCTTCACCTGCACTTGCGCCAGCCCCTTTTGCGTCGGCGTCGTCAGTGGCTTCCGCTATCTCGATCCGATTGAGCAGGAACGTCTGCGTCCTCTCCTCGCCCCTCATCTCCTGCGACGGCTCCGCCCCGCATGAGTGACGGCCCGGCACTCTTACACGATTTCTTCTTTCACTCCGCGGCCCGATATCCCAACCGCGCCGCCCTCGACATTCCGCCCGGCGTCAACCGCCCGGAACGAATTCAACTCACTTACGCGGAACTCGCCCAGCGGGCGAACCGCATCGCAACCGCGCTCCCCACTTCCGTTCGCCCCGACAGCGTAATCGCCATCCTCCTCCCGCGCCACCAACCCTTGCTCCTCGCCGCGCAACTGGCAGTTCTGCAATCCGGCTCAGCCTACACCTGTCTCGACCCGGCCTTCCCCGACGCCCGCCTCCACGAAATCCTCGCCGACTCCGCCGCTCTCATCCTCTTAACAGATGACGAAGGCGCGAGCCGCATCACCTCCTCCACGCCAATCTGCAACGTAGCGCAACTCCCGTCGACGACCATCACACGCGAACCACCCAACTGGCTCACCCCCGCCAGCCTCGCTTACACCATCTACACCTCCGGCACCACAGGCACTCCCAAAGCGGTCATGATCCCCCACCGCGCCATCGTCAACCTGATCGCATCCGATCTCGACACGTTCCGCCTCACTCCCGAAACCCGCGTCGCCCAGGGCTCCTCCTCCGCCTACGATTCCTCCGTCGAAGAGACTTGGCTCGCCCTCTCCGCAGGTGCCACCGTCGTCGTGATGGATGACGACACCAACCGTCTCGGCCCCGACCTCATCCCCTGGCTCCGCGCCGAGCGCATCAACGTCTTCTGCCCGCCGCCGACATTGCTCCGCGCCACCGGTTGCGACAACCCGGCCGCCGAACTGCCCGATCTCAAACTTCTCTACGTCGGCGGCGAAGCCCTCCCGCAGGACCTCTCCGATCGCTGGTCCGCCCCACCCCTCCAACTCGTCAACGGCTACGGCCCCACCGAATGCGCCGTCACGTCTCTGCGTGGCTCCATGCACCCCGGCGTTCCCGTGCATATCGGCCAACCCGTCGCCAACCTCATCGCCCACGTTCTCGATTCCGAACTCTGCCCCGTCGCCGCAGACCAGCAAGGCGAACTCTGCCTCTCAGGCGTCGGCCTCGCGCTCGGCTACTGGAACCGCCCGGAACTGACCGCCGAAAAGTTCCCGGTCCATCCGACGCTCGGCCGCCTCTACCGCACCGGCGACCTGGTCCATCGTGATCCCTCCGGCAACTTCCACTATCACGGCCGCGCCGATTCCCAAATCAAGATCCGCGGCTATCGCGTCGAACTCGGCGAGATCGAAGCCCGCCTCGCCGCCTGCCCCGGCGTCCGCGGTGCAGCGTGTCACCTCCAGCGCGAAGGCAACGGCGAAACTCTCGTCGCCTTCCTCGTCCCAGCCAACCCCGCAACTCCCCCGTCGTTCGACGCCATCCGCCAGTCCCTCAGCGAAGCCTTCCCCGCCTACATGATCCCGGCGCGCTTCGGCCTGCTCGCCGAACTCCCCACCACCACCGGCGGCAAACTCAACCACGCCGCACTGCCTTTTCTCGAAGCCCCCGCCCACACGCCATCCACCCTCACTCCGCCGCGCGATGCCACCGAAACCCACCTCGCCGAAGCCATCGCCGCGATCCTCGAAATCCACCAGCCCATCTCCATCCATGACGATTTCTTCGCTGAACTCGGTGGCGATTCCCTTCGCGCCGCCCAGCTCGTCTCTCGTCTCCGCAAGACCTTCCCCGGCACTCACATCGCCGTCCGTGACATCTACGAAGCCCGCACCATCGCCAACCTCAGTCCCAGGCTCGCAGCCACGACCCACACGCCCGCACCAGCCCCGGCCCCAAGCCAGGGCCGACACCTCGCAGCCACCACAGTCCAATCCCTCTGGCTCCTCACAACCTTCTCCCTCGAAGCCACCGCCGTCTGGCTCGTCTTCTGCGAAGCCCTCCCCAACCTCCTCGCCCGTATCTCCACCACCGCAGCGATCCTCCTCGCTCTCCCCGCCGCCCTGGCCGGCTTCGTCATCTATACGCTCGCAGCCGTCGCCGCCACAGTCGCGGCCAAACGCATCCTGATCGGCCGCTACCGCTCCCTCCGCACGCCCGTCTGGAGCAACTTCTACGTTCGCCACTGGATCGTCCTCCAGGTCGCCCGCCTCATCCCCTGGCAACTCCTTCAGGCCACCGTTTTCCACCACCAGATCCTCCGCGCCCTCGGTGCACGCATCGGTGATCGCGTCCACATCCATCGCGGCGTCAACCTCGAACGCGGCGGGTGGGACCTCCTCGATCTCGGCCACGACGTCACTCTCTCCCAGGACGCCGGCCTCAGCCTCAGCGAATTCGATTCCGGCCATCTCGTCATCGGCCCTATCCACATGGGCGACGGAGCCACTCTCGACGTCCGCGCCGGCCTCTCGCCCCATACCACTCTGGAACCCGGCGCCTACCTCACCGCGCTCTCCCACCTGCCGGAAGGCCAAACCATTCCCGCCAATGAAAAATGGGATGGCATCCCCGCGCGCCCCGCTGGCCTCGCGCCGCAACCCCCGCCTCTCCCCACAAACGAACGCACCCTCTCGCCCACCGCCCACAGCTTCCTGACGTTACTCGCCAATTGCGCAGTCGCCCTCCTCCCTCTCCTGATCCCCGGCCTCACCGCGCGCCTCGCCTGGAACTTCACCAACTCTTATGCCGCCATCTTCCTGGCCTCGCTCACCGTCCCGCTCTCTCTCGCCCTCGCAGCCCTCACTCTCCGCTTCATTGCCCGCTTCGACAACCACACGCAGCAATCCGTCATCAGCCGCTGGTCCCTTGCCTGGCTCCGCGTCTGGCTCAAAACCGAAATTCTGCGCGATGCCGGCGACTGGCTCAGCGGCACGCTCCTCTGGGCCGTCTGGCTCCGCGCCGCCGGCATGAATCTCGCCCCCGGCTGCGAATGCAGCACCATCATTGACGTCGTCCCCGAACTCATCACCCTCGGCCCCGATAGCTTCCTTGCCGATGGCATCTACCTCGGCAGTCCCCGCCTCCACCGCGGCACCGTCACACTCGCACCCACCACCCTCGGCCGCGGCACCTTCCTTGGCAATCACGTCATCATCCCCGCCGGCCAGCATCTCCCGGAGGGCATCCTCCTCGGCGTCTGCACCGTTGCTGACGACACCCTCATGCGCCAACCCGGCACCTCATGGTTCGGCCAGCCACCCTTCGAACTCCCCAAACGCCAGGTCGTGACCGCCGACCCCAGCCTCACCCACAAGCCATCCCTCATTCGCTATTGGAACCGCATCTTCTGGGAACTCCTGCGTTTCACCATGGACATCCCCCCTCTGCTCACAGCCCTCGCCTGGTACGCTTTCCTCGCAGACGTAGAACAGATCACCACGCGAACAACCTTCCTCTTCGCAGTGGTTCCCGCCGCCACCCTCGCGGCCGCATCGTCACTCTGCCTGCTGGTGCTCGCACTCAAGTGGATCCTCCTCGGCCGAGCCCGCCCCGGTCAGCACGCTCTCTGGTCCTGCTGGTGCAGCCGCTGGGATTACCTCTACACCGCCTGGGCCTTCTTCACGCGAGGCTTCCTCGTCTCGCTCGAAGGCACACTCCTGCTGAACTTCTATCTCCGCGCCACAGGCTCGAAGATCGGCAAACGAGTCATCTTCGGCCCCGGCTTCGCCCAGGTCGTCGATCCCGACATGTTCCAGGTCGATGACGACGCCACCGTTACCTGCATCCTCCAGGCCCACACCTTCGAAGACCGCGTCCTCAAGCTCGATCGCATCCACATCGGCCCCGGAGCAACGCTCGGCGAAAACACCGTCCCGCTCTACGGTGCCGATATCGGCGCCAACGCCCACGTCGCCCCGCACAGCGTCATCATGAAGGACGAGCACCTGCTCCCCGGCCACAATTACGCCGGAGCCCCGTGTGCGTTAGCCCGGTAACCGTATCGAACCGTGACTGTAAGGAGCGGCACGCGAATCCCGCGAAGGCCGCACCACACGCCGGCTGAACCCCACCCGTCGCTTTCCGAACCGCGACCGTGAATCCCCATCTCCGGCACCATAACTCCCGTCCACGCCCACCCTCGATGATATCATTTTTCAGCCAGGGTCCAGCCAGGCATTACCAACAGGAGTCCGTTCTCAAATGTCCCCTCGTTACCGTCCAGCCATACTACTCGCAGCCGTCACCGCGCTCCTCGCGCAAACTCCCGTCCCGCCCCCCGCAGGCTTCGGTGCCTCCGGCGGTCGCGGCGGACGCGGAGGTTCCGGTCGCCCCGGCGGCCCGCCCACACGTGACCCCAACACTCCCGGTTACGTAACCGCCAAAGATCTCCCCGACGCCACCAACGCCCCCAACAACGCGGACGGCAACTTCATCCTCGGCCCCACCCACCCCGCCGACCCCGCCATGTCCCCTCAGGACGGCGTCCCCCAGGGCCAAATCTTCAACTTCGACATGCTGTCCACGGACAGCAAGTTCTACCCCGGCATCGTGCGCGATCCACCTCAACCGCTCGGCACCGTCGACCCCGACAATCCAGCCAGAATCATCGTCACCACCAGCCACCCCGCGCCTTACACGCGACACGTCGCCGTTTACGTTCCCAAGCAATATGTCGCCGGCACCGCTGCGCCCTTCATCGTCGGAGCCGACGGCATCGACAAAGGTCTCTTCACCGCGCTCGATAACCTCATCGCGCAGAAACGCCTCCCTGTCATGGTCGCCATCTCGATCGGCAACGGCAGCGGCGACGCGCAGGGTAGCGAACGCGGCCTCGAGTACGACACCATGTCCGGCAAGTACGCGGAATGGGTGGAGCAGGAAGTCCTCCCGCTCGTCGAAAAACAAGCCAGCGTGAAACTGACCAAAGATCCCAACGCCCGCGCCACCATGGGCGGCAGTTCCGGCGGTTCCTGCGCCCTCATCATGGCCTGGTACCACCCGGAGCTTTACCACCGCGTGCTGACTTATTCCGGTACCTACGTGAACCAGCAGTATCCCTGGAATCCCGAAACCCCCGGCGGCGCGTGGGATTTCCACCGCACCCTGATCCCCAACTCCCCGGTCAAGCCCATCCGCCTCTGGATGGAAGTGGGCGACCGCGACAACTACAATCCGAACATCATGCGCGACGACATGCACGACTGGGTTCTGGCCAATGAAAATATGGCGAAAGTGCTGGCCGCGAAGGGCTATCACTACCAGTTCGTCTTCGCCCGCAACGCCGGCCACACCGACGGTGCCGTAAAACGCCAAACCCTGCCGGAGGCGTTGGAATACGTCTGGCAGGGCTACCCGATCGCGGGCAAGTAAGAGTTAGAGAAAGACTGCGGGGCGGCGTTAAGCCCGCCCCGCAAACTCACCTTTTTCCGTCGAAACCTTCACCTTCTCGCCTTCTTTAATAAACAGCGGCACGCGAATCTCCAGCCCCGTCTCCAGTCGCGCAGGCTTCGTTACCGTCCCGCTCGACGAATCCCCTTTGACTCCAGGCTCCGTGAAAGCTACGTCCAGTTCCACGAACATCGGCAGTTCCAGATTGATCGGATTGCCGTTAAACTTCTGCACTTCCACAATCGTGCCGCTGATCAGATAATCCAGCGCGTTCCCGATCGTCTCCCCCGCCAGCGTCAGCGTCTCAAAGCTGTCCTGATCCAGAAAGTGCGAACCCTCGCTGTCCGAATACAGAAACGACGCCGGCACCATTACCAGATCCGGCTCCTTGAACTTGTCGTTCGCCTTGAACGTTTTCTCAAACACGGCATTGGTCAGCAGATTGCGAACCTTCAGTCGCACCAGCGTCTGTCCGCCGCGCGCCGTGGGCGTGTTGACCTCCGCCTCCAGACACACGAACGGCGTGTTGTCATGCTCAAACAGGGTTCTTTTCTTTACGCTGATTGCATCGATAAGTGAAGCCATGAACTCCTCAAATAGGTCCTTCCCAGTATAAGATCCAGGCCGATTTCTGTCGGGCAGCCCTTTCCGTTTGCCGTATTTGGCAAAGTGAAGTGATGCCAGAAAGCCGGAGGGCACACTCCCGGCTCCTCCGGTCTCTCATCTTCGGTCCGGTGCTCCTACGGGTGCATCCGGATGGACAGAGTTGAGACTGTAAGGGGGTATCGAAGCTCCGCGGACTGCTGTGACCAGGGCAGGGCACCGGACACGCGACGTGCCTGCTGCCATCGCATCGCTGCGCTCACTCGGCGCACGCCGCGTGCCGGCTGGGAGCGTAGTGCCGCTACGAAGCTTAAACCCGAGGAGGGTGCCCGCCCGCTCCGGTCGCTGACGCTCCCTGCGCGAACGCCCGCAACCGAATAACTTTATAGCCTCCGGCAGGTGGAAGGGCGGGGCGTGCGGATTGCCTCTGACATAACGGTTTATCCGAAGCAGCCCTTCGGGTCGCACACCTTCGCGCGTTGCGCTCGGCTGCTCGCATCCGATAAACCGGCCTTCATGTCATCGGCTCAAAGGCCCACCCCGCCTGAATCCATTCAGTCAAGGCCAGAAGCAACGGCCGACGCGGGACGCGCCGGCCGTTGCACTTGATTTCCGCTCCGCTCCGCAGAGTTGCCGCCGAAGACGGCGGCACTCTG
>CAIQWJ010000069.1 GCA_903875575.1 uncultured Acidobacteriia bacterium | reverse complement strand
GACTCTTAATCAGTAGGTTGTAGGTTCGATTCCTACCGCGTTCACCAAACCTTTTCTTTACCCCCCGCCTCTTTTACAACCGTTTCAGCCACGCCCCCGGAGAGTAAGTCACGTTTTCCCTAAGCTCTCCGTCATGGCACAACCACGGCGGTTGCTGCTGTCGAAACTCCGGATGCGTCGCGGCGAACGCACACGCCGCCTCAAAGGGATTATCCGTCTTCCACCCCGCAACAGCCCGCGGAACATCCGAAATATCCCGCATGATGCCATCGGTGGCCACAATATAAGATCCCGGCGTCACCAGCGGGGAGTACGCCTCCAACTCGCGGGCCACGTGAGCGCGCGAGTGATCGGAATCGAGAATTACCAGCACGGGTGCCGACGCTCCCACAATTTCTTTCACCCGTTCAACAATCGCCGGATGCGTGGAATCACCTTCGATCAAAGTAATCCGGGTCGCAAGCGCGTGCCCTTCGATCGCTTCACGAACATCCGGTGCGATCTTCAAATCAACGCCAATCACCTGCCCCCCGCCCAGGGCTTCCAGCAACGAGGCATGAAACAGCAGCGACCCGCCCCGAAACACGCCCGTCTCCACAATGACCTGCGGACGCAGCTGATACATCACTTCCTGAAGCCGAATCACGTCTTCCGGCAATTGCAGCATCGGCAGGCCGAACCACGAAAAATTGTGGTAGTACTTCAGGCTCCAGCCAACGCGTACCCACTCCAGCGACAGCGCTTCGAAGGCTTCTTTGCTATACAGCGGCAGCGATGTTTCCGTTCCGCCCTCCACGCGCGTGAGTGTGGCCTGCGTGGTGTCGATCACAAGTTTCATTCACCCTCAGTGTAGCCTGCGAAATCCACCTTGCCCGGCGTAAACATACCGCGTCTTTGCGTCGGCCCGCCCATTCGTGATTAAGTAGTTGGGTGATGTTCCGTCTCACCCGCCGCATATTCTGCCTCTTGCCGCTGTTGGCTCTCATCCCGGCCCTGCTTCCGCTCGGCCGGGCGGCCGAGCCTTTCCTTGTTTTTGAGCCGCACGGGAAGTCGCAGAACAAAAGCATCGTTCTGATCAGCGGCGACGAAGAGTACCGCTCCGAAGAATCGCTGCCGCAGTTAGCGAAGATCCTCTCTCAGTTCCACGGTTTCCACTGCACAGTGCTGTTCGCCATCGATCCGAAAGATGGCACCATCAATCCGGACAAAGCGGACAATATCCCCGGCCTGGAAGCCCTGGACTCGGCGGATCTCCTCGTGCTGCTCACCCGCTTCCGTGATCTTCCGGACGCACAGATGAAACACATCGTGGATTACGTGGAATCCGGCAAGCCCATCATCGGGATGCGCACGGCCACACACGCGTTCCAGCTCAAAACCAGTCCCACTTACGCCGCCTGGAACTGGAACGCCCCGGATGGCGGTTTCGGCCGTCGCGTGCTCGGCGAAACCTGGATCAAGCACCATGGCCAGCACGGAAAGCAAAGTACGCTGGGCGTAGTCAACGCGAAAGAGTCCAGCCATCCGATTCTCAAGGGCATTCACGCCGGTGAACTGTGGAGCCCTACAGACGTGTATGAAGCAACGCTCCCACTCCCGGGAGACAGCCATGTCCTTGTTTTTGGGCAGGTGCTGTCCGGCATGAACCAAAAAGATCCGCCCGCGCCTGGCGCCGTGAACGACCCGATGATGCCCATTGCCTGGGTGAAGAGCTACACCGGCACTAAAGGCAAAGTTGCGCGAATCTTCACCACAACTCTCGGCACTTCGGAAGATCTGCTGACCGAGGCAAACCGCAGACTTCTCGTGAATGCCTGCTACTGGGCCCTGGGTCTCGAACGCAGGATCAACGCACGTTCCAACGTGAGCCTGGTGGGCGATTACCGCCCCAGCCCCTATAGTTTTGGCGGCTACGTCAAAGGCCGTAAACCGGAAGATTCGCGCTAAACCGCCAGATACCTGTGAGGACGCATGACCATATCCCGTCAAACTAAGCTCCGCTTCGCGCCACTGCTTTTCGCGCTGCCGTTGCAACTGCTCGGACAGCCCTTGCCGGCCCAGCAGTTGTTTCGCAACCACTGCGGCTCCTGCCACGGCGATGACGCGCGCGGTGGCGCCAAAGCGCCCGGTCTGGTCATGAACCGTCGGGTAGCGGAGCAGACTACCGCACAAATACGCGCCTTTCTGGAACGTGGCAGCGCAGCCGCCGGCATGCCAGCCTTCGCCGACCTCCCCGCCGCCGATCTCGCGTCGCTCGCGGGCTACCTCCGTAGTCTCAACGTGGACACCATCCTGAGTACAGTGCCGCCCCCGGATGCCGCACCAAAAGTCACATGGGGTTCGCCGCAGCCCGGCGACTGGCTCACCTATAACGGCAACGATTCCGGCAATCGCTATAGCCCACTGAAGCAGATCACCACAGCCAATATCGCCTCCCTAAAGCTGAAGTGGGTCTTTCCAATCGACTACTTTGGTCTGGAGGTCACGCCGCTCGAAGCCGATGGCGTCATGTACGTGACCGGACCGAGCCAGGTTTACGCTCTGAACGCCGTCACCGGCGCGCCGCTCTGGCACTATTCGCGTCCCGCCACGCCAGGCCTGCAGGGCGATGCCAAACTGGGCACCAACCGCGGCGTGGCAATTCTTCGGGATAAGGTTTTCTTCGTGACGGACAACGCGCATCTGCTCGCTCTGGATCGCGCAAGCGGAAAGCTGGTCTGGGAAGTTCCTCTGGCAGGCGAGCAACAACAACCCTACGGCGGCACCATGGTCCCGCTCGTAGTCAATGACAGCGTGATTGCCGGCGTCGCCGGTGCCGATCACGGCATTCGCGGTTTCATTGCGGCCTTCAAGCCCGATACGGGGGCTCTACTCTGGCGTCGCTGGACCGTCCCTGCGAAAGGCGAACCCGGCATCGAATCATGGCAGGGCAAGGAGCCCGTCGCAGGCGGCGGTTCCACCTGGCTCACCGGTTCTTATGACGCGGCTTCCGATACGCTCTACTGGGCCACGGGGAATCCGTGGCCGGATAGCGACGATCGCGATCGGCCAGGCGACAATCTCTACACAAACTGCGTTCTCGCGCTCAATCCAGCCACCGGCGAACTGAAATGGTATTACCAGTTCACCCCGCACGATCTGAAAGATCGCGATGCCACCGAGCCGAATGTTCTGGTGGACACCGCCTATCAGGGCAAGCCCGCCAGGCTGATACTCCACGCGGACCGCAACGGCTTCTTCTACGTGCTCGACCGAAACACCGGCAAAGTGCTGCTGGCGAAACCGTTCCTGCGGCGCGTGGATTGGGCCTCCGGCATCGGAACGGATGGCAGGCCTGTTGTGAAGGATGCCCGCGGCTGCCCCAGCGATGCCGCAAATTGGGATTCCACCGCGTATTCCCCCGAGACCCGGCTCTACTATTTGATGGCTCTCGAAGAGTGTGTCGGCGATAAGCCCGGCGGTTATCCGGACCAGAGCGGCCAGCGCTTCCTCCGGGCTGTCAATATCGATACGGGCGAAATTGCGTGGGAAGTGCCCCAGCCCGGTGCCGCGCGGGCCAAGACGTGGACGGGTGTCCTGGCGACTGCAGGCGGCCTCGTTTTCTACGGCCGTCCCAATGGAGGCGTCGCCGCGGTGGATCAGCGTGAGGGCAATACGCTTTGGGAGTTTCCCACCAATGCCCGCATGAAAGCCTCTCCCATGACGTTTAGTTTTGGCGGGAAACAGTATGTTGCCGTCGCGGCAGGCCCGAACATACTTTGCTTCGGCCTCTAGGAAGCCGGTAGGAAATAAGCAGAACATATGACATATCAAACGGAAGTCATCCCCTCTGGTCTTTCCCGGCGTACCCTGCTCGCCGGTGCCGGCCTGCTGCTCGGTGGACCGGTTGCCGCGGTCGCAGCTCCCGCAAAGCTGAAGGTTGCCGTTTTTTCCAAACATCTCCTCTTCGTCAAAGGTGATGACCTGGCACGCACCGCCGCCGACCTTGGTTTCGACGCTGTCGACCTTGCCGTGCGCAAGGGCGGGCACGTGGAACCGGATCGGGTGAAGCAGGAACTTCCCGGTCTGGTAGCCGCCATACGGAAGCGCGGGCTCGAAGTTCCCATGCTCACCACGGATATTGCGGACACCACCTCGCCATTCGCCGAAGACATTCTGGCCACCATGGCGGATCTCGGAATTCGCTACTACCGCTGGGGCGGCTTCACCTACAAAGGGAACACGCCGATTACCGCGCAACTCGATGCCCTCCGGCCCGCCGTGGCCAAACTTGCGGCCCTGAACGCGCGCTACAAGGCCTGCGCGATGTATCACACGCACTCCGGAGTGAATCTCGTCGGTGCTTCTTTCTGGGATCTGCAAAGACTGCTGGACGGCATGGACCCGAACGCCGTAGCCGTGAATTTCGATATCGGTCACGCCACCGTGGAAGGCGGACTCGGCGGCTGGATTAACAATTTTCGCGCCACCAGCGACCACCTGCGCGGCATTGCCGTAAAGGATTTCGTCTGGGGCAAGGATGCCAAAGGCAAATGGCAACCGGACTGGAAGCCGCTCGGCGAAGGCATGGTGCGCTTCCCGGAGTTCTTCCGCATGGTGGCGGCTGCCGGCTTCAACGGGCCGCTCCAGATGCACTTCGAGTATGAAATGGGCAGCAACACCGAAGCGCTCGCTCTCATGAAGAAAGACCTGGCAACGTTACGGGGTTACCTGGCACAGGCGGGGCTGTGAGCGTCGGCCGTCGCGAGTTCCTGGCCATGCCTGCGTTGCTGCTCGCGGCGCGCTCCACCGATGCCCGCATCGAAGAGCTTTCCACCAGCTTTGAAGATTTCACTTACCGGGCTCCGTACAAGTTCGGCGGCAAGGAGGTGGATCGGGTCACAGTCCTGAACGTACGGTGCCGTCTGAGTCTGAAATCCGGCAGGACCGCCGAGGGCGCGGCGTCCATGCCAATGGGGAATGTGTGGTCCTTCCCGGCCCCTGGTGTGCCGTACGAGACAACCCTTCAGGCCATGAAGACGCTGGCGGAAAGCGTCGCGAAGATCACCAGGGGCTTCCGTGAGTATGCGCATCCGCTCGAGGTGAACCACCAACTGGAGCCGGAATACCTGAAGGCCGCCGCTCAGACCTCTCGTAACCTGAAACTGACGTCGCCGATTCCGAAGCTTTGCACTCTGGTCACCGCCAGTCCCATCGACGCCGCTCTCCACGACGCCTTCGGCAAACTCCACAACCGAAACAGCTTCGCCGCGGCAGGCAAAGAGTTTGTTCGTTATGACCTTTCCCGCTATCTCAACGCTGAATTTCGCGGCGAGTATCTGGATCCCTATATCGCAACCCAACCCGCGAAGAAGATTCGCATGTACCATTCCGCGGGCGCATCCGATCCGCTGACTCGCGCGGAAATCACGAAGCCCATCGGCGACGGCCTTCCGGAGACGCTGGAAGACTGGATTCGCTACAGCGGCGTCACGGCGATCAAAATCAAACTGAACGGTAACGATCTCGTCTGGGACGTCGATCGCGTCGCGGCGATTCACCAGGTGACGGAGCAGGCACAGGCGAAGCGCGGCTTTCGGGACTGGATCTACTCTCTCGATTTCAACGAACGCTGCCCGAACGTGCAGTACCTGCTGGATTTCGATCACCGCCTGGGCGAGAAAGCCCCGGATGCCTTCCGCCGCGTGCAGTACATTGAACAGCCGACGGCCCGTGATCTGGCAGCCAACCGCGCGAACACGATGTTCGAGGCCGCGAAGCTGCGCCCGGTGGTGATCGACGAATCGCTCACAGGATTGGACGCACTGCTGCTGGCGCGCGAAATGGGCTATACGGGGGTCGCCCTGAAAGCCTGCAAGGGCCAATCGCAAACGCTGCTGTTGGCCGCCGCCGCGCAGAAATACAAGATGTTCCGTTGCGTGCAGGATCTGACCTGTCCTGGCGCGGCACTGGTTCACTCAGTGGGGATCGCGGCGCATATTCCGGGCGTCTCAGCGCTGGAAGCGAATGCCCGGGAGTACGTGCCCTCCGCCAGCAAGGGCTGGGAGAAGCGATTTCCGGGGATATTCGACGTGCGCGATGGCTATCTCGACACCGCCGGTCTCAACGGTCCGGGGCTGGGAACCAGTTGAGGCACGCCTGCGCCGGGGCGAAAGACGCTTAAGCTCACACCGCAGGTCTCTTGAGGATATTCAGCGAGCCTTTGCCTGCAATGCTCACCTCGTCCATCGGCTGACGGTTGCTGCTCGTCTTGACGGTTACGCAGAAGTCGTAAGGAAATTTCTTATCTTCGGAATCCCATCTGACGCACATGGGCTCAGCCCAAATGTAGTCAGAGGTGTGGTCCCATCTGTAGTGCAGGACCTGAGCAGAGAAAGGATCCTTCCCCTGAAAGGCCACTATCGCTCCGATAATATTGCTGCCATCCGGAATGTGCCAGTGCACAAAGTCGTTGCAAGCGGCACTCGTATCGCCTGTTTTTGGATCGGTAACCTCTCCCACGAGGGTGACCTTTGACTTGTCGGCGCTGACCTGGAACGTTATCGTGACGACGTTGCTCATACTCGGGATTCTATATCACCAGGCCCTCTTATTCCTGCAATAGTGACCAGACTCTGCCTCCCTGCCCTGGGTGCACGCCAATCTCTGCCACGAAAGCGCTACGATGGAGCCAGGCATGAAACCAATCCGCCGCGTCGCCATTCTCGGAGCCGGGACCATGGGTTCCCGTATCGCCGCTCACTTCGCCAACGCCGGTATTCCCGCGTTGCTTCTCGATATCGTCATTCCGGGCGGCAAAACCCGCGATCAGGCGGCCCGCAACGGCCTCGACGCCGCTCTCAAGGGCAAGCCCGGCGCGTTCTTCACTCCCGAAGCCGCGCGCCTGGTCACCACCGGCAATTTCGACGACGATCTCCCGTGCGTCGCCCAATGCGACTGGATCCTTGAAGCCGTTACCGAAGATCTCGCGATCAAGCGCGCGCTCTATGACCGTCTGATGGAACACCGCGCACCTGGAACCATCGTCTCCACCAACACCAGTGGAATTCCGCTCCAGCAGATCGCCGAAGGCTACTCGCAGGAGTTTCGCGAACACTTCCTCGGCATCCATTTCTTCAACCCGCCGCGTTTCCTTCATCTCGTCGAAATGATCCCCGGACCTGCCACGCGTCCGGAAATCTGCGCGTTTCTCTCGGAGTTCTGCGATCTGCATCTCGGCAAGGGCGTGGTGCCTTGCCGCGACACGCCCAACTTTATCGCCAATCGCATCGGCGCGTTCTTCGGTGCCACTATCCAGCGGCTCACCATCGATCACGACCTCACTATCGAGGAAGTCGACGCCCTGACCGGTCCCCTCATTGGCCTGCCGAAGAGCGCAAGTTTCCGCCTCCTTGACATAGTCGGCCTCGATGTCTGGGCGCACGTCACGAAGAATCTGTACGCCGGCGTACCGAACGATCCTTTCCGCGAACATTTCACGATGCCGCTATTTCTCACGGAGATGGTGAATCGCGGCTGGATCGGTGACAAGGCCGGACAGGGCTGCTATCGGCGCGTTGGCAAAGATCGCGCTATTCATGCCATTGATCGCAAGACGCTCGAATACCATCCGGCGGAAAAGCCACGTTTCGCCTCGCTCGAAACTCTTCGCAAACTCGAACCGCTGAGCGATCGTCTCAAAGCCCTGGTCGCACTCGACGACAAGGCGGGCCGCTTCCTGTGGCAGGCTCTCAGCGACCACATTCTCTACGCCGCTCACATGGTGGGAGAGATTTCCGATCGTGTTGTGGAGATCGACCAGGCCATGCGCTGGGGCTACGGGCACACCTTCGGCCCCTTCGAACTCTGGGACGCGCTCGGTTTCGAAGCAACCGCCCGGCGCATGGAGGCGGAGGGCCGCACGCTGCCCGAAAACGTGCACCGCATGTTGTGGGCGCAGGCGAAAAGTTTCTATCGACCCGCCGATCAGGCTGGTTCGCCCCGCACGGAATACTTTGATCTTGCGACCGCGAACTATGCCGAAATCGAGCCTCGCCCCGGTATCACGCTGCTCTCCGATCTCAAGCGCGCGCGCGGCGTGGTGCAGTCGAACGCAGGCGGCTCGTTGATCGACCTCGGCGATGGCGTTCTTTGCTGCGAATTCCACAGCAAGATGAATTCCGTGGGCGGCGACGTTTCCGCCATGATTCGCGCCGGACTCGCACAACTGGAGACGAACTTCGACGCCATGGTGATTGCCAATCAGGGCGTCACGTTTTCCGCCGGTGCCGACCTCATGCTGATTCTGCTGACCGCGCAGGATGAAGAATGGGACGAACTGAACGGCTTCATCAATGACTTCCAGCAGCTCACCATGTCGCTCAAGTACGCGGCCAAACCGGTGGTCGCAGCGCCGTTCGGCATGGCGCTGGGCGGCGGTTGCGAAATCCCTCTGCATTGCACGCGCCTTCAGGCTTCCGCCGAACTCTATATGGGCCTGGTGGAAGTGGGCGTTGGCGTGATTCCCGCAGGCGGCGGTTGCAAGGAGATGGTATCCCGCTCCCGCGACGTGAAGAAGATTTTCGAACAGATCGGTTTTGCCAAAGTTTCGGGCAGCGCGGCGGACGCCAGAACCCTCGGCTATCTGCGCGAGGCCGACCGCATCTCCATGAATCCTGAGCGCCTTGTGGACGATGCAAAACAACTCGCCTTATCCGTCATTCCCGGCTACGCGCCCGGTGCCCCGCGAACCGATATCACGGTTTCAGGCGAGGCCGGCTACGCGCTGATGCAGATGGGCATTTGGATGGCACGCAAGGGCGGCTACATATCCGATTACGACGCCGTGATTGGCGAGAAGCTCGCGCACATTCTGAGCGGCGGACGCCTGAGCGGCACGCCGCAAGTCTCGGAACAGTATCTTCTCGATCTGGAACGCGAGGCCTTCCTCAGTCTCTGCGGTCGCAAGGAAACGCAGCAGCGGATTCAGCACATGCTGAAGACAGGCAAGCCGCTGCGCAACTAAGCAAGGTCAGTCGCTATGAATCGCCGGACAGCCATTTCGACCCTCACCGGTTCCGCCCTTGCCCTGCGCGAGGCGCTGGCACAGCGGCCGGAACCAAAGCCCTCTGCGCGGCCGATCCTTTGCGCCTACTCCGGTAACTTCTCGAAGATTCCCTACCAGGAGCTGTCGGGTATTGTCAGCGCGATGGGTTATGAAGGACTCGATCTCACCGTCATGGTGGGAGGTCATGTCGATCCGAACAAGTATATGGTCGATCTCGACCGAGCCTTCCAGTCCATTCAGGCCGCCGGCATGGATTTACCGATGGTCACCACCAGCTACACGTCCATTTCACAGCCGCTTTCCTACATCATCATGTACGTGGCCGCGCAATTGGGCGCACGTTTCTGCCGCCTGGGAACCTGGCCCGCGGCTCCCGCGAACGACGCGAATTCGGCGATGCGAACCATGATGATGCGCAATGAGCTCAATCAGTTCGCGTCATTCGGCACAAGGTACAAAATCACGGCACTGCTGGCCAATCACGCCGGCAGTTATCCCGGACGCAGTATTCCGGAGGCGGAGTCTCTGCTGACCGGAGTGGACCGCGCTGCCTTCGGGTATTGTTTCGATCCTGCGCAGGCAGTGATCGAGTCCAGCACGGCGGATGGCTGGGTGGTGGCATTGCAGGCCGCCCTGCCGCGAATCGGGGCCGTGGCCATCTGCGATGTCGCTCTGGACGCCGCCGATTCCAAACCCCGGCTTTGCCCTCTGGGAGAAGGCGCTATCGACTGGAAGAAATTCTTCGGGATGCTTGCCGCAGCGCGGTTCCGCGGGCCGGTCTCGCTGCATCGGGATTACGAAACGAGCAATGAAGTGGGCGCGATGACGAAGGATCTGGCATTTGCCAAAGCGCGGGTAGAAGAGGCGTGGCCCCTATAGAGCTTTCTCATCAGCCGGCTGGCTGTCCAGTCTGACCTCGCAGGCGCAGCAGTCGCTGCAGCGCCCGCACTTCGCGCACAAGTGATTCGCGCACGCGTCTTTGGTGCAATGCACGCAGATTCGGGTCGATTCCGCATCGCAGATACTACAGGAAAATGTAGGTGTCATTTCGTTGTTCCGGAGGTTGCTTTCTTCTTAGGCGGCGGAAACGGCGTAGTGGAGACCGGGGGAGGCATTTTGGCCAGAATGGCGCGGCAACGCTGCGCTTCATTGTCCACCACCGTCAACTGGCGTTCCTTTTCACTCGCCAGATCCAGCGCGAATTCCTCCAGTTTCTCCACGCGTCGCTGGTTGCCCGCCGCAACGGATTCAATTTGATTCGCCAGCGCCGGATCCTGATACCGGCGGACGGGCCTCATCAGTTCTGCAAGGTCGCCTTCAAATCGATGAAAACGGAACAGCGCATGGAGAACGTTGCTGAGCGACGCCCGCTCACGCGGCGAATCCTGCAAAGCATCGGGATGTTGCGCTATGTCGTTCATCTCGGCCAGAATGGCCAGGTTTTGCTCGGCAAGAGAAGTCCACTGAGAGAGGTAGGCCTCAGGAGCGCCTTTGGCGACCCACTCCTGTGCATGGACCTGCTCAAACAACGGCTTGAACTGCCCGGAGGCCTGAGCAATGTCGGCGGCCGCGAGAGCGACATCGGCCGGGTCAAGGAAAGTGCGGGTCGGGACCGATTGCTGCGCAGGAGCGCCGGACCAGAAAGCCAGCACCACGACAAGCGCAGCGGCGAAAAAAACAGGACGTAAACGCATCCGTACTCAGCCTAGCACTTCATGACCGTAAGGCTATTTCGCAGGTGGTGGTGGCGGTGGGGGCGGGGGCGGCGGTGGTGCAGTCGTATTGTTCTTGTCGCCTGCGTTCGTGCCGGTCGTCGTACCCGAAGGGATGGTTCCGGCAGTGGGTGAACTGGTGCGGGAGTTGATCGCTCCCTGCGTGGCAGCGTCCATGGCGGCGCGATAAATGCGCTTCAGCAAATCGCCTTTGTCCACGGAACGAGCCAGCGAATCGTTCTTGTAAACGATGATGCCTTCGTTCGCGTTCAGAATCTTCTTGTCGTCGAGGCGGAGAGCCCGTGCAACCTCCACGGAGCCTTCTTCGTCCAGAACTTTCGTGGCCCCCGCTTCGTCATCGTACTCCACGTCGAAGATGGTGCCGCGCACGGAAATCACGGCTGTCGGAGTGCGAACCTTGTTGTAGTTGGGAACGCCGCCCGGATGTTCGATCTGCACGCGGACTTTACCCAGCCAGAGTTCCAGCAGATCCTGCCAGTTGCCCCGGTTCGCGCGAAACACGACCCGCGACTTGGGAAATACTTCGAAAGTGCTGCCATCGGCTATCTGAAAAAGCCCGGAACCGTTGGATCCCGTCACGATGACCTGGAGGGGCTGAACGTAGTCGCCGACATTCAGTGCCCAGGGCGTGGTGTCGCGCAGGATAGAAATCTGCCCCACGAAGGATACCAGCTTTGCGGCACCCTTGGTGTCTTCCATCGGCTGGCGGGTTTGCGCGCAGACGTCCGCAGCCATCGCCGTTACAAGAACGGAGACGCCGAGAACAAATCTTACCGCAACCGGCAAACGCGCCATTCAGTCCAATGCCTCAAAGGGATGCGGAACCGGCAAATCGCCATCTTCCTCATCCCGGGTACTCATCAGGATAATACCACCTTCACGTGCATAGAACGCAACGGGCCGTACGGCGGTAAAGTCACAAGCTCCGCCGAATCAGTTGGTTCCGAATGCTCCACGGGCTGAAATGGAGTAGAATCAGGACACGGGGTTGTGTCACCCGTACACAGTGGTGGCGGGCGCGGATTACAGTATCGGCGCTCGATTGTCGAAGGAATAGGAGAAGAATGCGGTTCGGAAGACCAGTCGCGACGGTGGTTTTGGCGCTGGGCGCGATGAGCGCCTGGGGCCAGCGCACCGCCCCTACGGTCAACGCAAACCAATCCACGCCTTCCTGGATGCCCGTGGCAGGATATGCCCTGAACCGCGGGCTTGCCGGACCGGCGTCCGGACCGGTTCAATCGGTATGGTACTCGGCGGATGGCCGGCGGCTGCTGGCTCAAACCGCATCAGGTCGGGTTTTTGAAACGACGGATTTTCAGCAGTGGAAACTGAATTCCAATGAGGCAGTGCCAACGCAATTGTCGAAGCCGGCGGCAGGAGTTCGCCCCGAAGCGGGTCAGTTGACGTTAACCACCAGTTCTCGCCGTTACTCAGTGACGCAGGAGAATATCTACGGCACCGACGATGGCCGGTCATGGATCAACCTCACCGGGTTTAACGGTCGCTCGATCATTGGCGACGGTTTTTCGGCGTTGGTGGTGTCGCCCTCCAATCCTCTGGATATCGCGGCATCAAATTTGTTCGGTGTATGGCGGTCACTTGATGGCGGACTGTCCTGGCAGGGGCTGAATGAAAATCTGCCGAATCTGGCGGCGCATGGTTTGCCCGGTCAACGGACAGTTGTGCTGGCGGACGGGACGCTGGCCTCCGCCACGGGAGGAAAATGGACTTCGGTAGAAGGCGTCGCGCCGGACATACAGCTTCGTGCTGCTCTGGCGACCAGAAACGGGTTTTCCACGTTGGCGGCGGCGCAATCGGCCTCGACGATCTATGTCGCGACTACCCGGGGACGGGTCTCCGTATCAGTCGACGATGGCAGCACATGGGCGGATTCCGTCGTGGGAAGCGTCGATGCCATCTCCCGCATCTGGATTGACCCGGCGAACACCCAGGCTGCTCTGGCTGCGGCCGGCGCGCGGCTTTATCGCACGACCAACGGGGGAAGATTCTGGGATGAGATCACCGGCAGTTTCACCGGCGGGGCGATTCACGGCCTTGCGGCCGATAGCGCGGCTGGCGTGGTTTACCTCGCGGCCGAACACGGCATTTATTCCGGCCGCGTGGCCCTGAACGCCGCAGATGCGGTGCCAGCGAGATGGACGCCGATTTCCGGCGATCTGCCAATCGCGGTCGCATGGGATGCCCGGTTGAATTCCGATGGCACCCTCACGGTATTGCTGGATGGCTACGGCGTTTACGAAACTGCCGCGCCGCATCGGGTGCAGGCACCCCGAATCGTCAATGGTGCCGACATGTCGGACCGCGCGGCCGCGCCTGGCTCGCTGATCAGCGTTCTGGGAGCCAACGTCCGGCAGGCCCGGAGCGGCCAGCTCTCTTACAAAATTCTGCTTGCTACCGATCAAAGTTCTCAACTGCAGGTTCCGTTTGAGGTATCGCCAGGTGCGCTGCAGTTGGCGATCGAGAGCGACAGTGGCGTCTGGACGGCACCGCTCAACGTGAAGCAGGCGGCACCTGCCATTTTTGTGGACGCGGAAGGCACGCCCATTATTCAGGACGCCGCCAGTGGATTTGTGATTGACGCGGGAACTGCTCTGCGGGCCGGTTCCGCAATTCAGGTTCTGGCAACCGGCCTGGGGCAGGTGACGCCCGCATGGCCCACCGGCGTTCCGGCACCGGTGGATTCTCCGCCTGCGGTCGTCGCACCAGTCACCGCTTATCTGGACGGAACTCCGATCAAGGTCACCCGTGCCACGCTGGCACCGACTTTCATCGGCAATTATCTGGTGGAACTGCAGATTCCGTTGATCGTCAATCGCGGCGTCAGCGAATTGCGCATTGTGGTGAACGGTGAAGAGAGCAACCGGGTCAAGCTGTACCTGGAATCGAACGTCTCCGGCAAGTAATTGCCGGTTGTAAAACCGGCTAAAATTACCAAAGGGCCCCGAAATCTTCCGAAGCCCTCTTGGGTTGGTTTTCAAAGTGCGGCCCGTCGCGCACGCCTGGGTTCGGGTCCTACAAACGGGTGACGTTTTCCGCCTGAAGCCCCTTCGGTCCCTGTTTGACCTCGAATTCCACGGCGGCACCCTCGTCAAGAGAGCGATAACCGGTGGAGGCAATCGCCGAAAAATGGACGAAGACGTCCTCGCCACTCTCACGCTGGATGAAGCCGAAGCCCTTGGCAGCGTTGAACCATTTTACTGTTCCTTTTTCTTTCACAAACCTTCTCCTGAATAAGCGGCCCGTGGTCGCCGCCTGGGGCACGCGATTCGGGCAACTCGCGTAATGTTTCGCGTCACGCAGTATCTCACAGGCAGGGCGGGAGGTTCAACCGGAACAGGGCCGTCAGGTACCATGCTGCGTAATGCTAGACTGCGGCTTGCGAACGGAACGCACTATCACGGAGCGCCTGCGGGGGCTGGCGAAAATGCCGGCGGGGTCGGCCCTGATTGCCGGAATCGGCGACGATTGCGCCATTTACCGGCCCCGCGGCAGCGCGGACGACCTGCTTTTCACCACCGATCTTTTCGTGGAAGGCGTCCATTTCCTGCGCGAGACGCACAAAGCGGCAGACGTTGCCAGAAACGCGCTTGTGCGCAGCCTGAGCGATATCGCCTCCATGGGCGGGGCACCTCGTTTTTGTCTTGCATCCGTCTGCCTGCCCAAGTGGGCTACGGACAAGTGGACCGATGATTTCTTTAGCTCGCTGGCGAGTCTGGCCGCACGGCACCAGACGATTCTGGCCGGTGGAGATCTGGCGCGGGGCGAGACTTTTTCCTGCGACGTGACTGTTTGCGGCGCTGTGCCGCGTGGCACGGCCCTGCTTCGCTCCGGCGCGCGGGCCGGACATGAGATTTATGTCTCCGGAGCGCTCGGCGGTTCGGCGCTTGGACTGGTGAATGGCAAGGGGAAGGCCTGGAAAAGACATGTGAATCCTGAGCCCAGGCTGGCGCTGGGCGAATTCCTGCGCGAGAGACTTCGCGCCACTGCGGCGATCGATATCAGCGACGGCCTTTCGCTGGATCTGGAGCGCGTCTGTCTCGCTTCCGGCATTGCGGCTGAAATCACCGAGCCTCCGCGTTTTTCCGGGGCAACTCCCGAGCAAGCGCTGCACGGCGGCGAGGAGTACGAACTCCTTTTTTTTGTTCGCCCGGGTACCCGCGTTCCTGCCGGATTCGAAGGGCTCCCGCTGACCAGGATCGGAGTTGCCGTTGGTGGCAAGGCAGGTGTAATCCAGTTGGGCGGCTCCACTCTGGCGGTCCAGGGATTCGATCATTTTGCCCACGCTAAGCTATAGGAAACTATGCGAGTCACTGTTGTAGGCACTGGTTATGTCGGCACAGTCACGGGTGCCTGTCTTGCCTACCTGGGTCATCGTGTCACCTGCGTCGATACAGACCAGAGCAAGATTGACCGGCTGCGAAGCGGAGATCCGGTTATTTATGAGCCCGGCCTGGAACAGTTATTGGCTCTTGCCGCGGCGCAGGGCGGACTGGATTTCCAGACAGACCTGACCAATTCCGTTCGGGAGAGTGACGCTGTTTTTATAGCCGTGGGCACGCCTCCGCTGCCGTCCGGCGAATCGAATCTTGCCTACCTGGAAGCTGCCGCGCGCGGTATCGGTGCCGCAATGGATTCTTCACGCTACCGCGTCGTGATCAATAAGTCCACGGTGCCGGTCGGTTCCGGTAATCTGGTCGGCGCGCTCATTCGTGAAGGCGCAACAAATCAGGCTATCGAATTCAGCGTTGGCAGCAATCCGGAATTCCTGCGCGAAGGGTCTGCAATTCACGATTCACTTTATCCCGACCGCATTGTGTTAGGCACTGAAGACGATCGATCTCTGGGCCTGCTGCGGGAACTGTACCGGCCTCTCGCAGAGCAAAAATTCGACGCTCCGGCGTTTGCCCCGCGTCCGGCGCACGTGAAGGCCTCGCCACTGGTGACCACCACGCTGACCAGCGCCGAGATGATCAAGTACTCAGCCAATGCGTTCCTGGCGATGAAGATCGGCTTCGCCAACGAGATTGCCAATATTTGCGAAAAGGTTGGTGCCGAAGTGACCGAAGTCATGACGGGCATCGGCCTCGATTCCCGTATCGGGACAGGCTTTCTCAACGCAGGCCTTGGTTGGGGCGGCAGTTGCTTTGGCAAGGACATCAGTTCGCTGCTGCATACCGCCACGGAGTACGGTTATCACCCGCAATTGCTCGATGCCACGATTACCGTCAATCGCTTGCAACGCCAGGTAGTGATCCAGAAACTCCAGGAAAAGCTCTTCATTCTGAAGGGCCGGACCATCGCCATGCTGGGTCTCGCCTTCAAGCCGAATACGGACGACCTCCGTGACGCGCCGAGCCTCCAGATTGCCGAGAAGCTCATCCGACTGGGAGCGCGCGTGCGCGCCTATGACCCGGTTGCCATGCCGGTATGCCGGGAACAGAACCCAGACCTGAAAATTCAGTACTGCGCCAGCGCAGCCGAGGCGGCGGATCACGCCGATGCCCTGCTTTTGGTGACCGAATGGGCAGAATTTGCAGCTCTCGACCTGGCCGCCCTCGGCAAAACAATGAAAACAAGAGTTTTAGTAGACGGCCGCAACGTTTTCACCCCCGAGGCTGCCCACGCCGCCGGATTCGAATATGCGGGGATCGGGCGCGCCAAACGCAAGTAAGCCAATTTCATGGGCCATGTAATCGCCATTGACGGGCCCGCCGGGGCGGGTAAGAGCACCATCGCGCGCCTGGTCGCCGACAAGCTGGGCTACACCTACATCGACACCGGTGCTATGTACCGGGCTATCGCACTTTGGGCGGTGCGGACCGGAATTGAACTTCCGGCAGCCGATGCGGAAAAGCTCGAACAACTGGCCATTGCCGCCAATATCGAGCTGCTACCGGGTCGCCGCGTCCAGTTGAATAGTGAAGACGTTACGGACGCTATCCGGACTCCGGAGATTTCCGCCCTTGCCTCGCAGGTTGCGGCCATCGGTGGCGTCCGCGCAGCTCTAGTGATCAAACAACGCCAGATTGCCGAACATGCCAACGTGGTGATGGAGGGCCGGGACATCGGTTCTGTGGTTTTTCCCGACGCTCGTGTGAAAATATTTTTGGATGCCGACCCGGCGGAGCGAATCCGCCGTCGTGCCGGTGAACTGCCGGGTGAAAGCGTCCAACTGGTGGCGAGCCAGATTTCGGAGCGCGATGCGCGAGATAGGACGCGGGCGGAATCGCCGCTGGTGCAGGCACCGGACGCGACCTATCTGGATTCCACGGGAATGACGCCGGAACAGGTGGGCGAGGCCATCCTCGGTATTGTCCGCGCCAGAATTTCGAACGGAAAGGCCGCCGGAGCGGCAACGGAAAGGGAAACTTAGTTGGAAAATCTGCTTGTCATGAAATTTGGCGGTACCAGCGTCGGCTCCGCCGCACGCATGAAGGCCGCCGCCGACCTGATCGCCACGCACGCCGCCACCCGGCCCGTAACCGCCGTGGTTTCCGCCATGTCGAAGGTCACCGATCTTCTGCTCGACACGACGCGTTTGGCCGAAGCCGGCGACCAGGCTGGCGTGGACCGCAATCTGGAGCAACTCACCACGCGGCACCTGGAAACGGCTCGCGAACTGATTCCAGCGGCTGAACTGGATCGGGTAAATCATGAGATTGGCGACCTGGTTGGCGAATTCCGCCGCATTACGGGCGGCATGAGCCTGCTGGGATATCGCCCGGCCCGCGCCGTCGATGAAGCCATCGCCGTGGGCGAACGCCTGTCGGCCCTGTTGGTCAGCGAACATTTGCGCTCGCGCGGTCTTGCTGCCGAAGCGGTGAACGCGGCGCAGGCGATTGTGACTGACGCTGTTTTCAACAACGCTTCGCCGCTGATGGATGCAACGCGGGTGAAGGCGCAGGCCCGGCTGATGCCGATCCTGACTGCCGGGGGCATTCCGATTGTGACCGGCTTCAACGGTGCCACCACCGACGGACGGCCGACAACTCTCGGTCGCGGCGGTTCCGATTTTTCCGCCAGCATTTTGGCCGCTGCCCTGGGCGCGACGGAACTCTGGATCTGGACCGATGTGGACGGCATTATGACAGCCGACCCGCGCCTGGTACCGGATGCCAGGATTCTGGACGAAATCACCTACAGCGAAGCGGCCGAACTGGCCTGGGCTGGTGCCAAGGTGCTGCACCCGCGCACTATTGCTCCACTGGTGGAGCACGGGATTCCGGTCTGGAGCAAGAACAGCTTCGCCCCCGAGAAACCGGGTACGCGCATCGTGCCAAAGCTGACGGCTGGCAATTCCGGCGCGAAAGCGGTCACTTCCATGGCGAACGTCGCCCTGGTTTCACTGGAACCGGCAAGTGCTGCCGTGAGCGGAGTGCATTTGATGGCGAGCGCGCTGGACGCTTTGGATCGCGTCAACGTGGAGATTCTGGCCATGTCGAGTTCCAGTTACCGCCAGAGTTTCTGCTTTCTGGTGCGTAACGACGAGATCGATAAGGCAGTGGATGCCATCAAGGTCGCCCTCTCGCTGGAATTCGCTCATGGCTATATCAACGATGTAGCAGTGGACCGGAATGTCGGCTTGTTGGCCGTGGTGGGCGAAGGCATGCGCGGTACGCAGGGGTTGGCTGGCCGGATCTTTACGGCAATTTCACGCGAGAAGGTGAATGTGATCGCCATCGCACAGGGTTCCAGCGAGTTGACGATTTCAATCGCCGTTCGCCGGGATGGTCTGGAAAAGGCCGTTCGGGCCGTTCACACCGAGTGCCACCTGTAGGCTGTTTACCTCTGGCCGGCAGGGTCCGGCCAGGGGCGTTCCTGCCGCTCCTTATGTCACCCGGCGACGTTTTCCACAAACGTCGCTGCTACAATAGGAAGTTTGGTTTTGATCCGCAATTGTAGCAGGAGAACTCCCCTAAATGTTTGACGTATTTCGCAGCCGTGACAAGGCGGTACGCGCCTTCCTCGTATTCCTTCTTGGGTTAGTCGCCCTGTCGATGGTCACCTACCTGATTCCGAACTCCGGAACCACAGGTACGACCGGCGGAGACGAGACCGTGGTGGCCCAGATCGGCAGCGACAAGATCACCAGCCAGGAAGTCGCCCAGACCATCAGCCGCATGACTTCGAGCCGTCAGTTGCCGGCAGATCTGCTGGCGATTTACGCCCCACAGGTCATCCAGCAGATGATCAACGAGCGCGTCCTGGCCTGGAAGGCAGCAGATATGGGCATGAAGGTGAGTTCGGACGACGCCGAAAATTCGATCATCGATTCCATCCCGGCAACTTACGTGAAAGACGGCAAGGTCGATTCGGCCACGCTGGCGGCAGTGCTGCAGCAACAGGGAACAACACTGGCTCAGTTGAAGGCCGACACGGCTCGCGAGCTTCTGATGAACCGTCTGGAAGAAATCATTGCCGGCGGCGTGGTGGTTTCTAATCAGGAAGTGGAGAAGGAATACCGGCAGCGCAACGATAAGGTGAAAATTCTCTACACCGTACTGGCTTCCGCCAACTTCCAGAAGGAAGGCGAGCCGACGGATGCGGAGATCCAGACCACCTACAACGAGAACAAACAGAGCTTTCAGGTGCCCGACAAGCGCAGCCTGAGCGTGGTTGTACTCGATCCCGCCAAAATTGGTGCCGGCATTCAGGTGACTGACGCCGCGCTGCACTCGGAATACAACAATCGCCAGGCTGAGTTCCAGACTCCTGAGCGCGTGCAGGCTCGTCACATTCTGCTCAAGTCGGACGCCACCAATGACGCCACAGTCAAGACTAAAGCTGAGGCGCTGCTGAAACAGATTCAGGGCGGCGGCGATTTCGCCAAACTGGCCAAAGAAAAGTCCGAAGACACCGGTTCCGCCGTGAATGGCGGCGAACTTGGATTCCTGGTCAAGGGCCAGACTGTGCCGGAATTCGATAAGGCCGTCTTCACCATGAAAGTGGGAGAGACCAGCGGATTGATCAAGACCACCTATGGCTACCACATCATTCAGGTGGAGGCACACGAACAGGCTCGTCTGCAGCCGTTCGAAGAAGTGAAAGCACAGCTCACTGCGGATTACCAGAAGCGTGCTTCCAGCAAACTCATGCAGGACCTGGCCGATAAGGCGGTCGCCGGCCTCCGCCAGGACCCCACGCATCCCGAAAAGACGGCTGAAGCTGTAGGCGGCGCACTGCTGCACGTGGATAACGCGAACGACGCGCTGCCGGGAATCGGCATCGCGAAGGATCTGCCCTCCGCCGTTGCCACCCTCAAGAAGGGTGAAGTCACGCTGGGTCCAGTGGTGATTGGCGACGGTCGTGCGCTGATTGCGGTGGTGACGGACCTGGTGCCGGCTCACCAGGGCACCCTCGATGAAGTGAAGGCCGATGTAAAGAATAAGGCCACAGAGAACAAACTGCAGAAGATTGTGGCTGAGAAAGCAACAGAGCTTGCCACCAGGACCCAGGCCATGGGCGGCGATCTGGAGAAAGCCGCCAAGTCCATGGGGCTGACCGTCAAGACATCTTCTGACGTAACCCGTCAGGATGCGATTGAATCGGTGGGTACGGCCAGCAGCGTGCCGGACATCTTCACGAAAGCGGTCGGCGCGATTGTGGGACCCACCGGTGTCTCCGGCGGCAAGATGGTGGCGAAAATTGTTTCGCAGACGCCCGCTGATCCGAACGGCGTGGTGGCACAGCGGCAGAAGATTCAGGACGATCTGCACCAGGCAAAGACCCGCGAACGGGCTACTTTCTTTTCCAACGGTCTGCGTGAGAGCCTGAAGGCCAGCGGCAAGCTCAAGGTGAATCAGGACGTGATTGACCGCATCATCGCCGGCTATCGCACCAAGACCTAGCCTGCTGCAGACTGGAATGGCGGACCGCTGGTTTGCAGTCGCGGTCCGCCGGGGGACTTACGGAGTTGGGTGGGGCGGGGACGTTGGGCGGACGGTGTAGTTTGCCCGCAGGTTTCCAGGCGGTGCCATACTGGCGGAAAACAACAATCTGAATGCAGCCGATCATCGATTTCCTCAGGTCTCTCTACAACGCTGAACGGCTGCTGGAACTGGTTCGAACCCTGCTTTCGAGTCCACTGGGCCTTGCCGGGCTGGCGGGCATTGTTTTTGCTGAGACGGGGTTGCTGGCGGGCTTTTTTTTGCCGGGCGATTCACTGCTCTTCAGTGTGGGAGTGGCGAGCGGCGCGGCGGGTATTAATGTCTATGTTGTCTGCGCGGCGCTGATGGTGGCAGCTATTCTTGGCGACAATCTCGGCTATTATCTGGGCTACCAGACGGGCCCGAAGATTTTCAGCCGACCGAAATCGCGCTTCTTCCATCCCGACCAGATTCAGCGGACGGAAGCGTTTTACGAGAAGCACGGCGCGAAGGCAATCATCTACGCGCGTTTTATTCCGATTGTCCGAAGTTGCACGCCGTTCATCGCGGGTGTGGCGCGGATGCCTTACTCGCGGTTTCTGAGTTTCAGTCTGCTCGGGGGCATCATCTGGATCGCCGCGATTACGGCGCTGGGCTCTCAGCTTGGCCATATCGAGTTGGTTCGGAAGAACTTCGAGAAGGTCGTGCTGGGGATTATTCTGCTCTCGCTTTCGCCCGTGGTCATTGAAGGACTCAAGGCGCGTAAGCGCAGTTAGCCCTTCGCGGCCCGCCGGACTGTTTGGCCCAGGCAGACCGCGAAGGAGAACCGTTGGGCCTACTCTCCTTCATCAGCCTGAGCAAACTGGTATCCGGCTGAATCGCCTTCAATGAACATCCTGTCCAGACGCGGTGAACCGCCGTCGTTTGCGATGACCAATTCGGTTTTCTGATCAGCAGCGGGCTCAGCGACTCGCATGCCCAGCGCGGCGACCGATTCGCCTTTATCCGAACGGAAGATGAACATCCCGCTACCGCCGTGATTGATGGTTTCCGTTATGGTGTACTGTCCGCCGGCCAGTATGACATTACCCACGGTGACACCTTCCGGTAATGTAACGGTCAGCGTGGTTCCGGTGGCAGCAAATGCTGAACCCACGGCCAGACCCGTCAAAACCAGTGTCGCGACGACCTTCGTTCCAATGCTCCTGAGTGCGTTCATGGTGTTTTCCTTTTGGATCAAATTTGGGTGTGCGGGCCCTTTTCATCATTTTCATAAGGCATCGCACTGTCTTCTGCTTCTCTAAACGCGCGGAGGTGAGTTTTCGTTATCCACGCAAGTACAGGTTTCACAAGGGTTTACTTAGTAAAAGTGCGTGAGTAAACGCGCGTATATTCCTGCTGCAAGAAAATGTGAGAACAATCCGTCGCGGCGGCACTAATAGTACGGGTAGCCAATGCGGAAACTGGTGGTATTACTTTGGGTGCTGATGCTGTCGGCGACGGGAACACTGCGGGCCCAGGGTCCTGCTGTCGACGCGGCGAGCGATCCTGCCTATGCATCGCTGACGAGGGCCTTCGATGCTCTGCGTCTGCGGGATTACGATGCGGCTGTAGTGCAGTTTCGCCGGGCGGCGACGCTGTCGCCGCAGCGCACTGACATTCGCAAGAACCTGGCTTATACGCTGCTGAAGACCGGCGAGACAGATAGCGCCCGCGACGAGTTTGGCGAGGCGATGCGGCTTGATCCCGCCGATTATCACGTCGCATTGGAATATGCGTTCCTGTGTTTTGAAGCACGCGATGACGCACCTGCGCGCAAGGCGGAGGCGCGGCGCATATTCTCGCAGGTGGCGACGGCACCCGCTGGTGCGGCGGGGCCCGATGAGACGACCCGGGCAACCGCGCTTGCTACGTTCCGAAACATCGATGAGCCGCTGCGTGCGGGCATTGAGCGCTGGCAGCAGGCGCTGGCGACCTCCAATCCGAATTTCAGTGCGCATTACGAACTCGCGCAACTGGCCGAGCAGCGCGACCAGCTGGAGTTGGCCGCAGCTCAATATAAGGCCGCGTTTCGAATGTTGCCCGAGCGCAAATCCGTGCTGCTGGAACTGGCACGGGCTGAGAATGCGCGAGGCAATACGGAAGGCATGATGGCGGCGCTGATTGCGGCGTCGCGCGGGCCGGAACCGCGTGCGGCGGAACTGGCGCGGGAAAGGATGCCGGAACGTTATCCCTATGTCTATGAGTTTCGTCTCGCGCTGGAACTGGATCCTGCGAACGCGGCGCTGCATCGCGAATTGTCGTATCTACTGTTGAAGATGTCCGAAGATGGGCAGGCTTCGAGGGAAGACGCAGAGAAAGAATTTGCCGCGTTGATCGCGAATCAGCCGGGTGATTATGTGGCGAGTGCGCAGCTTGGCCTGTTGCTGCTGGAGGACGGGAAGACCGATACGGCCATGCCACTGCTCAACGCGGTGCTGGTGCACGGCAATGAAGACACGGCAAACCGGGTGCGCATGGCCTTGCACAAGCCGCTCGTACTGGAACAGCGCAAGGCGGCGGAAGAGCCCTCGGCACTGGACCCGAGGGTGCTGGGCGAGCGCAGTTATCAGGCCGGTTTCCTGAAGGACGCGCTGCGCTACTTTACACAGGCGAGGGAAGCCAATCCGCTGGATTCATCGCTCGCCCTCAAGCTGGCCTGGACGAACAATCTACTGCATGACGATGTCACGGCGCTCCGCTGGTTCAACGTGGCTCGACTCAGCAGCGATCCCGCCATCGCTACCGAGGCAAAGCGCGCCTATTCCAACCTTCGGCCTGAGCAACAGCGCTTCCGGACAACGGTCTGGATGTACCCGCTTTTTTCGTCCCGGTGGGGCGATTTGTTCGGTTATGGCCAGGTGAAGACAGAGTGGAGAGTGAAGAAGCTGCCGCTGCATCCGTATGTTTCGGTGCGATTAGCGGGAGACGTTCGCCGCACGTCAGGCGGGCCGATCGCGCAGAGCCTTTCGGAAAACGCGTTTACCGCGGGCGTGGGTATCGCGAGCAATACGTGGCATGGCGCAACCGCGTGGTTCGAAGCGGGAGTGGCAACGGGTTATCTCAGCAGGCAGCACTGGAGCGATTATCGCGGGGGCGTGACTTACGCGCGCACTCGTGGAGCCGCACTGGGCGGCGAACGCGCGGGCTGGTTTTTTGAAACGATGGCGGATATCGTTTATGCCAGCCATTTCGACCAGGATCTCATCAATTATGGGCAGGGCCGGGCCGGTTACACGAGGCGGGTGCTGGGAGTTCGCAGCCAGTTTTTCTGGAATGAGAACGTGACCTTCGATGTGAAGCATCAGTACTGGGCAAACTTCGTGGAGACTGGCCCCGGATTCCGGATTCATCCGCCGGGCCTGCCCACGCCGGTGTGGCTCAACGTCAGCGCCTCGCGGGGCGTTTATCTGGTAAATGAAGGGAATCCGCGACGCCCGAATTTCAACGACATTCGGGTTGGGGTCTGGTATGCATTTACAAGATAGGGTCTTTGCCTTCGGGCTATTGCTGTCATCGGCCTGCTTTGGCGGGACGTTCTCTGTGCCCGCGGGGTCAGTTAGTCCGTGGCCGGCGATTCTGTCTTCCGCTGGGCATGCTTCGGCAGGGCAGTCGGGTGCCGATATCTATGTTGCGGCCGCCAATGCAGCCGCAACGTCCGACTGGAAGGCCAGAATCCAGAATGGCGCGGCGTTGATATTGGAAGGCTCGTCGCCGCTGGCGCAGAGCCTCGGTTTCACCGCCACCGGTGAAACAATCTCCGTGATCCATATTGTGGATGAGCACAACCCTGCTGTACCCGTGATCTGGAGCAAGGTGGTGGAGATTCCGCGCTATCAGATTCCGACGGAAGCGCAGGTGTTTGCGAGGGATCGCTGGACGAAGGCGCCGGTGGTCGCGGGGTACAAGCTGGGCGCGGGTGCGGTGTTGTGGCTGGCGGCGGGACCTGGCGCTACCGGTTACGAACGGTTTCCCTATCTCATGCAGGCGCTGGCGGATCTGGGCTTTGGAGCGTCATTCCGGGCATCCAATCTGTGGGCGTTTTTCGACTATTCTTATCGCACGCGGGCCGATCCCGATTATCTGGCGGAGCGGTGGCGGTCGGCGGGGATCAGCGCACTGCATGCGGCCTCGTGGCATTTTTACGATTCTGATCCGGAGCGCGACGAGTATCTGCGGAAGCTGATTGAGGCCTGCCATCGACACGGCATTCTGGTCTACGCGTGGGTGGAACTGCCGCATGTGAGCGAGCAGTTCTGGAATGCGCATCCCGAGTGGCGCGAGAAGACGGGCCTGCTTCAGGATGCGCAGCTCGATTGGCGCAAGCTGATGAACCTGCAGAACCCGGATTGCGTTGCGGCGGTGCGGGCGGGTCTGCGGGGGATGATGGAGCGGTTCGATTGGGATGGCATCAATCTGGCGGAACTTTACTTTGAGTCGCTGGAGGGCGCGGGGAATCCGGCACGGTTTACGCCGATGAACGCGGACGCGCGCGCGGCATTCCGGGCGCAGACGGGATGGGATCCACTCGAGATCTGGAAGCAGCGGACGGATGCTGTTTCGCTGCGACAATTTCTGGATTTTCGCGCGGGCCTGGCACGGCAGATGCAGGAAGACTGGCTGGGGGTGGCAGAGCAGTTTCGGGCTGTGCGGCCGGGGCTGGATATTGTGCTGACGCATGTGGACGATCGCTTCGACGCGGGGATGAAGGACGCGATTGGTGCCGATGCGGGGCGGGTGTTGCCGTTGCTGGATACACATTCCTTTTCGTTCTTGATTGAAGATCCGGCGACGGTGTGGAATCTGGGACCGCAGCGGTATCCGGAGATTGCGAAGCGTTATGCCCCGTTGACGCCGCATCGGGATAAGCTGGCGATCGATATCAATATTGTGGACCGGTACCAGGACGTTTATCCGACCAAGCAGCAGACGGGGATGGAGTTGTTTGAGTTGGTGCATATGGCGGCTACGGCGTTCCCGCGCGTGGCGTTGTATTTCGAGAACAGTATTTTGAAGCCGGATTTGCAGTTGCTGGGGGCGGCGGCGGCTGTGGTGAGCAGTTATTCCAGGGACAGTAGGCGGGTTTCGATTACGGCTGCGGGGGATGTGGAAGTGGCGTGGTCAGCGGGTGGGGCGCTGGTGGATGGGAAGGCGTGGCCGATGGTGGCGCAGGCGGCGGTGCGCCTGCCGGGCGGGACTCATGTAGTGGAAGCTGCGGCGAAGCGCGAGGGGATTGCGGTAGTGGACCTGAATGCTACGCTGCGTTCGGCTTCGGTGGATGGGAAGAAGATTCGGTTTCGGTATGCGAGCGACAGCCGGGCGATTGTGCGGTTTGACCGGAAGCCGGTTTCGCTGGAAGTGGACGGGCAGGCTGTCAGCGGGGCCTGCGTGGACACAAGCGACTGCGCGGTCATGCTGCCTCGCGGCGAGCATGAAGTTTCCGCGCAGTAGAGGTGCCTGTTACAGTGCGTTGCGCATCGCGACGGCCAGCGCTGTGGCGTCTTCGTCGGTGCCGAGCAGAGCGCGGTGAGGAATCCAGAAAGCGTCACGGATGCGGGCTTCGGAATTCGGACAGGGCGTCACGCGGCAGTTGGTGCGGTCGCGATAGAGCGGATTCTCATACAGCGTGTGCGGATAGAACGGCGTGCAGGGGAAGCCTGCAGCTGTGAATTTCTTGTGAAACGCGGCGCGATCGCCATCCACCCAGCCGAGCAGCAGATAGTTGGTGTGGACTCGCGCGGCCTCGGGCACTCGCTGGAAGTGCAGACCGGACTGGTCGGCGAGGTTCTCGCGGATGATCGCCACGTTGCGCGCGCGGCGCTGATTCTGTTCCGGAAGGCGCTCCAGTTGCGCGATCAGCACGGCTGATTGCCAGGCAGTGATGCGATAGTTCGTGCCCAGCGTGTAGTGGAAGAACCAGCCTTCGCCTTTGCGGCGGCCCTGATCGAGAATTTCGCGGGCGCGATCAATGAGGGCTTCATCGTTCGAGAGCAAGATGCCGCCTTCACCGGCGGTCATGACTTTGCCGTTCTGAAAGCTGAACGAACTGATGGCGCCAATGCTGCCGGCGCGGGTGCCGTTCCACTCCGAGCCGTGAGCGTGCGCGGCGTCTTCGAGAATCGGCAGGCCGTGCGCGCTGGCGATGGCGGTGATGGCGTCCATATCGGCCATCGGGCCGCCGAAATGGACCGGTATGATGGCGCGGGTCTTCGGGCTGATAGCTTCGCGGATTCGCTGCGGATCGATGTTGAAGGTGTCCGGCTCGATATCGACGAAAACCGGGGTGGCTCGTACGCGCGAAACCGCTGTGGCGGTGGATATGAATGAAATTGCGGGGACGATGACCTCGTCGCCTTCACCGATGCCGAGGGCTTCGAGAGCCATCTCCAGGGTGACGGTGCCGTTGCAGGCGCTGAGGCCGAAGCGGCACTGCTGAAATGCGGCGAATTCCTGTTCGAAGCGCGCGACGAAAGGGTGGTAGCCGCCCCAGCGATCGCTCTGGAGAACTTCTTCAAGAAGTTCACGCTCTCGCGCGCCGGAAACGGGCCAAGACGGGATGCCCATATGTTCAGGATAGTGCGTGACTCCGTACAATGAAGGACGTGAGTGTCTACCAGGAACGTCGCGATGAATTAGAGAAGCACGAAATGATGATGGGCGTGCCGCGCGGTCGATTGGCGGTGACGCTGGACGTGCTGACGGATGCGCTGGTGCTGGTAGGGCAGCACGGCGTGTATTGCCAGAGTTCGCGGCAGCCAGGGAAGCCTGCGATGGATATTCAGGTCATCTCGAAAGCGATCACGGACGCGAAGGAACTCATCAGCAACGTGATGGGCGAACTCAAAAAGTAAATTCTTCACTGGCCGGCGGACGCTGGCTGTAACCGCTGTAGCGGAGCCAGCGGGGACGGGCGACCAGCCAGGCGACATCGGTTCTTCCGGCCGAACGCGCGCGCGATTCGGACGTGGCTCCTTCAAAGTACAGGTCCTGGAGGCGGGCGAGTTCTGCTGGATCGGGTATTTCCAGCACACCTTCGTATTGGATGCTGGCGGGGCCGGTGCAGCCAATCACGAGTGCACAGCGCGGGTTCGCCAGAAAGTTGCGGTACTTGCGGGTTTCGATGCGGGTATCGAAGAAGAGTTCCAGTTGCGGCGTGACGGCGACCCTCATGAGCGCCGCTTCCGGCTCACCGGTGGACGAAGCTGTCGAGAGAACTGCGATGGGATTGCGGGAGATGAAGTCGTAGAGATCCTGTTGCGTCATGGTGGTCAGGCCTGGACAAAAGGATTGGAACGTTTTTCGGTGCCGATGTCGGTGGGCTCGCCGTGGCCGGGGTAAACGATTGTGGTTTCCGGCAGGGTGTAGAGTTTGCCGCGAATGGAACTGGCGATCTGTTGCGAGTTGCCGCCGGGGAGATCGGTACGGCCGACGCTGCCTTTGAAAAGCGTGTCGCCCGCGATCAGCTTTTGTTCCTTTGGCAGGAAGAGCGAGATGCTGCCGGGGGTGTGGCCCGGGGTGTGGAGCACGTGCGCTTCGATGCTGCCCACGCGAAGGATATCGCCCTCGTGCGCGGGCGTGTCGATGCCGGGATTTTGTGGCGTTTCGATGCCGAGCCAGGATGCCTGGGTAGCGAGGTGATCGGCGAGGAAAGAATCGGCCTCATTCATGCAGACGGGCGCACCGGTGAGGGCGCGCAGCTTGTGTGCGCCGCCGATGTGATCGATGTGGGCGTGGGTGATGGCGATCAGCTTGACCTTGAGGTGGTGGCGGTCCAGGATGTCGACGATGTCCTGAATATCGTCGCCGGGGTCGACCACGATGGCTTCGCGGGTGGCGGGGTCGCCCAGGATGGAACAGTTGCAGCCGAGCATGCCGACTGGCAGAGTTTCGTGGATCAGACCGGGTTGCGATTGCATACAACACGATCATCTCGCATCGGGTTTACTAAGATAGAGCTACCGATGGAACTTATTGTGATTGTGATGATGGCGCTGCATATCCTCTGCGCCGTGGCGTTAGTAGGTGGCGCGCTGGTGTGGCGTTTCGGCGCGATTCCGGGGATTCAACTGCTGGAACCGGCGACGCGGGCCAAGGTGGACAGTGCGATTGCCGCTGCGTGGCGGCCAGCGGTTTTTCTGGCCATTGGCGGAGTGTTGATCTCCGGCATTTTCAATCTGGTCCGAGCGGGCCAACGCACTCCGACGTTTCACATGATCTTTGGGATTAAGATGCTGGCGGTGCTGCATTTGCTGGCGATTTCCGTGCTGATCACGCGGCCGGAGAATCCGCGGCGTTCGCGGCAACTGACGGGCGTGGCGATCAGCGGCGTGATCATTGTGATCCTTTCGGCGGCGTTGCGATGGGTTTAACGGCCACGCCCGGATTTCAGGCGCTGCGGGATTCGGCGGCGATTCTGGATTTGTCGGATCGCGGGCGGATTCGGGTCACCGGAGACGACCGCGCGCGCCTGCTGCATGCCATGACTACGAATCATGTGCAGGGGTTGAAGCCTGGCGAAGGGCTGTATGCGTTTTTCCTGAACGCGCAGGGGCAGATTCAGGCGGATGTTTACGTGCTCTGCTTTGAGGATCATTTGCTGCTGGATGTGGAGCCGGAGACGCGGCAGGCCGTTTACGAGCATCTGGACCGGTTCATCATTGCCGACGATGTGACGCTGGAGGATGTGACGGAGGCGACGTTTGCTTTCGGGCTGGAGGGTCCTCGGGCGCTGGAGTTAGCGGGTGCGGCTGGGATGACTGCGCCTCATGCGGCTTGTTCGCATACGGAGTGGGAGCCGTATTCGGTGGCGGCGATTTCTTTCAGCGGTGCGCCGGGTGTGCAAGTTTACGGGCCGGCGTTGCGGAAGGATGAGGCGCTGGGGCTGTTGACGAATGCCGGGGCGATTGAGGCGACGGCGGCGGATGGCGAGGCGTTTCGGATTACGAAGTTCAAGCCTCGATATGGCCGGGATTTTACGGAGAAATCTTTGCCGCAGGAGACGCAGCAGATGAAGGCCGCGGTGCATTTCCAGAAGGGTTGCTATCTGGGGCAGGAGATTGTGGAGCGGGTGCGGTCTCGCGGGCATGTGAATAAGCTGCTGGTGGGATTTACCGGTGACTCGGAGCATGTGCCGGAAGTGGGGGCTGCGGTGGCTTATGGCGGCAAGGAAGATGGGGAAGTGACGTCGGCTGTGGCGGTGGATGGGAAGTTCTACGGGCTGGCGATTGTGCGGGCGCAGGTTGCCCAGCCGGGGACGATTGTGGGGATTGACGGTCGGCCGGCTACGGTGGTAGCGCTGGCGGGGTAGGGGAGCAGCCAGCTTGGCAGGATTTGCCAGCAGAGTGCTGGTAGAAATGGGCTTGAGTGCTCCTTACAGCCGCGGTTCGGTGAGCGGTTTCGAGTCACCAAGGGTTTCCGGCGCTTTTTAGCGCCTCTCGGCTACGGAAGGTTTCGCGAATAGTTGGGTAAGGCCTGGTGGCACTTCAGGTGGCGCATCCAGTAACTTCAGGAACTTGTCCCATTGGTCCTGCGATACGGAAAAGTGCGTTTGATCAGCGATATCCATTTCGAATTGAGCTGCAGAGGGAAACGGCGTTGTGGTCGGTCATGGTGTTGAGCGAATGCCCTACACCAGATTGTACGGTGCTCTCTGTGGACGGCTCAGCATCGCGTTCGCGGCATCGTCGTTGAGGAAGCGTTCCTTCACGGGATCCCAATGGAGGCGACGTTTGGTTTTCATCGCGATGTGGTGCAGCAGGCACGTGGAGCAGGCGCGGTGGGCAACTTCTGCCGGCGCGATGGTCTCTTTGCGGCTGCGGATGCAATCGAGCCAGTTGCCGTGGTGCTCCGCGCTTTCGTATAAATGAACTTCCTTCGGGCCGATTACGCTTGTGAGAATCTTCGGGTTGCTCGCGACGAGCGGCTCTACTTTCGCGCCGCTCACGGGATCGCTGGCTGTGACCAGTTCGTCGCGCGTGACGAAGAGCCAGCCTTCGCTGCCGTAGAACTTGATGCCATTCGGGTAATCGCCCGAGATGGACATGGTGACGCCGTTGGCGTAGATGGCTTCCGTTTTGAACGGGCCGTGGACGTCCCACAGGCCGCTTTTGGGGAACTCCGCCGTACCCCAGATTTCGACCGGTCCGGTGTGTTCGGTGTTCATGCCCCAGTGCGCTGTGTCTACATGGTGCGCGCCCCAGCCGGTGATCATGCCAGCGCCGAATTGTTCGCAGCGCAGCCAGCCGGGTCGGCCGAAATCTGCCTGCGGGTGCACGCGGGTTTCGGTGTAGTATTTCAAGGGCGTGGAGCCCAGCCAGGCGTCGTAATTCAGATTTGGGGGCGTCGGCATTTCGGGGGCTTCGGGACCGGAGGGGTCTCCTGGCAAGCCGATCTCGACATGCTTTAGTTTGCCGACGCGGCCGTTCCGCACAAGCTCGCAGGCGCGGTGAAACTGCTTCCAGGAACGCTGCTGGGAACCAATCTGGAAGATGCGGCCGGATTTGCGTACTTCGTCGCTGAGGAATCTGCCTTCCGCGATGGTGAGCGAGGCGGGTTTCTGGAGGTAGACATCTTTGCCCGCTCGGACTGCAGCGACGGCGCAGATGGCGTGCTGATGATCCGGCGTGGAGATGACTACGGCGTCGATATCTTTGTTCGCGAGGAGTTCGTGGAGGTTGCTGTAGCCGGTGACGCCGTCATATGGCTTGCCGGATTTCTCGGCGTAGTGGCTGTTGATCAGCTGTTTGCCGGATGCGACGCGCTTCGAATCAAGATCACAGACCGCCATGATCCGCGCGAGATCATGCTGCCAGATGCCCGGGAGATCGTGGCCCCGTGAGATGCGGCCGACGCCGATAGCGCCGACGTTGATTCGATTGCTCGGAGCATTTTGGCCGAAGACGCTCGAAGGCACTATTGTGGGGAAGCCTGCGACCGCGGCCGCTCCCAAAGTGGACCTAAGGAAGCTGCGGCGCGTGTTGGCGTGTTGGGTGGACATGGTGCCGCGCTCTTATGAGGTAAACGTCAGAGTCTTCGCGTTCTTCTGCGCCTTGAGCACAAGTTCGGTCGCGAGCAGAGCCTGGGTCTGATCCTGCGCGATGTGCGTGCGGTTCACAACGTCCGCGACGAACTGCGGACCGAACGGAAGGTAGACGTTTTTGCAATCGATGTAGCGCTGGACTTTCTGGTCCACGACGAACAGATGATTGCCGCCCTTACGTCCATCGATATCGGCGTATTTGCGGAGTTCCATGTAGCCTTCCGTGCCGAGAATGAAGAGGCGGCCATCGCCCCAGACGCCGAGGCCATCCGGCGTGAACCAATCGAGGCGGACATAGCCGGCACCCGCGTTGCCGTGGACCATCATGTCGCCGAAGTCCTGGAACTTCGGATATTGCGGATAGCGGACGTTGGCCACCTGGGAGGCGGTGACGTCGGCCACGGTTGAGCCGGTGTAATAGACAAACTGGTCCATCTGGTGGGAGCCGATGTCGCAGAGAATTCCGCCGTAGCGCGAGGCGTCCCAGAACCAATCTGGCCGCGTTGGCGCACTGATCTGATGCGGAGCGATATTGATGGTCTGCACTACCTTGCCGATAGCGCCGGCTTTGATGAGCTCACCGGCCTTGATGGCGGCCCTCACTTCGAGACGCTCGGAGAACAGGATGCCGTAGGTGCGGCCGGTTTCCTTGATGACTTTGCGGACTTCGGCGAGCTGTTCGAGGGTGACGATGCCGGGTTTATCGGCCAGGTAATCTTTTCCGTGACGCATCACGCGAATGCCGAGCGGGGCCCGCTGGTCCGGGATTAAGGCCGAACAGACCAGCTGGATTTCGGGATCATTGAGAATTTCGTCTTCGCTGCGGGCCACCTTCGCCTGCGGATATCGGGCCTTAAAGTCGGCCAGGCCTTTGGGATAGGCGGTATTCGGAGTGTAGACGTAAACCAGTTCGCCGCCGCCGCGCAGCATGGCGGCCGTGATGGAGAGGATGTGGTTATGTTCGACGCCGATGACGGCGAACTTGATGTTGTATTTCGGCTTTTGGCCGTCTTCCGGCGAACCTGCGGCGACTTCCTCCACAATGCGGGAACCCGGAACTCCGGTGGCCTGGGCGAACATTGAGCCTGGCAGGGTAGGAATCAAACTGGCGGGCCCGACGGCCTGCAGAAATCTGCGCCGGTCTACTGCATCCATATGACGTAATTCTCCTGTGAAATTCAGAGACTATGCTATCTCAGCGGATGTGGTGGTGGGTGACGGGCCTTAGGCGCGACGGCTGCGATGTGTGGGGCCGGGGTGTTGTGGTGGGTGGGCAGCGAGTGCGCGCGCGGTGGGTGAGACGCACGGCTGGTTTGATGTGTGGTGACGGTTGACGGGCTTGGGTCGCGGTGGGTGCGGCGGTGTGGGTGTGACGGTCGGTTTGTGGGCGGATGGGGCTGCGGGTCGGGCCTCAGGAGGCAGTGTCCGGCGTCGGGCCCGCGCCGCCCTACTGAATCGTGCTGGCGCCTTCGACGCCGAAGGATTCGAGGGGGACGTTGCGGTTCACGTGATTGTCCAGATTAATGACATACGTGGAAGGGTCGTCAATCAGCACGGGTGAGTGCGTGGCGCAGATGATGCGGAAGCCGCGCTCGGCGACCAGTTCCTGCAGCATCTTCAGGATGCGTCGCTGGTTAGAGACGGAGAGCGCCATTTCCGGTTCGTCCAGCAGCAGAGTAGTGCCAGGGGCCAGAGACGGAAAATTCGTTCGGAACATCGCCAGCATCACCTGGCCGTGGCTGGCAAGCTGGAGAAATTCCAGCATGTCCGGCTGATCCTTGAAGGCTTCCAGTTGCATGCGCGGATTGTGCTGTTCGGCATCGAACAGAAAAACGCTGCCCGGTTTTACGATGCCGCGGTCCAGGCGATAGGCGTAACCTTCGGCCTTTTCGTCTTTCAGTGCGTATTGGATGGAGTGCAGGAGGGTCGACTTGCCGGAGCCGTTGTCGCCGGTGATCATGATCAGCGGGTGCGACAGATCGACAACCATCGGCATGTGGAAGTTGAGGTTGACGAAAATAGGGTGCGACAGGATTTTCAGGAACATCGCAAGTTCAGGATAGCAGCGGCGGCTGTTGAAAAATTCCTACTGGAGACCAAAACGCGCCAGCAGGGCGTTGGGATCGGGATCGCGACCCATAAAACCGCGGTATAGTTCCGCGGGATCGGCGCTATCGCCTTTGGAGAGGATGTTATCGCGGAAGGCGCTGCCCACTTCGCGGCTGAAGATGCCGAATTCGCGGAAGCGGGTGAAGGCGTCGGCATCCAGCACCTCGGCCCATTTGTAGGAATAGTAGCCGGCACCGTAGCCCACAGGGCTGGCGAACAGGTGCGTGAAGGCGGCGATCATGCTGTAGTTCTCCGGCAGCGGAGCGGGAAGATACTGCTGCAGGATGTCGCGGGCGTAGGCGCAAACATCGCCATCGCGGGCGGGATCGTATTCGCGATGGAGTTTGAGATCGGCAGACGCGAAGCCGAGTTGTCGCATCTGGAGATTGGCTCCGCGGTACGTGCGTGCGTCCACCATTTTTTGGAACAACTCTTCCGGAATGGTTTCGCCCGTCTGGTAGTGGCGCGCGAACATGTCCAGCGCCTCGCGCTCCCAGCACCAGTTTTCCATGATCTGGCTGGGTAGTTCGACAAAGTCCCAGGCTACGTTCGTGCCAGCCAGACTCTTCACTTCCACGTTGCTGAGAACGTGGTGGAGAAGGTGTCCGAATTCATGGAAGATGGTTTCCACTTCGCGGTGGGTTAGCAGAGCGGGCTTATCGCCAATGGGGGGCGTCAGGTTGCCGCAAATGCAGCCAGCGTGGGGTTCACGATTTCCCGGCGTATTCGCACCGGCGATGAAGGCGTCCATCCAGGCACCGTCGCGCTTGGTCTCGCGCGGGAACCAATCGGCGTAAAAAGCACCGAGAAGTTGGCCGTCGCCGCCGTCCGGCGCACCATCGAAGATCTCGTAATAGCGGACGTCGGGGTGCCAGACGGGAACGCCCGTGCGAGGCTTCACATGAATACCGTATAGCCTCTGGAAGATGGAGAACATGCCGTTGACGACGGGCTCGGCGGAAAAGTATGGCCGGAGCTGTTCTTCATCGAACTCGTACAGTTTGCGTCGCTGGAGTTCGGCGAAGTAGCCAACGTCCCAGGGATTGAGTTTTCGGCCGGCGAAGGCTTCGAGAGTCGCGTTCTCGCGCTCAAAGGCCGCGATGGTGCGGGTTTTCAGATCGTCAAGGAATTCCATCGCGCGCGCGCCCGTATGGGCCATGCGCTCGCAGAGAACAAGGTCAGCGAAATCGGTGAAGCCGAGCATCTTCGCCTTCTCATTGCGAAGTTCGAGGATGCGTACCATGATGGGGCGGTTATCGCGTTCCGGTTCCGTGCCGCGGGCTACATTGGCGCGGTAGATCTGCTCGCGGATGGAGACGTTGTCCAGATATGTGAGGACGGGCGTGAGGCTGGGTGCCTGAAGGGTAAAACGCCAGCCAGCCTGGCCCTTGGCTTCTGCATTTTGACGGGCGGCGGCAACTGCGCTGGGCGGTAACCCGGCCAGCTCCGCTTCATCGGTGACGAGCAATTCCCAGGCGTTGGTGGAATCGAGAACGTTTTCCGAAAATTTCGTCGTCCATTTGGAAAGCTCGACGTCGATTTCCGCCAAACGTGTTTTTCCCGCGGGGTCAAGCTCAGCGCCGCAACGGCGGAAAGAATCGAGCGTCTTGGTCAGAAAGCGCAACTTCGTGCCCTTAAGAGATTTTGCTTCATCAGTGGAGGCATAGGCCTGCAGCTGCTTCCAAAGTCCCGCATTGAGCGGGATGAGAGAGTAGAAAGCGCTGGTATCCGGCTCTACAGCGTTCCAGGCGGCACGGAGTTCGGGTGAAGTGGCAACGCCTTCCAGGTGACGGACGACACTGAGCGCGTAGTCGAGATTCTCGGTGGACTTCTCCAGCGCCAGCATCGTGTTTTCAAATGTGCGAGGGGAAGGATCCGCGACAATCGAGTCGATTCGTTCTTTGGCCTGGGTGAGTAGTTGGCTGATTCCGGGCTCCACATGCTCGGGCCGAACCTGATCGAAGGGGATGGAAAATGCGATGGTCAGGAGAGGGTTGTCAGGCATGCTCACGGGCCGAAATCGGAAAAATCGCGTTAAGGTAATGGTACCTCACCGCCTTTCCCGTTCTCACCCGAAGGTGGTGGTTTCTTCTGGTGGCTGGGGGGATGCCCGCTTCGGACATCCCCCAGCCAACCGACCGATACAACCTATTTGTAGCCGAGGGTCTTGAGGGTTTCCACCACACCGACCGCGATCCCGTAATCGAGTCCGGAGGCGTTAAAGAGGACAGGTGCCGTGTTGGCCGCCACGTAGAGGGCGGAGACTTCAACGCCTGCTACCTGAACGCTGGGAGGCAGACTGAGCAGCGTGGTGGCCGGGATGGTGAAGGAGCCATCCGTAGCCTTGGCGATGCACTGGAACGTGGCCCCAATGGAATCCGCGGCGTTGCCATTGCTGGAGGTACCACCGATCAGAACCTGCGTGTTGGCGTCGCCACCGGTCCAGGTGATGGTCTGGCCGGCGCTGCGGGTGATGGAGGTGATGGCGTCTTTATTGGTCCAGTTGATCGGGGCCGGATTGGTGAGAACCGCCGTGAAAGCTCCCACGTCGGTGCCGCCCGAACCGGTGATGGTAAAGGTGCCGGGATTCAGGTAAGTCGAGGTGGTGCCTGGCGTTCCAAAGACGCCGGTATAGCTGATCTGGCCAGCCGCCACAGACTTTGTGATGTTCTGCACGCCGCCGGGACCGGAGACTTTGATGGCCGAACCGGCATCGAGCGTCTTCGGAAGAACAGCGGTGGCGGCAACGCTGCCACCCCGGGTGTAGGACACCGTGCAGGTGCCGACCGTCTGCACACCAAAGGGACTGGCGGTGGCGTTGAGCTGAACGGGCGTATAGCTGGTGAAGGTGCCTGCACCCACGTCCGTGCTGAAGCTGGTATCAAAACCGGGGATGGAAACCGGGAGGGTGATGTTGGTTGTGACGCGCGCCAGCGATACGACGCCGATGTTGGCTGAGCCTTTGGCGGTCACGCTGTCAAGCAGGGTAGAACTCGGGCCGCCCGGATCGCTGCAGGTGCGTGCACCTACAGGGGCGATTGGGATAGTGGTGACGTTGCTGATGATGCTGTTGATCTTGACGGTGACCGGAACCGAGCAGCCCGTCAGGCCAGTCACGGAAGGTACCGTAAAGGTGATCTGGTCCACGCCGGCGCAGCAACCGGAACGCCCGCGGTAGCTGACGTTCGCTTTGGTGTTACCCACGTAGACTTCAACAGGAACCGAGGTCATGTCGACGACCGTCGGTACGGCAGCATCATTACCATTAATTGCGCCCAGGCCCGTGCCGTAAATCACGGCGGCTTCATTCGGGTTGGAGGCAGCGGTTGCGGTGAAGACTTTGCCGGCCGCGTTGGTGATGCTTCCGGGGCCGGAACCACCCGCGTTCGCCGCGAAGGTGCCGAAGCTGTTCGCGCTGACCGTAAATGTGGCGGGCGCGCTGGTGGCGCCGTTGTAGGTCACCGTCATGCTGGCAGTTCCGGCCGGAACGGCGGAAGGCAGAATAGCGGTAATCTGTCCGGCGGATGTGTAGTTCAGGATGCAGTTATAGGTATTTCCACCTGCCGTGACCTTAACGGATGTACCGCCGAGTGACGTAGGCAGGGGAAATGAAGTGGCCTGCGCCAGTACCGCCGGTCCCAGGTTGCTGCCAAAGGCGACAAACATGGAACCTGGGGCGATGCCGCCACTCGGCAAACCGGCGTAGGCGTAACTGGCTACGTTGACGATGCCGTTCGGGGTTATACTCGGCGTCTGTGCCGAGGCGAGGCCAGCAAAGCCTAGCGCTATGAGTACTTTCAGTGAATTTCGCATTTGGGAATCTCCTTCAATGACCGGACAGCCAAGGCTGCCGACACTTCAGTGGATGGCAAATGGAAGGCCGGATTACCTGCGGTGGGAACTTTTTTTGAGACGGGTTCTTTCAGAAGGACGGAGACGGGCCAGGGTTATTGGGGTGTTTGTGCGTGAGCCGAGAGCGTCTCGCGTATTTTGGCAACGATGGGCACTCCCGCGTTCTCCCGCTCCAGGCGGGTAAGAGCGGCATCGGCCTCTGGAAACATGGAAAGCCGGAGAGCCGTCAGGGCCTGCGCCAGATCTGAGCCTGGTTTCAGGTTCTGCACTGCGGCCCATTCGGCCGCTTCGCTGGCAGTTGCGAGACGGAAGCGCGCCTCAGGTTCCGGCGACCGCGGAGCGGTGACTCTTGAGCCGTTGACGGTGGCTGAGACCGTCCATATATAAGTAGTGCCGGGAGTGAGCGTCGCGGTGCAGACCCATTCAGGAGCTGACAGGTCCGGACTGTGGATGATGGGGTTGAGGTTTACGCCGCATCGGTTACGGACGGGAATTTTTCAAACTGGGCTCTCAGCGGTATCGGTGTCGGGTCCATGACGCTGGAGGCAATCAACGGAAACCCGGGGGCGCGGCTCAACGTTTCCACTTTCACCACTTTGTCCTCGTTTGCTTATGGAACCGGTATTGATCTCGATGTGACCACTTCTCAGGCTTTGTCTGGCATATTCTCGTTGTCGCTGGATGTGGAGAGCGGTGCGGGCGACTTTGGCGCGGGCCAGGCAATCGCCCTGCTGGTGCAGCAGGGGAGCAATATTTATGGGGAGTTCCTGGGCAATACGGGCTTTCCCCAGGCGTCGTTCTCGACTCTCACTTTTGGAGGGACGTTTACCTCATCGCTGTTTACCCGATGGGTGGGTTCGGGCCCGGCGCTGCCCGATTTTACCGGCGCAACCGCGACCATGTTCGGTTTTTCGGCCTACAACGCTGATAACAACAGGTCACTCACGAAGTACTACGATAACTTCAATTTGACTTACACTTCGGCCACGCCGGAGCCGTCGACCTGGCTGTTGTTTGGCGGCACAGGGCTGGCTATGCTGCTGTTTCTTCAGTTGCCGCCCTTTCATCGCACCCGAAAATAACCGGGGACTAACCGTACCGCCAACCCATTATCAAGAGAAATTCTTTATTATGGGTCATGCGCAGAACGCTGACGGGACTGCTGTGCCTGATCGTTATTGCTGTCCACGCCCGAGCCCAGACTCCGGCACCGGCACCCGATCCGCGCGCGGAACCCTTTGTCGCCTCCTGGTTGGCGGCGAGGGACGACGTTGGCAGAGATGCTGTGCTTCACGACTTCGCTCCCGTGAAGCCCATCTTCTTCACGCTCGCCGACATTGGTGAAGCCCTCGAACGAAAGGGCGACTTCGCGGCGTCGCGATCTCACCTGGGTGCCTGTTACGAAGCTGCGGTTCGCCTAAGGGACGATCTCTCTTCCAGCATCTGTCTCCAGACGATCGGCGTCGTGGACCGACTCGAAGGAAAGTACGAAGGTGCCGAAGAGCATTACACCAGGGCCCTCGAATACGCAAGAAGACCGGGCGCCACAATCAGAATCCCTATCATCCTGAACAACCTGGCTAATATTTACGCCTCGCAGTCGCGCTTCACGGAGGCACTCGAGATGCTTCAGGCGAGCATCGACTATGACGAGAGCGAGGGAGCCCGGCTGAATACATCTGCGTACCAGAACATGGGTTCGATTTACGGCCAGATGGGCGACATGACACGGTCACTCCAGTATTTCCTTAAGGCCCAGAGCCTTTACGAGGAGAAGGCCGACGAGAACCGACTGGCTCTTGTGCACCACAACATTGGATTCCTCCATATGATCCAGGCGAACTACGCCGCTGCCGGCCCGGAATTCGAGACGGCGGTCGGTCTTGCCACCAAAGTCGGCGACAAAACCCATCTTGCTCTCATATACGGCGATATGGGCCGAATGCTCGGCCTTGAGGGTAAGCCGAAGGAGGCCCTGGCAGCTCTCAATCGTTCTCTGGAACTTTCCCGGGGCATGGGATTTAAAGCTGCCTATGTGAACGCTGTGTTGAACATGGCGGGCTTTGAAACCGATAACAGGGACTACGCAGCGGCCGGGGCGCATTTCCACGAGGCGCTTCAGGTGGCCGAGCAATTAAAGGACGTTCAGAATCAGGGCGCGGCCCTGCGCGGACTCAGCCTGATTACACGGATGAATAAGGATTACCGCGGCGCGCTCGAGTACGCCGCGGATGCCCTGAAGCGAATCGAGCCCATTGGCGATCGCAACGGACAGTGGCAGAGTGAAGCGCTTGCCGGTATGGCCTGGCGGGGACTCGGCGATGCAGCGCAGGCACGGGGAAGTTTTCAGCGGGCTATCGCGCTGATTGAACAGCAGCGCGGTCTGGTGGCGGGCGGCGAAATCGAAAAGCAGCTTTTCTTTGAACAAGCGGTATTTCCGTACAGGGAACTGGCGCTTCTGGAGGCGGAATCGGGTAATTCCCTGGCCGCACTGCAAGCGGCCGAACGCACTCGCGCCAGAGTGCTGCTGGACGTCATTGAAAGCGGGCCGAACCTGGTGGACCGGCTCATGTCGGACGAAGAACGAGCGGAAGAAAAGAAACTGCGCGCGCGGATTGCGGTTGCCAACCTGCGCACGGGGACCGCGCGTGACCGGGAGGCGGGGTGGCGGGCGTATCAGTCATTCCTCGCCACGCTTTATGTGCGAAATCCGCAACTGCGGACCTGGCGCGGCGACTCTCCCGTGATTTCGGCGGATGAGCTCTCGTCTCTGGTGCCGGATACGAAGACGGTACTGGTGGAGTTTCTGGGCGGCCAGGATGAGACGCTGCTCTTCACGGTCACACGGGACAACGGGAAGATCGCCATCCGGACCCATCATCTGCCCATTGGCCGCGCGGCTCTGAGCCGGCTGACGGGCCGGTATCGAACGCAGATTGAGGGACGCGACCCGGCGTTTCGGGCCACATCGAAGGAAATCTACGATTCGATGCTGAAGCCGGCGGCTGCGCAACTCCGCGCGCACACGCGAGTATGCATTGTGGCGGACGGTCCGCTGGGAGAGCTTCCTTTTCAATCATTACCGTCACCTGGGGGAGGAGGCTACTGGATTCAACAGGCGACGATCTCAATAGCCCCTTCCATCGGCTTCCTGCGGGATCGCGGTACGGTGTCGCAATCCAGCGAACCAGGCTTTGGTCGGGATTTGGTGGCTTTTTCCGGCACGGCGGAACTGGACGATCAGGTGCGGCGGATCGCGGCCCTGTATGAGCCTGGACGCACTATCGTGCGAGTCGCCGGTGAGGCCGCCGAAGCCGCATTCCGGAATGATGCGGTGGATGGACGAGTGCTGCATCTGGCGGCCCATGGAGTTGTGGACCGGCAAAACGCGATGCGCTCGCGGATTGTGCTTTCACAACCGGATACGAAGGCTTCCGTCGCCAGCCAGGCATCGGAAGATGGCCTGCTGGAGGCGTGGGAGTTCATGCGGATGAATCTTCATGCCGATCTGGCGATTCTCAGCGCGTGCGAATCCGGCCGCGGACGCGTCGCCGAGGGTGAAGGCCTGATGGGTCTGACATGGTCGCTATTTGTGGCGGGAGTCAGGACGACTGTGGTCAGCCAATGGCAGGTGGAAGCTGGCTCCACAACCGAACTCATGGTGAGCCTGCATCAACACCTTCGGCGCGGCGAAAAGCCGGCAGAGGCCTTGCGTGGCGCAATACTCGCCCTGATGAAGGACGAACGCTATCGGCACCCGATGTACTGGAGTGCTTTTGTGGTGGCTGGCTTATAGGTTTTCGGAGTCATCCGGGGCCTGAACTGGCTTTGCGGTTGGGGTGCATTCGAGGTCCAGCCGGGTGATGTGGAGATTGATATCCGGGTTGAGTTCGCTCTGCGGAGCGTTTTGGGCATCTTCGCCGTATAGCCACAGGCGATACCAGACTGCAATCACGAGAATCACGGGAATGGCGACGACTGCCGCGATGTAGAGCCACATAGTTGTGAGGCCGCCGGATAGAATGAATGTACCAGTTGCCACCGACCCCCGGTCAGCGCAGATCCCTTTTCTATGGCCGAGACTCCTTTCGTACACCTCCACAACCACACCGATTACTCGCTGCTCGACGGAGCGTGCGAAATCGACCAACTGATGGATGTTGTCGCGGCGCAGAAGATGCCAGCGGTGGGTATGACCGACCATGGCAATCTGTTCGGCGCGGTGAAGTTTTACAACGCGGCGAAGGGAAAAGGCATTCACCCGGTGCTGGGCTGCGAACTTTACGTTTCGCGCGACGGGATGAAGCTGCGTTCCGACACGGATCGCTATCACCATCTGGTGTTGCTCTGTGAAAACCAGGAGGGTTACCGGAATCTCATTAATCTTGTCTCCACGGCTTACCTGGAAGGGTTTTACTATAAGCCGCGCATCGACAAGGATCTGCTGTCGCGACACTCGAAGGGCCTGATCTGTCTTTCCGCCTGCCTGCGCGGCGACGTCAACGAGAATATTCTCAACGAGAAGTACGATGACGCCCGGCGCATCGCCTATGAGTATCGCGATCTGTTCGGCAAGGACAATTTCTTCCTGGAGATCCAGGATCACGGGCTGGAGCAGGACAAACGGCTTACGCCGCAGGTGAACCGGCTGTCCATCGAATCGGGAATTCCGATGGTGGTGACTAACGACGCGCACTATCTGAGCAAAAGCGATGCGCGCGCGCACGAAATTCTGATGTGCATTTCGACCGGCAAGACCATGTCGGATCCGAATCGCATGCATTGGGATCACCCCGAGTTTTACCTCAAAACGCGCGACGAAATGATGGCGATGTTCGGAGAACTGGAAGACGCTGTCAACCGGCCGTACGATATTGCGCAGCGTTGCCACATTGAGATGAAGAAGGTGGAAGATCCGTTCCCGCGTTTTGATATTCCGAAGACGCATACAACAGATTCTTTCTTCGCGGACATGGCTCGCGAGGGTTTTGAGAAGCGCCGTCCTCGTCTGGAAGCGTTGCGGGCGCAGGGTCTGCTGCGCTTCGATCTGCCGGCTTACATCGAGCGTCTGGAACGTGAGATTGTGATGATCCAGCAGATGAAGTTTTCGGGCTACTTCCTCATCGTCTGGGATTTCATCCGCTACGCGAAATCGGTGGGCATCCCGGTTGGTCCGGGTCGCGGTTCCGCCGCCGGCAGCCTGGTGAGTTACGCGATGTCGATTACCGATATCGACCCACTGCAATATGGTCTGCTCTTCGAGCGTTTTCTGAACCCGGAACGCATCAGCATGCCCGATATCGACATCGATTTCTGCATGCACCGGCGCGGGGAAGTGATTCAGTACGTCACGAAGAAGTATGGCCGTGAGCAGGTGGCGCAGATCATCACCTTCAACACGCTGGGCGCGCGCGCGGCGTTGAAGGATGTGGGCCGGGTGCTCGATATGAGCTTTGCGGACGTGGACCGTCTCACCAAACTGGTGCCCAACGTTCTCAACATCGGGTTGAAAGAGGCCTTTGAAACCGAGCCTGGCTTTGGCGAGCTGGCGAGGAAAGATCCGCGGGTGCAGGAAGTGATGGATGTGGCGCTGCGTCTGGAAGGCTTCGCCAGAAACTCGTCCGTGCATGCCGCCGGCGTGGTCATCTCGCCCGAACCACTGAAGACTCTGGTGCCGCTGTCCCGCACGAACAAAGAGGAAATCGTCACCCAGTACGACATGAACGGTCTTGACAAGCTGCAGCTTCTCAAGATGGACTTCCTGGGGCTGACAACGCTTACGCTGATTGACGAAGCGCTGAAGATGATCGAGAAGCGCCACGGTGTGAAGATCGTGATCGAGGATCTTCCGGTTAACGACCAGAAAGCTTACGAGATCTTCTGCAAAGGTCTCACCAGCGGCGTGTTCCAGTTCGAATCTCCCGGCATGCGCGACATTCTGCGCCGCTACCAGCCGGGGCGAATTGAAGATCTGACCGCGCTCAACGCTCTGTATCGGCCGGGCCCGATTCAGGGCGGGATGCTCGACGACTTCATTGAGCGCAAGCATGGGCGCAAGGCGATTCAGTACGATCTGCCGGAACTGCGCGAAAGTCTGGAAGAAACCTACGGCGTCATCCTTTATCAGGAACAGGTGATGCAGATTTCCAGCCGCATCGCCGGTTATTCGCTGGGCGGCGCCGACATGCTGCGCCGCGCGATGGGCAAGAAAAAGATGGAGGAGATGGCCAAGCAACGCGCCACCTTCATTAAGGGCGCCCTGGAGCGAGGCCATCCGCAGAAGAAAGTCGAAAAAGTTTTCGACTACATGGAGCAGTTTGCCGGTTACGGCTTTAACAAGTCGCACTCGGCGGCTTATGCTTTCCTTGCTTACGTTACGGCCTATCTGAAGGCGCACTATCCAGTGGATTTCATGGCCGCGTTGCTGACTTCGGAAACCGGCAACGTAGCCAAGGTGGTGAAGTACATCAACGAATGCCGCGAAATGAGTATTCGCGTGCTGCCGCCGTCGGTGAACGCCAGCGACTACATGTTTACGCCGGTGCGCGATGACGCGGGCGATGCAGTGCGTTTCGGGCTGGGCGCGGTGAAGAACGTTGGCCAGGGCGCGGTGGATGCCATCCTGCGGGCGCGGACGGAGTTGGGCGGGTTTACCTCGATCTACCAGTTTTGCGAACACGCGGACATGAGCGCGATCAATCGGCGCGTGATTGAGAGCCTGATTCGGGCGGGTGCGATGGACGATTTCAACGGCACGCGCGCGCAACTGCTGCTGGCCCTCGATGGCGCAATTGAGGCGGGTGCGAGGGCATGGCGCGATAAGGCCTCGGGCCAGGGCGGTTTGTTCGGCGGCATGATGGAATCGCATCCGGAGCCGACGCTGCCGAAGGCCGGCGAATGGACGCTGCGGGAGAAGCTGCAGGGCGAGAAGGAATTGCTCGGTTTCTATGTGTCCGGCCATCCACTCGATAGTTACGAAGAGAAGATCGCCGAGGTAGCCACGCACGATTCCACGAAACTGGAGGGCCTGGAGAAAGGTGCCAATGTGGCTCTTTGCGGGGTTCTCACCGGCGTGCAGCGGCGTCGGAATAAAGAAGGTAAGCCCTGGGCACTGATGTCAATTGAAGATCGCTCGGGGGCGACCGAGGGTCTGGTCTTTACGACGGCCTACGAAACGCTTGCGCCACTGCTGGTGGAAGATCAGGCGGTGCTGGTCCGTGGCATGGCGTTGCCGGAGGAAGGCAATCCGACAAAGGTCTCCGTGAAGGAGATTATCCCGCTGGATGTGTTGCGCGTCTCGCTGCCATCACTGATCAGTATTAAGGTGTTTGTCGGGCGCAACGGGATCGACCGGGCGAGCGAGCTGCATGCGCTGTTCGCGCGAAAGCCGGGTGCTACCCAGGTGCGTATGCGAATCGAAATGCCCCGCGATTTCTCCGTCATCCTGGATGTTCCGGCGAAGGTGCGACCCGACAGGGAATTCAAGGCTGAGATAGAACGCATCTGCGGTTCCGGCATGATTGATATTCTGGGAAGCTAGTGCAAGGGTCCGGAAGGCCGGTTCCAAACCGGCCGCAGGTTAAAAACCTGCCCCACACGGATACGGCAGGGAGCGAATGACATGAACAGAGTTTTTGTTTCGGTGGTCACGGTGGGAGCACTGGCGTTGGTGGGCGGGGCGGTACACCTGCTGCGGGGAGACGCGACCCCGGACAGGGTTCTGACCGGCAGCGCGGCCTTCGCGGATACCGCGTCGTTGAAGCCTGGCGTCTTTCGCAAACTGACTCCGGCCGATCTGCCGCAACCAGGCGCGACTCCTTCGGCCTCCAACAGTTCGCATATCGTGGCGCGACCAGAAGGCGTGCTGCCCCAGGCTCCTCCTGGTTTCAGCGTTAACATGTGGGTGTTTGGTCTTTCGACTCCACGCGCGATGAAAACCGCGCCGAATGGCGATCTGTTTGTGGCGGAGACGGGAGCGGGCAATGTTCGCGTCTATCGCGGGATGAGCGACGAAGGCAAGCCTCGCCGCGGCAACATTTTCGCGAGCGACCTGGGCCCCGTGTTCGGCCTGGCGTTTTATCCGGTGGGTGACGATCCGAAGTGGCTCTATGTCTCCAACACCACTACAGTGGTGCGCCTGCCTTATAACCGGAACGATCTCACCGCAGCCGGCAAACCGGAGACGATCATCACCGGGCTGCCAGGCGGCGGCCATTCCACGCGCGACCTGGTGTTTTCGGCGGATGGGAAGAGTTTGTTTGTGGCCGTCGGCTCCGGCTCGAACGTGGACGATCCGGACGATCATCCCCTTGAGAAGAACCGCGCCAACATCCTGGAGTACACGCCGGAAGGTAAGTTCGTGAAGGTGTACGGGGCGGGTATTCGGAATCCAGTCGGTCTGGCGATTGACCCGACAACGGGGCAGCTTTGGTGCTCCGTCAACGAGCGCGACGCGCTGGGCGACAATCTGGTGCCGGATTACATTACCCATGTGGAAGAGGGCGGCTTTTATGGTTGGCCGTGGTTCTATATGGGCGGAAATCAGGATCCGCGCCAGGCTGGCAAGCATCCCGAGCTGAGGAGCAAAGTGCTGGTGCCGGACGTGTTGCTGCAACCGCACAATGCTTCGCTGCAGCTGGCGTTCTATCAGGGTTCGCAGTTTCCGGCGGAATACAAGGGCGACATCTTTGCGGCGGAGCACGGTTCCTGGAACCGGGCGACCCGCAGTGGGCATGAAGTGGTCCGGGTGCCGTTGAAGAACGGCAAATCGAATGGAGTCTATGAGGATTTTCTCACCGGTTTTGTGACTGAGGGTGGCGATGTCTGGGGCCGGCCCGTAGGTGTTGCGACGGCGGTGGACGGATCTCTGGTGGTTTCCGACGACGCGTCCGGAACGATTTGGCGCGTGAGCTATTCGAAGTAAATTACACACTGGCGGGAGCGGCAAGCACGCCGCTCAGTTTGGCGTGAAGCGTAGGGGCGTCGAAGGGCTTGATGATGTAGTCGTCGGCACCGCTGGCCATAGCTTCGCGGATATAATCGACCCCGCTCTCGGTGGTGCACACAACGATTTTTGGGTGGTCCCTGCCGAATTGTTCCCGCGCGGCACGAAGGAACTCGATACCGTTCATCACAGGCATGTTCCAATCGAGCAGGACGACATCCGGCATGCGGATGGCGCACTTTTCGAGTGCGATCTGGCCGTTGCCGGCGTCGTCCAGTTCGTAGTCGGATCCCTGCAAAAAGCGCCGGGCCACTTTTCGTACCGTGGGCGAGTCGTCCGTCAGCAGGCAGTATGTGGGTTTTGTAGTAGTCGGCATGGTATTTCAGGCGCACCGAACGCAGTCGCGCCCCTCTCCTTTGGCCTGATATAGAGCGGCGTCCGCCCGCCCGATCCACTCGGCCAGAGGGTCGCCTGGTTCATAGCAGGCGACACCGATAGATACCGTCAGTGGCCCCATGGGAGGCGTCAGTGCCAGCCGCAGGGGTTCGCGAATGAGGGCGTGGCGTACGTTTTCGGCGACGCTGATGGCCGATTTGGAATCGGTAAACGGGAGGAGGACAGCAAATTCTTCGCCCCCATAGCGGGCCACGAAATCCTGGCCGCGGACGGAGTGTTTGAGCGTTGCCGCAATGTGGCGCAGCACTTCGTCACCCACCTGATGTCCCCATGTATCGTTTACATGTTTGAAGCGGTCCGCGTCCACCATCAGCAAGGCCAGATCGTCGCCAGAGTTCATGGCATCTCCCGCCAGTTTTCGAATGGTCGCATCGAAGGCTTTGCGATTGGCGGTCCCGGTGAGACTGTCGGTTCTGGCGTCTGCAAGCGCCTGCGCCAGATTGCGTTCCAGAATCTCAATTTCGGTGGACCGGTCCTTCATTTCGGCGCTTGCCGATTGGCTCTTACCAGCCATTTTCCGGCTCTCTCGGATCAACTGATCCACCATTTCCCGCAGGCTCTCTTTGTTGTCGCCGTAGTTTCGGGCGGCAAGATTTGTGAGAGCTATGCCGAAATCGTCGGCCTCGGCACCAGCCCGGTGTGCGACTTCAATGAGGCTTCGCAAAGCTTCCTGAATGCTTCTGGAAGCCTCGCGGATAACTTCCGCCTCTTTGGCGGACGAGATAAATGTAGACGTCAGATCGTGGAGTGTGGCTTCCTCGAAACCGTCTCCATTGCTGATCAGGACGTCCATGGTGCGCCGGAGCCCGGCATGGTGACCCGCATGGTACTCATACCAGAGCGTGTAATTGTCCGGCGTGGGCATGATTTCGTACCTGCTGATAGAGGCCATCGCGGCTTCCGAAGAGCATTTGGCCTGTAGGGGTGCCGCTAGATACATTTCGCCCCCTCGCAGTTCCAGGGTTTCCCAGTGCTACCCTAGGCTTTCCCCGCGTTGCTGTACATTTCGGCTTTGCCCGGTTCGTTTTTGCGGATTGCTTGCATTGGTTCCTGACGGCTTTCAGAACTTTGGTGCCTGAGTACGCCCTGTTTGTCAGATCGACCACTACAGCCTTCGGCTTTAGTTGTTTTCCAGCGGGGGCCTGCACAGCCGACCGGCAACGAAACGGCAACCACTTCCCCTTACCGGTAGTTCACCAGTTCAATACCGCGCCGCTCCATCACCTGTCTCACCTCTCCCGACGTGAGAGCCGCCAGTTCCACGGCGCGGCTCTCTTTCAATCTTGTCGCGGCGGACTGCAACTCCGTTCCGCACTTGCCCGGGTGGCACATAAACTCCGTCAACCCCACGGGAAGACGCTCCAGAGTCTCCACCATCGCGGCAGTATCCAGCCTTCCGGTGATCTGGAATCCCGCGAAGTGATCCGTCATCCGCAAACCCGTCAGTTTTTCCGCGAAACGGAACCGCATGATCTTCATGCCGGTTGCAACGGTCTTCTTCGCGAATCCCACTCCCGGGCTGACGCCAAAATCAAACGGCTGGCGTACCCAGGGAATCCCAAACTCCCGTGCCACCCGTCCCACCGCATCCAGCACGGGAGGAAACAGGTGAGTGTGTTTGTGGGTATCGATATGGCTCGGCTGAATTCCGGCGTTTACGATCCTGCGGACCTGAGCTATCGCCTCGTCATAAACCGGCAGTTCCCGCCGCACCAGCGTTCGTGCCAATTCCTGCAATGTGGAGGGTAACGCCCGGCCGGGATGCGACACGCTCCCGCCCTGCACCATGACCAGGTGAACGCCAACGTCAAGAGCAGGATTCTCCCGGGCACACGCCACGGCATGTTCAAACGCGTCGCCGTTCGCCATTAAAGTGGTCGCGGAAAGCACGCCATGACGGTGAGCCTCCACAATGCCATCGTTCACGTCGCGCGTGAAACCGAAATCGTCCGCGTTGAAAATGACCCGGATCGCGCTTGCCACGTTATCAGAACAAAGTCAGACGGATGGTGAGGAACTTCTTCGGGTTGGCGTGAGCGTCTTTCAGGAACGAATTGAGTTCCCTTGTGACTCCGGTCATGGAATCGTAGAGCTGCGGGTTCACCATCAACTGGCCGATGGTGCCCTGCCCGGAATTGACTTTGTCCATTGCCAGATTGATTTTCCTGCCGATCTGATCGAACTGGTTGGCGATTTCCTCGTCCTTCAGCAGTTTGCCGGCAGTCCCTTTACCTGCGTTCAGATCGTCCAGCATCTTCTTCGCTTCAGCCACCAGACCGCGCGCATCGGTAATCGCACCGACTGTCTGATCATGCACCTGCGGATCGTAGAGAAACTTTCCGGCCGAACCCTTCTTCGTCTGAACCTCCGCCAGCATGTCGTCCAGCCGCGTAATCGGGCGCTTGATATCGTTGAAAAATTCGGGATCGTAGAGGAGGTGACTGATGGTGCCGTTGCTGTTGTGAACGTCCTTTACGAGTTGCTGCACTTCGCCTGCCGTCGCGCTCAGCCGGTCATACAGCGTATCGTCCTTGAAAAGTTTGCCCAGATTGCCCTTGCCGCTCTCCACTACGGTGAGCAGGCCATCCAGTCTGCCCAGAATCGTCTGGAACTGAGAAAGCAGGCCGGAACTTTGGGCAAGCAACTCGGGCACGTCCTGTGTCTGCACCGATGCGATTTCGCCGCCGTCTTCCACGTTTTTTTTATGCGTGCCGCGCGTCACATTGATGTACTTGTCGCCCAGAAGGTTGGCCGCGCTGATTGCCGCCTGCGAATCCTCCGGAATCTGCGGCAGGAAGTTCGCGGGTATCGCCAGATCCACTTCCACGGTGCGTTTGGGATTTGTGGAACCCGACAACACAACCTGTTTAATATGGCCAATCAGGATTCCGTTCAGGCGCACGGGGGCATTTTCCGCCATGCCCGCCGAGTCCGTCATAAACGTCCTTATGAGTGCCTGGTGCTCGAATAGCGAGCCGTTCCCCGTCAACAGGAAAATCAGCACTCCGGCAATCAACATTGCCGCCGAAGCCAGTATCCCGGTCTTCAGCTTCGCCCACTCGACTTTTTGCTGGGATGCCATATATTCCTGTAACGCTTCTCTTTACCTTACGCCTTAGGCCGCCTCAGACTGCGGTTGCTTCACAAACTTCATCACGTACGGGTCCCGATTTGCTTCCAGTTCGGTCTGGCTACCCTCAAAAACCAGTTTCCCTTCCTTCATCACCATGAAGATGGTTTTCGTTCCATCCGGTCCAACAGGGTCCAGATGGCCACTGTTCGGATTGTAGCGAAAGTTCGCAACCAGATTCCCGTCCTGATAACGATGGGTCACCACCAGGGCGGTCGTGTTGTCCTTGTCCCGCTCTTTCACGATGAGCGCCATGATCGTGTGGGCTGTAATCGGATCGAGTCCGGCGGTAGGGGAATCGTACAACAGAAGTGGGGGATTGGTCACCACGGCGCGCGCAATTGCCACACGGCGCCGCATGCCGCCGGAGAGTTCGCTGGGGTATTTACCCATCTGGCCCTCCAGTTCCACGAACCTGAGGGAACTGCGGACCGCAGGCTCCATTTTGTCGCGAGGCATCGAGACGGCCTTTTGGTTCAGCAGAGGGTAGGCCACATTCTGCGCTACCGTCATGGAATCAAACAGCGCGCTCTCCTGAAACAGCATGCCGACCTTTGCGCGAATATCGAACAGCTCTCGCTCGCTCTTATGCGTAACGTCTTCATCGAAGAGAAAAACCCGCCCGCCCGTAGCACATTCGAGGCCCATCGCGGTCTTCAAAAGCACGGTTTTCCCGCTGCCCGCTGCACCCAGAAGAATGCGGGTTTCTCCGCGGCGGACGTTGAAAGAAACGCCGTTCAACGCCGGCTTCTCGTCGTCTCCGTCGAACGTCACTCGAACGTTTTCGAAACGCAGCAGGCTCGCGGCATCACTCGTATCGGCCACTCCTGTGGGTTGAATCTTCTCCGCCACTTATTGCCCCAGCTGGCTGATCCAGAGAAAGATCCGACCGATAAAGAAGTCCATGATGAAGATCAGCACGGAAGCCGTAACCACGGCCTGCGTAGTCGCGCGACCCACGCCCTGCGTGCCTCCCGTGGTGCGAAGCCCGTAGTAGCAACCAATCAGTGACACCGCGAACGAATACATGAAGGGCTTGGTCAGGCCCTGCCCCACGTCGCTCCACGCCAGCGCGCGCCAGACGGTAGACCAATACTGCCTGCCGGGTACGGCGAATAGAACCTTCGCCATGATCCCGCCACCGATCATGCCGATAAAATCGTCCAGAATGGTCAAACACGGCAGCATGATGGCAGTGGCAATCATGCGCGGTGTCACGAGTTTTTGCACCGGATCCGTGCCGAGCGCGCGCATCGCGTCAATCTGCTCAGTCACCTCCATGGAACCAATCTCGCTGGCGATGCCCGAAGAATTCTGCCCGGCCACCATGACCGCTGTCAGAACGGGGCCGAGTTCGCGTACCAGAATGATGGAAACGAACTGGCCCGTGCGCCCGGTCTGGCCATAATCCTGCAGGCCGCGACCCATCTGCATGGCCATGACGGCTCCCGAAAAGAAGCCTGTGATCATGACGATCGGCACACTGCCCACACCGATGGTCTCCATCTGCAGCAGAATGTCGTCGGCGTAGTGGGGCTTGCGGAAGACGTTTCGGAGGGCGCCGCCGGACAACACGCAGAAATCCTGAACCGACTTTACTGGCCCTTTCAGCGCGTCAAGCAACAGAATTCTCCCTCCAGTGCCGGTCAGCGCCCCGCAGGCGACCGAAAAGCACCCCGAAAGCCGATGCTAGCATACAAACAAAGAACGCATAAGCAAACACATGAAAGGTCTCACCGATGTTCCCGGCATTCTGGTTGGCCATGCCACCGATGCCGATGCCCTGACCGGGTGTACGGTAGTTCTCTGTGGCAACAATGCGGTGGGCGGCGTTGACGTCCGCGGTTCTGCCACCGGCTCGGTGGAACTGGACGCGTTGCATCCGGGCCACGTGGCCCAAAATGTCCATGCCATTGTGCTGGCCGGCGGCAGTGCCTTCGGGCTGGAGGCCAGTTGCGGGGTGCGTCGCATATTGGAACGCCGCGGCATTGGTTTCGATACCGGCGTCACGCATGTCCCGATTGTGCCGGGAGCGATTCTCTACGATCTCGCGGTGGCCAAAGCCGGTGTGCGCCCTACGCGCGAAATGGGAGAGAAGGCCGTGGAAGCGGCAACTGCGGATGCGGTGGCTGAAGGCAACGTGGGCGCAGGGACCGGTGCCACTGTTGGAAAACTTTTCGGCATGGCGCAGGCCATGAAAAGCGGAGTCGGCAGCGCGTCGCTCACCCTGGGATCGGGTGTGATGGTAGCCGCGCTGGTGGTGGTGAATGCAGTGGGAGACGTGATCGACCCGGCACTCAACAGGATCATCGCCGGAGCGCGCATTTCGGCGAATAGCCGCGAGTTTATCGATTCCGCCGCCGCCCTGCGCCACGCCGATGTTCAGAGTCAGGCCTTCCGCGGGAATACGACGCTGGCTGTTGTGGCCACGAACGCGCGGCTTGATCGGGTTCAGACCAATAAGCTGGCGGCTCTCGCGAGCATCGGTGTGACGCGGACCATCTCACCCGTCAACACGATGTCAGATGGCGATATCACGTTTGCGATTTCGCTTGGCAATGAAACCGCCAGTGTGGATTCACTGGGCGTGGCGGCATCGGAAGTGCTGGCGATGGCGGTGCTGCGGGCAGTGCGCGCGGCGAAGACGGCTGGCGGTATTCCAGGTCTGGCCGGTTGAGCCGAACAACTCCGGAATGCAGATTTCACACCGTTGAAACGCGTTAGCGGCATCCGTTACTTTGCGCCATCCACAGGCGTCTGATAGTATCGATTAGGCAACTGAAGAACGAATTCGGTTACGCGCCTGAAGGATCATCTAAATTTCCAACCACGGAGTGCAAGCAGCAAACTTAATGAGCTTTACCGTTTTTTTGGGCAATTTGCCTATTTGGGTCACCGCCGACGACATTAAACAATGGCTCACGGCGGAAGATCTTGTCTCGGATTCGGTCAAGGTGATCCGGAACCACGAAACGCAGGAATCCAAGGGATTCGCGTTTGTCGAGGCTCCGACATCTGACGAAATGCAGGCGATTATTCGCCGTTTTGATCGTGCGCCTCTGGAGGACAAAATCCTCCGGGCCAATCCCGCACAGCCCACCAAGGGACCTGTGTCGGCGAAGGGCGCGGGTCCGGCCGGTATGGCCGCCAGACCGGATGCAGCAGCACGCACCCGGACTGAGCGTCGCCCCAGCGGTGGTGCCCGTAAGCGTGAAAACGAGCCGAAGAGTGCTTTTGCGACGGAACTCGCCAAAGCTCTTTAGTACTTCGGTTCTTTGATCAACTCGTAATCGTCTCCCCGCTCGTTTGGTACGGGCGCAAGGTCTTCCATTCCACGCGCTGCGGCTTGACTCCGTGGCGCTATCTTTGCCAATCGCGCGCGCAGCGTAACAACAGCTGCGCGCTGCGTGTCCCCGCACACCTGTGAACCCCTGCCACAGGTGCCGACCCCTCTGACTTCTCATTTCCTAACAAAATCGGCTTTCGCAGCACAGGCTATCGGCGTGCAATGATCGGGGTGATGTCCGTAAACGCTCCATCCGCCGCCCTGCTGGCCCTTTCCCTGGGTCTCGGACTGACGATCTTCAGCGGAGACGCCCGTGCCGACCAGGCCCTGATCCGCGCCCTCGCCGACTCCAACGTCAATTCCCAGTACCTCGTTGAAAGTGTTTCCATCTCGGGAGTGGAAGTGGGCCGGTTTCACGATGCCAAGCTCCCACCCACCCTGCGCCACCGCCTGGCCAGCCTGGTTGGGGCACCCTGCGATATGACCGCCATTGGCGATCTTGCCGGTAAACTGCGTTCCACCCTGCACTTACAGGATGTCAAAGAGCATCTTTCCCGTGGCAGTTCGCCAGGCCGAGTGCGCCTGGATTTTGAAGCGGTCCACAAAGACTACGCTTTCGATCTCTCCGTCCCTCGTTTCCTTTATAGTTCGAACCAGGGCTGGACCACGGAAATCAATGCCAGCGGTCGCGCCCGGCAACACTCCCTGGCAGTCGGCCTGGGCAGCAACGGCGACGATCTTACGGAGCGTTTCACCGGCTTCTCCACCCGCTATGAAGACGCCCATGTCTTTTCAGACCGCGTTCATTTCAGTCTGGAGGTGGAAGGTTATCACGATCTCTGGAATCCCGCCACGCGTCGGGCCGTCGGTGCCTTGCTAAACGATTCTGCGCCCGGAGCGTCTAACCTTATTACGCTGTACCGAAACCGGCGCAACATCGCGCCCGCCGTCACCGTGGTCCTCTCCCGGGAACTTTCGGTGTCAGTGGGGACGAGTTTTGAAAGGATGGAGATGGAAAAGCCGTCCATAGCGGGTGACGAGATGTCCATGAGCGCGAACGCCGTCACTGCCGACGTCAATTTTTCCTGGAACGGGGAAGGTGCCGTCGTTCGCCAGAGATTTGACGCCAGATACGGCGTGCGTATCGCCACCAGACAACTCGGCTCGGATTTCGAATACAGCCGCAACCTGGTCTCCCTGCGGTATGAGCACAGGTCGGGTCGCGTCACCGTGGCTGACCACGTTACGGCCGGTTTCCTCACCGGAAACGCTCCGCTGTTTGACCGCTTCGCGCTGGGAAACAGTTCCACCCTTCCGGGCTGGAATCGCTATGCGCTTGACCCGCTGGGGGGCGACCGCATGGTCCACAATTCTCTCAGCTACGGCTATCAGCTTCCACAGGGAACGGCCGAAGCGTTCTACGATACGGGTATCATCGGTAGCGGGGACCGTCTGGGCACGGTTCGCCATTCCGTCGGCGTCGGTTTCCGGCAGGGTGTCTTTAACGTAGCGATGGCGTTTCCGGTTGATCGGGGGCGAATCGCGCCGGTCTTTACCGCGGGTATGAACTATTGATTTCGAGCCGGCACAAAATAGCGGTTTGCGCGACGTTGGCGGCCCTTGTGGCCGGGGTGGTGAATCCCGCCTATGCCATCGAATTTAACGAACGTCGTCTCAATCCGCGTCTTGAGGGTGACATGCTGCATGTTTCGGCCCCCAACTTCCGGTTTCTGAACGGCAAACCGCTCGAACGGCTGAAAAACGGTGCCTCCATTGCGTTTGTTGCGCAGTTGACCGTCTCCAGCAGCCCCACCTATGTGGTGCCGGATGCGAGAACCGCCGCCCGTTTTGCCATCAGCTATGACATCTGGCAGGAGCGCTTCTCGGTGACAAAAATCACCGACCATGCGGATCAGAAACGCACCGTTTCCCACCTCGATGGCCCTGCTGCGGAGGCCTGGTGCTTCGACAATCTCACCATCAATCGCTCCGAACTGCCTTCCGGCAAGCCGTTCTACCTGCAACTCGACCTGCGTGTGGAAGATCCGCGAGATCAGACCGGCCTGGTCAGCGAAACCGGCATCAGCCTGGTCACCGCGCTGGTCGACATCTTCAGCCGCCCCGTCCGCGAGAAGCAGGCGCACTGGCTTCTCGATAGCGGTCCCCTGCGTCTGGAGGACATTCGCAGGGGGGTGCGCTGGTGACGCTCCGGACCCGACTGGCTCTTGTCTTTATCGGTGCGACGTTGGTTCCGCTGGGGCCCACTATCTGGCTCACCACCAACCTGTTTGAGCGCAGTCTTGCGCCGGTGAACCAACTGGCGACGGCATCCCTCGCTCTGGAAAAAACGGGTCGCCAATACTATGAGCAGGCGTCCGCCCGTTTGAGGGAAGATGCCCAGGCCGGACGGGTCCCGCCCCAGGTCTATTCGGGCAGCCTGCCGGATCCGATACGGGAATTCCGGGACAGCAACGAGTACGAGCGTTTCGCCATCACAGGCGACGGCGGTTCGCAACTTCGCTATATGGTTCGGGGCACGCCGTCCGATTCCGGGGCCGTCCGCGTCTGGGAACGCCCGCTCGGTCTGCGGATGGACGATCTTTCCCGCGAATACCGCGACGCGCGCGTCACGGTGTCGCTGGACCTTCGCCGGGGATATTTTCTGACGTGGGGTCTTTTGGTCGCGCTGATCTGGCTGGTCGCGCTGGCACTGGTTTGGCTGGTTGCCACGCGTTTCAGCCGGCCGATTTTGAACCTCACCGAAGCGCTTCGGGGATTGGCCGGGGGCGATTTTCGAATCCGGGTCCCTACGGACCGGGACGATGAAATCGGCCTGGCTACCCAGGCCTTCAACCGCACTGCTACGGAATTGGAACAGAGTCGCGACCGGCTGGTCTACCTGACGCAGCTCGCGAGTTGGCAGGTTCTGGCGCGAAAGATGGCGCATGAGGTCAAGAACTCGCTGACGCCCATCCGCCTGACAGTGGAAGAAATGGTGGCGCGTGAGACCGAGGTGGATAGCACCGGGCGACGCGCATTTCTGGAACAGGCCGCGTCGATTGTCGTGGACGAAATCGAGTCACTGGAACGGCGAATCCGTGCCTTTTCGGAGTTTTCGTCCGAGCCGCCCGTATGCCCCGAACCGCTCGATATCGCGTCGATTGTGGAGGAGCGCATCGCGTTTCTGAAGACGGCGCATCCCGAGGTCGGCTATCTGGTGGAGGCGGCTGCGAATACGCCCAGCGCGGTGGCCGATCAGGATCTGGTCAAGGGCATTTTGGTCAATCTGTTGGAAAATGCGGCGGAGGCCGCCGGGCAGGGTGGGCGCATTCTGGCAAAGGTAGCCCGCGTGGAAGATCGCATCGCCATCGAAGTGCACGATTCCGGCCCCGGCCTGAGCGAACTGGCCCGCAAGTCGCTCTTCCAGCCGACTATTTCTTTCAAGAAGCGCGGCATGGGGCTGGGCCTCTCCATTGCGCGTAAGAGCGCCCTGCTTTCGGGCGGCGATATTCTGCTGATTGCCGGCGAGCTGGGTGGTGCCGGTTTCCGCGTGCTCTTGCCTGCGGAAACGGCTGGGACGGGGGAAGACGATGGCATCGCGACGAATTCTGGTCGTTGACGACGAAGAGAATATTGGCCGCTCGCTGCGCATGATTCTGGAGCGCGAGGGTTATCAGGTGAACGCGGTGCATTCCGCTGCGGAAATGCGGGCCTTCCCGGAGCGTGCCCGCATGGATCTCTACATGTTGGACGTCCGCCTGCCGGATGCCAGCGGTATTGATTTGCTGCGCGAACTGCAGGCCGCTGAAATCACCGCGCCGGTCATCATGATCTCCGGCCATGCGACGATTGCGGACGCGGTGGAAGCTACCCGAGCCGGCGCTTTCGACTTTCTGGAGAAGCCGCTCGGGCGTGATCGCGTGCTGGTTGCCGTGAAAAATGCGCTCGATCAGGGCACGCTGAAACAGGAAAACAAGCGTCTCAAGGAAGCAGTGGGGCCGGGCACGCGCATGATTGGATCCAGTCCGGCGTTTGAGCGGGCGCTCGAACAGGCCACGATGGCGGCGCGTTCGGACGCGCGGGTTCTCCTGGTGGGTGAATCCGGGACGGGAAAGGAACTCCTGGCGGCGCACATCCACGCCAACAGTCCTTTTGCCTCCGGGCCGTTCGTGAAGGTGAACTGCGCGGCGATTCCTGGCGAATTGATTGAGAGCGAGCTCTTTGGGCATGAGAAGGGGTCGTTCACCGGGGCCACTGCCATGCGCCGCGGAAAGTTCGAACTGGCCGATAACGGTACGCTGTTTCTCGATGAAATCGGCGATCTCCACGCGAATTCGCAAGCTAAGCTGTTGCGTGTTCTTCAGGAGGGCGAGTTCCACCGTGTGGGCGGCGAACAGACGATCCGGGTTTCGGTGCGTGTGCTGGCGGCTACGAACCGCGATCTGACCGCGATGGTGGCGCAGGAAAAGTTTCGTGAAGATCTCTACTATCGCGTGAGTGTGGTGCCCATCCGGGTGCCGGCGCTGCGCGAGCGGCCGCAGGATATTCGTCCGATGGCCGAGTATTTCCTGGAAGACTTCTGCGTGCGTAATGGCTTTCGCAAGCGGGCGTTCGATCCTGAAATCTGGGACGCGTTTCTGGAATACAAATGGCCGGGCAACGCGCGCGAACTACGTAACGCGGTGGAGCGGATGGCGATTCTCTCGCCCGGCGACACGCTGACTACGGCGGCGATTCCTCTGGAACTCAAACTGCAGCGCGAGACGGGTGGAAGATCGAGCGTGCAGGAAGCGCGGGAATCCGCCGAGCGCGATCACGTGCTGCGAGCGCTCGAAGACGCCGGCTGGAATGTTTCGAGTGCTGCACGGGCGCTCGGGATGGAGCGGACGAATTTGCACAAACGCATTCGCGCGCTGGGTCTGGCGCGGGGTAAGTAACGGCCAGCCTCTCAGATTCGGGCTGTGAAAAGACAGGCCAGCGTGCCGACTGCGATGGCCACCCCGTACGGCATATTCAGGGCCTCCGGGGCCTTAACATCGAGGTCTACGCGCCGGACATAGGGTGCACGAAACCGAACCAGTTCGTTAACGATGAACCAGGTGTTCCAGAGAGTCTCATAGACGCGGCCTTTCCAGACCATCATGCAGCAGGCCAGCAGGCCTCCGGCAAGTGCCGCCGCGATAAACACAACCATCCAGTCGCCCGGCCCTACGAGTGCGCCGAGAGCCGCCATCAGCTTTACGTCTCCCGCCCCCATGGCGCGCAAAGCATAGAGCACCAAATAGATGGCGAAGGCCAGTGCCGCGCCCAGAAGTGAAGTTCCTGCGCCCGCAAGGCCCCCTGACATCCCATGCAGCAGGAGTCCGGCGCAGAAACCGGAAAGTGTGAGCCAGTTTGGGATGCGTCGCGACCGGTAGTCGGTCACCGCTGCGGCTAATACAAGTGCGGCAACGGCAATGTGATTGGGAGAGTAGTGAATCATGAAGGGAGACTCCGGGTTAGCTGTGGTGGGATCACTGGTGCCGGGTCCCCAGGGCCGGTATAAGTTGTTTCATGATGATCAGCGCCGCGGGACCAACCGTCACCAGCATCATGCAGGGCATGATGAAGAAGAAGATCGGGAAGATCATTTTCACGCTGACCTTCGAAGCTTTTTCTTCAGCAAGCTGACGCCGCCGCGTGCGCATATGATCGGCATGCGCGCGGAGGGCCTCGCCCACGCTGGTTCCGAACCGGTCCGCCTGGGTCAGGACGCCGACCAGCTTCTTCACCTCCGGCTCCTGAGTCCGGATGGCAAGGTTTTCCAGTGCTTCCTTGCGCCGTAGTCCCGCGCCAACCTCCGCCGTCAAGAGATTCAGTTCTTCACAAAGCTCGCGATGGAGCGCGAACAGTTGGGAGGAGACCACACGAATGGAGCGCTCGATGGTGAGGCCCGCTTCGGTGCAGACAATGATCAGATCCAGAGCATCAGGCAGTGACCTGCGCAATTGCTTGCGTCGGAGCGTGATCCTGCGAGCCAGAACGTAATCAGGCAGTCGGAAACCCGCCACGACGCCGACAAGGACACCCATCCCTCTCATTGCGGGCGCCCCATCCGAGTTCCACTCGATCGCGACAAGGATAGACGTGACGGTCGCCATGCTGATCACTTTCAAGCCGTAAAGCACGGCGACAGCACTCGGGTCCCGATAACCTGCGGTCAGTAGTTTCAGACGCAATTCGTCGGCCGTCTGGGCCGGCACCGGAATTTTTCCCGAGACGAACCGGGCAAGCCTGACGACGCCAGAGCCATCGCGGCTATCCGGTTCAGAGCCGGTGCGTCCTTGTTCCGGCGAAGCATCCAGGCTCTCGTACGTTCGCCCCGCGACGACGTACCGCCGGTAGCCGAAGACCATGATCAGGCCGGCCACGAACACGAAAAGAAGGGCAGGTAACAGAAATGTCATGGATTAAACCTCAATATCGACGATCTTCTTCATACAGACATAGCCGAGCAATTGCGAGAAGGCGGCTCCGGCGAGCAGGTTCCGGCCGATAGGGTCCTTTGTGAGGCTGCCGATGTAGTCCGGGGAAAGCAGATTGAGCATGAGCAGGGTGGCGATGGGCAGAACGGTGAGTACAATCGCCGTCAGTCTTCCCTGGCCGCTTGCCGCGCTTACCTGTCCGCGGAGCCGCAAACGTTCCCGAACGGAGATCGCCAGCCTGCCCAGGATCTCGCTCAGGTTGCCACCAGTCTCGCGCTGCAGCAGCACGGCTGAAACAAAGAAGCGGATTTCCACGAGTGGAACGCGCAGCGCGAAACCATTGAGCGAATCTTCGATGGAGGCTCCGAGTGCCATTTCATGCGTCACCCGGACGATCTCGGATTTCAACGGCTCCACGGTCTCCGACGCAAGGAGTTCCACGCTGACGGAAAAGGCGTTGCCGGCGCGCATGGACCGCGACAGAAAATCGAGCGCGTCCGGAAACTGGAGTTCAAACAAAGCGAGCCGCTTCTTGATCCGCTTGGAGCGCAGGAGCCAAGGGACAACGGCGAAAATTCCACCCGCCAGAAACGGCCCGGAAATCCCAATCACAGCCATGAGACGAATGCCCAGCATGATTCCGGCCGCGGCCATGCCAGCGGTGAGGAGGAACAATCCTCCCTGACTCCAGCCCTGCTTTTCGCCATTAGAGGGAACGGCCGAAGAGAACCATTGAGCGACGGAACTCTTCGCCACACGCGGCTCCACCAGCACCACAGGCGGCGTGCCGATTTGCCCGGTATCCGGAGCGATTTCTTTGGCGAGCTCTTCGATCCGCTTCTCCTGGGAAAGACGCCACCACAGCAGCGCGGCGGACCCGAAGATCGAAAGGAAGAGCGTAAATGCGACAAGCCAGAGCAACATAGGCGCGTTCCGTTATCCGATATTGACCACGGTCCGATAAAGCGAATCCGGCAGAGCGAAGCCCGCGGTTCTCAGCGTTTCATGGAACTTTGGGCGGATTCCGGTTGCCCGGAACTGCCCCGTCACCTGCCCGCTCGCAAGGATACCCTTTCGCTCGAACAGAAAAATGTCCTGGGTCTCGATGGCATCGGCCTGGACGCCCAGGCATTCGGTGATATGCGTGACGCGTCGGGTACCGTCGCTGAAACGCGCCACGTGGACGAACAGATCCACGGCGGACGTGATCTGCTGCCGGATCGAGTGTTCGCTCAGGCTGGCGTTCGCCATGCCCATCATCACTTCGAGGCGCGACAGCCCGTCGCGCGGATTGTTGGAGTGAATCGTGGTGAGCGAGCCATCGTGACCGGTATTCATCGCCTGCAGCATGTCTAGCGCCTCTTCGCCGCGTACTTCGCCGACGATGATGCGGTCGGGCCTCATACGGAGTGCGTTGATCACGAGTTGCCGGATATGGATGGCACCATGTCCCTCGATGTTGGCGGGGCGGGTTTCGAGGCGGGCCGTGTGCGTCTGCTGTAGCCGCAGTTCGGCCGCATCCTCAATGGTGACAATCCGTTCGTTCTCGGGAATGAAGGACGAAAGCACGTTCAGGATGGTGGTTTTTCCCGACCCCGTACCCCCGGATACGACGATATTCATGCGCGCGATCACACAGGCCCGCAGCAGTTCGCCCATCTCCTCGGTCCAGGTCAGGCTGCGGACCAGATCGGCGCATTGCAGCGGGACCCTGCCAAAACGGCGGATCGACAACATGGGGCCGTCCACTGCCACCGGAGGAATTACGGCATTCACGCGCGAACCGTCCGGCAGTCGTGCATCCACCATGGGGGAAGATTCGTCGATGCGGCGTCCGACCCGGCTCACGATCTTTTCGATGATCCGGATCAGGTGAGCGGAATCCTTAAACTCCACGGGCGTCCGATGTAACTGGCCGTGCCGCTCCACGTACACCAGCTTTGGCGTGGTCACCAGGATATCGGATATGGTTGGATCCTGAAGCAAAGGTTCCAGAGGACCGAGGCCAAAAACTTCGTCGAGTACTTCGTCGAGGATTCGCTGCTGCTCGATCCCGTTGAGCGGAGCCTGTTCCTCATCGAGCAAACGTGCGAGGGCCAGACGAATCTCTGCGCGAACCCGATCGTCCGGCAGCGCGAGAACAGCTTCCAGATGAACGCGACCAAGCAGTTTTCGGTGCAACGAGAACTTCAGGTCCTGAAAGGCAGCGCCGTTGGCGGCAGGATGCATCAACCGGTTAAGCCAGCCATTCTCTGTGGAGCGCTGGCCGGAGCCGCCACCGGGCGGGAATGCCATTTGCGGAGGAGAGTACTGAAGCGTCGCCATATTTAACCGTCTTTTCCTGGGCTTTCTTTGCCAAACCAGAAACTCCCGCGCGCTTTCTTCGCCGGAGGTTCAAGGCCAGCCATTCTTGCCGCAAATTCCGACAGGGCAGCGCCGAAGACGGTATCGAAACCGGCGAGTCGGGATTTCGAATACGCTTCGTTCAGCGTTCGATAGTCGTTCGGCAGAACGGCGTAGATCGGATGCCCCATCACTTTTTCGAGTTCCGCCGACTGAATTTCGGCCCGCCTGGGCATGCGATTTACTACCAGCTTCAGATAGTCCACCGGGAAATTCCGCCGCACCAGAGACTGAATGATCTGCCGCGCCTGCCGCAAAGCAGGCACCTCGTTGGTGGAAACGAGCACCACTCCGTCCAACGATTCCAGCGCGCCCAGCAGGGAGGCCGAAAGCCCATGACCAAGATCCACAATCGTAAATTCGTACTGCGTGCGCCAAAACCGCATCAGGCGATGAAAGCCGGACGACACGGAATCCCGGTTCGGCGAATCGGCGGCGGACGGCATCACATCCACGCCCGAAGGAGAATTCGAGACCAGCGCCTTCCACAGCTTGAGGTCCATTCTGTGCATATGCTGCACGGCATCTTCCATGCTGTAGCCGGCGGAGCATCTCATTAACTGCCCGGCCATGCCGGACGAGGTGTCGAGGTCAGCGAGGAGAACGGCCTTTTTTTCTCTGTTTAAGTAGCTCGAAGCGTGGCAGGCGATCGTCGTGGCACCGCAACCACCTTTCGCCGACACGAAACCGATAGCAGCTCCTGTTTCGCTCTCGGGCTGAGCCAGTCGGTTTTGCTCGGCAACGACCCGGCAAAGAGCATCATTCAGGTGGGTTTCAAACGGTGGGTAGACAAATTCCACAGCACCCGCGCGCATAGCCCGGAGTATGAGTTCCGGCTCTGCGGTTTCATTCACCGCTATGACGCGAGGGGCTGGTTTGAGGTTCTCGATGCCGGAAAGCACAACCGCTGCATCGTCTGGCAGGCCGGAGAGACCCAGCAGAAGAATCTCCGGACGCAAACGCTCCAGACCCGTGAGCAATTCTTCGAGCGTGCCCGTCTGACAGTTTTCGCAGGTCAGGGACGCGGGCGAGTTTCCCAGTGTCGCGACCACGCGACTCCGCAGTTCGGGATCCGCGATTGCAACGGCCACGCTGATCGTCGCCCGGGCTTCCGCTTCCGGAATCGTCTCCAACACCAGGCTCATTTGGGTACCCTGAAAGAATCGCCCGCAGGAATCGCGGCTCCAGGCGCTCCCGGCGCAATCTCTGTCTTCGGGGTTGTCGGCTCAAACGGCAACTGCGTCACAACAGGCAGGGGCCTGGGGTCCTCCGAATTGCTCGTCGGCAGCGTCGTCGGCGCTCCCGGAATAAATGGCCTCGGCATCTCCATGGCCCGTGCGTCCGAGGCCATCGGCTGAACGAGTTCCGGCGTTACCACCACCATGAGTTCGGAATTCGTCTTGTTGACGGACCGCGAGCGGAAGAGTTTCCCAAGCAATGGGATATCGCCAATGCCCGGTATCTTGCTCAGGTTCTCCGTCACCCGATTGTCCAGCAACCCGGCAATGGCAAAACTTTGGTTGCTCTGCAACTCGATCTCGGTCTTCACCTTGCGCACGTCGAGCCCGGGAATATTGAACCCGTTGTAAGACAGACCGTTCGCATAGTCGAGGGAACTGACTTCCGGCGCCACTTCCAGCCGGATCGTCCCCCGCGGCGTAACGGTCGGCGTAAAGGTCAGACGAACACCGAATTCACGAAACTGGATGGTCACGTTGCTCGTACCGCCGGTGGAACCCTGCACGACCGGGTATGGGAATTCTCCGCCTGCAAGAAAGCTCGCGGCCTTGCCATTCGTTGCCAGTACATTCGGTTCGGCGAGAATCTGAACCAGATTTCTTGCCGCCAGCGCCTCGATGGTGGCTCCAAGATTCAGCTTTGGATCGAAAAGAAATAGATTGAGCAGGCTCGACAAGGTGAAGGTGTTCGGGCCAGTGCCGCCAATCGCGCCCATATTCGGGGGGCTGAATTGCTGGGTGGAGAGCGATCCCACCATCCCGTTACCCAGGTTCTGGATATTCATCCCCAACTGAGAACCGGCCGTTCGGTCGACATCGGCAAATTTCACTTTCAGCAGAATCTGAGGCTGCGCCGCGGGAGTCGCGATCGTCAGCAGATTCACCGGCTTACCCCAGGCGGACACGATGGAATAGGCCTTTTCGCCTTCATCCTGCGTTTTCACCATGCCGCGCAAAAATACGGTCTTGCCGTCCAATTCCGCATCCACGGAATCGCCCACTTCCTGATGCAACCGATGCCGCAGTGCTTCGAGCCGCGTCATTGAGGGCTCGACAGTGACCTCATAGGACAAGCGACCACCTCCATTACTCAGCCAGATGCGCACCGAGGTTTCGCCAGGTGCCTTGCCATTCAGCAGCACCTCGCGCCTGGTAACAGCCACGGCCTCCACCGTGCCCTCGGTGGCGACCGCAATTCTGGTGATATCGGAAGTGGTCTCGAGAACAAACGATTTGCCTTCGGTGATGTGGATCTGTTCGTTGCCGGACGCCGCGGAAAGTCGCGTATCGTGGGCTGCCACAAGCAGTACAAATGCGAGCAGCACGCAGGGAGGACCTTTCGAGCAGTTCATCGGGCAGTCTCCGGCTCGGTCGGCCCCACAACACTGACTTCGCGCTTGGATCCGTGAATAACTTCTACGGTGGCGGGAACCGGAGTTGCAGCGCCCGCTACAGGTTTCTCATTACCTGGGACGGCCGCCCGCTGCGGTGCCTTAGGCCGCGCAATTCCGGTATCGGCACGCAGCAATGCCTTCTTCACTATGGCCGCTGTGGAATCGGGAGTCGGAAGCTGCGGAATCAACGCCGACAGGTAGTTTCCCGTATCCAGAGGATTCCGGGAGTTCCAGATCAATTCGGCCCTGTGCCATTGCCACGCTGAGTATCTCAGCCTGCTGCGGTGTTGCCAGCAAAGTCACTGAAGACGGCGAGGCGAATTTGTCCTTGCCATCCGGGTCCCCGGTGGAAAGCACTTCAATATTCTGCAATATGGTTCTTGCGCCGGCAACGGCCGGACCGCCCGGCGCGACGTTAGACATCACGTCCACATGCGACCCCGGATATATGAACCGGGAAAGCCCTGTCAATTCATCCACATGAACAGCTACTGCCCGAAATCCCGAGGGTATCTTTGCGGCAAGCCCGGAACCTGCGCCACGGGCCGCCAAACGGCTTTCAGAAAACGGTTCGTCTTTGTGGACAGGCTCCAGAAGACCCCGGCCCACGATCTCGCCCGGCGTCTTCATCCACTGCCCGGATGCCGACTCGGGCCAATCCACCGCACGAAGATCCGCTTCCGTCACCAGGCTCCCTGGCGTCAGATCCCGCGCGGCCACAAGGATCCGCGTTGCAGCCGCATGGACCGGCCGCTGCGAACGCGCCGAAACAATCTTGTACAGGACGGTACTGCATGCCAACGAAGCCGTAAGCGCGAAGAGCATGACAGTAATCAGCCGCCGTTTCATGAACCGAACTCCCTCAGCCAGACAAGTTTGCGCTGATCGCCGCCCATGCCCCTGCGATCACTTTTTGAAACGCACCCAATGCCGCCACTGCCCCTAAAGCAACCACACCAGCCAGAAGGGCATACTCCACCAGATCCTGCCCCCCATTCCCATGGAAGAACCGTCTGCACAGACAACGAAGACCCGAGATTTCACCTCTATTGATCGACAGTTGGTTGATCGGCATAATTGCCACTTTCCTTTAGGCCAGCGGGTCGTAACATACTTCTGAATTCCCTGGAACGACGTTGTGGCGAACTACTTGATGTTGGTGGTGACGTCAGTGCCGAGTGCGGTAAAGGCCGTGCTGATTTTGCCGTTGAAGGCCGTGAGCAGGCCCGCGCTGGCGAGAACCACGAGCGCGATGACCAGACCGTATTCGACCATGTCCTGGCCGTCTTCTTCGATGGGCAGATTCTTGATGAATGACATTTTGTATTCCTCCGTGAGTAGTGAAAACCGATTGGTAGCAATGAGACCCGCGAAACTACTTAATGTTGGTGGTGACGTCAGTGCCGAGAGCGGTGAAAGCCGTGCTGATTTTGCCGTTGAAGGCCGTGAGCAAACCAGCGCTGGCGAGAACCACCAGGGCGATCACCAGGCCGTATTCGACCATGTCCTGGCCGTCTTCTTCGATGAGCAGATTCTTGATGAATGACATTTTGTATTCCTCCGTGAGTAGTGAACACCGCTTGGTAGCGATGAGATCCGCGAACTACTTGATGTTGGTGGTGACGTCGGTGCCGAGTGCGGTGAAAGCCGTGCTGATCTTTCCGCTAAATGTCGTCAGCAGCCCCGCGCTGGCCAGAACCACCAGGGCGATCACCAGGCCGTATTCGACCATGTCCTGGCCATCTTCTTCGATGAGTAAGGTTTTGAAAAAATTCATTGTAGTCTCTCCTGAGTTAAGTTATGAATACGAACTATCTATTACTGAATCCACGACGTTAAGACCGGCAGCTCCGGCTCTCGTTCGCCATCGACCACTTTCATGCGATGCACGCTGGCGAACACGCGCATGCCTCCCGGCATGCTGTTGACACGGCATACTGTTGCTGCGAACTCCAGAATCCTCGGCCCAACCTGTCTGCTGCAGGGCAGGTCCACGCCAACCGTCAGATTCGTGTCAGTCTGAATCTGATCGCTCGCCGGACCCGACCGCAGCGCCACGACAATCCACTTACCCGACAAATGCTCCGTGACTCCGTGCGCCACCGGTTGTGTGGCGGTGCTGAGCCTGGCGAAACATGCCAGCTTTACTTCCCCTCCGAATGTGTCTGTCGTGTTCATTTGTGCCGTGATCCCACTGTACGGTTTTGCCAGTAAGTCCAGATAGATTGAGGTTTGATAGTATTCGCAAAACGAAGCGCAAATCGGCAGTAAGTAACTGCTGTCATGTTCCAGTACCCGGAGGAGTATTACTCACTGCACTAAGAGGAGATAGTGACGCATCCAAAATAACTCCGTACTATCGGACCATGGAGCCGGTGAACGACGAACGTCTGATCCGCATTGTGGTCTACACCGACGACCCTGTCCTCGGTCTGGGCGCTTCCGTGGTGCTGACATCGTCAAAACAGTTCCACGTCACCACAGCGCTGCCGGAGGCATATGCCCTGATTCCATTGGTGGAGCAGATTCGCCCGGACATGATCCTGCTGGAACTCGCTCCGGAGATGACGCTGGGAGTGATTGCGGCGCTGCGGGTCGCGGTGCCGTCGTCGCGCCTTGTGATCTGGGGGAAGAACTTCTCGGACGAGATTCTGCACCAGGCGGGTGAGCTGGGAGTAGCGGGCTTCCTCCGTCGCGGCGGCTGCACAAGCGAAGGGTTTATCGCGAATCTGATCAACATCGCCAACGGGAGCAGTGCCCCTGCGGAAGAGGTGCCGGAACACTCCAGGCGTGTGGCGCTCACGCAGCGAGAGAGCCAGCTCGTGAATTTGCTGGCGCAGGGGATGAAGAACAAGGAGATTGCAGCCTGTCTTGGGATTACCGAGGGTACAGTGCGCATCTACCTTTCCAAACTCTTCGCGAAGATCGGCGCGCGGGACCGGTTTGAGGTCGCCCTGTTCGGGCTGAAGAATCCGTACTTTGGTCAGGCGACGTGGGACGGGCGGGACGCTTTCGTGACCGAGAGCGACGAAGTTCGCGCGCGCCCGGTTCTGCGCTCCCTGTTTCTGGTGGAACCCAAGCGGCGACGCGGTTACACGCCGGCGGCCGGGGAGTAGGCCATGACGACGTTGTGCCGCCACCAACGACGCCGCGGATCTCAACTCGTAGAAGGCGCACTCATGCTGCTGCCTTTTCTCGCCCTCGGCTTTCTGGTCCTTGACACCGGGTGGACGATGTTTGTCAAAGCGACTTTGCAAAATGCCGTACAGGAAGGCGCGCGCTACGCAGTCACCGGTCAGGTTTCAGCAGGCCTGGGTCAGGTTGCGTCCGTTAAGGCGGTGGTGCAGAGTGCGTCGCTGGGCTTTCTGACGGGCACGAAAGCAGGGACTCTTTCGGTGCAGTTTCTCGACGGTGTCTCGCTCAAACCGACCAACAGCAACATCGGCGGCAATCTGGTGCAGGTTTCCATAACGAATTACCCGCTGCAGCCTTTGGCACCCCTCTTTCGATCCGGCAACGCAGTACCGGTTACCGTAACCGCCATCGATAAGATCGAGGGTTCGCCCGGAGGGATTCCGCCGACTCCATGATGCGAAAACCGGAAAGCCATGGCCGACATGGCAGCACTCTGATCGAGTTTGTGCTCGCCGGGTCTTTTGTGTTCGTACCGATCCTGCTGGGCCTGTCGACCGTCGGCATGTCTCTGCTGATGTCGTCGCGGGTTGCCGCCTTGAATAGAAATGCCACCCACATGTTCGCCACCGGAATGGATTTCTCGCAGGCAGCGAGCGTGAACCTGCTGCTCAAGACGGCAGGGACGCTGAATATCGCCGCGGCAGGGGGTAACGGCGTCGTGATCCTCAGCGAAATTCAGGGCACGGGCAACGGCACAGCTGTCTGCGTCCGCCGAGTGGTGATCGGTAACGCCGGGTTACGTTCAAGCTCCTACGTCAATCCAAAGACGAGTCTGCTGGACGCGGGTGGCAACGTGACCAATCTGAAAGATGCGTCGGCAAACGCAACCAGCTTCAATTCCATGCTGACGCTCGCCTCGGGTCAGACGGCATACCTCGGTGAGACGTATTTCAGCACGGCCCAGTTCGACTGGACGGGCGTCCTCAAAGGCACTGGGATTTACCAGAAGGTGGTCTTCTGATGCGAAGCCGCGATGCCCGGCGCAGCGGCGCGGCCCTGGTGCTGGCGGCGCTGTTCTGTCTGGTGATGATACCAATGGTCGGCCTCGCCATCGATGGCGCGACCACCTACATGGTGAGAGAGGCAATCTCCACCGCCGCCGACGCTGCTGCTCTCGCCGGTGCGCGTTCCCTGAGTATCGGCCAGACTCCGGCTGCCCAGACTGCGAATGCCACTGCCGCGGCTCTGGCGGTATTCAATGCCGACGTGAGTGCCATTCCCACGCCTGTCTCCAACGCCAGTGCCACAATCGGCGTGGCGTCGAACAACGGAGCCCATTTCCGCACAGTCACCGTCACGGCTACAGGCAGCGTGCCGGTGATGTTCCTCAAAATCCTGGGAGTCGGGCCCACACCCATCAGCATTACCGTAGTCGCGCAGCGTCGGGATCTCAACATGATGCTGGTGCTGGACCACTCCGGTTCCATGTCACAGGTGATGGCAACCGTGCAAACGGACGCGACAACCTTCGTCAACCAGTTCGCCAGCGGTCGCGATAACGTTGGCCTGGTCGCCTTCACTGGCACGGCTTACCTCGCCTACCCGCCCTCCACCGCGTTCCTCACGGATTCCCCGAATGTTCCGAAGCTCATCGGCAACCTCACCTCCACCAACGGCGCCACCAACAGTGCGCAGGGACTCTGGCTGGCATGGCAACAACTCAAGACCCTCAACCAGGTGGGCGCTTACAACGTGATCGTTCTCTTCACCGACGGCCTGGCGAACACGTTCACCGCAAATTTCCAGGGTCTGGTCAACGCGGCCGCCGGCTGCAGGAAGCTCGTCAATCCAGTCGCCGGCGTGCTACTCGCGGATATCAACGAAACCAGCGCCATGGGACTCTCGGATCCCACGGCCACTTCCCTGAACGACGCCACGGAAACCCGCGCCGCGCCCAATGCCGGAGGCTGCACAAATCTAGCGCCATCGTGGAGCATCGCGAGCTACCTGACGGGTCTGCCATCACAGGACACGAACGGCAATTCGACCAACGGGACCGGTTCGATTGCGGCGTACGCGCCGGTGAATCTGAATCAGGTGACCGGAGTCAGCGTCACGAATGCCAGTCTGAACGCTTTTGATGACGCGGCAAACCGGATTCGCAGCGACACGACTCTCACACCAGCCATCTACACGATTGGCCTGGGCAACAATCCAGGCCTGCCCCCGGATCAGGTGCTGCTCGCGCGCGCTGCCAACGATCCTGGCTCGGCGTCCTACAACCACAGTCAGGTTGCGGGGCTATCGGTATTTGCACCGACGGTAGCGCAGTTACACGGAGCCTTTCAGCAGGTGGCGTCCCAGATTCTGCGGCTCTCGCGCTGATTCCGCGCTACGCAACCTTGCGTAACTTCGTCACCCGCCCAATATCCACCCACTCCGCCACAAAAATATTTCCTTCGTGATCGAAACTCGCGCCATGAGGCTGTACAAACTGTCCGGGCACGAACTTACTCCGGTCTTTCTCATTGCGCTTCGGGTTCGGCACCGCATTCGCAGCCGCCGGATCACCCAACGTCGCAATAATCTTATTGCTCTTATCCACCACCAGCGCCGCGTTGTTCAACTCAGGAATCACGACGGTGCCGTTGGTCGGATGGATGTTGAAGTGGCAGGGCAGCCGGAAGCCGGGCACAAAGTCGATGTGCGCGCCCGCCAGCGTGAACCTCTGTAGCCGGTTATTGCGGCGGTCCGCCACGGTGAGAATCGGGCTGCCGGTGCGATTGTCCATCCAGATGCCGTGCGGCTCCCGCAGTTGTCCAGGGTCTGAACCCTTGCCGCCAAACGTGTTCAGGTACTTGCCGTTCTTATCGTAATGGTTCACGTAGTAAGAGCCGTAGCCATCGGCCACGTAGACATCGCCGTTCGGGGCAAGCGTCAGATTCGTGGGGTTGTAGGGCGGCAGCTGATTCGTTGTCGCGTCGGGAGTCTTATACGACGGAATATCCGGCGGTCCCTGGATCTTCCAGACAATCTCGCCCTTCAGCGTTGTCTTCACGATGGAAGCGGCACCTGCGGGCGGCGGCGTTGCACCCTTCGGTGCCGCGTTCGCCGTCAGATAGAGAAACTCATCGCGCCCCTCTTTGTGAATCATCATGCCGTGCGCACAGCCGGCATATTCCGAACCCCAGGAGCGGATGAACTTGCCCTTAGCGTCAAACACCACCACGGAATCCTTGCTTTCGCTATCGGCATAGACGGTGTGGTGGACGTAGATATTCGCCTGCGCGTCCTCCACAACATTGTGGGTATTGCCCCACTTGATGTGCGAAGGGAGTTCGCCCCAGCTTTCCATCCACTCGTACTTCTGGTCGCCTTCCCCGATAACCGGGGCCTTGCTCCCCGCCTTATCCTGTGCGCCAAGAATGAGCGGCGCGGTGAGACCTGTCACAAAGCTTCGTCGTGTAATCTGCATGGATTTCCCCTTCGTCATGCGTAAAGGTCGTTGACGACCTTCCCCTTGCCATCTTTCGTCACAAAAACCGGCCGCTGCTCGTTGATGAACTTCGCGTCCGGCGGAATTCCCAGTGCGTGATAGATCGTCGCGTGCAGGTCTTCCAGCGATACCGGATTCTCAATCGTTGTGCAGGGCCGCTCCTCGGCGGTCTTGCCATAGACAAAACCCTTCTTAATGCCGCCGCCGAACATCAGCACGGAACCAGCGGCGGTAAAGTGGCGATGCATCCCGTAGTGCACGGGAAGCTGCATCACATCCGGCGTGTTCGCCTGGTCTTTCACTTCCTTGCCGACTTTGCCTTCCGTGATCGCATCCCGGCTGAACTCACTTGCCAGCACCACCAGCGTGCGATTCAGCAGGCCTCGTTCTTCCAGGTCCAGAATCAGTTGCGCCACCGGGCCGTCAATGATCTTCTTCATCATCTCCGCGCGCGAATGTCCGTCCTGATGGCTGTCCCACCAGCGGAACGGCACGTATTCCGTGGTCACTTCCACATAGCGAGCGCCAGCCTCTACCAGTCGCCGCGCCAGTAAGCAGCCCTGACCGAAGCGGCTCGTATTGTAAATATCGAACTTCTCTTTCGCTTCCAGTGAAATATCGAAGGCCTTTGCCGAAGGCGACGTCAGTAGCTTATCGGCGGCATCCAGAGAGCGCAGCAGACTCTGCCGCTGGTAGTCGCCGGCAAACTGATAGACCGGTTCCTTTGCCAGAATCTTCTCGTAGAGCTTGCGACGGCTGGTGAACCGCGTCGCCCCAAGATCGGACGGAGGCCGCACTGCCGACGCCGCATCCTGCGGGTCCGCCAGCAGCACGGGGCCGTATTCGCTGCCCAGGAAGCCCGCCGTGTGGAACGATTTCAGTGCCGGCGATTCGCCGCCGATTTCCAGATTCTGACCGATCGAAATGAACGGCGGCACTGTATCGACGCGCGGTCCCAGCATCTTCGCAATCACTGCGCCGATGTGAGGCACGGCCATCGGTTGCGGCGGGATGTAGCCTGTATGCCAGTGGAACTGGTGCCGCGAATGCAGAATGAAGCCCAGATCGGCCGCCTGAAAACTGCGGATCAGCGAACCGCGGTCCATGACCTTCGCCACGCTCTCCAGGCCCTGGGAGATCTTGATGTTGTCAACGGCGGTATTGATCGCCGGGAAAGTGCTGAGCACTTTGTCCGTGCGAACTCCCGGCGCGAAAGGCGTATAGCGCTTGGGGTCAAACGTCTCGGTGGACGCCATGCCGCCGCCCATCCAGAGCACGATCAGCGAATCGGCCGTGGCTGCGTTCGGCGTGGCCGCTTTCACCATCTCCGGTTCCACGCCAATCAGCGATGCCAGCATCGCCGCCGTGGTCACACTCCGGCCCATGAAGCCGCGCCGGTCGATCTTCGAAGAGATCAGCGCTTCTTCCTTCGTCAGTCTCCGCTCTCCGGTTTTCAATGTTTGGTTTTCCATGGCGATACTCTGCGCACCTTCGATCTTAGCGAATAAACTGAAACTCGGGGCTGACCATCACTGACCAAAGCAGGTCCGCCAAAGCCGCCGCAGTAGGGCGATTCGGGTGAGCCGGGTCGCGCAAGGCCTCCGTTGCCACCAGGCGCTCGGCCGCCGTGGGAGCTCTGCCCAGCAGATGCCAGTAAACACGGTCCACAGCTTCCGTCACCGTCTTCACGGGAGGCAGCGCGGGCAAGGGTGTTTCCGGCTTCGGAGGTGCCAGACGATCCATGCCCGGCGGTTGATCGAAAATGAAGAACCTTCCGGTCGTGGTTTCGCCCTGCGCCAGCGTCACATTTTCGAAAGTCGGAATGCCCTCGAACTTCTTAAAGCCCCGATTTGAAATGTCGTAAACCAGCACGGACGGAAATTTTACCCGAACCGCCTCGATCACCGGTTTATCCTTATCGCCGCCCAGCGGGATGATGGGAGATTTGTCGTCCCGCAAGCCGCTCACATCTACAGGGCGCAGCGAAGTCAGCGGTGTTTTTGAGCCATCGCCAGCGGTGAACACCGCGTTCAGCCAAAGCGGGGTGGCCTTGTCCGGGGCCGTGGAAAGACCGTCTTCCACAATCAGGTAAAGCTTCTTCGATTTCGAAACATCGATGGAGAAGGGAACCGGCGGCACCACAACCGTGCGAGACACACCGGTCGCCAGAACCGAAGTGCTGATCGCGGCCACGCCCTGAGCGCCCGAAATGCGATGAGCCGTGTGGCACTGCGAGCAGGTGTTCAGCAGCGTGGTCAGGGCTTCGTCCTGCACGTTAACGTCTTTGCTGTTTGCGATGGTATTCGCTGCATCCCACGCCTTCATTGCCAGCGAAGCCGCGTCATCCGCCTTCTTCGCCGACCAGTATTTGACTACCGAATCGAATGCAGTCGCCATCTTTGCCGCTTCTGTCGCGGCCTTTGCCACGTCTTTAGCCTGCACTGCCTTGAGCAAAGGACCATTCGATCCATTGATCGTAACCATCAGCGGAGGATACGCCGCATCGGCCGGATCTACAACGGGCGGCGACGTCGCAGCGGTTGCCCCGCCACGGCCAACTCCGCCGGTTGAACCGGTTGCGGCGGGAGCCGGTGCGGTGGTCACTGTCCCGGCAACCTGCCGGCTGAACAGACTCGTCGGTTCGGGCGGCAGTTCGCCGAGCATCCTTTGCGCACCGCGCCACACCCAGTGATTCAGCGTCTCGCCGTTGACCAGTTCCACAGCCTGCATTGTGGTGGCCTGCGTGTCCCGTGTGGAATAAACCTGATCGCGGATCGGTCGGCCCATCGCGCGGGTCAGATTGCTGCCAGCCACTCTCCACTCGCGCGCGTAGATGCCCCCGGCAATCGGCGCAGGCCCACGGCCCGTGGCACCCGATGCCCCCGTGGAACCCGTCGCGCCATTCGCTCCGCCACGGCCACCGGCGATTTGCGTCGTTCGCCCCGTGGCTCCGGCAGCCGCAGTTCCCGTTGTCCCCGTAACACCGGTTGAACCAGTCGAACCGCTCACCCCAGTCGACCCGGTGGAGCCTGTAGAACCCGTCGCAGCGGGACGCGGCGCAGCCAGTCGCGCATTAATTGCCAGATTCTCTTCCGTATCCACAGGCGCGCCCGAAAACACACCCAGTACTTTCGGGGCGCCAGTTGCCCCGGTTGCGCCGGTCGCGCTTACCGTGGGCGCCTTCGCCACGTGCCAGTCCCCCGTCACGGAAGCGATCGCATCGGCAAACTGTTCCGCCGTAATGCGTCGCAACTCCGGACCCCGGAAAACGTAGTTCTTAGGCGGACCCTCCGGCCGCGCCACCGCCTGCATCTGGTAAGTTTGCGAACCGATGATGGTCGCAATCAGATGCTTAATGTCGTAGCCGCTCTTCACGAAGTCGCTCGAAAGATAATCGAGCACTTCCGGGCTCCACGGCTCGCCGTCCATATCGTCCACGTTCTCCACAATCCCGCGACCCATCAGCCGTTCCCAGATGCGGTTCACCAGCGTCCGCGGCAAGCGCCCGTTACGCGGATCGGTGAAGATCTCCGCGATGGTGGAGCGCCGGTCCGCCGTACTCAGGGATGCCAGCGGCCGATTGATCTCCGGATACATATACGATGCCGTCGCGAACTGGTCGGGCTGGGCCACGTCGCAACGATAGAGTTGCAGCTTCTCTTCGGCGGAAAAATACGCCGCCAGCGAATATGCGTCTTTCAGCTTCCATTTGCTGATAAAGCTGTCATGGCAGGAATTGCACTTGAAATTAATGCCAATGAAGATCTGCGCCGTGTTCTGGGAAGCCTGCAACGCCGGGGTCTGCGAGGCGCTGGTGGTCCCGCGCCAGTTGACGCCGATCAGAAAACCATCGGGATCGGTGGGCATCGTCGGATTCAACAACTCCTTCACCATCTGGTTGTAAGGCTTGTTCTTCACCAGGGCGTCGAGCAGCCACGGCGTAATCGACTTGCGCCCGGCAGTTTCGGAATAGTAAACGACGCCCTCGTCGTTGCGCAGCAGATCGTTCCAGTAGCTGATCCAGTGTTCCGAGTAACGCGTCGGGTTATCCATCAGGGACGCCACCAGCTTTGTGCGCTTCTCCGGATCTTTGCTGGCGAGGAACGCGCGGATCTCGTCCGGCGTGGGCAGGAAACCCTGAATATCCAGAAACGCGCGGCGGGCGAACTCTGCCTGATCCACTGGAATCGGCTGAGCAACACCCTGTTTCGCCAGATAAGCGGCGGTAAAGCGATCGAGCGGCTGCGTCCAGTCTGACCAGGTTACTGCAGGCATCGCGGGCTCGGTCAGCGTCAATTGCGGTTCCCAACGGGCTTTACCAACGTCGGAACCGGGTGTAGCCCGCGCTCCTTCGTCAATCCATTTCCGCAGCGTGGCGATTTCGGCGGCAGACAGCGGATCCCCGCCCAAAGGCATCACCGGTCCCACTTCACCCACGATGCGCCTCACCAGCAGACTCTGCCCGCTATGGCCCGGTGAAACCGCCGCGCCATCCTTGCCGCCCTGCATGATGTCGTCATAGGTGCCCAGCGATAGCCCGCCGGAACGCTTCTCCGCGTTGTGGCAAACCAGGCAATGGTCCGCCAGAATCGGGTGGATGTCGCGGGCATAGTCGACGGTAACCGCTGGAGCCGTCGCGGTGCTGGTCTCTCCGGCCGTCGCCGAAACCGCCGCTTTCTTCGCCGGTGGCGGTACCTGCGCGGCCTGTGAATAACCCAGTCGCGACAGGGACACCGCAACCAACACGCCGACGGACCCCGCAAGGATCGCACGCCACGGACGGGAGCTTCGAAAACCGGAGTTATGAGGGGCCATCAGGTAGTGTCAATATTACTACAATTCAGGCCAGCCAGTGGACTTCAACTCCCTCCGCCGATACAATCGATCCTGAGTGCAAAGCCCCAACCGCAGGTACCTTCCCGCTATCGATCACCTGCGTGCCCTGGCCGCCCTGCTGATCTTCTACTATCACGCCTACCAGCTCACCTACTGGGACCAGGTCTACCATCGTTTGCCCACCGCCACCGAGTGGATCCACTCCACCCAATTCTTCATGGCCACGCTGATCGAGGGTCACACCGCGGTCAGTCTGTTCCTGGTCATCAGCGGCTTCATCCTGACCTACGGTTCGCTCGATTCCGAACTCAATGTGAAGAAATTCTTCGCCAACCGGGCGCTGCGGATCCTGCCTTTGCTCGGAGCCGTCATGCTGATCGGCACCTGGATGCTGAACTATACCGATCTCATCCTGTTCCTCCAGCGCCTCACTCCCCTCGGTGGCGGGCTGGACCTTGGCCCGTGGACCGGCGTGGCCTGGAGCCTGGCCATCGAAGCCCAGCTTTACCTGATGTTCCCCTTCATTCACGCGGCCCTGCGGCGCGGCAGCGTTTCCGTGCCCCTCAAAATACTGGCTCTGACATATCTCCTGCGTCTGGGAGGCCTCGCGGCTGGCGTTACCCTGGTGAACCTGACCTACTGGACCACCCTCGGCCATATTGAGCAATTTCTGGCCGGTGCCGTGGCTGCGGCAGTGGTACGCCGCTATCCACCCGGTCGCTGGCTCGGCTGGCTGGCACCCGTTTGGGTCCTGGGTATCTTTGCTGTTCTCCACGAATATCACCTTCTGGGCGGCTTCCACGTAGATGCCTGGTGGCGCATCTTCTTCCCCACGGTGGAAGCCATCATGTGGACTGGTCTGGTGGTGACGTGGCTGGAAGCTTCCCGCGCTCTGCCCGCATTTGTCTCCTCTGTCATCAAGTATGTCGGGGAAATCAGCTACTCCATCTATCTGTTGCACTATCCAATCGTGTTCATCCTCGTGAACCGGCACTGGTACTTTAAGCCTGAAGATCTGACGAAGGGTATTCTGCTGAGTGCGACCTTTATCTACCTTCCGGCGGTGCTTTTCGCCTCCTGGCTGACCTACACGCTGATCGAGAAACCGTTTCTGGATCTGCGCCGCAGGTATGTTTCGGCCTCGCTGGTGCCGCCGTCGCTGCGCGCCACAGTTGAAGAAAGTTGAAGCCAATGCGCTTCCCAGGTTAGCGATAATCGCAACAGCCATGCAAGCAACGGCCATTCCCTGATCCAGAAGATCCTCATCCGGTTGCGCGGAGTCCTGGGTTACGATGCCGGCCAGGAGATTGCCCTCAAATTCAACCCCTCTTTTGCTCCGATCCCGGATGTCATCGCGGCCGAAGGCTGGCCCGGCAACCCCTACCCCACCGATCCGTTCGAAGTCGTCATCGAAATCCTCTCGCCCGAAGACTCTTTCTCGCGCGCCCTGCCGGAAGTGCCGCCTTTACGAGACCTGAGGCACTCAACCAGCGAATGCTTGAGGAAAACTCAACGGTCTGTATTCAGCAATTCCATTGACATTCTTTTACGCCAGGTGATACTGTTGACCCCAGGCACAAAAGTCCTGATTTTTGGGGTCCACCCGTTCTTGCGATCTCCTGTCTTCCCGCAACGTTTCCTGCACGATTGCGCGGTGGAAGCACAGGATTTTCTTGAATATCGGATCCTCGCTATTGCCCTGGGGATATATGAAACTTAGAAACTACGTTGCTACGCTCTTCCTGCTTGCCTGTTGTTCGCTGGGCCTGTTTGCCCAGGTCAGCAGTTCTCTGGTGGGGTCACTGGTCGATCCTGCGAATGCAGTCATTGCCGGATTGCCGGTCACGCTGAAAAGCCAGGACACCGGCACGGTCCGCACCGCAAACACGGACAGCCTTGGCACCTACCGCTTTACAAACGTCGAGCCGGGCAACTACACCGTGACGGTTCAGGCCACCGGTTTCAAAAGCGTCACCCAGAAAGGCATCGTCGTCGCCGCCGCGGAAGTTCATAATGCCGGCGCGATCATGTTGCAACTTGGAAATGTCTCGGATTCCATATCCGTCACCGCGGAAGCAGCAGCTGTGCAGCTCGCAAGTTCCGAAAAATCCCAGACTGTCGATGCCACCGCGCTCGACGCTCTCACCCTCAAGGGCCGCGATCTCTTCGGCTACCTGAGGCTGGTTCCGGGGGTGATTGACACCGCAAACCGGGACGTCACGAGCCACGGTGCCATCAGCGGCATCAATATCAATGGCGGCTTTACGGCGTTGAACTTTACGGTCGACGGTGTAACGAATATGGACACGGGATCGAATACCTCCCTCCAGTCGGAGCCGAATCTGGACGCGGTTCAGGAGCTGAAGGTTCTTTCGTCGAACTACCAGGCGGAGTTCGGCCATAATTCCGGCGGCACCATCGCGGTCATCACGAAGAACGGCACGCAGGATTTCCACGGTACGGCTTCATGGAACCACAGGCACGAAGAATTCAACGCCAATTCGTGGGTGAACAATCACACGCTTAAGAACATCAATGGCCTCAGCGTCGCAACGCCGCGCGTGCCCTACCGGTACAACGTTGAAACCTACAGTATTGGCGGTCCCGTCTTCATCCCGAAGCACTTTAACCGGGAAAGAAAGAAACTGTTCTTCTTCTGGTCGCAGGAACGCACCGGTCAGTTCGTCAGTGGCGGCTCCCAGTCGGTCTACACGCCCACGGCCCTCGAACGCAACGGCGACTTCTCGCAAAGCTTCAACAACAACGGAACCCAGATAAAACTTCTCAATCCCGCCGGCGGGAATGTCCAGTTCACCGGTAACGCAATTCCGTTGTCGCAGCTGAACCCCATCGGCCAATCGCTGCTCAACTTCTTCCCGCTGCCGAATTACACGCCAACCCTGGCCGCTCAGCTGAACGTCGTGAACTACTTTGAGCAGGGCAGCGCCATTCATCCCCGCCTGAACAGTGTGGCTCGCGCCGATCTCTTCGCTACGAAGAAGGCAAACGGCTACGTTCGTTGGATCAACGACGCCGACTACATGTACATTCTCTACGATGGCGTCCAGTTCAGCGACGTGAATAACAACGGTCGCATCGGCGTCGGCGGCAAGCCGTTACTCCCCATCTCCCCCATCAATCACCCGAACGGAGGCCACAGCGAATCCGGTACCCTGACCTACACCATCTCGCCGACAATGATTAACGAGACCACGATAGCCTACAACTGGGATCAGTACACCTTCATCCCAACCGACAATTTTGCCAGTATGGATCGCGGCCTGATTCCCAATCTGCCAACCCTGTTCCCGGTACCGAAAACCGATCTTCAGGGTCCCATCAATGGCTACTCAAATATCCTGCCAACCTTTAGTTTTGGCACGCCATCCAACGCCGTATCGTACTCGCGAACCGGTGCCGCAGCCGGACAGGAAATCGCCACCAACCCGACCTGGTACTACCAGGATAACCTCAGCAAGATCATCGGCCACCATTCGCTCAAGGCCGGAATCTATGTGGAATTCAACACCAAGTATCAGCCCGCCGACAGGAACTACGCCGGAGCCTTCAACTTCGCCTCCTCCACATCCACTCCACTTCTGAATACCAACGACGGTTTCGCCAACGCTCTGTTGGGCAACGTCAACAGTTATAACCAGTACAACGTCACCACCACCTTCAACGTCGTCTACCAGAATTACGAAGAGTATTTCCAGGATAACTGGAAGGTCAACCGCAGACTTACGCTGGACCTGGGCGTTCGCTTTTATCACCAGTCGCCTCAGGAAGACAATAACTTCACTTTTGTGGGCTTCAATCCCGCCAACTACTCGAAGACGGCGCAATCCCGGATCTACGTTCCCTTCTGTTCGAATGGCGCGGCAACCTGCGCCGCAGGTAATACCCTGGTGGCGAAAGATCCCGGTACGGGCTCTCTCGTGAGCAGTTCCTATATCGGAACACTGGTCCCCAATTCCGGTAACCCGGCTTCGGGGCTGGCTATCCTGGGGCTGAATAACGTAGATGAGGCTCCGTACCACCAGAAGCCCCTCGTCGCCGCCCCGCGCCTCGGTTTCGCTTATGACTTGATGGGGGACGGAAAGACGGCAGTTCGCGGCGGCTGGGGAATCTTCTACAGCCGGCTCGACGGCAATCAGTATTACGGCCTGTCCGGACAGGCACCCACCGCTTATAACGTGGGCGTCAGCACCCTCTCACTGTCTCAGCTCGCATCGCAGAATACCGGAAGCGTACCAGCTATTACAACGCTTCAGGGCGTGACTCCCATCGCCCCCACTACTTACCCGCAGGGCGATGTCCCCTGGGGCACCGATCAGAGCGCAAGCCTGAGCCTGCAGCACACTTTCGGCGGTCAGTTGGTCGTCGATGTCGGCTATCTTCTGAACTTCGTTTACGATCAGCACTTGTCGTACAACGCGAACTATATTCCGGTCGGTACGGGCTGGCCGTTCAACTCGGCGAATCTGGATCCCACCACCGGCGGCAGTTCCAGCAACAGCCTGAATTCCAACCTGCTGCACACCATTTACCCGGGGTATGGGTCCATCACGATGAACGGCTTCCTGGGTCATTCCAACTACAACGCTCTTACCGCGACGGTGAACAAGCGGTACTCGCACGGTCTGGCTTTGGGCGCTTCCTATACGTTCTCGAAGGCACTCGGTACGACTGGTTATTCGCCCGTGCTCACGGGAGCCAACGGGATCCCGAGTAACGAGGCCTGGTTCTACGGACGAAGCGGGACCGATCGCCGGAGTAATCTCCAGGTTACCTATTCCTACGACATTCCCGGCATCGCGAAGATGCTCGGCGCCAAAGGCCTCGGCCTCATCACCGACCACTGGCAACTGTCCGGCATCAGTTCCATCCTTTCTGGAGCGCCCTACAATCCCGGCTGCAGCCTGACCTCGGGCTCTACCGGTGTGACGGGTGGTTATACCGGAACGCCCGACCTTGGGCAACGCTGCCAGGTGATCGGCGATGCAAAGTCTAACATCCCCGATGGCACCTACTTCAACCCGAATGCCTTCGCCATGTCCGCGCTCGCCACAGGGCCGAATAATTCCATTGTTGGACCTCCCGCACTGGGGAATCTGGGCGGCGGCTCCGGCGTCCTGACTTATCCGCGCCTCGTGAATTTTGATCTGACTTTATCCAAGTCCATCCCGTTGGGCAGCGACAAGCGCATCCTGAAGTTCCAGGCCCAGGCGTACAACGTATTCAACCACGCCGAATTTAATGGCATGAACACGGGCATTCAGTTCAATCCCACCAACAACACGGTGTCCAACGCCACTGCGGTAGGTCTTCCGACCGGCACGGCACCGGCCCGCATCATGGCTTTCTCAGCCAGGCTCCAGTTCTAGCCTGCGCGGTCTGCTGAAAGCCAGGTTCTACGAAGTCAACGGGCCCAGTGGCCGCTCCATTGAGAGCAGCCCTGGGCCCGTCAACATTTGCCCTGCAACTTAGCGTCCCAGCCTTTGCAGCAGTTGCTGTGCCGATGCCTTCGCGTCCGGATCCGTCCCCTGTGCAGCAAGCTTCAGGTGCACTTCGGCCCCTGTCAAGTCGCGCATCCGGCCTAACACCACACCCAGCTCGAATTGCGCACGCCATAGCTCGGGCTGTAACTGCACAGCGGTCTGCAGTTCGCGTGCCGCACCGGCCGTATCGCCCCTTGTCGCCAGCAGCGAGCCCCACAACTGGTGTGCGCCTGCCAGTCCGGAATCCGCTGCCACCGCTGCCTGCGCGTGCGTCTCCGCCGCAACTGTCTCATTGACAGACGCCAGCATGCGTGCATAATTCAGATGCGCCTCCGCGTCCGTCGGCCTTAACAGCAGGCCCTGCTCAAAGTGAACTCTCGCTTCTGTAATCTCCCCCCGGGACGCCAATAGGCTGGCCAGGTTGGCGTGTGCGCCGGCAATACCCGGCTGCAGCCTGATCTCCTCGCGAAACTCCTTTTCAGCCTCCGCCACGTTGCCGTCGGCGATCAGCAGCGCGCCAAAAGAGCCGCGTATCTCCGGCACTTCCGGATCCAGCGCAATTGCCCTGGCGAATGCAGCCTTTGCGGCTACGTTCCTGTTTTCGCGCACCAGAACCTGCGCCAGCAGCGCCCACGCCCCGCCATCGTCCGGAGCGAGCCCCGTCACGCGCCGCAGAGTAGCTTCCGCCCTGGTCAGTTGCCCCGCATCGCTCTGCGCGCTCCCCAGCTTCCGCAGCAAAATAGCGGACGCCGGTGAATGCCGTACCGCTTCCTCAAAATAGGTCACGGCTTTCGCCACCTCTCCGGTCGACGCCAGTGCCTCTGCTAGGTCCGCATAATAGTCTGCACGCTGCGGCCGATATTTTTCAATCAGGCTCGCCAGCAGCGGTATGCCAGACTCCAGGTTGCTTCCCTCGCGAACCTGGGCAAGTGCGGAATAGAGAGCCTGCTCCTCTGTTGCCCCCCCGGGCGCTGCCGGATAATAAGGAACCACCGGGCCCCGGTAGGGTGCCGCGGACCATTCCGTTTTCCCCGGCTTGTCAGCCACCAGATCTCCCGGAGGCGTTCTTGCCCGGATGAAATGGTCCGTCATCACCACGTGAACCGCATCGTCAGGCCTGCGCTTCGGCATATGGCAACTCACACAATCCGTCGCGCTGGGATGCGTCCCTGTCGACACTGACCGCTGGAACGCCGCAGCGTGACAATCGCGGCAAATGCCGTTGTAATGCGCCGTGGCCGTCTCGCCTCGCGGGATGTCATGCGGGTCGTGGCAAGTCGTGCAGCGTAGTTTCCCGGCGCTCTCCAGATAGCAGCGGGATTTCAGCATCCGGTACGCTTCGTGAGCGATTTCAAATCGTTCACCCATCCCGCCAGCAGGCTCGAAAGCCAGGTGAAAGTCGCCCAAAGGCTGTCCAGGTCTATAGGAAAACGGCTCACGGTCCAGCCGCCGGATCGCATGCGGCAAGGCGGCGCTTGTGGTTTCCAGATGACATTGCAGGCAGACTTCCAGTTCGCGTTCCGGGCTCAAACGCTTTGGGTTCACAATCGCCGCGCGAATATCTTCCGGCTTCGCGCCCGGCCTGGACGCCGCATCCACATGCCGCCTGCCCGGTCCATGGCATCTCTGGCAATCGATCCCCTCGGGCATCGGCTGTAGAAACTCCTGCCGGGCACCTGCTTCCGCATGTCCCTTCGGTATCCGCGGGTAAGCGTTATGACACAACATGCACTCATACGTGATCGTGCGCGTCGACCCCGGATAGTCGGGCCGGTCGAAGCCCGGCGACATCGCCCAATAGCCTCCCTTTTCCGAATACCAGCCGAGCGGCAATTCCTGAAGCGTATGAGTGTTCGTAAGGTGAAGAAACGTTCGCGAATGGTTGCCGGAGCCCATTACAAAATCCACCCGCTTCTCATCCACATTGGTGTCGGCTCCGCCCGTGCTGCCCTTCTCCCAGCGGCGTTGATAATACTTGCCCCCCCGCTCGATCATTGCAAAATAACTGCCGGATGCTTCGTTATAAGCCGGCTTCGCAATTGTGGGTGGGTCTACAATGTCTCCCGCCAGCGGCGGGTGGAATGACCGGCCCATGCCGGTCTGACGAAACTTCTGAGAGATGTCTCCGTGACACGTCGCGCACAATGACGGATCCACGTACTCACCTGTGGCCGGAAGTGAAACGGGTCGCCTCGCCTGGCCAGCCCGGGGAGGGGATTTGGCAGGTTGTGTGGTCAAAGCGCGTTGCGCCATGAGACCGGCCGCAATTCCCATTGCGGCAATCGCCAGGCGCGACTTCACCCGCATGACGCCTTACGCATGGTTCGAATTATCTCATGAAGCGGCGCTGCCGCGAACGGGAATTGCTAATCCGTCTACCGCACCTTCCCAAGTGCCACCGTCACTGATCCCATCGCCCCGGAAGTCGCGTCCCGCACCACAATCCGCAATAGCTTCGCCGTCCCGGCCCGCGCCACCACTCGGTGATACGCCAGGTCCTCTGCCAGCAGCTTCTTATACGTCTCCGCTGTCAGATTCAGATCCACCGTGTCGTCCACGCCGCCAAACTCGTGCCCCTGATCGTCCCTCTGCACAAAAAGCACGTCCAGCCGGCCCTGCCATCTCGTCCCCTCCTGCGCCAGCCCGATCGTCGCGTGATCAATCTTCAGCGCGATATCAATCGACCCCGCATCGCCCGCCACCGGCCGCACCGTCGCCACAATCCCCATCGCCGTCGCGTCAATCGGGCTCCACACCGCATCCCGCAACTCCGCCATCCGCGCCTTCGCATCCTGCGGCTTCTCCGCCACGTCGAAATAGCCCTTGCGATACCGCAGCTTGATCCCACTCCGTTCCGGTGTCTCTACGTCGATCTTGTGGAACTTCCCGTCAAACCCGTTATCCGTCGGATAGAAGCCGATCGTATAAGTCACCCGCGAATCGTCGCTCGCCGCATGAATCGCGCGTGCCAGATCGTTCGTGTTGTAAAACGCCAGTCCGCCCGTGCGGTTCGCCATCTCCTGCATGGTCTGCTGTTCCTTCACGCCGATGGGCGGGGCCAGCGGCGGCCTCGCCACAATTTTCCGGTTCTCCGCCGAAAACCGCGAGTCCACCATCAGCCCGCGCGCATCCACCGGATACACCGCGACATTGGCGTCGTTCATCGCTCGCAGCGTCCGGTCTACTTCTTCCGTGAACATGCGCTGATCCACCGCCGGATTCTTGATGTCCGGGATACTGTCATAACCCACATCCAACGGGAACCCACCGGAAACCCAGATCAGATTCTTCCGCCCGGGCAACTGCGCCAGGTGCTCGGAGATGAAATCGAAGCTATGCAGCGTCGCCAGTACTTTATCGGTCGTATAGAACGCCCGTTCCGCCTCACTCGTGCCGCCGGCACCGCGCGTCAGACCGTCGAGGATCGCGCTGTCGGTCTGTAATGCCCCCGTTGCATCCTGTTCCGACGTATCCACCGAATTCCAGTCCTTCGCAGTATTGAGTTTCGCCAGCAACGCGGAAGCATCGGACGTGTAATCGTGCAGCACCTTGAGCGAAGCCCCGAACATGTAGAGGCCCACATGATCGGAAGGTTGCAGCGTATGCAGATAGCGGATCACCTGCGCTTTCGCATAGATTTGGTCCGTCATCTTCGTGTTTCTGGTATCGACCAGAATGATCGTCACGCCCGAAGGAGTGCCTGACTGCGCGGTGAGTCTGTTGCTGAAAGTATTCGGCGGCAGTGATGCGGAGGCTGCAACAGACGCCACAGTTCCCGGCGCGGCTCCGGAAGCAACAGGCAACTGCCCCGCCGATTCCATAGAGAACACCGTGATCGGCTGCACCTTGCCGTTGACCTTGACCCGAAAATCTTCCTTCCGCAGATCGGTCGCCGGTTGATTGTTCCGGTCCCTGGCGATCACGCTGAGCATCACCAGGCGCGTCGTGGATTTCAGCACCAGCGGTGTATCCCCCTGCTGAGCCAGTAGACCGCCAACCGATACCACCCACGCCGCTGCTGCAAAACGCTTCATATCCATGTCCCCGCTATGTCTAACGCGGCCGCAATCATATTAGTTGCGCCCGCCAGTCGCCAATTTGCAAGCATTTTACTGGCCTTACACGGTAACTGCAACTAAGCAATGATCAATACATCCGGCTTCGTCGCCATTCGTATCTTCCCCGGCACCGGAACCACTCCGAATATCTCCTCCACACCCATCGGAGGCTTGTCAAAATGCCCGGTGCGCTCCCAGTCGTTGGGGAAGAACACTTTAATTCCGCCGAAACGCAGAAAGGGATAAGTCTTCCGGTCCGTCATACGGTTGTATTTGCTCACCTTCTCGGCGGGTACCCCCAAACCGTCGGCATCAATCACCAGCTCTACATTGGCGAAGCCTTTCACCTCGGTCTTATCGGCAATCATGAAAGGTACACCGTCGTGCACGGCGGCATCGCCGAACTGATGCACAATCAGGATCTTCTGCGTGTGCAGCTTTTCCCTCACAACGTAATCGTTCAGCATCTCCTGAACTTTATTCACTTCCGCCGCCGTCACTGTACCAATCGGAATCCCCGGCATTTCGTGACCGGACACCGAATGAAACTCAGGGTCGATCGCCACATGTACATTCTCATATTTCAGATACCCGCGATCCATCATGCGCCGGACTTCCGCAACCGGATCCGACCTTCCCAGTTGCGTATCCAGAATCACCACCCAGCCACGCGCCGCCGCCGGTTTGATGTACTCCTCGACAAGGTCCACTTTCACCTGATCCAGATGCAGCAGGCAGTTCGTCGTGCCTGCACACGGCACTGCCAGACCGTAAATCAGATCGAGACCCGTGACGACGCGTTTGCCGCCGTTCACCGCTGTGAGTTTCGCTCCCCACGCCTGCGTATCGGCAGCCATCGCGTCCATGTTTTTGTAGGTCCCGAGGTGACCCAGGATAGGAGCCATGCCGAAACCGCGCCCGTAAACCGCGAACAGCGTGCTGTTCTCCAGTAAGCCCACTGCTCCACTGACCTTGGCCGTGTCCGGCCAAAGCTGGCTGGCCGCCACCACACTCAACACAAACGTAATCGCAAGGGCTCTCACGCGACGACTATAGCAATCCCTGATGTAAATCAGCACTGCACCAACCGAGCCTCCATGACTGTCGGCGTCGTTCCCGCCAGTGGTTTCCAAATGTGTCGATCTTGATGAAAAATATATGCCACCTTCTGGCCCAACGGTGTTAAGTTAGAGAACAACTAACCCGCCATCTACGGTGGGAACTGCGGCATTAGCCGGTCTCGGGGTGACCGGCACAGATAGTTCGAAGGTAGTTTGAACCGGGCTTTGAGGGGGGCCACCGGTGCGATACGTTATTGTCCAGTACCACATTTTTAAGAATGCGGGGACCACTGTCGAGGGCATGCTGGATCGTAGCTTCGGCGCTCGGTTCGACCGCCTCGAGAGACCAGTTCAAAGCGAGGTGATCACCAACGCCGCCGCCCTGCAGTGGCTCGATGCCCGACCCGAACTCCGTGCTTTCTCAAGTCATCAGCTCCGTCATCCCGTGCCTGCCGCCCCCGGTTATCTTTTTTTCGACATCTGCTTTCTTCGCGACCCGCTCGACAGGGTCCGGTCATTCTACGACTATTTCCGTCAAAAGCCCGACCCGGCGGATCCCGTCAGTCATCTGGCCAACCGCCGCACACTCGGCGATTTCGTCCACGACCTGATCCTCGATTTTCCGCGATATGTCACAAACCCCCAGACCAACTATCTGGCCTGCGCGGGCGATTCCGACAACCCGGACGAACACGATCTCGATCTTGCCGTCCGGCGCATGCTGTCCACTTCCTTCCTTGGTGTGGTGGATTGTTTCCATCAGAGCGCGGTTGCGGGCAGAGAAGCGCTGCGCTGCGCCTTCCCGGAATTGGACTGTGAAAACGAACCTCTCAACGTGTCCAGGGGCATGTGTGGAACCCTTCCCGAAAGGACTGCGGCTCTTCGCCATGCCTGTGGTGAAGATGTCTATCATGAGTTGCTTCGGATCAATTCGCTGGACCGTCGGCTCGTCCGCCGCGCCAGGGCTGAAGTTCTGCGGCGCTTCAACCAGGTCTCCTCAAACGCCGCGTCGACCCGTCCGGACCTTCGGCCAGTGGGGTCCACCGAAACACCCGCCAGTGACTTTGCCCCGAGCACGCCCCGGGGTACGCTAACTGGCCGGAAGCAATCTTCTGACGTGGGCTTCCATACCGTCAGGCCCACCGGCGGGCAATTGTGCGCGAATCCAGGCCCTGAGCCGACGCCCCGGCACCGCACAGCACACTGGATCGCTGCGGCAGCGAGGCTCGCAAGCCTCGCCCCATATTGGCGTGAAGTGATCTCTCTCTCCCGCGGAATCCTCTTTGACCCCGCCTGCTACCGGGCATCGCAGCCTGATGACAGCCGCGCCCTCTCCTTCCCGTTGCTCCATTTCCTCGCGGCGCAAGCCCCTGCCGGCCAGCCTCATCCTCTATTCGATGCGGAGTTCTATCTTCGGAAATATCCCGATGTGGCCTTGGCTGGCGTCAACCCCCTGTGTCACTATCTGAAATTCGGCGCGGCGGAGTTGCGGCAGCCGCACCCGCTTTTCGATCCCGTCTGGTTTCTCAGCCACAGCTCTGTGCCGAAATTCCCTTCTGCGGATGCGCTGATTTTCTATCTGCATTCCGGTGCGGCGCAATTCCTGAAACCCAACCCCCTGTTCGAGCCAAGTCATTACCGGATGAACCACCCTCTTAGCTCCGTCGTTGCCGGCAACCCGTTAGTGGAGTTTCTCCGGTCCGGCGCTGACGCCGATCGGCCTCATCCGCTGTTCGACTGCGATGCTTATCTCGCCGCTCATCCGGATGTTGCCGCAAGGGGTCTGAATCCTCTGGTGCATTACCTGGTCTCCGTCTCTACCGAGGATGAGGATCATGATCGCCTGGATATTCCTGCGTGGGCGCAGTTAGAAGACGCACCCGTGGTCGAACTCGATCTCGACGACGCTCGCCTCGTCGTCTTCTGCCTCGATGAGATGCCTCGGCTCGACGCGGCCGGCTACCGAAACTCTCCCAAAGGCCTCGAATCATCTGACAAAGTAATCATGTTTCCCGGCACCAGACCTGCCCGTGCGCCCGACCCTCAGGAGCGTCGCACTCTCCATGCCGCTGGAAAAGAACGCGCCCAACGCCTGGGGATCCCCGGCAGCATAGCACTTGTCTGGCAGGACTCCCACGGAATCACCCATTGGATCGCAGAGCCCCAACAGCTTCCTTTTCTGAGGGCCGTCGCTATCGAACAGGTTCGCGCTCAGCTTGCAGCCGGCCAGTTTGTTCCAGCCGAACCGCGTGTCCATCATGAGCATGAGGACTTTCGTCTTGCTTTTACGTGAGGCCCGCACCCGACCCGGCGAACGAACTAAAACTGCACCATCCGCACCACCACAGCAGCCAGTGCCGCACCCAGCAACGGGCCTGCCAGCGGAATCCACGCGTATCCCCAATCCGATCCACCCTTACCAGCTATCGGCAAAATCGCATGTGCGATTCGCGGCCCCAGGTCGCGCGCCGGATTGATCGCATATCCCGTCGTTCCGCCCAGTCCTAACCCAATCGCCCACACCAGACTCCCCACCAGCCACGGACTCAGGCCCGCCGCCGTTCCGTTCGCCGCGACACCCTTCGAACCAATCGCGTCCGCCACCAGCACCAGCACGAACGTGCCGATAATCTCACTCACCAGATTCGCCAACGGACTCCGAATCGCCGGCGACGTCCCGAAACACCCAAATTTCGCATCCGCATCCGGCGTCTCCCGCCAGTGCGGCAGATAATGCAGCCAGACCAGACAGCCGCCTGTAAACGCACCCGCCAGTTGCGCCGCCGTGTACCACCCCAGCTTGCTGAAATCGCCCGAAACAATCCCCGCCGCCAGCGTGACTGCCGGATTCAGGTGCCCCTCGCTCCCGCAGGCCATCGCCGTGAAAACACCAGCCATCACAGCCAGTCCCCAGCCCGTGGCAATCACCATCCACCCGGCGCCCTCGCCTTTGGATTTCTTCAGCAGCACGTTCGCCACCACGCCGTTACCCAGCAGCAGCAGCACCATGCTCCCCATGAACTCTCCGAATACACCCTGCGGCATTATTCCTCCTCCCAGTCGAACGACCGCGTCACGGCCTTCTTCCAGAACCCGAACATTTTTTCCCGCCGCGCCACGTCCATCCGCGGTTCCCACGTGCGATCCACTGACCACTGCGCCCGCAGATCATCCAGGTTCGCATAAAAGCCAGTCGCCAGACCGGCCACATACGCCGCCCCCAGCGCCGTCGTCTCCTTCACCGCCGGACGAACTACCGTTCTCCCCAGAATGTCCGCCTGAAACTGCATCAGAAGCTCGTTCTCCACCATCCCGCCATCGGTGCGCAGCACGCTGAGCGGCACCCCGGAATCCTGTTCCATGGCTTCCACCACCTCGCGCGTCTGAAACGCCGCCGCCTCCAGCACTGCCCGCGCAATGTGGCTCTTATTCGAATAACGCGTCAGCCCGGCAATCACCCCGCGCGCATTGTGCTTCCAGTAGGGTGCGTACAATCCAGAAAACGCCGGTACAAAATAAACGCCGCCGTTATCCTCCACTCCACGCGCCAGCGCCTCAATATCCGCGCTCTTCCCGATCAGCCCCAGGTTGTCCCGCAGCCACTGTACCAGCGCGCCGGTAATCGCGACGCTTCCTTCCAGCGCATATTGCGCCGGGTGCCCCTGGAACTGAAACGCCACAGTGGTCAGCAGTCCGTGCCTCGACTGCACGATTTCGGTCCCGGTATTCATCAACAGAAAACAGCCGGTCCCGTAAGTATTCTTCGCCTCACCCGCGCGGAAGCAGGTCTGCCCCACCAGCGCCGCCTGCTGGTCTCCCAGGATTCCCGCCACCGGCACGCCGCGAACTGCATCCAGCTGCGTCTCCGCATAAACCTCGCAACTGGATCGAATCTCCGGCAGAATCGCCCTCGGAATCCCGAACGCCTCCAGCAATTCCGCATCCCAGTCCAGTGTCTTCAGATCCATCAGCTGCGTCCGGCTGGCGTTGGTGCAGTCGGTAATATGCAGGCCGGTAAGCTTCCACACCAGAAATGTATCGATGGTGCCAAACATCAGGTCGCCCGCCTCAGCCTGCTCTCGCGCCCCAGCCACATTGTCCAGCACCCAGCGAACCTTGAGCGCGCTGAAGTAAGTGGCCAGCGGCAAGCCCGTCTTCGCCCGGAACCGATCCGGGCCGCCCTCTCGCGCAAACTCATGGATGTAGTCCGCCACGCGCGTATCCTGCCACACCAGTGCATTCATCACCGGCCTGCCGGTCTTGCGATTCCACAGCACCGTCGTTTCGCGCTGGTTCGTGATGCCAATGGCCGCCAGATCGCTATGGCCCAAACCACTCCCTGCCATGGCCTCCGCAATCACTTCCCGCGTCCGCAGCCAGATTTCCTCGGGATCGTGCTCCACCCAACCTGGCTCCGGATAAATCTGCTGATGCTCTTTCTGTGCTGAAGCGACAATTCGCCCCGCCCGGTCGAAAACTAAAAACCGCGTGCTGGTCGTACCCTGATCTAACGCTCCAATGAACTCTGGCATGGTCTCCCCCGCATTTTAGGATTTTCCAGTCTATCTCTATGCGGCTCTCCACCGACATGGCTTATCAAGTGTGCCACTGGCTCCAGCCCTCTGGAGCACCCGCAACAAGTCGAACCGAATCGCTGAAGGCTACCGCAATTCGCAAATCCGTTGGACTTCCGTCATCGACACCTGCGCACCCGGCTGAAAGCGATGAACAGAGATCAAAGCGACCATCGCAAACTGCGGCATTTTCTGCAATAATAGCCACTAACGCCGCCTCAAACTGCGGCCCGGACAAGTGCTTGAACACAGAAAGCGGAGACCACATGAGCGCGACCGTGAATCGTAATCGGCTGTTGAATGATTCAGCCGTCTTTCAGTTGATACTTCTCTTTGCCGGAACTGCCACCTTGCTGCACGCACAGGGCGACGTCCTGCAGCAGTGGGCCGCGGGCGTCGCGGTGAATCAACTGGCCACCCGGACTCAGGCAATCGGCGCAATCCAAACCGTCGGCGCTGCCGAGGCCCGAAAGTCTCAGGTCAACACAACCCTCAATAACCTTCTGGGAGGGCTTCCCACCTATACGGGCCCGCTCAACGCGCAGGTCACAGGAATCATCGACCGCGGTACATTCCGGATCGAAAAAATTCTACTGGAAAGCATGCCCAACATTCGGGTATCGGCCAATCTTTACATCCCCCAAAGCAGTGGGGCACTACGACAAGCGGTTCTTTTACCCTCACCAGCAGCGCCGGAGCCAACAACGGGCTCTTGCCCGCCGCCCACACGTGCGATGGCACCGGCTCCACCTTGCCTCTGGCGTGGACCAATCCACCTGCGGGCACGCAGTCCTTCGCTCTGCTGCTGAGCACCATACCCACTCCCGGCACCGTCAAATACGATTGGGTGCTCTACAACATCCCGCCTTCCACAACCAGCCTCGCGAAAGACAGTTTTCTGGTTGGCACCACGGGCCTGGGGGACGATGGACCAGGCTTGACCTATGACCCACCCTGTTCGCAGGGCCCCGGTGCCAAGGTCTACACCTGGACGCTCTACGCTCTGTCCGGCACCCCCACCTTCGCAGTGCCCGCCACACAGGTGACCGGCACTATAGTTTCCTCCACCATTGCATCGCTGACCCTCGCCTCGGCCTCCATCAATCTCAGCTACTCGCGTGTGCAGGCCACAGCGCCCGGTTCCGGCACCAATTGCGTCTACGTCAGAAATTCCACGACCGTCGCCAAATCCGGCACCACATCCGTCAACTGCGATGGCACCTACGCCTACGTCAGTTCCCTCGCCATGACCACGGACCAAACCATGAACGGCATCACCTCCACCAACCTTCAGGTGCCGACCACCCAGAACTTCCTCGGCGCCAACGGCTGGAAGATCCCCACCAGTCCGATCCTCGCCCAAAGCCCCACCTCCGTCGCTTCCGGCCCCATCGGCGTCGCCATCAACGGCATCCCTATCTTCAACCCATGCGTGCAGAACGGAAACTGCACCGCGGCCAGCGGCGATACCAAAGGCGAAGGCCAACTCGATATCTGCAACGGCCATGCCGGTCGCGCGGACGATTATCACTACCACGCCGCGCCCCTCTGCCTCATGGCCGGGCAGTCCACGAACTACTGGAACACGCACCCCGTCGGCTGGCTGCTCGATGGCTTTGGAGTCTTTGGCTACAATAACGCGGATGGTTCCACGCCCAGTCGCGACAGTTGCGGTGGCACCACAATCTCCGGCGCCCAGGTACCCTCCGGTTACCCATACACCTACGCCTATCACGTGATCAATACCTTCCCCTACATCACGAACAACTGCATCAGCGGCGTACCCAGCCCGGACCTGCCCAATCAGGGCAGCAAGTACCACCCCATGCGCCAGCCGCCGGTGACGCCGTTCAATGACACGAACATGACGCTGACAACCGACCCCACCGATGGCTACCAGGTCCTCCAGTTCACCTCCGCCATCGCTTTCACTACCAACGAAACCGGCTCAGACAGCTATCCAAACGCTCCGGGAACTTATCAGATCCGCTACAAACAGGTGACCGGCAGCGCCTTGACCACGCTGCTGGCGGCAAATAAAAACGCCACCGCCACGGCCTGCTGGAATTTCCAGTTTGTCGACAGCACCGGTAAAACAACCCAGCCGTCTGTTTCATACTGCAGGTAGTCGGCCATGAAAGTTCTGCCCGCAGTCGCGCTCGGCCTCACGCTCATTCTGGCACCGGCGATGCGCGCGCACGACCTCCAGGACAACCGCGCCACACTCGTCCTGCGCGACAACTCCCACGTCTCTCTGACCCTCTACATCGCCTACGCCGATGCACTTCACGCCGCCCTGGCTCCGCAGCAACCGATCGCCGAATTCATGATGGTCTACTCAGCGATGAAACCGGAATTGCTGCAAAAGGAACTGCTCCGCGCGCAGGCAAAGTTTCAGGCGGAAACCCGTCTCTACCAGGCCAGCGGCAAAGAGCTCCCGCTGGCAAACTGGGTCTGGCCCGATGCGAAACAGGTGCAGGCAATGCTTCAGCAGCGCATCATGCAGGCGATGGTAGATCCCGCCGGCCACCATGAAGAACCCCTGGAGATACGCGCCGATGCGAACTCCCGCGAAGAAATCACCGCTGTGCGTATTCAGTTTCCGGAGGAGTTCCAGCGCGTGCTCGTCGTGTCATACCGCCCGAACCAGCTATGGGTAGAGCCGAAATCCTGGTCTCCGGCGATTAGGTTTTGAATAGGATGAAGTATTTGCTCAAAACGGCTCACGAGTGCACCGGGCTGTCGAATCAATCAGAAACTGGTCAGGCCAGGCCATGATCAATTTCGCACGCGATCCAGCTGCTCATTGACGACTGCAATACTGACCGCCATCGCCGACAAGAGGTCGACAGTGATCTCCATGCCCGGCGACAAACGGCGGCGGCATCTCCGGGCTGGTGGCATTAGAGCGAACCCCGTCTGCGGATAACAACAGACTCTCTCGTCTCTATGGCACTGCCATAACGACTCTATTCCCGGTCACTACAATGACACCCTCATGACACGGTTACGCCATTGATGTTTCCGCCCACACCTGCTGAAGTATCGTTGGGACCCTTCATTGCGGCCACAAAAGCCTCTGCTCCGCGTCATTTCCTGACGTCGACACCCGAGGTGTACAGTTTGAGGGGAAGCTTGGATGCAGATGAGACGTTACTTTTCGATATGTTTGACCGCGCTGTCGTTGCTGTTTCTCGCGTTCGCGCAGACGCACCCGGTCGCCGCGCAGGGTCCTGGTCGCGGCCAGGCCGCCGTCATTTCCCCTGAGATCGCGCCGGACGGCCGCGTGACATTTCGGCTCCGGTCCGCGAATGCAAAGGAGGTGACGGTGAACGGCATAGGCGCTCCTTTACCCATGGCTAAAGACGCCCAGGGCATCTGGTCTGCAATGACCCCCTCTCCCCTCGCGCCCGATATCTACTCCTACACGTTTTCAATGGATGGCATCCGTGGCCCCGACCCCTCCAACCAGTACGCAGCCTGGGCTGTTGCCTCCGCAGCGAGAGCCGGTTCCAGCACCCTGCTGATTCCGGGTGTGCCGTGGTCAACTTCCGACGTACCGCATGGAGCCGTCGCCAGGCACGAATACAAGTCCACCATCATCGGCGGACCGGAAGTCTATTACGTTTATACGCCGCCTGGCTATGAAGCGAAACGCAGTCAGGCGTACCCGGTAGTGGTCATGCTTCATGGCCTGGGTGACACAGCCCCGGACTGGATTTTGCAGGGGGGCGCGAACCTCACGCTCGACAATCTCATCGCCGGCGGTAAGGCCACGCCGATGATTTTGGTTTCGCCTTCATCCTATGGAACTCCGGGTGGCGCGACGGGTGCAGCGGCCGGCTTCCCCAATTTCACGAAGGCGCTGATCGGGGAAATCCTTCCGCAGGTGGAGAAGGAATATAACGCCTCTAAGAAGGCTTCTGAGCACGCCATCGGCGGGCTTTCCATGGGAGCGGCACAGTCACTCCTGGCGCTGAGCCATACCGACCAGTTCGAGTGGATTAGTTCTTTCAGTCCTGGTTTCGATATGTACGACGGAATGTGGAGAGCGATGAGTGGAGCGACCGGAGCGAGTGGGGCAGGCGGGGGACGCGGTGGCGGTGCTGGTGGCGGGTTTGGTGCCAGCGGCGGTCGCGGAGGCGGCGCGTTTGGAGCCAGTGGCGGCCGCGGGGGCCCGCTTCGTCAACGGGCTGTCTTAGGTGCGGGAATTCTTGAAAACATCTTTCCCACACTCGACGCCAGGGCCAATGCGAACATCAAGCTTCTTTATATTTCCTGCGGCACTGCTGACGATCATCTGAATCTGACCCGCCAGTTTCGTGACTTCCTCAGCTCAAAGCAGATCAAACTGACTTACTATGAGGCCCCGGACATGGCACATGTTTGGCCATTCTGGCGGCAACAATTCGCCGAGTTTGCCTCCCTGCTGTTCAAACCTAGGCCAAGGTAACGCTTGCCTATTTGGCTGCCCACGATCTTCGCCACACGTTCCATGAGGCCCTGATCGATCTCCTCCGATGCTGCGTAGCAGGGCGGCCCCGTCCCGGACTGAGACGCAATACCTTCATTCACTGAGCGGGCAACTGACGGATCGGCGACGACAAGCCGAACTATGGGTACTAATCCGGCCAGCTTTCTCCGAGTGGCCGACGGGTTGTCGAGCCGGCGAAGTAGATTTCCTAACGCTGCCGTTGATCGCGAACACTGTCAACACCCGCGTGAGAAAACGCACGCATGCTCTGCCGCCGGTCCCACGTTTTGAAACTTCTCGCTGCCGCTCTGTTCTGCCTTTCCACGGCGCAAGCAGGTAACTACTACGTTTCTCCCAGTGGCTCAGATGGTGCTGCCGGCACGCTCGCGCTACCATTCCAGACGATTCAGAAAGCAGCTTCGGTTATGGTAGCCGGAGACACCGCGTTCATCCGCGCCGGAATCTACCGGGAGAGCGTGACGCCGAAGAACTCGGGAACCCAGGGCTCACTGATTACGTTCATGCCCTTCAACGGAGAGGCCGTAACCGTCAGCGGTGCGAACGTGATCCCTGCAACTTCGTGGACTCTGTCTGGCGGGAGCATCTACAAGGCGCCGGTGTCTTCGAACTCAAGTTCCAGCTTCAATCAGGTGTTTGTAGACGGTCAGATGATGATCGAGGCTCGTTGGCCAAATACCACCTTGGACGTGTCCCACCCGATCCTGGCGCAACCTGCGGCTGGCTCTTTCATTGATGGCGGAACTGGCCTCTCGACGGGCACGATCACCGACCCAAACCTGCCCGCAAGACCGGACGGTTATTGGACCGGCGCAACCATCCACGCCGCGCTCGGGGCCGCGTGGTGGTAGCAGACCGGCTCGGTCACAGGCTCCGCCTCCAACCCCGCCCAGGTGAAATTTACATTTACCAAAGCCAATGACGCGCTCGTCCCCGGACCCTCGAATCCTTACTATCTGACCGGCAAACTTGCGGAATTGGATAGCGCTGGAGAATGGTTCATCGACGCGCCCTCGTCGACGCTCTACCTGTGGATGCCTTCGAGTGACAGTCCGGGCCAGCATCTGGTCGAGACGAAGCACCGGCAACTGGCCTTCGATATGCGGGGCAAATCGTTCATTACCGTTCAGGGTATCAACATTTTTGCAGCGTCGATCTTCTCCGATCAGAACAGTCAATACCTCTTGCTCGACAGCTTGAATCTAGCGTACGTTTCGCATGACGCATTGGAGGGTGAGTCGCCGTATTCGCTGGGCGGTACCAACGGAATCCTCCTGCAGGGCAACAACCATGTGGTGCGGAATTCGACGATTGCGTACAGCTCTGGCCCGGCACTGACCGTGGGGTATCCCGCGGAATCGACCAATCAGCCGCGTGTATTTAACAACACGATCCATGACGTCGGGTACGGCGCGGACAGCGCGATTGGCATCGCAGCAACCGGCGCGATCTTTGCTTACAACACCATCTACAACGCCGGCAGGGCGGGAATCTCGTATTCGACGCTACTGAGTGGACGAATTCTGCACAATCACATTCACGACGTCGTATTGCGCACCAACGACGGCGGCTGCACATACACCTACGAAAGCGATGGAAAGGGGACCGAAATCGCATACAACGTCTGTCATGACGTCCACGGCTTGCTCCTGAATAACAAGATACCGTATGCCAACGGAATCTACCTCGATAACGGCACCAGTAACTACGTCGTCCATCACAACGTCGTATGGAACACACAGTTCTCAGCCGCACTAAACAGTCCGAGCACTAACAACCTGGCCTTTAACAATACCTATGTAGGCTTGACCCTGGGCTTGTCCGTATATAGCGCAAGCGGTCCGGTGCAAATGCCGGGAACGACAATCTCGAATAATATCTTCACTTCGACAGTCGAGCCGACGCCGGGCGCGACCTTCCGGAACAACCTGCTGCCCGGTACCGATCCCTTGTTCGTTGATCCCGCGCACAACAACTATCAGCTGCAGCCTGGCTCGCCGGCGATCGGCAGCGGCATTGCCATCCCTCCCTACACCAACGGTTACTCGGGTGACGCTCCGGACATTGGTGCCTACGACCACACCAAGCCAGCTTGGAAGGGCGGGGTACAGGCAGCGGCATACACCGTTTCCAGCGCCAGCTACGGTCCGGCAACGGCGCCGGGCTCTGGAGCCGTGATCTTCGGAACGGTTCCATTCGATCAGGGAACGTCCGTCCTCGTCACCGATGGTGCGGGTGTCGACATCCCCGCCAAGTTTGTGTACGTGGTCAACTCTCCGCCGCAGCTAGCCTTCGAGGTCCCGACAGCGGCCGCTCCCGGCGTAGCGATCATCACAATCACAAACAGCGATGGCACCATTTCGCTTAGTTCCGCGCCGGTGTTTCCGGTGGCGCCTGGACTGTATTCCGCAGATACAACGGGACAGGGTCTTGCCGCCGCCGGAATACTGCGAGTCAAGGCAGGCGGCTCGCAGATTTACTCACAGGTCGATACCTACAATGCGACCACGGCGCAATATGTTGCAGAGCCGATCGATCTAAGTACACCGGCGGATCAAGTGTACCTGGTTCTGTACGGCACGGGCATCCGGGGCAGGAGCTCGTTGGGCGGCGTAACGGTAGCTGTGGGCGGAATGAACCTGCCAGCTATCTTTGCGGGAGCCCAGGGGCTGCCGGGACTCGATCAGGTGAACGTTCTTCTACCGAACAGCCTGGCGGGGAAAGGCATCGTTGCGGTGGTGTTGACCGTGGACGGGCAAACGGCAAACCAATTGACGATCACTATCAAATAAGTCAGCAATCTGCCTCGCGCAACCACGACCAGCGCGGACTTCCACGCGTCGGATTGGCCCAGGGCGGGCCAAAAGTCTCAAATCCGGGAAGTGTCGGACCGTGCTTGGGCCGAATTACGCGCCACTCGGAGAGAGGTCTCCCCAGAGCTAGCGACGGACTCCGGCGACCACAGCACTTCGCCCCAGTAATCTGCCATGCGAGCACGGAAGGTGACCCATTCTCCGAGTGGGGGACGATACGCCCGGAGCGGACTTCCCACATCGCCGTATCTTGGGAGTGCAGGGCGGGCACTTCAGCGAGTTGCCGACGATCCGCTCATAGCAGGCAAATCACTTCGACGGATAGCGCGTTACTCGTCAAAGTGCCGATCACTTCCCACAACGCCGTTTGTGGACCGGGTCGCCGGGGGCAGTCACTCTGCCAGCCGGAACCCCACGGGAAGGTGACGAACCAGGTCGCGGTCGTCGCGGAGGACACGCCCGATATCGATCACTTTTCCGTCCTCCTCGCGGCGGCGGTAGAGGATGAAGTGGCGGGGCTTGTGGACGACGCCAGTCGGCGTCCTGGCACGATCGCGGCTGAGGCCAATGTGGTAGGTCCGAACGCCTTCAATCGTCAGATCCCGCCTCGCGGAAGAACCGGGCCGCAACGGGTCGCTCTCAATGTCGCGCAGAGCCTGAACGATCAGGGACTCATAACGCAGCCTGGCATCAGGGCCGAACTTCGTCTCGCTCCACCGTAAGGCCTCCCGAATATCGCGGCGGGCTTCCGGCGAAAGAACGGCCTTAAGCCGGCCGCTTTCTTCAGGCACGCACGCGCTCTGCGGCTATCTCGGCGGAAACTTCTTCCCCGATTCGGTGGATGTACGCTTCGAGTTCGTCCATGGACTCAAACCCGGTGCCTTCGCCGCGGTCGATGGAAGCGAAACTGTCCCTTGCGGCGGCGCGCAACCATTCGAGCTTTGCACTGTCCTCGTTTTCGCGCTCTTCTACAAGACGGAGACCTTCCCGTATCACGTCTCCGGCGTTAGAGAAGCGCCCGGATGCAATGCCGTTCTCGATGAAGTGCTCCTGGTGGTCGGTCAGGTCTACGCTAAGAGTTGGCAATGAGGGTCCTCCTGCTTTGAGACTATCATTACCGCCTCGAGGTGCTAAACGCAACGCTGCTCGCCTCGATCTTTGCTGCAACCGGCGCATGGGGAGATACGGCGCCTGCGCCCGGATTCGCGACGGTTGTGCCGGACGGTCGCGCCCCGGAGGCTCGGCGCAATATGAGTCCCGGCCCACATCCCCAGGCCGGCAAACTCAAGAAATACCAGGGAGCACCGAATGCCGACGGCGGACTTCCTACATCGCCGTTTCGGGACCAGCATTGTACGAGTGGCCGACCATCCGGCCGGAGCGGACTTCCCACATCGTGCACAGCGACAGGGCCGGAATGCATTCGTTTTCAAATGGCCAATCGACCGCATTCCATCCGGTTGAATACCGCATGACGGTCGCTGTGGAAAAAATGAATGCCCCCCAAGTCCGGCTCGGGGAAGCGTCCGCTGGCGCTCCTGTGGCCGCGTTGCCGGAAACGATGATGCGATCTGGTGAAACCCGGCACCACCGGCAGCCAGCTAAGCCGCCCGGTCGTTTTCGTTCAGTCGGATGGGGACTTCGACGCCGTCCTTGAATCGTGCCGACAACACCAGTTCCCCTTCCATTGCCTCAATGAATTTTCGCAGCGTACCCACATAAAGCTCGGCGCGACGCTCCGTTTTGGAGACCTCGGCCTGACTGACCCCCAGCAATTCCGCCATCGCTTCCTGGGTGAGCCCCTTCGCTTTCCGCAACTGGGCGAGATGCAGTTCCTCGGCAAGTCCCCGAGCTCCCGCTGCTATTTCGGTACGGGTCGCCGGTTTCAGCCCGGCCTTGATATCCGCCCACTTATGCGTTTTCATCGGTCTCCTTCCGTTTCCAGTTCCCGCAGATACTCGTCAAAAAGGAGGTCCGCCTTCGGCACGTTTTCCTCATACCAGCGGTTGTTACCGGTCTTGTCGCCACCCAAAAGGAGAATCGCGGCCCGGCGGGGATCGAATGAATAAAGAACCCGGTACGGCCTGCCGCGGTGCTGTATCCTCAGCTCGCGCATCTTGCTGTGTCTGGAGCCTTCCACACCCGACGAGTAGGGAAACGGCAGTGATGGACCATGTTCCACCAACAGATCGACAACCCGCCCGACGCTCACCTGTTCAGCGTCATCCAGGCCCGCAAACCAATCGACGAAATCATCGGTACCCTCGACTTCCCAAGCCAAGTCCGATCATGACACGGCGGATATTATGCGTCAAGGGTTATATATTCGCCGCAGCAGGTCTGCAACTGCCGCGCTGTTCCCCAGGCTCCTCCGAAGTCCCGTTCTGGGAACCTTCGGGCCGCGCTCCGGGCGGATTACGTGCCACTCGGAGCGTGCCGGCCCCGGCCTGTTCGGACTTCACAGCGTAATGATCTGAGCTGCGGGATCCAGACGCCGGAGGTCGCGGCCGGTGGGTACGTCATGCCGCCGGTTTCAAACGACCCGCGCCGCTACATAGACCTCAGTCAGATCGATTTTGAAGCCCTTAAGGACCACTTCGATAAAGGCCGCAAGAACATCGAAGCCGAAAAGCTTCGCGCGAAACTGACGCCAAAACTGGCGCTCATGGTCAAGCTCAACCGTACCCGTATCGACTTCCTCGCCGAATTTCAGAAGATGATCGACGAGTACAACGCTGGCTCCTCCAATGTCGAGACGTTTTTCGCGAAACTGATGTCCTTCGCGAAAAAACTCAACGACGAAGACAAGCGCGGTCGGTCAGAACAACTGACGGAGGAAGAACTCGTCATGATCTCCTCACCAAGCCTGATATCACGCTGACAAAACCGGAAACCGGGGAGGTCAAGAAGGTAGCCCGCGCCCTGCAGGAAAAACTGAAAAAGGAGAAACTGGTTCTTGACTGGCGCAAGCAACAGACCACCAGGGCGATGGTCCGCATCACCGTAGAGGAAATCCTCGACCAGCTTCCGAGAACCTACACCACGGAACTATACGTCAAAAAATGCGACTTGGTCTTCCAACATTTCTACGAAGCCTACCGCGGCCAAGGCCAAAGCCTCTACTCGGAAAACTGACCAAAACCATCGCAGTATGGACGCTCTGCCAGTGGTCAGATTGTTTCAGCGTTCATATAAACCGATGAAACCAAAAGCTATGGAGGCAGAGTTATGAGCGCATTTCATGCACGTAGCGTCTCGTTGATGGCGAATATAAAGCGAATATGAAGCTTGACCGATCACCTACATTTGGCGTACACTCGGAACGAGGAGGTGCGAGATGGCGGTTCGTTTTCCTTTCCAGTTTTCAAAAGCCCACGCGGCCTTTCTCTACCTGGCAAATCGCGGCCTCCCCGACTTTACCAAGGGTAAAGCCTGCAAATTGTTGTTTTTGGCGGACAAGTACCATTTGGTTAGGCACGCGCGACCGGTCACCGGCGACAGGTACGCCGCACTGTCCCATGGTCCGGTCCCATCGCGCATCAAGAGCATCCTTGATGAAGTCGAAAAGGGAAATATCTCTAACCCTGAGACCGCTGAAATGGCCTCAACGATCGAACTCGACCGGCGGTTTGAATACCCCCACCTCAAGGCAACCAAAGCAGCAGACCTTGACGAACTTTCGGAGACCGACATCGACGCGCTGGATGCCGTGATTCGCGACTTTGGTGCAAGGACCTTTACAGAGTTGCGCTCCCTGACTCACGAAATGCCAGCTTATGAGCGGGCTTGGAGTTCAAAGACGAAACCCAATCACGCCTGGATGCGATTCGAGGATTTCTTTCGCGAAGATGAGTGTTCTCTGGCTGGCGCGCAAAAGGAAATGCTTGAGAACGACGCTCTAAGGAAAGCATTCCCTGACCCCGCGTGGCTTTGATCCGCTTGTCATAAGCCGCTATGCCGTACTTCGCTTTCCCTTTGATTTCGAGGACGGCGACGGTCCTACGTTAAAGCGATTTGTCGTACTTGGGCACGCATTCGGTGCCTGCTTATGTGCCAAGACGACTTCCAAAACCGCCGGTCACTTTGCCAGTGCCGAATTAATGGCGGGGGTCGTCTTCTGCAGGAAGCTCACATTTCCATGCTTTGAGCTGGACACCGCGATAGAACCCTCCAATTCATTCGCAATTCCGCATGTCGATCTGGAACGATACAACCGAACGGGTAAGCTCGAAATCATGCACGTTCTTGATGGCATTCACGAGGACATGGAACGAGCGATTCAAAAATGCCGGAAAATAGAGGCGAAGCGCAAAGGGAAACTCCTGAATCTCATTAACGGTCGGGAACTATAGCTCCTGCGCAAGTTCGATGGCTTTAGCCAGATAGCCACCCCTCACCACCGCTCCAAAACACCGGATCTCGGGTTGCCCTGTCGCTCCCGCCGCAAGCTTGTGTAGTGGCCTCCGCCGATCAACGGCGGCATCTGCGTGAAATCCTCGGCGGTCACCCCGATCCGGCCAATGGCGGTCACCAAAAATCCGGCCAATGGAGAATGCAGCTTCCCTTCGCCCGCCGATCATGAAATACCGCATACCAGAGTGCGCCTCAAGGCTTCCCTCCGGCTCGCTGTGCTCGGCCTTGACCCGCACTCTGGTATGCGGTTGGACCTACGAACAAGGCGAAGGGAAGCCCTGAAGTTTCTACCTTCCCTCGCATGATTCTTGCAACGCGGAAACCGGCCTCCGCTGACGATTTCCATTGGCCGGATTTTGGGTGACCGCCATTGGCCGGTTTTGAGGTGACCGCTGAGGAAATCCGGGCTCTCCCAAAACTACGGTGCTGTCGATTTTTACCAATAGAATCATAAAGATACGAAACTTTCACACGCCCGCCATGGTAGAACTTGTGTTATGGCAACCTCTGGCACTCCAAATTCCGCGCACGCGTCCCCAAACCCCCAAAAAAACGCGGGAACAACCAGATCCCCGGAATATGCCGAAAACAAACCACTTAGCAAAATCCGGCTACCCGAGAATAACCCAGGAAAACCCGGGAAACAACCCGAGGACACCCGAAACTCGGGTTCTACTGCCCCCAAAACCCGGCAAATCCACCCCTCCGCCTGGGCAAAAAAACCTCAACGCGAGGCAAAAAGTGCTTTTTCGCCATACGATCCCATTTATCTCACTGAAAACAATCACTCTCCCCGAAAATGCGAACCCATTCTTACCCCCTGCGAACCCATTTTAACGCCCTGCAAACCCACTCTACAGCCCTGCAAACCCATCCATTTCCGCCTCAATCCCCCAGCCAACCACCCGGAAAACGCAGAACGGCCCTCTGCAAACGCTTCCATTTGTGATAGTCTGTCCCTCGTGCCGACCATGAACACCAGAACCAAGCTCGTCCTCCTCCCTGCCTTAGCCCTCGCCCTGCTGGGTGTCACTCTCACCCTCGCCCAACAGTCCACCGCCACCGCGCCCCCCCGCCCCAAAGGCCCCTGCGACATCTACGCCGCCGCCAATAACGCCTGCGTTGCCGCCCACAGCACCACCCGAGCCCTCTACGCCGCCTATAACGGACCCCTCTATCAGGTCCTCCGCCAGTCCGACAACAAAACCCTCGATATCACCGTCGTCCCCGCCAGCCCATCAGACCCCGGCGGCTACGCCAACGCCGCCGCGCAGGACGCCTTCTGCGCCAACACCTACTGCTGGATCACCACCATTTACGACCAGTCCCCCAAACACAACCACCTCACCCAGGCCCCTCGCGGCGGCTTCAGCGGCCCCGCCATGGGTGGCTTCAACAACCTCCCCGTTGCCGACATGGCACCCATCACCGTCATGGGTCACAAAGTCTACGGCGCGTTCATCGAGCCAGGCATGGGTCTCCGCCAAAACGACGCCCACGGCACCGCCGTTGACGACCAGGCCGAAGGCCAGTACTGGGTCATCAACGGCAAACACTACAACTCCGGCTGTTGCTTCGATTACGGCAACGCCGAAACCGACAGCCGCGACGACGGCAACGGCACCATGGAGACCACCTACTACGGCAACGCCACCTCCTGGTACCACGGCAACACCCCCGGCCCCTGGGTCATGACCGATCAGGAAAACAACCTCGTCGGCTGCGTCAATAAGGATGGTTCGAAACTCTGCGACAGCCTTCCCAACATCACCTGGCGGTTCGTGACGGGCATTGCCAAGGGCGAACCGCACCACTGGACCTCCATGGGCGGTGATTCGCAGCAAGGCAAACTCGCGGTCATGTTCGATGGCCCCCGCATCAACGCCAGCTATGACCCGATGCGCAAACAGGGTGCCATCCTCCTCGGCAACGGCGGCGACAACAGCGTCGGCTCCCAGGGCACCTTCTATGAGGGTGCGATGACGGCAGCGGGAACTTTCCCCACCGACGCCACCGATCAACTCGTGCAGGCCAATGTCGTGGCCGCGAAGTACGATGTCGCGCGCCTGACTCTCGCGTCGGCCTCCGCAGTCGCCACTCCGACCGGACTCCAGACCTTCGCCCCGCGCGGGTCGCAGGACACCACCGTGACCTTCACCAACACCACCGGCGCCCCAGTCGCGGGACTCCAGTTGAGCCTCGCCGCTCCTACAGGCTGGACCACCGCCGCCGCAAAGTCATTCCCCGCTCCCGTCGCACCTGGTGCCAGCGTCACCGCCACCTTCAAGGTCACCTCCGGCCCAGCCGCCCTCAATGCCGACCTCGTCGCAAAAGCCTCCTGGACCGCCAACGGCAAGCCGGTATCCGAAACCATGGCGGGCAAAGTGCGAAACGTCAGCCCGGTGAAGATCAACGAATTCGCCATCAGCACCGGCTCGCCCGCCAACACGACCAACTCCTTCATTGAGCTCTTCAACGCCGGCACCGCGCCCGTCGATATCTCGAACTGGACCCTCACCCATCACCCCACCCAGCTACCCATCACCTCAGCCGTGAAAATTCCCTCTGGCACCAGCCTCGCGGCGAATGGTTTCTACCTGCTCGGCCTCTCCACCTCCGGGCTCTCAGTCCCGGCGGCCGCGGGTGAATCCACCCTCTACGTCCGAAGCACCACAGGTATCAACGTGGGCGACACCCTCACCATCGGTACCGGTGCCGGAGCGGAAACCCGCAAGGTCCTAAGCGTCGGCACTTCCGCAGGACCTTCCACCACTCTCTGGCAACCCGTGCCCGATGGTCCGGTGATCACCATCCCCGTCGGCTCCACCAACGTGCCCTACACCGCCATCGGCGGCGGACGCGGTGGCACCCCGCCCCCCAGTTTCGTGGTCGGCGAAAGGATTGCCCTCGGTCACGGTGCCACATTCCCGGCCGTCGCGAACTCCACCGAGAAATTCGAAGTGGCCACAGTGACCGCAGTCGGCAAGCCGGGCACGCAGGCCTACCTGACTGCCCCGGCCAACGCGGGCACTACCAACCTGAAGGTCTCCGCCCTCGCCAACATCTCCCCCGGCGGCAAGATTCGCCTCGATATCGATAGCGTCGGACATGGCATCGAGACCATCACGGTCGCCAGCGTCGGCACGCCGTCGACACGCAACGCCTTCAATGGCGCCTTGAAGCCGGAAGAACTCGGCACGGGCCTCGAACTAGCCGCCCCCCTGAAGTTCAACCACTCTTCCAATGACCCCTTCAGCAATCGCGGCACCGGAATCACCTTCACCCCGGCCACGGCCTTCGCCCATTCCAGCAACGAACCGCTCCTGCCCCTCGGTGCAGGCATCAAGCTCGACTCGCCTCTCGCGAAAGCACACGAGATCGATTCCGTCGTCGAAGACACCGGCGTCACCTCGGCAGGCTATCAGCCAACGCCGAAGCCCAACCAGTGGTTCGGTGGCCCGGCCCTCGGGCCCGCCGCAGGCAACATGGTGTTGCGCGATGCCGCCGGTCACGTCGTCGATAGTCTGAATTTCGGAGGTCTCGTCGACCCCTGGGCTGCCGAAGGCTACCAGGCCGCATCCGGCGCACTCATGAACGGCTGCAGCGTGCCCGCGCCAGTAGCGGGAGGCCGCGGAGGTTTCCCCGTACCCGGCGCGACGCCCCCTGCGACGCCCAACAGAAGCTCCGGTCGCTTCCCGGACGGTGCCGATACCGATAGCAACTGCACCGACTTCCACGTCCAGCCCGCCACCACACTCGCAGCCGCCTCCACCGCAGGCGCGAATAACATCAAAGTCGCCGGCGTGAATGACTTCGCCGCTGGACAGACCATCACCCTGGACGCTGATGCGAACCTCGAAACCGCCGTCATCGCGACAGTAGGCACCGCAGGTGCCACCACCGTAGCGACCGCCACCACCGCGGGCGCAACTGTAATTCCAGTCACCGCCCCCTTCGGCTTCACGGTGGGCCAGGCCATTACCATTGATCAGGAATCCGCGACCATAGCCGCGACCGCTGGCGGCGGCAGAGGAGGCGGAGCCACCATCACGGTTGCAGCCCCGCTCAAATCCGCCCACGCAGCAGGCGCACAAGTCGCCGGCAGCGGCATCACGTTCGTGGTGCCCCTGACCAAAGCGCACGCCCAGGGAGCAGTGGTTGTGAAGAACGCCCCCACCCCAGGAGCCCCGAACAAGTACTAAAAAAATGGCAAGGCGCAAAGCGCCGGGCCTCCGTTACCGAACCGCGCCCGTAAGGAAGCGGCTGCAGAATACTGACTATGACCACCAAAATGCAAGCGCTTCCAGCGGCGCTCCTCCTGCTTGTCGCCGCGACAGCCGCCCAGGCACGCCCTCAGGGCCCGTGCGACATCTATGCCGCCGCAGGCACGCCCTGCGTAGCCGCCCACAGCACCACACGCGCACTCTACGCTGCGTACAACGGCCCGCTCTATCAGGTCAAACGCCAATCGGACAACAAGACCCTGGACATCGGCCTCCTCAAGTCCGCCGACGGCCAAGCCGACGCCGCCGCACAAGACGTCTTCTGCGCCAACACCCTCTGCGTCATCAATCTCATCTATGACCAGTCCGGCAAAGGCAACCATCTCTATCAGGGTGCTCCCGGCACCTTCAAAGGCCCGGCCAAAGGCGCTTTCGACACCCAACCCATTGCCGACATGGCACCCATCACAATCGGCGGCCACAAGGCCTACGGCGTTTACATCATACCCGGCATGGGTCTCCGCAACAACAACGCCACCGGCCTCGCCATCAACGATGAACCCGAGGGCATCTACTACGTCATCGACGGCACGCATTACGATAGCGGCTGCTGCTTTGACTACGGCAACTCCTCCACCAACAGTCGCGCCGTCGGCACAGGCACCATGGAAACCACCTACTTCGGCACCGCCACCGCCTGGGGCAGCGGCACCGGCCCAGGCCCGTGGATCATGGCCGACATGGAAGCCGGCCTCTTCTCCGGCTACAACGCCAAACAGAACGCCGCCGATCCGACCGTCAATTCGTGGCGCTTCGTAACAGCAGTCGTCGATGGCGGTGGTGGCAACAAATGGGATCTTCGCGGTGGCGACGCGCAGAAGGGCGGCCTCACAACTTTCTACAGCGGCGTCCGCCCCGGCACCCCGGCCAGCAACAGCTATTACCCGATGCACAAACAGGGAGCCGTCCTCCTCGGCGTCGGCGGCGATAACGGCAACGGTTCCTCCGGCACCTTCTTTGAAGGCGTCATGACCACCGGCTATCCCACCGAAGCGACCACCGATGCAGTTCAGGCCAACATCGTCGCCGCCCGCTATGACGTGCAGCGCCTCAGCCTGTCGCGCACCACCACCTTCACACCAGGCTCCGCGCAGGACGTCACCGCGACTTTCACCAACACCACGGGCACCGCCACTTCCGGCACGAAACTAAGCGTTGCCCTTCCCGCCGGCTGGACCGCCCGAGCCGCTGGCCCCGTAACATTCGCCAGCCCACTCGCTCCCGGTGCAAGCGTCAGTGCGACCTTCAAAGTCACCTCCCCCGCCACCGCTGCCGCCGGCTACCTGGTAGCGAAGGCAGAATGGAAAGGCCAATCCGACACCGCAACCCAAAGACTGCGAAGCGCCCCGCCCGTCAAAATCAATGAGGTCCGTTTCGGCACCACCGCCAATACAACCAACCAGTTCCTCGAACTCTACAACGCCTCGGAGAGCGCAGTCGACCTATCGAACTGGACCCTCACCCACACGCAAAGCGAATGGGCCTCGGTGCCGCTCGCAACCATCCCCGCCGGAACAAAACTCGCCAGCCACGCCTACTATCTGCTCGGCCTGGCCGCATCCGGACTGGCGTCCCCGGCAACCCAGGGAGCAACCACCATTCAGGTCAGAAGCACCACCGACTTCGCTGCTGGCCAGCAGATCCGCATCGATGGAGAAACCCGCACCATCGCGAACCTCGGCACTGCGGCCGCACCCGTGACTACCGTTTTCGCGCCAGTCTCCACCGGCCCCTGGCTCACGCTCCCCGCAGGCAGCACCAACGTTCCGGTCACTGCCGCAGCAGGTTTCGTGGTTGGGCAGAAGATTGGCATTGATGTTGGCGGCAACTATGAAGTCGCCACAGTCACAGCAGTCGGCAACGCGGCTACACTAACAACCCTGGCAGCAGCGGCAGTGGCGGGCTCGACCAACATCAAACTCGCCGCGCTCGCCAACATCGCGATCGGCGACACCCTGACCATCGGCACTGGCGCACGCAAAGAACTCGCCAAAGTCGCCGCTGTCGGCGCACCCGGTACGGGCGTCACCCTCGCAGCCCCGCTGAAGTTCGACAACATGTCAGGCGTGGACGTTTCCGATGTGGGAACCGGAATCACCTTCTCTCCCGCCACGCGCTTCCCGCACATGAGTGGCGACGCGGTCCAGGCGCTCGGCCGCGGCATCACGCTCGATAGCCCGCTGACGCAGGCCCACAGCTACGGCGCGCCGGTGGTCAACACATTGGTCAAAACGGCAGGCTACCAGGGCTCTCCGCAACCCAATCAGTGGTTCGGCGGCAGCCTTTCCGCCAGAGCCGGCTCCATCGCTTTACTCAATCCAGGGGGTGTGATCGTCGACGCGATGGTCTACGGTTCACAACAGAGCAGTTCCAGCGGCAACGGGACCATCGCCAGTCCGGAACTCGCCACTCTCGAAGGCGACCAGGGCAAAGGCGGTTGCATCGTTGTGGTCCCGATGGTAGCCGGTGGAGAAGGCAGGAGCCGCGGCCGCTTCCCGGACGGTGCCGATGCCGATAGTAACTGTACCGACTTCCTCTTGCAGTCCGCCACCACAATCTCAGCAGCCTCGGCTGCAGGCGCGAACAACATCAAGGTCGCCAATGTGACAGGTTTCGCCGCAGGCCAGACGATCATTCTGGATGCGGGTGCCAACCTCGAAACCGCCGTCATCGCGACAGTAGGAACTGCTGGTGCCACAACGGTAAGCACCGCGATCAACGCCGGTGCGACCGTGATTCCCGTCGCCGGAACGGCTGGCTTCACGGTTGGCCAGGTCATCACTATAGATCAGGAAACAGCAACCATCTCAGCCACCACCTTCGGTGGCAGAGGTGGCGGCACGCCAACCATCACTGTGACCGCGCCACTCAAGTCCGCACATGCGACTGGCGCCACAGTCTCCGGCAGCGGCATCACCTTCACCGCTGCCTTAACGAAACCCCACGCCGCCGGTGCACCCATTTCGAGCGACCTGCCCACCCCGGGTGCACCCAACAAATACTTCAAATCGCAGGCCACCAAATGAGTTGAACTACTTCGGCGTCACGTGAATCAGAGCACCCGGATCGGCGTCTTCCAGCATCCACAACGATCCATCCGGTCCCTGCTCCACATCGCGGATGCGATGCCCTACATCCCAGCGCTCCGCCATCTTCGCCCCGCCCTTGCCGTCGAACACGACCCGGTTGAGGGTCTTCGTCGCCAGGCCGCTGACGAAACCATTGCCATTCCACTGCGGGAACGTTTTGGTGCCCTTGTAGAACATCAGGTTTCCCGGAGCGATGACCGGCACCCAGTAAATCACCGGCTTCGTCAGATCGGGCCGTGCGTCGGGCTTGGGAATCGGCACACCGTTATAGTTCTGGCCGTAAGAGACCAGCGGCCAGCCGTAGTTCTTGCCCTTCTCGATCAGGTTGAGCTCGTCGCCGCCAGCCGGACCGTGCTCCACTTCCCACAGTTCACCAGTGGGAGAAAACGCCAGCCCGTAAGGCGTGCGCACGCCGCTCGCCCACGTCTCCGCGGGCGTCAGATTCTGACCAGGGAACGTATAAGTGCTGACCACTTTCGCGTTCTTCGCCGCTTCCGTATCGCTCGGAGGATCAATCAGCGGAATGGTGGCAGCGCCAGTCTTGCCGAAGTTCGGATTGCCCGGCGCGGGCTTGCCATCGAGCGTCAACCGCAGGATCTTGCCTTCGGGCTGATCCGGATCCTGCGCCGGCGTCATTCGCTGGCGGTCGCCAACCGAGAGGAACAGATACTGTCCGTCGGGCGAGAAAGCGATCTGTGCGCCTTCCTGCCCGCCCTTGCCCTTCGGCATCTGGCGCCAGATGACTTCGAGCTTCTCCAGCGTCGCGGAAGTCGCGGTCGCATTCAGCGTGGCCTTCGCCAGCGCCAGTCCGCCGCCGTAATCACCCGGCTCGGCATAGGTCAGATAGACGCTGTGATCCTTCGCATAGTTGGGCGAGAGGAAAATGCCGTGCATGCCGCTCTGGCCCGAAAAATAGACTGGCGGCGCGTTCCCCACCGGGATCTTATCGCCCTTCTGGGACACCAGCCACACGGGCCCGGTCTTCTCCGTAATCAGCATGCGGCCATCCGGCAGGAAAGCCAACCGCCATGGCAGTTTAAAGCTGGCCACCGTGGTCATGTTGAAAGGCACGCTCGCCTCGGGCTTCTGTTCGCCCACATTGACCTGACCCAGCGCCGCTACCGCCGCCAGACTGAAAACAACCGCCGCATTCACTACTTTCATTCGCATTTCTCCTTATTTCTCAGACGCCCGACCGGCAACCCAGGTCCACCGCACGCTGCTCTCCGCCACAATAGCATCCACATCCTCTGTCCGCAGCAACCGCCGCGCAACCAGCTTCTGCGCCGCAGTCCGCACCTTGTCCAGGTAGTCATCCCGCCCGGAGTACCGCTCTTCAGTCGACCGCCGTGGATCGTCAGAATTCCTCCGCTCTCTCGCATTCGCTGGAAACGGAAAAAAGCTCCCCACCAGTCCCGCCAGATAGTCGAGATCGGGCATCAGCGGAAGCTGATAATTCCAGCCGGTGCACGTACCGAGCGGCACCGCCACCTCCGGCAACGCAATGCCGCCGGCATCGTTCCCATCCCGATCCACCCGCGGCACCAGCACCTCATACGCCTGCCCGACTTTCGGCGGCTCAAACGTGATGATCCCCTTTTCCAGAAATTCCGGCCCGAAATCCATTCTCCAATTGCGCGGCATGTACGCAGGGAACCGCACCCCCGGAATGTTCGGAAAACCGACCTGCTCCCGGGTCACCAGATCCGCGCCTAAATGAGGATAAACCGAGTCCGGCGGTGCCTTCCCTTTCGTCACCCAATCCTCCAGATCCAGCAGCAGCGCTCGAAACGACCAGTCGGCGCGTGCAAAGTTGCCGTAGTTCTCGTATGTGTCCGCGCGACCGTTTCTGGTCGGGGGAAAGGCCGTCGGCGAATGCGACGTTCCCGCAAAGAAATACAGCCTTGCGCTGTCGTTGAGAGGCAGTTCCCGCGCCCCGTCCACCGTCGTATACGCCAGTGATCCGGCCCGCGCCCAATACTCCGTGGAGCTGTATGTAGAGAAGATCTTCGGCACCGTGCGCGATCGCTCCGCCTGTTGCAGCAGATCATCGCGCGCGCCTGTAACCGGGTCTTCCTCCGTGCCATCCGAAAACGGGAACAGATCCACGGGGCGCAGATCGCTCAGCACTGAGTTACCCGCCGCCCCCGGCATCGCATACCGATGATTGAAGCTACCCCGTCCCGCACCCGCGCTCGCGATGAACAACCCGTCGAAGACCTGCCTGCCCTGCTCGTCCGCGTTGAACCCGCGATACAGGAAATCACGCAGAAACCGCCCGCTTTGCGAATAGCCAAAGCCCAGAGCATGCGACGCTGCAGGCGACCCCTCGCCGCCAAACTTCAGCCACGAAACAAAATCGCTGACTGCAGCCTCGCCCAACCCTGCCAAGCCGGGCTTGGCACCCCGATAGATCAATTCATAAATCCGTCCCGGCGTGAATTCATCCGCCGAAATCACCGAGCACGGATCGGCCACGAACTTCCCTTCTTCCACATGGGCAAACGCCCACCCGGCGCGTGGCACCACGCGACCCGTCTCATCAAAACGGGACTTCACGAGGAGTTGCGCATCCGGCTGCACTGCATTGGCCGCGCAATAGGAGTTCGGGCCGTCCAGTCGCACCACGTGACTTCCACCTGATGTGGCGACCAGCGTCTGTCGCACTGGTCCGTTCACATTTGCCACTGGCGCGTCCAGGCGAATCGCGCTCTTCGGAAGATCGAACTCCCAACCCAGCCACGCCACCGTAAACCCCTGCTCGAATACAAACGCGTCGCTCAGCGCCGTCCCCGCCAGGTTCATGAGATCAAACGGAGCCCCGCGGGCCGTCGAGAAAAAGGAACCGTTCGCCTGCGTGAGGCCACGATTGGGAATCTCCAGCAATACCGAGTGCTGGTTGCGGCGCGCCCTATCTCTGGGTCGCACCAGAACGAAATCGCTCGAAAACTCCACCCGCCCGCGTGCATTGCGCGGAGCCAGCGAAATATCGGTAACACGTCCGCCGGTGGAACTCGTGGGGTCCAACTCAAAATAGACGCGCCCCTGCAGCTTCTCGTAAGCCCCTGCTTTACCCAAAGAACGGCCGCCGAGCCATGGTGCGGTGCTGGCAACCTCCACCCGGACGACTTCGGCGACTGCGGACAACGGAGCCAGCGCGGCCCACGCGATCCAGACGCAGATCCACCCTTGAGTCCGCAGCATGGAGAAAGTATACAGTCCTCTCTTCCTGGCAGTGTTCCAACCCACGGTTGTAAAATGACTGGAAATGGAAAATTGCGCAAGCTGTTCAGCGCCCCTCACGGGCCCGTATTGTGCAGCTTGTGGCGAGAAGAAGATAACCCCTCACGATCTCACGGTTAGCCACTTTGTCGGGCACGCGCTGCACGACATCACGCATTTTGATGCCAAGGTTTTCAGCAGCCTGATCCCGCTGATTATCAAGCCCGGCTTTCTGACCGCGGAATTCATGGCAGGCCGCTGGAAAGCCTACATCAAGCCGACCACGCTGTTTGTCCTCATCAACCTCTTTTTCTTCTTCGCCCATCGCGGCGTCATGAGTTGGGATGCAGACGACTACATCCGGGCGACCGGTGCCAATGCAGCAAAGCTGGTGGAGCAACGCGCCGTTCAGCGCGGCCAGACCATAGAGGTCTACAAGGAACACTTTACCGAGATCGCGAAGGAGCGCCAGCACCTGACATTCTTCTTTTCCATTCCGGTGGTCGCGCTGACACTCTTGATCCTCATGCGCCGTCGGCTGTTCGTCGAGCACCTGGTTTATTCCATTCACTTCCACGCCTTTGCGCTAATCTGGCTCACGGTTGGTTTGCAACTGTTGTTTTGGGTCATCCTCAGGCCACTGGTCTGGATAGGGCTCGCCAACGTGGTCACCTGGCTCGGACAAGAGCCGGGTCTGAACTATCTGGTAGGGGTCACGCTCGGGTTCTACCACTTTGCAGCGGTACGCCGCGTGTATCGATCCCGATGGTTCGCGGCGGTCGGCATCGCGACCGCTCTGGTGTTGGCCGAGTCCTGATTACGTGGGCAATAACGTCCAGTCGTACAGTTACCACTTCACGACTGCCAACACCGTCGATACCACGCAACCGACCGTCACCTCCATCACGCCGTCCAACCAGTCTACCGGCCTCGGCCTGAACACCGTGATTACGCTGATGTTCTCCAAGTCGATCAATCCGAACACGCTGACCTCGGACACGATCGCCGTCTTTGACGGCCCCACGCGGCTTTATACGTCCATTGGTTACTCCAGTCCCTACACCTCAGTCACCCTGTCGCCGTCCGGCCTCACCCCCAGCAGCACGATTATCGTGTCCGCCACCACGGGCATTCAGGATCTCTCCGGCAACGCGCTGGCCTCCAGCAGCGCTTTCCCGAATCTGCAGATGCAATTCACCACGGGTACTTCCGGCAACAATACCCGCCCAAGCGTCAATACCCAGCGCCCCGGCAACGGCGCCACAAGCGTGCCGCTGAACTCCCCTGTCACCCTGTTCCTGAGCCAGCCGATGGATCCGACCACCACCCTTCCGGCCCTCCAGGTTTCTCAGAACGGCGTTCTGGTGGCCGGTACTCCGTCTCTCGATTCCACCGGAACAATTCTTACCTTTACTCCCACAGCCCCGTTCGCCGCCGGCGCGCTCATTCAGCTCTTCCTGCCATCCTCAGCTCTCAGCGCTGTCGGAAATCCCGTGAATGCCTACTCCGGCCAGTTCAACACCCTGGCTAATCTCACCACGGTCGCTCCGGTGATCACCGGCTATATCCCGTCCAACGGCGCGCAAAACGTCCCGCTGAACGCCATCGTGGAAATCGCGTTCTCCAAACCCATCAGCGCAGCCAGTCTGACTTCTTCGAAAGCCAGCGCCGTTTCGCCCTGCGCTTCCACGACGAACAGCGTCAGTCTCTGCGTGCAGCAAAACGGCCAGCTGGTACCGGCAACGGTCACCCTGCGCGCGCCCAACGTCATCCGGCTCACGCCCACCAGCAACCTGGGTACCAGCCCGGCAAACTATTGCTTTACGGTCAATACGAATATTCTGGATACCAATGGCCTGGCACTGGTCAACCCCGCGGCCTACTGCTTCACCGTAGGCACCACAGCCGATGCCGTGCGGCCGGCGGTCAGTTCCATCACTCCGCCCGACACTTCCCTGGGCGTCTCAGCGAACGCGCAGGTGTATCTGCACTTCAGCAAGCCGCTGAATCCGCTGACCGTCTCCACCGGTGCCACCGGCAGCATCCAGCTCTCTGCCGGCGGCCAGCCCGTCGCCCCGGCCTCCATTAGCTTTACGAACCTCTACGGCTCCGGCTCCCAGCAGGACGTGATTCTGACGCCCTACGGAACCTTCCCCAACAACACGGCAATCACCGTCACGGCCACCTCGGCCATTCAGGATCCCGCCGGTAACAGCCTCCAGACAGGGTCTTCGGCCACAGCAACGTTCACCACGGCCGCCGGGGCCATATTCAACGGCACCAGTGCCGTCAGTTCGCTGCCGGTCAATGGAAGCACCGGTATTCCCCTGAATACTGCGCTTTATGTCACTTCAGCAGTTCCGCTCGATCCCACAACCCTCGGCGCCAATGCAATCTCGCTCTACGACATTACCGTCAACAACGGAAATTACCTTGCCACCGGAACTCCCACCCTGTCGCCCGATGGCAGGACCCTCTCGGTGGCCCCGCTCGCCAACCTGTCGGCTGCCCATTCGTATTACTACTACTGGAACGCCTCCGGCAATGTACGCGACATCAACGGCAACTACTTCTACGGAGGTGCCTCGTCGTTTACCACGTCGTCCGCCGCCGTGACTACGGCCCCAACCATAGTCGCCACAAACCCGTCGAACGGCTTCACCGGCGTCCCGATTGATCTGACGGTGCAGCTCCTCTTTACCGAGCCGATCCAGCCCAACACGATCTCCGGCATCGTACTCTCGGGCGGCGGTAAAACTGTTGCCACGACGTCTTCTTTCAGCAATGCCAATCAGACGCTTTCGCTGACGCCTCCCGGGCTGCTCACGCCGGGCACTCTTTATACACTTACTGTGGCTGGCGTCGTCGATCTGGCAGGCAACGCGATGCCGACCGCGACAATCACATTCACCACAGGTTCGCAGGTAATTCTCGCCCGCCCGACGGGTGTGGTCACTCCGGCCTACAATGCAACCGCTGTCTTAAAGACAGTGGCGCCAACTATCGTATTCAACGTCCCCGTCAATCCGCTGACAGTGACCTCCGGTAATGTCGTTCTGTACCCGGCAGCCACCGGCGTGGCGGTGCCCGCAACGCTCTCTCTGTCCGCAGACAATCTGACAGTTACGCTCACGCCGGCCGCGGCGCTGGCCGCCAGCACCCAATACTACCTGCAGATTTATAGCGTGAGCGACGAGGCGGGCAACGTCTACGGCGGCTCCACCACGTACTTCACTACCGGACCGTAGAAGGTCAGTTTTCCGGCTGCAGCGAAGTTACGAACGAGTTACTGCGATGGAAGCCGCGACCGCAAGCGAGGGAGCCAACATTGCGGCACGCCGCCGGCGATGCCGCAATCACGCGAATGTCCTCGCAGACCCTGCTATTTACCAGGTGCGATCGACACCGCCGTGCCATCGAACGCCGTGAACTGAAACCCCGCAAACGTCTCCGTAAATGTGTTCACGTTGTCCTGCATAAACGCGATGGCCACGGCCTCACCCAGCTGCAGTCCGGCCACCGCATCGCTGCGGTAGTGAATCCCCGCCCAATCCCGGCCCATCGGGATATTAAATGCCAGCTTGTTCAGCTCTCCGCCAATCGTCAGGGCATCGGTCGTATCCGGAATGAGCGTCAGGCCATCCTCGCTCGGCGTCACCGCGCCGCTGATCAGATCCGTCTCCTGGAACAGCGCCTTCAACACTGTCGTGCACGCCCCCGCAATCACCGCATGGCCGGCCGGGTACGAGGGATGCAGCGGACAACCCTCCACATATGCCTGCGGCAAGAGCGCGTTTCCAGAGTTCTGAATGTTGTTGGCAAGCGCCTTTGAATTCATCAGATCCTTGTGGATCGGATAGGTCGCCAGCCCGGCCAGATTGTTATAAACGCAGCCACCATAGGCCTCCGGACGCACTCGCCTGTGAATCACCCACTTGTGGTAACAGGCCGGCTTTAGCGCGAGATTCGCCACCCGCGCCACCCAGTCCATCACGTGTGCGGCACCGAATGTGGTAAATCCCGTTTGAATGCGCGAAGCCTTATAAGGATTCGTGTGGTTGAGTTGGTAGACGTTGAAATCCAGAACACTTTCCGGATACTGGTTCAGGATGATCAGCGCGGCCTGTAGAAACGCCTGGTAGGTGTAATCGTAATGAACAAACTGCGCCAGGTCCCGGCCGTTCCGGATATACCGGAACGTTGTATCGAAAACCTCTGTCCGATAAGGCGGCAGCCCCGATTGCAGTTGGAGCCATTCCGGATAGGTGTTCAGATAATCCACCCCCGGCATCCCTGTCCGGTACATCTGCTCCCGCGGTGTTGACCCAAAATTAACCGTTTGCAGCAAATACTGCGACAAATAGGGCCCCACCAGACACCCGGGTGCCGATCCCCGAAACAGGTTGGCAATTCCCTTCGGCCCCTGATACCCGGACAAACCGGCAAGTTCCGCCGCCGCCGTCTGCGCCATAGGCGACGTCGCAAGTCGTGAAAACGGCGTGTCCCGCAACGCTGCCTGCCAGTACAACTCCACCATCTCAGCCGCCACCCACGCGCTGTTGAACGTCGGCGGCAAAGGCATCGAAAAGGTGTGTGGATCCCCGCCTTCCAGGTCGTATGTAAAGGCCGACTCCGCATTCACCAGTTTGCGTCCGTAGCCGAGCGGAATCTTCTCAAAATCGGCATGGTTCTGCGTCGAAACCGCATGGAGCAGCGCCTGGTATGCCGGCAACTGAACCTCGCCGATCTGCGAGTGCAGCAATCCCTTTGTGAAACTCCCGATCAGATTGGGATACAGAGCTTCGTCGCCGTTATTAGCCGTGCTGGCCTCGGGGCGTGCGCTCTCTTTTGCGGCCGCAGTGTCCCTGAGGTTCAGAGCCGCCGCCGCGCGCGGTGGAAGCACAGGCCGCAGGTTTGGGACATTTGGCTCCACTGCCGCAGCGTCCACGGCAGACAGCGCACCGGCAGCCTGGAGAAAACCTCTTCGACTGTGCAACGCCATAATGAGTGAAGTTTAGCATTTCTGGAGGGGTGGTTGTGGCCCGCTACAGGCCTCTGTCAACGCCAAATAGAAATGTCCGCTTCTCTGCCACATAGAAATGTCCGGTTTTGACGAGGGTTGCCGGAAAGTCGTGTTAATGTGATCGTGTCCGAACGGGGTCGCTCCCGAACGGAAGCCCAAAGCCGAGGCGACG
>CAIQWJ010000068.1 GCA_903875575.1 uncultured Acidobacteriia bacterium | reverse complement strand
CGACACAATGGCTCAGCCGTTGTGAACAGGTTCCTTCCTGACCCCGCGGAACCGCGACTCGGCAGACAGTTCGCTGTCATGCCGCTTTTCTTACTGTTTCGGGGCGGGAGGGTTTAGCTGCAACTCAATCTTCCGTGACGTGCTCTGTTGCCTGCCAACATCACGATCCGGCAAATGAATGTCTGGTGACCGGCCTGTTCCGGATCGCCGCTAAGCCGAGATAAAAAACCAGTTCTACTGCTGACCAATATCCACCGTCTTCGGGCTCCCTCCGGTAGCCCCAAGATTTTTTGCGTCATCGCTTGACAATTACCTACCATGAAAGTCGCGGTTCGGTAGGAAGTGTGCACAGTCGGCGGATGCCGGCGTCACGGCAGCGCATGAAACCGGATACCAAAGCGAACCGCGACTCCGGGATTCGGAAAGCCAATGTATTCGTGGAAGCTGCTGTTGAGCAGGTTATCGCCGCGCAGGTACAGGGAGAACCGGGGATTGAGATCGTAGCTTGCCGAGAGGTTTGTGTCTGAATAGCCTCCCACGCTGGCCACAGTTGGAACCGTAACTTCATAGTCATAACGACGGCCCAGCCATTGCGTCTCGATGCGGGAGCGGAAACGGTCAGTGAACTTCCAGTCGAGGTGGACGCCCCCGCTCATGTGGGGGATGTTGCGAAGAGGCTGGGTGGTGTCCTTCAGGTTCCAGACGAGGTACGATGCGTCGACTCCAAAGCGAATCCGTGTATTCGGGGCGTAGTCGCCGCCGAACTCTCCACCCTGGACCAGGGCCTGACTTCGGTTGACCAGGCGAAAGATGACGGAGTTGAAGTCGATCAGATCTCTGAAGTCGTTGCGGAAGTAAGTGCCGGTAAGGGTGATATGGGTTTTCCCGAGCGGCTGTTCCATTCCCACGTCGAAAGACCGAGCGTGCTCCGGCTGGAGTGACTTGTTCCCCACAATCGGATTTCCGAAAGAATAAAACGACGGGAGTTTGAAACCCTTTGTCCACGTTGTGCGGAAGCGTGGGCCGTGTTCGACAGGCGACCAGGTGAGACCCAGACGCGGGGAAGTCACTTCGCCGTAACCGTCGCTGCTATCGAAACTCAAGCCTGCCGTTACGGTCAGGTGAGGTGTGGAATACTGCAACTCCGAAGTGGCCAGCAAAGATTTGCGGCTGAGATTGAACGACTGCGGGAGTACGCTCGCCAGGAAACCCTTCGTGCTGCCATCTTCCTGCCGTACGCCGGCGCTTACGGCGAGAGAAAAATTGTCGGGCAAAATAAAACGGCTGGTCGCGCCAAATCTGGTGCGGTTGAAGTCTGTGTATGCGGTGGAAGCGGGAAGGGAGGTGGGGCCCGGCGGAATGCCGCTCGGTTCGGCGGGCGTTGAATTATTCTCCGTCCGCTTGACCCAATCGAGATCTACGGTGTACAGCCACCAGGGCCGAAGCTGGCCTTTGAGGCTTGTGCCAAGGAGCAACTCAATGGCATGATCGCTGACAGGCTTGCGCGAAAGAACGTACTCCGCGCCGCCGCTGCCTGTGGGAAAGCCGGCGCTTTCATCGTTGAGCCAGCGCCCATTGAAATCGAGGACCTGGTTTTTCCCCAGGTTCACGCTGCCGTTCAACGCGAGGGAGCCGACGGAGTAAGCGTCGTTGAGCACCTGCTGACCAACCTGGAGCCAGGATCCGCCTACGGAATACTGGAGAGCTTTCCACGCGCCCGCCGTGCTGAGCTCCAGTTGCCTGCGAGCGAAACTTCCTCCCTCCGCGGCAACATCCAGAGTTTTGGTTTTGGAGCCCTTTTTTGAAATGAAATTGATCACGCCGCCGATAGCATCCGAACCGTAGACCGCGGAGAGAGGGCCGCGGACAATCTCCACGTGGTCGATATTGACGATCGGAAGACTGGAGAGATCGAACGAGCCGCCGAGCAGATTGGTGATGTCATTCACAGGTACGCCATCGATCATCACGAGAGTGAAGTTCGGTTTGCCGCCGCGGATGGTGACTGTGGTGAGCCCCCCGCTAGCGCCGCTTTGCGCGAACTGGAGAAACGGCGCGGCGCGCAGGAGGTCCGCCGCATTGTCCGCGTGGCTGCTCTCAATGTAATCGCTGGAAATGATGGTGACTGACGCCGAGACTGCGGAAAGGGGGAGGGCCTGAGCGGTGACCGTCACCACGGTGGGGCTGGTGGTGGCGGGAACCTGCGATTGAGCACACAAAGGCAGGATGAACAGCGCTTCGCCCGCAAGTCTTAACAGTTTCAGCATTCTACTCTGCAATCGATGTTGTCCCTTATTTCGCGTCTGGAGCAACAGTGATGCGGCCCAGTAACTTGAATGCGTACATCATAGCCCGGTTCCGAAGTAACCGAGTATCTTCAGGTCCGTCTGGCAGGCCTAGTTCGTGCAACCGCTGAACGGCTGCGTCGCTGCCATCGAGCGGATGCAGGGCGATGAAATAGAGAATTTTGGGGAGATTTTCCGCCGCGATGCTCTTTCGGAGCTGTTCGAAGACGACAAGAGGCACAAAGCGTTCCAAAGGATCCATGCGGGACACATCGGCGATGGCGGCGGCGTAAAGATAGTTTCGGACGCGCTGAACGGGGTCGCCACTTTTGCCGGGCTGCCAGGAAGGAAGAGCCGATTGAAGCTGCTGGAGCTGATCGGCGATCTCGGGATCGGGCTCGTCACTGATGCCAGCGATTGGGGCAACCACGCCGGTATCGGCGGGGAGGCGTTCGAAGGCGACGCCGGCGATATCCTCGCGCGTGACATCCTGCCAGGTTGCGGGATCGGTGGCGTTGGCTCTATGGGCAGTTGCCGGTTTGGAAACAGTGGGTCCGGAGGAAGCGCTCGCGCCGATTGGCTGCTGTTCGGAGGGACTTGTTGCGGCGTCGGTCTGGAGGGTTGGGGTATGGACTGGGAGATATTCGCTGGCGTTGTGTTGTTCTTCGCGCTGAACGGTTTCGCTGTGGACACGTCCGCTGAACTCGGTCGCAAGGCCAGTCGCAAGACAGCCGAGGACGGAGGCTGCGAGCCACGGGCTGGGGCGCTGTCGGGTGTCCCAGCGGAAGGCGCGAACTCCGGCGGCCGCGGCCACTAAGCCAATTGCGAGGAGAGCCAGTAGATCGAATCGGGTTTCTGTGGCGCGGGAGCCGGTAAGGCCAGCGCCCGTGACGCAGGCCTGAATCGCCTCTACCGCGTAACGGCCCGGCGCGAAAGCGGAGACGTGCTGCGCCCAAGCCGGAAGACTGGCGAGCGAAACCGCGACTCCTCCGACGATCAGCATCGGCAGAAAAATGCATTGTCCGAGAGCCTGCACCGCGGGCACGTTCGCGGCGAGCATGGCGATATCGAGACCGATTCCCATGAAGGCAATTGCCGCTACGCTGAACGCGGCCCACAGAGCGAGGGGGTGCCGCGGCGCAGGCATCCCGATTGCCATGGCGAGGGCGAGTTGCAGTATTCCGGAGGTGAGCAGCAGCAGGTATCGTGTCACCAGGGTGCCGCCCAGAATACTCAGGGCTGAAGTGGGCAGTACTTTATAGCGACGCCAGACGCCACGTTCGCGGTCGCTCACGATGCCGGTGGGCAGGCCGAAGCACGCACCGCCAAGAATGGTGACGGTGAGCAGTTCACCGGCATGCAGCGCGAGTGGAAGCCTTTCATGGCGATAGAGAGTGCGGAACGCGAGCAGAAATATCGTGGGGAACAGGTAGCCGTAGATCAGCGCCATCCGGCTGCGAAAATTCAGCCGGACGTTCAGCGCGATCTGTCGCAGCAGGCTTGGCATCATGATTCGTCCGGCATCAATTCTGGTTCATGAGGGCGGAGACGACTTCTTCCAGTGTTGCCTTCTGCGCGTGGAGTTCGGTGATGGCGATGGCGCGCGAGTTCAGCAGCGGGATGAGTTGCGCCAACGCCCGATTCACATCAGCAGTGGCGAAACTCACGATGGCACCGTTACATTCGACCGCACTTATTCCATCGATGGAGGAGAGTGACTGTGGGTCCAGAGAGGGCGTCAGCCTCAGGGAAACCGTTGTGGTGGTTCGCGAACCTGAGATCAGACTGGCGGGTGAGCCTTCCGCTACAACGCGGCCAAGGTGAATCACAACCAAGCGGTCGCACAGTTGCCGCGCTTCCTCCATGTCGTGGGTGGTCAGCAGCACGGCACCGCCGCCTTCCTTCATCTCCCGGACTGACGCCTGCATATTGCGACGGGCGTCCGGATCGAGGCCGGCGGAGGGTTCGTCCAGAATCAGCAGTTCCGGTTCGTTGACGAAGGCGAGGGCGAGAGCCAGACGCTGCCGCTGCCCGGTAGAGAGTGTTTCGAAAGGCTGATCGGCCTTGCCGTTGAGATCGAAGCGTTCGAGCAGCGCTTCCGTACGAACGCGGTGGCGGTAGAACGAGCCGAAATTTTCGATGGCTTCGCGGGGAGTGATCTTATCCTGCAGGGAGGTGGCGGAGAGGGCGAGCCCCATCCGTTGTTTCGCTTCATTCGGATGGCGGCACGCGTCTATTCCGCAGACTTCGACGGTGCCGCTATCGGGTTCGCACAAGCCGGCGATGGATTCAACAGCGGTGGTCTTTCCCGCGCCGTTCGCGCCGAGCAGGCCCAAAATTTCTCCCGCATCAATGTGGAAGCTGACACCGTTCAGAGCCTGCACAGCACCGTAGCGTTTGCGGATATTCCGGACGTTCAATTTGGCGGACATTTTCGCCGGTCTGCGAACGGGGTTATGGGACGATGACGGTCGCCAGCGTTTTCAGGGAACCCGGCACGAAGGCCTGTCCGGAACTGAAGCTGAAGTTTACGGTGACCGGCTTGCCGGCGACTACGGTGACCTGTTGGGTGCTGGCTCCGTATTTTTCATGGAGGGCTTCCAGGGTGTAAGTGCCGGGAGGCAGGTTCTTGATCTCAAAGCCGCCATCGGCACCCGAAACCGCGAAGAACGGGTTGGACATGACGTGAGCAACTGACTTCATCCAGGGGTGTTGATTGCAGACAATCGGCACGGTGGTTTCCGGCTTATCGAAGATGCGGATGATGGGACCCGCACCCTGGCGCTGGCCGATATTGAAGTCCGGGTTGATCTGCGCGGCACCGTGAACGTTGTGCGTGGTGGCGTCACTGTTGACGATCTTCAAATCCTGACCGACAAGGATACCGAAGACGTGCGGGTCATACATGCAGCCGAGCTGATTCAAGGTGACCGGAGTCTGGGGCACCGGGAAGGTCTTCCCTTCGAGGCCCGTTTTCACGTAAACGAATACATTCTTCAGAGTGCCGTTTGGGTTGACCACGACGGTCTCCGGAAATACTTTGCCGGTATGTTTTGCGGCGCAGGTGGGTTCCGAATCCATCGCGATCGGCTTGAGCACGGGGGCCTGGCCCTTGAAGGAAATTCTGCCCAGAACGGCTACATCCGGCCCGGAAGGAGCTGCGGGCGCGCCGGCAGTTGCAGCGGCTTTCGGAGCGGCTTTTGGGGTGGCTTTAGGTGCCTGGCCATAGGCAGCTACGGTTGCCAGGAGCATAACGCCTGCGCTCAAAAACGTGGAACGTGAGGGGTAAGGAACACTCATGGCCTCTGAGTTTAGCACGCAGTTCTACCGGGCATCTGCTTTTCGGTGTCGTTTTTTCGCGCCGGCTTTGTGCGCTTCCCAGTCAGTGGGTCACGACAATTACATGCAGGGTTATGGCACTCCGCCGGAAAGGTTGTTTTGCGCCGGCAGGGTCATGATGGTGGGTCGGGGTGCCGCTTCATGGCAGGGAGTGGAGTTGGTGAATCGCGGTTGCCGTCGGCCTGGAGTTCATATATAGTTATATGCGTTTGTCCGTCCACTATTTCGGTCCAGGAATAGAGTGAGAGGTAAAATTCCGTGCATTCAAAAATAAATCAATCGCGCACCCGTCGTCTGTGGCTGGCAGTTCCCCTTGGGCTATCGGCCATGCTGGTCGGCATCGCCCTTTTCGGCCAGACGCAGGCTCCGCCTCCACCCGCAGCTCAGGGACCTGGCCGTGGCGTGTTGCCCCCAGCGCGAGGAGGTGGTGGTGGCGGCCGTGGCACAGGCGATCTCAATCTGGACAACCCGGGTGCGGATTTCACACCCAAGGACGCCATTCGTCCGCTGACCGCACAGGAAGAAGCGAAACATTTCATTCTGCCGGCCGGCTTCCATATGGAACTGGTACTGTCGGACCCGAATGTCATCAATCCATCAGCCATCGAATGGGATGGCAACGGTCGCATGTTCATTACGGAGATGCGCACTTACATGCCGGATGCGGACGGGAACGACGAATATCTGCCCATCAGCCGGATCAGCACGCACGAGAGCACGAAGGGCGACGGCAAGTACGACAAGCACGGCGTGTTCGTGGACAAGATGGTGCTCCCACGCATGGTACTGCCGCTCGACAAGAACAAGATTCTTTCGATCGAAACGGATGCCAACGACATTATGAAGTACGTCGACAGCAAGGGCACGGGAACCGCGGACCAGAAAGAAGTGTTTTACAACGGCGGGGGAGTCCGGGGAAATCTTGAGCATCAGGAGAGCGGATTCGTCTGGGGCCTGGACAACTGGATTTACAGTACCTACAATGCATTTCGCATTCGCTGGACACCGAACGGTGTCCTGAGAGAACCAACGGGCCCGAACGGCGGACAGTGGGGACTGGCCCAGGATGATTACGGCAAGATGTGGTTTGTGGACGCGGGCGGCGAGCGCGGACCGGTCAATTTCCAGGTGCCGATCCAGTACGGCGCATTCAGCGTGAACGACCAGACGGAGCCGGATTTCCTGACGGTGTGGCCCGCACCGACGATTGGCGATATGCAGGGCGGAACGCGCCGCGTGCGGTTGCCGATCGGCGCACTGAATCATGTGACCGCTTCCAATGGCCCCGCCATTGTTCGCACCGACCGGTATCCGGAAGATATGCAGGGCGATCTGTTGTTCTGCGAGCCTGTGGGACGGCTGATTCGCCGGGCAAAAATTGTCAAGACGGAAGGCCTGACGCAGCTGCGAAACGCCTATCCTGGTTCGGAATTTGTGTTGAGTACCGATCCTCTGTTCCGCCCGGTCAATATCCGGGTTGGCCCGGACGGTTTGCTCTATGTGCTGGATATGTATCACGGCATTATTCAGGAATCGCAGTGGACGCCGCCGGGTTCTTACCTGAGAGCGAAGATCGATCAGTACAAGCTGGACAAAGTCATCAACTATGGGCGCGTTTGGCGGCTGGTGTACGATGGCAAGCCCGCTGCTTCACAACAGCCGCACATGTTCGATGAGACGCCCGCGCAACTGGTGGCGCATCTGGATAATCCGATCGGCTGGTGGCGCGATACGGCACAGAAGCTGCTGGTGCTGAAGCAGGATAAATCGGTAGTGCCGGCTCTGGAAGCGATGGTTCGCACGTCCGGCAATCAACTGGCGCGCATTCATGCGCTTTGGACGCTGGAAGGTTTGAATGCACTGGACCCGGCATTGGCGCGCACGGAAATGCGGGACTCACATCCTGAGATGCGGGTACAGGCTATTCGCGCCAGCGAAACGCTTTATAAAGCGGGCGACAAATCGTTCGCGGCGGATTACAATCGCGCAGCTCAGACGGATAAAGACGCCGACGTTACGATTCAGGCGATGCTGACGATGAACACGCTGAAGGATCCGGACGCGCGCAATACGATTCACTCGGCCGAAGAAGCAAACAAGGCGCGGGGAGTGCGTGAAATCGGGAACCAGATTCTGTATCCGATACAGACGTTCTCACGGGCGGGGCTTTCGCAAACAGATTTACAGACGATGCAACGCGGCGCGGCGGTCTACGAAGAGCTGTGCTTCAGTTGCCATGGCGATGACGGCAAGGGCGCACCGCAGGCCGGAGCGGGTCCGGCGCGGACCAAGGCTCCGCCACACGCCGGCTCAATCCGCGTTCTGGGTCATCGCGATTACGCGATCAACGTCGTGCTCGCGGGACTCAACGGACCGGTGGATGGCAAGACGTACACCGAAGAAATGGTCCCGATGAACAAGAATACCGATCAGTGGATCGCGGACGTTGTCTCGTACCTGCGAAACAGTTTCGGTAACAGCGCATCGTTTGTGACGCCTGCTCAGGTGGCGGCGGTGCGCGCGGCGAATCTGAATCATAAGAAATGGACGGTTCGCGAACTGGAAGGTGTGGTGCCTGCCGTGGTGCAGGGCCAGCAGACATGGAAAGCAACGGCAAGCGTGAGTCCCGAGACTGCGGGCAATGTACTCGCTGCTAAGCCGGGCGCACCGTGGACGACGGGTACGGCTCAGACTGCGGGTACCTGGTTCCAGCTTGAATTGCCGGCGACCGTAACTCTGGCGGGAATGGAGCTGACCGCTCCGCCTCCGCCGCAAGCGCCTGGCCGGGGTGGCCCGGGTGGTGCGAGTGGTCCGGCTGGCGCGGCAGGTGGATCTGGCGGTGGACGTGGCGGGCGCGGTGGTGGTGGCGCTGGTGGCGGACGCGGACCGGCAGCAGCAGGTGCACCGGGCGGGACACCCGCTGATGGCGCGCTGGCTGCCGGCGGTCCGGGTGGCTTCGCTGGAGCCGGCCCCGGCGGATTCCCTGGCGGTGGCCCAGGCGGATTCGGTGGCGCTGCATTCGGTGGCGGACGTGGAGGCCAGAACAACGGCATGTGGCCACGCGGGTACAAGGTGGAAGCGTCCATCGACGGCAAGACCTGGGGCGCTCCGCTGGCTGAAGGCCAGGGCGACAGCGGCACTGTGGTGATAGATTTCAAGCCGACAAAGGCGAAGTTTGTCCGCATCACGCAGACTGCGACCGCTGCGAATGCGCCTGCCTGGGCGATCCAAAAGGTACAGTTGTTCCAGACACCGACGGTGGCGGCGGCCGCGAAATAACCGGCGCTGCACGCCGAACGCAGTTCAACCGGATTTGCGCGCGATCCGAAGCGGGTCCGCGCGAATTCGCCTGGACGACAGTCTGTGTACAATGAATCTCAGTCAAGAGCTCATACGATGCAAATACGCGGATGCTTCTCGCTCCCGATCTTCCGGGGCCCCTGTTGAAACTGTTGGCGCTGTTCTTCTGGGCCCTGGCGATCGCCACTGCGACAGCCTTCATTGTTCATCCAATCTGGTTGCCTGAAAACATCTCGCTCAACGGCGTTGACGTCGATCAGCAGTTGAATCTCACGCTCTGTATCGCGGGTGCTGCGTTTGTTATCGCCCATATGCTGCTTGGTCTTTTTCTTTGGCGCTTCGGGGGGAAACAAGCCGGGCGGGCGCTCTATTGGCATGAAAGCCACCGCATGGAAACCGCCTGGACCGTTGTGACTGCCGTGATATTCGTCGGCCTCGGCCTGCAGGGAAGCCGCGTGTGGGCGCGTGAGTATCTTACCGATCCACCCGCTAACGCCATGACCATTGAAGTCACCGGGCAGCAGTTCGCATGGAATTTCCGTTATCCGGGACCGGATGGAAAGTTCGGCCGCACCCGCCCCGACAAGGTGGACGATTCCGAAGGCAACTATATTGGTCTTGATGACGGCGATCCCGCCGGAACGGACGACATCACGACGCAAAACGTGATCGCCATACCGGTTAATCGTCCGATTCAGTTGATCATCCGATCACGCGATGTGCTGCACAGTTTTTTTGTGCCGGTGCTGCGGTTCAAGCAGGATGCGGTACCCGGCATGGGTATTCCCGTTCATTTCACGGCGACGAAGACGGGAGAGTACGAAGTGGCCTGCGCGGAACTCTGCGGGATGCAGCACTATAAGATGCGCGCCCGTTTTCTGGTGATGACCGATACCGATTTCAATGCCTGGCTGAAATCGAGGAGCCAGTAATGTCGTCACACGCTTCGACATCTCATTCGACAGGTCATGCGGCTCCCCAGGGGTTCATTCGCAAGTACGTTTTCAGCACGGATCATAAGGTGATCGGCATTCAGTACATTTTTCTCGGATTGTTTTCCGCGATCCTGGGCACCGCGCTTTCCATGATGATGCGGCTGCGGCTGGCGTGGCCTGGTTCGCAATTTCCGCTACTCGAACACATCTTCCCCACGGGCTTTCCGGGCGGAGTGATGTCGCCTGAGTTCTATCTTGCCGTGCTCACGATTCACGGCACGATCATGGTGTTCTTCCTGCTGACCACGGTGCCGCTCTCGGGCTTCGGTAACTACATTCTGCCGATTCAGATTGGCGCGCGGGATATGGCGTTTCCGGTACTGAACATGTTGTCGTACTGGACAACCGTGGTGGCGCTGATGGTGCTGATGGCGTCGATGTTTGTGGAAGGTGGGGCACCGATTTCCGGGTGGACTGCGTATCCGCCGCTGAGTGCGCTGGGGAAGATTGCGGGTCCTGGTCTGGGTGCCGGGCAAACGCTGTGGATCGCCAGCATCGCGATTTTCTGTCTGGCGTCGCTATTGACGGCACTCAACTTCATCACGACCACGCTGAATATGCGGGCGGCGGGGATGAGCCTGATGCGAATGCCACTTACCGTGTGGGCGTGGTTCACGGCCTCTACGGTTGCGTTGCTGGCGTTTCCGGTTTTGCTGGGCGGTGGGATTTTGTTGTTGCTGGATCGGCTGGCAGGCACCAGCTTTTTTCTCGCATCCGGCATGGTGGTCAGCGGCAAGGTCATGACCAACAGCGGCGGGTCACCGATCCTGTGGCAACATCTGTTCTGGTTTTTCGGCCATCCCGAGGTTTACATCATCATTCTTCCGGGCATGGGCATTACGTCGCACATCATCTCCACGTTTTCGCGCAAGCCGATTTTCGCTTATAAAGCCATGGTCGCGGCGATCTTCGCGATCGGCTTTATCGGCTTCATTGTGTGGGGTCATCACATGTTTGCGAGCGGCATGAGTCCGCTGGTGGGCATGGTGTTTTCGGTACTGACTCTCACAGTGGGCGTGCCTTCGGCTATTAAGGTATTTAACTGGCTGGCCACTTTGTGGGGCGGTCACATCCGGTGTACGGCGTCGATGCTCTACGCGTTGGGTTTCGTTTCGTTCTTCGTGACGGGTGGAGTCACCGGTTTGCTGCTGGCTCAGCCGGCCATTGACGTATACTTCCACGATACGTATTTTGTGGTGGCGCATTTCCACATCATCATGGGACTGGCCGCCGTGTTCTCCATTTTCGCGGCTCTGCATTTCTGGTTCCCGAAGATGTTCGGGCGCTATATGAGCGAGACGCTTGGCAAGGTGCACTTCTGGATCACGATCACGGGTGTGTATTCAATCTTCATTCCCATGCACTTCCTTGGGATGGCCGGTGCGCCGCGCCGGTATGCGCAATTTACGGAATTTGCGTACCTGAGTAAGTTGCAGCCATTGACGATCCACATCTCATGGGCGGCGTTTGTTGTTGGCGCCGCACAACTGATCCTGCTGTTCAATATCTTCCGGAGCATGCGCTGGGGGAAGCGCGCGCCGGACAATGCCTGGGAAGCGACCACACTCGAATGGGTGATTCCATCGCCGCCTCCGCACGACAACTTCGGAGATATGGAGCCGGTGGTTTACCGCGGACCGTACGAGTTCAGCGTGCCGGGTGCCAAGGCTGACTTTATCCTTCAGACGGAGCAGGAAGTGGAGGGCGGCGAATAGCCATGGCAACCATCGTCGCACCGCCTCCGCGAGCTTCGCTTCCCAGGGATATGGGCAGAGATGGCGGTTCAGGGCCTGGTGCATCCATTACGCATCGCACAGGCGTCATGCTGGGCCTTGCCGCTGTCTCCATGATGTTCATTGGGCTGACGAGTGCCTACGTCGTGAGTCAGGGGCTGGGCCCACTTTGGAAGCAAGTACACCTGAGCCCGCTGATTGGGATCAATGCCGCCGTTCTGCTCGCCAGTGGTTACGCGATGGAACGAGCGCGGCGGGGAATATCGCGCGGGTGGCTGATCGGTACTCTCGTCCTCGGCGTTGCATTTCTAGCCGGACAAGTTGGCGTGTTTCGCCAACTTGCAGATGAAGGGCTTTATCTGAGTACCGGGCGGCAGACATCTTTTTATTACGTGCTGGCCGGTCTGCACGGCATTCACATCCTGGGAGGCGTTACGGCGCTGGCCTGGGCGGCGGTGGGCATGAAGAGGTCCACGCTCGAATTGACTTCTCTCTACTGGCATTTCATGGGCGGTCTGTGGCTTTATCTGCTCCTGGTGATTTTCTTATGATGAATAGCGGTCTGGCATCGGAGAACTGGAACGGCGGCGGGTCCCCCTATGCCGTGGGGCACAAAAAGCTGGGGATGTGGCTGTTCCTTGTGTCCGATTCGTTGACATTTGGTTCGCTGCTGATTTCCTGCATGTATGCAAGAACCGCCAGCAGCAACTGGCCCACGCCGTTCCCGATGTGGCCGTCGATTGCTTTCGCCAGCCTCATGACATTTTGCCTGCTGACTTCCAGCCTGACGATGGCGTTTGCGGTCGCGGCATCGAAGCGTGGGGATCGCGCGGCCGCGGTGAAATTTATTCTGCTCACTATTCTGGGCGGCGTTGCGTTCCTCGTACTGCACGCGCGGGAATGGCTGCACCTGATCGACGAAGGCGTTCGACCGTGGAGTAATCCGTGGGGATCGCCATTATTCGGCGCATCGTTTTTCGGACTGACGGGGCTCCACATGTTCCACGTGTTCAGTGGCGTGGTTTACCTGGGCGTTATTGCGCTGGGTACACGCAACGGGAAGCGCAGCCACGAGGATGTGGAGGTTTGCGGACTCTACTGGCACTTTGTGGATCTGGTCTGGATGTTCATTTTCCCGCTGATTTATCTGATGTCGGTATCGCCAAAATGACAACCCACAATCGCACATACACGTGGATCTGGATCTACCTGTTGGGTCTGACCGGGATTGAACTGGTGCTGGCTTACCAGCATGTGTTCACGCCGGGCATGATGATGCTGGTGCTGATGCTGCTGTCTCTGGCGAAGGCGGGTATGATCATGAACTGGTTTATGCATTTGGGGAGCGAGAGAGTGACGTTCGTGTTGACGCTGCTACCGCCGCTGGTCCTTGTGCTGAGTCTGATGTTCGCAATATTTCCTGATGCGTTTCGGTTGTTTCAGCTGGGTACGCACTGATGAAAGCTGTCAGGATGGCATTCGGGTTGCTGTTGGCCTCGGTCCCCGCGTGGGCGCAGTGTTCGCTTTGCAAGTTGGCGGTTGAGCAGGATGAATCGCTTGGCACGGCGTTTAATAAGGCCATCCTGCTGATGATGATTTCCGCGCTGGGGGTTTTCGCGGGTATTTTTTTTCTTGCGAAGCGGTCGCGGCCGAAAGATCGTTAGAGCCTGGCCACAATTGCACACAGGTGGACACAGGTAAGGCAAACGGGAGCCGGCATTTCAGCGGACTTCGGGGCTTCCGGTTCGCGATTCGGCGTCTCTGCTCCGGGGTTTAACGGAGCGAGCCAATTGTGTACTGGAGTTCGGCGTACCGGGCCTGGTAATCGTATTTTGCGTTGAGACTTTCGATCTCGGCCTGAGTGAGATTCAATTGTGCCTGCGTCAGTTCGATGATCGAGGACAGCCCGAGATCGTAGCGTCCCTGTGCCAGATCCACTCCCATGGCAGCCTGCCGCACGAACTGGGCAGTAACATCGAGCCGTTGCCATGCGTCGGTTGCGTTGGCCCAGGCCACGCGAACGTCGCGGGATATTCGTTGTTGCTCACCCCGTAGTCGCTCATCCGATTCCTGCGCGCGCTGGTTGGCCGCCTCACGGCGTGCCGAGAACAGGTGGCCGTTGAAAACGGGAATGCTGACATTCGCCGCGATGCCTTCGTATTCCACGGGAATGGGTGAGTTCGGTGCCGTGTTGATGTAAGGCAGAAGCCCCGCTACCGCCATGGCGGTGACCGTGGGTTTGGACAGATCTTTTTCCGCGTCCGCGAATTTGTATGCCGCGTCGCGGGAGAGGCGAAGTCCGGCCAACTCAGGCCGATTGCCCAATGCCTGTGCGACCAGTTCGTCCGCAGCGACCGGGAGAGCGGCCGGAACCGGTTCGTCAGCCAATTCGTAGTTAGCGGGCTGATCAGATCCCATGGCGCGACCGAGTTCCGCCCTCGCTTGCTGTACCGCGCTTTGCGCGCGAAGCAGTAACAGTCTTGCCGCCGACACATTGACTTCCGCGAAACTCGCGTCGAGTTGCGACTTCAACTGGTTCTTCGTTAATTCAGCAACCTGATTGCTGAGCAGACGACGAGCTTCAACGGTTTGGGTAGCCACCTTCACCACCGCCTGCGCGTGCAGCACTTCGAAATACGCGCGATTCACCTGGGCCAGAACGTCGTATCGCGTCGCCTGCAAATCCTGCCCCGCAGCCTGCGCCTGTAGTTTCGAACTCGCCACCAGACTCGCGGTGCGTCCGGAATCGGTAATCAATTGCCGGGCGACGATTCCCTGCCCCAGACGGTCGTACATACGGGACACCGAGAGGTCCCCCGCACCGATCTGGGCCAGGTGATTTGCTTCGGAGACGGTCAGGTTCGCCGTAACGGTCGGGTAATAGGCGGAGCGTGTCTCTGTAATCTGTTGTTTGGCGTAATTGACCACATGCTGGACGGCCTGTATCTGGGGATGATTGCGAAGGGCAATTGCCTCGGCTTCCTGAAGCGTCAGGCGCGAAGGCGTCTGCGCCGCTGCAGTAAAAGGTAAAAGCAGAAGAAGGAAGGCCGCCGGTCCGTTAAGCCTCATGCCGGATCTTCTCCTTGCCCCGATACACCAGCAGATAAGCGGCGGGTACGATAAACACCGTCAGCATGACCGACGACGTCAGGCCCCCGATAATGGCGCGCGCCATCGGGGTGTACTGTTCGCCACCTTCGCCGAGCTTCATCGCCATGGGGATCATGCCGAAAATTGTGGCCAGTGAAGTCATCAGAATTGGCCGCAGACGAACGCGGCACGCGGTAATGACGGCGTCGGCCACCGCCATACCCTGACCTTCCAGTTTGTGGGCAAAATCCACGATCAGGATGCTATTGGAACCCGCAATACCGATCAGCATCAGAATGCCCATCAACGACATCACGTTGAGCGTCGTGTGCGTCAGCGGCAGAATCACCAGGACCCCGATCAGACCCATCGGGATGGCCAGCAGGATCAGAAACGGGTCAATGAACGAGCGGAACTGCGCCACCAGAATCAGGAAGAGCAGGACGAAGGAGATACCGAAGCCCAACGCGAAACTCCGGAAGGATGCATCCATGCCTTCCACCATGCCGCGCATATTGACCCGTACGTTGGCGGGCAGGCCGGCATCCGCGATAGTTTTCCGAATCGCGGTGGAGAGTTTGCTCATGTCTTCGCCTGACGGTGTGACGTAGATATCGACCACACGCTGAATCTGGTAGTGGTCGATCTCAGTAGGAGACTGGACGGCTTCCAGTTTGACGACGGAATCGAGCGTTGTCGGGGTTTTCAGACTGGCGGAACGAAGAGGGATCTGCTTCAGGTCCACAAGATCGTGAATCGCACCCTTGCCATGCTCCGCGTACTGCACGCTCAGAAAGTAATCATTGCCGGTCTTGTAGTCCACCCAGAAATTGGGAGCGATCATGGTGCTGGAGTTGAGCGCCGTAATGACGTTGTTGACGATGTCGCGTTGCGAAAGGCCGAGTTCCGCGGCGTGTACGCGATCGACATTGAGGCGCACGGCGGGATAATTCAAATCCTGCGGAATATAGATCTGCCCTACTCCGGGGAGTTGGCGGATCTTACGCGCGAGATCCTGCGCCATGCCGAAAGTCTTCGGGAGATCCCGTGCGCTGACCTGGATGTCGATGGGCGCGGGCATGCCGGAATTGAGAATCGCATCCACCATGGAACCGCTCTGGAAGAAGGCACGGACGTCCGGGAAGTCGGAAGTCAGGGCGATTTTCACGCGTTCCATGTAGACCAGACTTGCCACGGTGTGGCCCTCGTTGAGCGCCACCTGAATGGTTGCCGTGTATTCCCCTGCGTTTGCCGTATAGAGGGCGGAGAAGTCGTTCACGACGCCGATGTTCGAGACCACCATTTTGAGATCGGACGCGGGGACAATGCGGCGGATCATGTCTTCGATCCTGGCGACGTACTGATCTGTGACTTCGATGCGGCTCCCGGTTGGGACTTTGATATTCAGGGTGAACTGACCCGCGTCCGTTTGCGGAAAGAATGCACGACCGAGGAACGGGTAGATTGCCAAACTGGCGCAGAAGAGACCGAGCAGCAGCCCGACGGTCAGTTTGGGGAAGCGCAGAGCGCGCCGCACGCAGAGTTCGTAGAAATCCAGCACCCTATTGAAACCGCGGTTAAACCAGGCGTTGAAACGCCCTCCGAGGGATTTGTGTGCCGTCGCCGCGCCAGCGTGACCGTGGTGCATCGTCTTGAGAAACTTCGCGCAGAAAAGGGGAATCAGCGTCATAGCCACAACAAACGAGGCCAGCAGGGAAAGGCAAAACGAGAGCGCAAGAGATGAGAAGAGGAAGCGACTGACTCCAATGAGCAAAAGGACCGGAAAGAAGTCGACCACGCCGACCAGCGTGGCGGAGAGCACCGCCAGGTTCACTTCCGAGCCACCGGCTTCGGCTGCTATTTCGGGAGAAGAGCCCATTTCGAGATGACGATAGATATTTTCAAGGGAGATCACGGAGTTATCGATCACGCGCGAGAATGCCAGTGCCATGCCACCCAGAATCATGGTGTTAATCGTGCTGCCAAACATATAGAGAATTACGAAAGTGGCCAGCGCCGAAATAGGGATGGACAGCAGGACGGCAAGGGTTGCTCTCATACTGCCGAGGAAGAGCAGGATCATCAGGGTCGTTAAAGCCAGCCCGATTGCGCCTTCATGGAGGACGGTACTCAGGGCGTTCTTGACAAAGACAGATTGATCGAAGGCGATGGCGGTTTTCAACTGAGCGGGCAGGTCGAACAGATGCGCGATCAAGGCGCGGACGTCGTCAACCACCTGCACGGTGTTGGTATCGCCGCCCTGCTTCATAATGGGAATGTAGGCGGATTTCTGGCCGTCGATGCGCACCATGTTGTATTGCATCTGACTGGAGTCTTTGGCTTCTCCTATGTCGCCGACCGTGACCCATTTCGAGCCGACGGTCTTGATGGGCAACTGGTTGAGGTCCGCGATGTTTTCCACCAGGCTGTTGGCATAGACGTAATAATCGGTGGGGCCGATCTTGACGTCACCGGCGGGCATGATCAGATTGCTGTCATTGACTGCCCTGACAACGTCCATCAGGCTCATCTGCCGCGAAAGAAGCCTGAAGGGATCCGCATAAATCATGGCCTGCCGGGCTTTGCCGCCGAAAACTCCCGGAATTTCGGCACCTTTTACGACAGCGATCTGGTTGCGGATCTGAAAGCGAGCCAGGTCCTGCAACTGGGTTTCGTTGAGTCCCTCGCCTTTGACAGTGACCAGACAGACGGGCAAACTGGAGGCGTCGAATTTGAGAACTACGGGGGGCAGTGTACCTGGGGGCAGACGTTTGAGGTCCGCCATCGCGAGATTGGAGAGTTGGGTCACGTCCGCGTCGGCGTTCGTGCCGGGCTGGAAGAAGACCTTGATCATGCTCACGCCCAACAGGGAACGGGATTCCATATGGTCAATGCCGGAAGCGAGCGTGAAGAAGCGTTCCAGAGGATTCGTGATATCGGTCTCGATATCTTCGGGCGGCATGCCGGTGTAGAACGTGGCCACTACAACTTCCGGCATGTTGATTTCGGGAAAGAGATCGACTGGCATGCGCGCCACACTGAGAACGCCGATCACCGCGAGCGCAAGGCAGATGACAACAATAAAGTACGGATTGCGAATGGAGAAGCGGGACACTACTTCGCCTCTCCCGGTGCCTGATACTGAATCAGTTCGGTCAGTTTGGTTCGAACGGTCTCGCCCGCCTTCAGACTGCTGCGGTCGCTGACGACTACCGTCTCGCCTTCCGCGAGCCCCGAGACAATTTCCGCGTCCGTGGCAGTTTGAATTCCAGTTACCACTTTGCGGATCTCGAGCTTACCGGCAGCATCCACCACATCGACACTGGCGGTACCGTTTTGCTGACTCAGAGCCTGGAGCGGCACGAAGACGGCATTTGGTTTTCGTTCGAGGGTGACGGTGGCCTCGGCATAGAGCCCGGGAAGCAGCAGCAGGTTCGTATTGAGAACGTCGACTTCCGTGTGCATGGTGCGCGTATCCTGCGTCACATCGACTGAGAAACGCGCTATGGTCCCTGGGAAGGTTCGATTTAGCGACGGCACCACGACATTCACCGGAGCTCCGATGTGAATGAAGCGCACGGCGGATTCCGGTACGGGAATTACGAGGCGAAATTTGTCGTCCTGGGAAAGGCGGACCAGAGGCATGGCCTGGGTACTGGAGTTGGTGCCGGCCTGCAGGAGGGTGCCGAAATTGGCGTAGCGTCGCGTGACGATGCCCGCAAAAGGCGCGGTGATTTTCGTGTAATCGAAAAGTACCTGATCGTGCTCCCGTCTCGCCTCCGCCGCCACCAGCAGGCTTCGCGCGGATTGCAGATTCGATTTTGCCGATTCCACCTGGGCGGCGGAAGAAAGCGCCTTGCCTTCCGAATCGTCCACTTCCTGCTGCGCGACCAGGCCGGGCTTTGACTTTGCCACGCCGTTCAGGCGTTCGAACTGTAACTGGATAACCTTATGCCCGGCTTCGACGCGGGCCAGTTCGTTTTCGGCATGGGTAATCTCATCGGAGGCGTTGCGAATGGCCGCGTCGTCCTGCTTCAGTTGTGATTGCAGTTCGGGAATCTCCAGGGTCGCGAGAGTCTGATTCGCCTGTACGCGGGTGCCGTAGTCGACGTTTAGTTCCCTGACGTAGCCCGACTCTTTGGCATAAACGTCGATTTCCTGGAAGGGCACCAGTTCGGAGGAAAGCGTGAGGGTACGTCCCAGGTCTTTGTGGCCAACGCGGATCACCCCAACCGAGACTTCAGTGTGGGCGGCAGACGAGGCGGCGTTTTGAGCTTTTTCGGTAGCACAGGAAGTCAGGAGGGCCCCGACGATGGCGATGGCTCCCACGGTGGCGCTGCGTCTCATTGGCCGTTCTCCCGCCGAAAGCGCTGCGCGAGACCGTCCAGCGAGAATCGGGGTGACACGCAGAAATCGATCAGTTCGCGTTCGGCAACCCGCATTCGGAAGACCTCTCCAGGAACCTCGTCGGCGATCTCCGACGGGATCCGCTGGACGCCATGGCAATCGCCATGGATCAGGTCTCCGGAATGAAATCTGGTGCCGCCAATTTCGACTGGCTGCCCGAATTCCACGATATGGGCGTAGGCATGGGATACGGCGACACTACCGGAGAAGAGTTGAAAGCCGCGCGCCCCGACCGCCGGAAGGTCGCGAACCGCGCCGTTCGTAACGCACCCCGCGCAGTGCAAAGCCTGGCCAATGGCGGCATGGATCTCCCCGACGAAGGCGCCAAAGCCTGGCCGTTCGTCCACGTCTTCAAGAACCATGACCCGTGGTCCGGGTATGGACGTTACGTAGGTCCACCAATCCATGCGGTCGTAATAGCAAGCGGTGCCATCCATGGGCGCTTCGGAGGTTCGAATCCGGGCGGTGGCGGCGTAGCCGACCATAGGCGACAAGTATGGAAACCGGCACTCAAGCGCACCGTGAACAAAACCTTCATTGCGGGGCCGGACGCTGAGCCGTTCGATGGCATTCGAGACGCTGCAGGTATCGAGCGCGCCGAGTTTCGACAAGTCCGCGGCGGATAACGTTCGTTGCTGTTGCGGCATCTCATTCGACTGTAGAGTTTCTGAGGACGGCATTCCATACCAGATGGCTGGTATTTTCCGTCTCTTTGCCGGAATCCTGATGCCGAAGCCGGTCAAGAGGCGGTAGAGTTGTCATAACGATGCCTGGTGCGGCCAAACAGCGATTCGAAAAACTGCTGCCTGGAAGCCGCGTCACGCTGGCGTTAGGTTTTGGCGGCTTGCTGATCATTGTGGCGCTGGCGGGCGCGGATGCGCTGCGGGTGTTGCGGCAGATCAGGGTGGAAGACGACCAGATCCGGACGCAGTTCCTGCTGCGGAATCATCTGCTGAATGATATCCGGTCAAAACTTTATCTATCCGGCACGTACGTTCGGGATTATCTGCTGGATCCGGACGCTGACCGCGCAGAGGCTTACCGCGCGAGTCTGGAGCAGGTGAGAAGTGAGATGGAAGCGGCACTGGCTGCCTACAATGGGCAGATCGATGCGGGCGCGCTGAAGACGGAATTGGCGGGATATTGGGAAGTGATTCAGCCCGTCCTGAACTGGGATGCCGGCAAACGACACGCGGACGGCTATGCTTTTCTGCGTGACACTGTTTTTCCCCGCCGCACGGCGACGCTGGAAATCGCGGGACGCATCGCGGATATCAACGAACAGCAACTGAATACCGGAAATGAACGCGTGGTGGGCTTGCTGGTAGACTTCCAGACGCGATTGGCGCTCAGTCTGTTCGCCACGCTGGCACTCGGAGCAGGCATGGCGTGGTTTAGCACGCGCAAGATCCTGAAACTGGAGGAGCATGCACAGGGCCGCTACCAGGAGGTCGCCGAAGCGCGGGAACAGTTGACGAACCTTTCGGCTCGCCTGGTTGAGGCACAGGAGGCGGAGCGACGCGCGCTCTCGCGGGAACTGCATGACGAAGTGGGGCAGACGCTCTCGGCCGCGCTGGTGGAGTTGCGGAACCTCTCCGGTGGACTGGAGGGCAGCCCGGCCGAGCATTCGCGGCATCGAATTGAAGTTGTGCGCGGCCTGGTGGAGAACACAGTGCGCGGGATTCGGAATATGTCACTGTTGCTGCGGCCTTCCATGCTGGACGATCTTGGGTTGGTAGCGGCCCTGCGCTGGCAGGCACGTGAAACGTCTAAACTGACCGGCATGGATGTGACGGTGGAGACGGATTCTGTTTCCGACGATCTGGCGGACGGATACAAGACCTGCATCTATCGTGTGGTACAGGAGGCGCTGCACAACTGCTCACGCCATTCCGGGGCGACCCGCGTCCGAATCGTTGTCGCGCAGAAGACAGGCTGGCTGACACTATCTATCGGGGACGATGGGAGAGGCTTCGACGCGGCACAATCCAGAGGGCTGGGGCTGATCGGGATGGAGGAGCGGGTGAGTCATCTTGGCGGCAAACTTCGGATTCAGTCCGGGGCCGGAAGCGGCACAACGGTCCTGGTGGAGTTGCCGATCGGATGAAACAGATTCGCATTCTGCTGGCGGACGATCACAACGTGATGCGGCGCGGCCTTCGCATGCTGCTCGAAAGCCAGCACGGGTTCGCCGTAGTGGCCGAGGCTTCCGATGGACGGAAGGCCGTGGAACTGGCGATAGAGCATCGCCCGGATGTTGCGGTGCTCGACGTTTCCATGCCGCATATGAGCGGGACGGAGGCCGCGAAACGCATCAGCGACGCGTTACCGGGCACGGCGATCGTCATGCTGAGCATGCATTCCGACGAAGGATATGTGCTGCGGGCGCTGGCTGCCGGCGCGAAAGGATATCTGGTGAAGAACTCCGCCGAAGGAGATCTGATCGACTCGATTCACGCAGTGCACCAGGGACGGGCGTTCTTCAGCGCGGAAGTCAGCCGCGTTCTCATGGAAGACTATGTGCGCGAAATGCGCGTGCGCGGTATGACGGATAGCTATGAGCTGCTGACGGCCCGGGAACGGGAGATTCTGCAATCGCTGGCGGAAGGCAAATCGAATAAGGACATTGCGGCTCTGCTGAACCTGAGTCTGTTTACCGTGGAGACGCATCGGCGGAATCTGCAGGAGAAGCTGAATCTGCACAGCGTTGCGGAGTTAATTCTGTATGCGGTGCGTAAGGGCATCATTTCATGACCGGGCGCACTCGATGTGCGCCTTGTAATTTGGGCGTCCGACCGGTAGAAGCACCGCAAATCAGTTAGCAGGCACGGTCCCCGGCTGTTCAGGCCTACATCGCCCATCTTGCCACCCCACATGAAGGTATTCGCTAACTGAGCGGCCATGGTAACGGGAAGCCGGGAGCCGGCGTTGCAGCCGGTTCCTGAAATCTCCGCCCAGATTCAGAAGCGCGACCGGGCGCTGGTCAGCCGCCGCAACACTGCAATCAACGCATCGACATCCGCGCAGGTATTGTAAAGCGCCAGCGAGGGGCGGACGCTGCTTTCCACGCCGAAGCGGCTCAGAATGAATTCGTGGCGAGGGTGGAGGCGCTTTTGGCAGAAGATCCTCAGACGGCGAGGAAGTAGTTTACAACGGAGGATGGTGAGTGAGGCGGGTACCGGTGCGGAGGCCGGTACCCGTGTTTTTGCGTTCGTGCAGCGGCTAATCGGCCCAATGGGCAACATCGATTCCGCTGCCTTCGATGATCGACCGCATCGTACCTAAAGGAAGAATTCGTCCACGGTGGTAAGGCACGATCACCTGTTTCGTCGTGCTCGGATTACGCCATTTCTGATGGCTGCCGCTCGAACCTGAAAGTATGAATCCCCGAAGACGGAGGATTGAGATCACCTGGTCAGCCGACAGGCGAGGAGTCCCGCGTTCACCCAACCGTTACCTCAACCAGCCTGGCGGTTGGCGGCAAATGGAGATCCGATGGCGAGAGATAGAGCCGGATTGCTTCGTCGATCCCGCGTTCGGCCTCTTCTTCGGTGTCGCCAGCCGATGTGCAGCCCGGCAATTCGGGGCAAACGGCAGAGAAACTCTTTGTTTCGGGATCGTATTCCAGGACCACTCGAAATCTCATGATTGAAGTATAGCGCCGCTTTTCCCTGAGCATTCTGGCGGTCGTTCGCGCGGGACGGAAGTGATGTCGACATCAAGGGTGGAGACCACGATTTCGTCGTCCTTGCCGATGTGCTGTCGGCCCAAGCTTTGGGCGGCCAAATTGCGGGCCATACACCCTATTGTCGATCAAGATTAAACAAATGCCTTGACGGGGCGTCGGGTAGGTTATATACTAATTCCTATAGGCATTAGGGTATATATGCATCAGCTATCTCCAAGAAACCGGCAAGCCTCGTATTCACAGTACTTTGAAACCATGCCTCTGATGTGTACCACGCGAATTCGGTTGCTGACCGGGCGCGTTCTGCATCGCTAAGCTCTTCCCGCCAACGAATTCGCCGCTCGCTAGACTCCCTCAGTTACTGTTCCGCAGCCCTCCGGCCCCATCCATGGAGCCGGTCAGAGTATTACCCAAGATCTGGAGTCATCCGAATCATGCTTCATAAGAAGACAACGTCCTTTATCCTGCTCGGTCTGGCCTTCGCCAGCGGGCTGGCCCAGGCTCAGCCTGTGCAAGCGACATCCGCAACCAGTACCCAGCAGGAAATCAATCAGCTCCGTCAGCGTCTCGACGAACTGGAGCAACAGCAGAAAGTAACAGCCCGCACGAAAGAACTTGCCGACGAAGCCGCCGCCGAGAAAGCGAAAACGGCCGCATCCGTAACTGCGGATACCGGCGGGTTCACCATTAAGTCCAATGACGGTGACTTCACCCTGAAGATTGGCGCTGACCTTCAGGTGGATAACCGCTCCTTTTTTGGGGCGGGAAGCGGGTCTCTGACAGATACGACCGTGCTGCGCCGAATCCGACCCACTTTTTCCGGCACTGTTTATCACAATGTCGATTACTTCTTCCGGCCTGACTTTGGGCTGGGAACAACCCTGATTTACGACGCTTACGTGGAACTGAAGTACTTCAGCAGAGCGAAACTACGCGTGGGTAAGTTCAAGCCGCCGGTCGGGCTGGAACGTCTTCAGGTGGATGACGACACCACCTTTGTGGAGCGCGGGCTGCCGACGTTGCTTGTCCCCCAGCGGGATATCGGCTTTCAGCTTGCGGGCGATTTGGTGAAGGGCCGTGCGACTTACGCCGTCGGCATTTTCAACGGCGTTCCCGACGGATCGCTGGCCGATACCGCAGCCAGCAATCACAGAGATTACGCGGGGCGAATTTTCCTGACGCCTTTTCAGCCGGACACAAAGAATCCGTTGCACGGTCTCGGCGTGGGCATTGGTGCTTCCGGAGGTAATGTGGACGGCCAGGCCTTACCCAACTTCAAGACGTTCGGCCAGAATTCTTTTCTTACCTTCGCTTCCGGCGTTACCGAAGCGGGCCACCGCACTCGCCTCCAGCCGCAGCTCTATTACTATCTGGGCGGCTTCGGTCTGCTCTCGGATTACAGCGTCAACGAAGAAGGACTGCAAAAAGGAACCTTCCGCACGGACGTTTCATTCCGCGCCTACAACGTGGAGCTCAGTTACATCCTGACCGGCGAAAAGAAGTCGTTTGGAAGCCCGACTCCGAAGAGATCGTTCGACCCGAAACACAACGCCTGGGGCGCCTGGGAAGTCTCGCTTCGCACCGGTCGTTTCTGGGCCGATCATGCCCTCTACAACGACGGTTTCGCTTCTCCGACCACCGCTGCCCGCGAGGCGCACGAATGGGTGGGGGGCGTGAACTGGTTCCTGAATCGGCTGGTGAGAATTACAGCCGACTACGGCAAGACCAATTTTGGAGGCGGCGCTGCATTGGCGGTTGGCGGCAACAGGACTGAGGAGAAGGTGGTCACCGTCCGTTTCCAGATCAACTTCATCTAGAGACCAACCCGTAACCCACATTGAGGAGACCACAAATGAAACGAATACTTTCCGTCATGTTGAGTTCGCTGCTCGCCTCCGCGCTATTCGCGGCCGGGCCGGTGAAACTGCTCAACGTTTCTTACGACCCCACTCGCGAACTTTACCAGGACTTCAACGCGGCTTTCGCAAGGTACTGGAAAGGCAAGACTGGTGTCGATGTCACTGTGAACCAGTCGCATGGTGGATCGGGCAAACAGGCCCGATCTGTCATTGACGGACTTCAGGCCGACATTGTGACGCTGGCGCTTTCCTATGACATTGATGCCATCTCGGAGAAAGCGAAGCTGCTGCCCGCCAACTGGCAGACGCGCCTGCCGAACAACAGCACGCCGTACACTTCCACCATCATCTTTCTGGTGCGCAAGGGGAATCCGAAGCAGATTAAGGATTGGAACGATCTGGTTCGTCCGGGTGTTGGCGTGATCACACCGAATCCCAAGACTTCCGGTGGGGCGCGCTGGAGTTATCTGGCGGCCTGGGGCTATGCTCTCCGCCACAACAATAACGACGAGGCGAAGTCGAAGGACTTCGTGACCCGGTTGTTCAAGAACGTTCCGGTGCTCGATTCCGGCGCGCGCGGTTCCACAACGACATTCGCGCAGCGCGGCATTGGCGACGTTCTGCTCTCATGGGAAAACGAAGCGCATCTGGGGCTGAAGGAGTTCGGCGCGGATAAGTTCGAGATCGTGTATCCGACCGAGAGCATTCTGGCTGAGCCTCCCGTGGCGGTAGTGGATAAGTACGCAGCGAAACACGGGACCACGGAAGTGGCGAAAGCATACCTCGACTATCTGTATACGGACGAGGGGCAGGAGATCGCCGCTCGCAATTACTATCGTCCGCGCAACGAAAAGGCTGCTGCAAAGTATGCGTCCTCATTCCCGAAGCTGACGTTGTTCACGATCGATCAGGTCTTCGGTGGCTGGCAGAAGGCGCAGAAGAAACACTTCGATGACGGCGGGGTATTCGACCAGATTTACCAGGCGAAATAGCGTGGCAGGATCATCCAAGAGTACCTGGTTCAAACGCCCCGGCATTCTGCCGGGGTTCTGGCCTGCCTTCAGTTACAGTGTGCTCTATCTGACGCTGATCGTTCTCATTCCGCTGAGCGCGGTCTTTCTGAAGGCGGCGACGGCGGGATGGTCGAAGATCTGGGACACCATTTCGTCGCCCCGGGTGGTTGCCGCTTATAAGGTGACCTTCGGGGCTTCCTTCGCGGCGGCAGTGGCCAGTGTCGTGATCGGCTTCCTGATCGCGTGGGCGCTGACGCGTTACAAATTTCCGGGGCGAGCTGCGATGGACGCTCTGGTGGATATTCCCTTCGCGCTGCCCACCGCGGTGGCCGGCATTTCTCTCACGAGCATCTACGCGCCAAACGGGTGGCTGGGGCGATATCTTGAGCCGCTTGGCATCAAAGTGGCATTCACGCCGCTGGGGATCACCATTGCACTGATCTTCATTGGGCTGCCGTTCGTGGTCCGCAGCGTGCAGCCGGTCCTTGAAGACGCCGATCATGAAATCGAGGAAGCTGCGTCCAGTCTGGGGGCCAGCCGTTGGCAGGTCTTCCGGCTGGTGCTGCTGCCAGCTTTTCGTCCGGCGCTGCTGACTGGCTTTGCGCTGGCTTTTGCACGGGGGCTGGGTGAATACGGGTCAGTGGTCTTCATCTCCGGAAATCTTCCGATGAAGACTGAGATCGCACCACTGCTGATCATCGCGAAGCTGGAGCAATACGACTATGCGGGAGCCGCAGCCATTGCGGTGGCGATGCTGCTTGCTTCTTTCCTGATGCTCTTTGGGATTAACGCAATCCAGGGAAGGTCGCGCCGTTTCATGGAAACGAAACTGTCATGATCACGACCAGTCGCACACGCGTACTGCGCGCGGAGCCGACGTGGCTGCGGAGGAGCCTGATCGGGCTGGCGCTCGGGTTGACTCTGCTGTTTATTGTTCTGCCGCTGGCCGCCGTCTTCATCCAGGCTTTCGATAAGGGTTGGCAGGTATGGCAGGCTGCGGTGACCGAAGAAAACGCGCGTTCCGCTATCATGCTGTCGCTGATGGTCACGGGCATTTCCGTGCCGCTGAACCTGTTTTTCGGGCTTACCGCGGCGTGGACCATTGCGCGGTTTCAATTTAAAGGGCGGAACCTGCTGCTTACCCTGATCGATATTCCATTTGGCGTCTCACCCGTGGTTTCGGGCCTGATTTTCGTGCTGGTCTTTGGGGCGCAGGGTTGGTTCGGAGCCTGGCTGGCGGATCGCGACGTGCAGATCATTTTCGCGGTGCCGGGCATCGTGCTTGCGACTGTGTTTGTCACGTTTCCTTTTGTGGCGCGTGAACTGATTCCGCTGATGCAGTCGCAGGGCTCGGATGAAGAAGAAGCGGCAATCGTGCTTGGTGCGACCGCGTGGCAGATGTTTCGCCGGGTGACGCTGCCGAACATCAAGTGGGGCCTGCTGTATGGTGTGGTGCTCTGCACGGCCCGCGCGTTGGGCGAGTTCGGGGCTGTGTCGGTGGTGTCCGGCCACATTCGCGGGGCGACCAATACGATTCCACTGCACGTGGAAATTCTCTATAACGAATACAATTACACGGCCGCGTTTGCGGTGGCCTCGCTGCTCAGTGTGGTGGCGGTGGTGACACTGGCTTTGAAGAAGTTCCTGGAGTGGAAGACGCGGGAGGACAACGGATGAGTATCGAAGTCAACAATATTCACAAATCTTTCGGATCTTTTGAGGTGCTGAAGGACGTGAATCTTCGCGTGGAGGACGGTGAACTGTTCGCTCTGCTGGGACCTTCGGGCTCCGGCAAGACTTCGTTGCTGCGAATTATCGCCGGACTGGAACTGCCGGACAGCGGGACGATCCGGCTGAACGATGAGGACGCGACAAAGTCCGCCGCGCGCGACCGTCAGGTAGGGTTCGTGTTCCAGCATTATGCGCTTTTCCGGCATATGACTGTCTTCGAAAACATCGCATTTGGGTTGCGTGTGCGGCCAAGGGAAACGCGACCGAACGAACACGCGATTCGCGAAAAGGTAGGCAAGCTGCTGGAGTTGATTCAGCTCACACCGCTGGGCGATCGGTTTCCGAGCCAACTCTCCGGCGGCCAGCGGCAACGGGTGGCGTTGGCGCGGGCACTGGCGGTGGAGCCAAAGGTGCTGCTGCTGGATGAGCCTTTCGGCGCACTGGACGCGCGAGTGAGGAAGGAGCTTCGGCGCTGGCTGCGGCATCTGCACGACACGCTGCACGTCGCCAGCGTTTTTGTGACGCACGATCAGGAAGAAGCGCTTGAGGTGGCGGACCGGGTGGCGATCATGAACCACGGCCGGATTGAGCAGACCGGGGCACCGGCGGATGTCTACGATAACCCGGCGAATTCGTTTGTCTACGAATTTCTGGGGGATGTGACGTTGTTCAATGGCAGCTATGTACGTCCGCACGATATTGAGATCTCGCGCGACACCAACCTGAATCCGGCGGCAGTCCTCTCTAAGGTGCTGTACGTTGGAGCCGCAGGGGGAGTGGTGCGAGTGGAACTGCGCCGGGAAGACTCTGGCGTGGTGATTGAAGCGGAGATTACGCGGGAACACTACCGGGAACTGCACCTGCAGGTGGGCGATTTCGTCAGCATCGTACCGCGACACATGAAAGTGTTCGCAAGCTGAACGTCCGCGAAATTCGATACACGCAAAAAAGACCAGCCGGTTGCGCGGCTGGTCTTTTTTGTCTTGCTGTCTTCTGAGGCAGCTGCTTACGGCAGCGAGTAGGCCACGATCAGATTCGTCTTCTGGCCGGGGGCTGAGGTCTTGAAATCGCCCAGGCCACCACCTGCCCAGACCGCGACGTACTGCTTCGAAGCGGTGCCGGCGGAATAAGTGATCGGCGTGTTGACGGCGCTGTTTTCGAGTTGCGTCGACCAGAGTTCTTTGCCGGTTTTTGGGTCGAAGGCGCGGAACATGAGGTCGGCTGTGGCACCGATGAAGAGCACACCGCCGGCGGTGATAATGGGGCCGCCCGCGTTCGGTGTACCGGTCTTCGGCACACCTTTCGCCGTCAGTTCTTTGTATTCGCCGAGCGGGACGCGCCAGACGATATCGCCTGTTGTCGCGCTGACCGCCATCAGTTCGCCCCATGGCGGAGCGCTGCACGGATAGCCGGCCGCGTCTTCAAACGGAATCTTCTGTTTCGCGTAGGACGGCAGAAGTCCGGAGGAAGTGGTGGGATTCAGTTTGGCCATGGTGCCCAGACTGCGGGTGTTTACAAAGACGTAGCCGAGGCCGGGATCGAAGGACGCGCCCGACCAACTGCCGCCGCCTTCCGAACTGGGGAATACCAGGCTCGGCATCATGCCATACGGGGTGTAGGGACCCATCTGGACAGCCTTATCGTACTGGGCTTTGCAGGTCTTTTCCGTCTCGGGCGAGATCTTGCTGACTTCTTCGCGGGTCATGCTGATGCGCGAAATGGGCTCGGGCTTGAGGGGGAAGGGCTGGGTGGGAGAGGCGTGGTCGCCCGGGGCGTCGGTATCGGGTACGGGGCGCTCTTCGTCGCCCCAAACGGCTTTGCCTGTCAGGAGGTCCAGGATGAACAGGAAACCCAGTTTGGTGGACTGCGCGACGGCGGGAATCTTTTTGCCGTCTTTCGTGACTTCAATCAGAGTGGGTGGTGCGTTCACGTCCCAGTCGTAGATGTCGTGGTGGGTGGTCTGGTAATACCATTTCATCTTGCCGGTATTGGCGTCGAGCGCGACCAGGCTGGTGGCGTAGAGATTTGGACCGGGGCGGCTGCCGCCGTAGTTCTGGTCGGTGGCATTACCGAGCGGAACGAAGATGAGGCCGTTGGCGGTATCGACGGTCATGGGAACCCAGGCACCGGGACCGCGGCGGTCCTGCCAGCCGTCAACTCCCCAGGAGGGAAAGCCTGGTTCGCCGGGCTGCGGGACGGTGTGGAAGCGCCAGACTTCCTTGCCGGTCTGGAGGTCAAAGGCTCGGGGGTCGCCGGCGATGCCGTAGCGGCCCTGTTCGCCGGTAGTGGGGGAAATGATGGCCAAATTTTTGTAGATGGCGGGGGTGGAACCCGGGGTGTAGCCGCCGCCGTATTTTTCCACCATGCCGACTTTGAGATCGACAATGCCGTTATCGCCGACTTCTTTGTAGAGTTTGCCGGTTTTGGCATCGAGTTGAATCAGGAGGCCGTCGGTGGTGGCGACGACCACGCGGGGCGCCATTTTGCCGTCGCCGGGCCAGTAAGAGACGCCGTACTTGGCACCACGGCCGGTGGCAGTGACTTCCTTGAGGTCATACTTCCAGACTTCTTTGCCGGTGGCGGCGTCGAGTGCGACTTCTTTACCGCCGGGGGTGGAGAAGTACATGATGCCGCCGACGACGATCGGGGTGGCTTCGGTGCCGCGAAAGCCGCCGCCGGGTTCACCCATGTCATACGTCCAGGCGCGAACGAGTTTGCTGACGTTGGCGGGGGTGATCTGTTTCAGCGTGGAGTAGCGCATGCCGCCCGGATCATTGCCGATATTGGGCCAATCGCCGGACTGCGCAAACAGGAGCGGCAAGGCGGAAGCGATCAGAACTGGTACACGAAGGATTTTCATTAAATTAGAACCTCAGAATCCGGCAGACCCGATATGGGCAAGGCTAGTTATTCAAGGATGAGACTATCACCACTGGGAGGGGGCGGGCAAGGAAGGTAACGGTATCGATTGAGTAGTTGCGGGTGAAGTAACGTCCCCGGGAGCCACTGGTGGACCCCGGGGACGTTGGTACGGAGAGACTCAGAACGTGAGTTTCAGGGCGACCTGAAGTATACGGGCGGTGTTCGAAGCCGTGGTGATCTGGCCGGGAACGCCGGTATTGAGGCTGGCTGACGGGTTACCCCAGTTGGCGTGGTTCAGGACGTTGAAGCCTTCGCCGCGGAAGTCGAACTTATACTTTTCCGCGATACGGAAGGTTCGCCAGATGGCGGCATCCACGTTCCAGCGGCCGGGGCCGGTCATATTGTTACGACCGCCATTGCCGTAGGTGCCGGAGGCCTGTTTGACGAAGGCGCAGTTGTTGTACCAGTGGCCGAGCGTGCGGAGTTCGGCAGGTGCCACGCAGGCGGAATTCGCGGAGACGGTGCCGGCGGTCCAGGGGTCTCCCACGATATTGGGACGGTCACTGTTCACGCCGGTGAGGGAGATATCGGAACCATCGGCGACATTGAAGGGAGAGCCGGTGGCAGCGGTGTAAATGGTGGAGGCGCTCCAGCCGCCGAGGAGGCGTTCCATCCACGGATTGCTGAGTTTGGGCGTTTGCGCAACCACCGAGATGTTGAGGAGCTGGCGGCGATCCTGACCGCAGTTGCCGAAGTCCATCCGGGGATTGTTGGGGTTGGAGAAGTTGTTGCCAATGTCCTGACCGCCTTCGCCAAGGTCAGTGCAATGCGACCAGGTGTAGTTGGAGAGTACGGAGAAGCCGTGGCTGAGGCGATGCTGGAGGGAGAGCAGGAGGCCGTTGTAATTGGCATAACCCATGGCGCTTTCAAAGACGTTGCCGCCGGCGAATAAGGGACCGGAGGTCGGGTTGGCAAGATTGAGAGCGCCGCGTGCCTTTTGGTTTGATACGCCACTGACGGTTACGGTAGAGGAGGCGTTGCAGGTGGGGAACGTGACGGTCTGCGTGCCGTAGAGCAGGGTGCAGGCACCGGTGATTCCGGTCATGGCCGCAGTGCTCACAATGCCCGGAGCGGTCATGCCGGCGGTGATGACAGTGGCGGGGTTCTGGCTGACGCCCAGCCACATATTGTTCGATTTATTGCCGATATATGTGGCAGAGGCCAGCCAGTTGCGGGTGATCTGCCGCTGGATGGAAACGTTCCAGGACTGCGTGTGCGAAGGCACGATGTTTCGGTCTTCAAAAACGTAGGTTCCGTTGACGGGGAACGCAAACGACGAGGGCGGATTTCCCGGCGTGGGGAAGGGATTGCCTCCCGGGTAGCCGTAGAAGGGGTTTGCGATGCCGCCGCCCGCGAGCGGGTCGGAAGACGACACGTTGACGGGAGAAGGTGTGAAGCTGAGCGTGCCGCCCCATGGTGGATTCAGCACGATATGCATGGCGTTCCAGAGGACCGCGGTGTTGTACGACAAACCGTAGCCGGCGCGTACAGACATTTTGCCGGAGCCGGTCGGATCCCAAACCACACCGATACGGGGGGCGAATTGCCACGGATGATTCCGGGTGTCTGAGGTGCCGTTGAAACCCGGGTCACCCGGGAAAGTGGTGCCGGCGGGTGCGTTGGGATAGACGGTGCCTTTCTTGTTGGCGAGAAAATCGGTGATGTTGAAATCGGAAGCGTAGCCGTATTTGGTGTGCTGCGGCAGGTAGGGATCCCAGCGAAGGCCGAGATTGAGCTGGAAGCGACGTGCGACTTTCCAGTTGTCCTGAACAAACAGCGCAGGGTAGTTCTGGCCTTCGCGGCCAATCTGGCCGTTGCCCTGACTGTAGCCATCCACATTGCCGGTGACGAAGTCGGCAACGCTTTGGCCAGTGTAGGAACTGCTGCCGGTGGAAACGGTGGGGCCGGGATTGACCTGGAAGAGACCGTTGTTGTTCATCTGCACGTGCTGGAAGACGGCACCCAGTTCGAGGTGATGCGACCGAATTTGCCAGCCGAGATTTTCCGCGATGCCATGAACGTTTTCGTAGTCATAACCGAGGAAGCCAGGGGCTGAGAAGGAGTATGAGAGGTAGTTGGGCAAGGGACAGGTGGCCAGAGTGCCGAGCGAACAAAGATTCGGAATGGCTGGATTGGCGGTGCGCACGGTGGCGGTGCGGCCAAAGTTGATGGTGAGCGAATTCACCATACTGGACTTCAGGGTTCGGGAATCTCCGATGACGACGTTCTGGACGCGGTCGGCCAGGCCAGGGCCGGTGTTGCTGAGCAGATTGCCGGGCACGAAATAGTTGGTCTGCGAATAGTCGGCGACGAAGTAACGGATGAACAGCGACTCGCTGGCGGAGCGCTGCCAATCGACCTTGGCGACGTTCTGGTATTCGCGGTTAATGTTGTGGCTGACCGTGAAGACGTTACCGCAGGCGTCCACAGGGGTGGGCAGCATCGCTGCGATTTTCGCCGAGATTTTCGCCGAGGGAGTGTTGAGCCACTGTGGCAGGATGATGTTGCTTTTGGTGCCGGTGGTGAGTTGCTGCGCCGGATTGCCGGAAATGGGCGACGCGATCGTGTCATTCAGATATACCTGATTGGCCTGGCAGGGCGGGGCCAGCCACGCGCGGAAGTCGCCGGACAGCGTAGCGGCCGTGGGGACGCCGCCTCTGGTTCCGTTGGTCTGGGAACGTTCCTGCGTTCCCTGAAGGCCGTAGAAGAAGAACAATTTGTTCTTCTTGATGGGCCCGCCAATGACGCCGCCGAACTGATTGCGCTTGAGGTTGTCCTGAATGCCGGGGCTGACGACGCCGGAGGAATTGCCGAACTGGAAGGAATCGGCATTCATGATGCCATTGCGCATGAACTCGAAGAGATCGCCATGGATGTTATTGGTGCCGCCTTTGGTGACACCGCCGACGGTGCCGCCGGGGCGGCTGCCGGAATTGGCTGGAAGCGAGTTGGATTCGACGCGAAACTCCTGAAGTGCGTCGGGGAAGGGCATGGGCGCGCCGACGTTGGTGCGGTAATCCATGTTGGGGGAGCCATCCAGCTGGTAGTTGGTCTCATTGCCCTGACTGCCGGCGACGGAGAATGAGACGGCGCTGGGGTAGTCAAGGGTATTCACGGTGCCACCTGCACCGCTGACGACTGCTGCGCCGGAGAGGGCGATCAGCTGCGTCGCCTGGCGCCCATTGAGGGGGAGGTCAACCACCTGTTCGGGCTGAATCACCTGGCCGACACCGGTGCTCTGGGTCTCGACCATGGCGGCATCGGCCTGGACTTCGACGGATTGCGTGACGTTGCCGAGCTTCATTTCCACGTTGACGGAAGGGTTCACGTTCAACTGGAGAACGATGCCGGACTGGACGTAGGTTTGAAAGCCGTCTTTCTTGACTTCGAGCTTGTAGGGTCCGATGACGAGGGACGGAAAGTTGTAAGCGCCGTCCGGACCGGTCTGGAGGGTGCGCACGGCATTGGTATCGGTGTTGGTCACCTGGACCTGGGCTCCGGGAATGGCACCGCCGCCGGGATCCGCGACGCGTCCGGAGATTGCGGACGTCGTCTGAGAGAACGCATTCAGAGCAATCAGGCAGGTAAATAGCAGAGCAAGTGTAAATCGTTTCATGTTTGAGACCTCTTCCACCGGGTTGAGCGTATCATAAATTTGATGACATTCAGGTGCGAGTAACCGTATCATTTACCTTCGTTCCGAAGGCGATCAGAAGGTGTGTATTGCAGGCCGACTTATCCGCTAACTGGTTAATAAGCCAATTGCTTACAGGTCCGATACTGAGTTTGCGCGGCGTTACACGGGAAGATTACGGGACGCGCAGACGCGGTGCTGGCGGAGAAAAGCCCTCCGTTGGGCGGAGGGCTTTGACGTGCGACGGAAAGTGGCGTGAATTCCAGTCTGGTGTCGCGTGGTTATGCGACGGTGGTTTCGACTTCGCGCGGGGTCTGAGAGGTGGCGATGGCGTCGTCGGCCGGGCCATTGCCGCCAACCAGAAAATCAGCGATATCCCAATAACCAGTGCGCGGCATGGGGACGTCAGCCCGGGTGCGGACTTCCAGCAGGTAGGGAACGTTGGACTTTATGGCCTTTTCGAGGGCGGGGCCCAGGTCGGACGGTTCCACGACCAGCGCCGATTCCACTCCGAAGGATTTCGCGAGCAGCATGAAATCCGGGTTATAAGGCGCGCCATCGGGCGTGGTGAATTCGGTACCGTAAGTGTTCTTGAAGTAATTGGCGCCGACTGAACGAATGGTGGAGAAACAGAAGTTATTGAACAGCACCCAGAGCACGGGCACGTTGAGTTCAACCGCAGTCGTGAGAGCGCCGATCACGGAGAGGAAGCCGCCATCGCCCACGAGGCAGATCACTTTGCGATCTGGCGCGCCGAGTTTGGCTCCGATGGCGGCGGCGGGCGCGAAGCCCATGGTGGCCATGCCGCCTGATGTGATGAAAGTACCGGGGAGCGAGCACTTCAGTTGTTGACCGGCACCGTTCTTGTTCCAGCCGACATCCGTAACGAAGATGGCGTCCGCGGGCGCTGCTTTTGAGACTTCAAACAGGAGGCGGGCCGGGTGAATTGGCTTGTCTGCGTTGGTCTGCGTGGCAACGAGCTCTGCATTCCAGGCTTGTTTCCTGAGAGCGATTTCGCGAAGCCTGGCGCTGGTGTCTGAAGTCATACGTTTTTCGCCGCGCAGGTGAGTAATCAACTCGCGAAGAGTCTCGCGGGCGTCGCCAACAATGCCGACTTCCGCAGGATAGATTTTGCCGATCTCCTGAGGATCGGTATCAATCTGAATCAGGCGGGACGACGGGATGGAGAACGTGTAGTCGGGATTCCAGGAGCTGCAATCGGCTTCGGCGAAGCCGGTGCCGACGGCAAGGATGACATCGGCCTCGTGCGTGGTCTGGTTGGCCGCCCGGGTGCCCCAAATGCCGGCGGTGCCCAGAGCCAGGGGATGGTGTTCAGGAAATGCGCCTTTGCCCATGAGGGTGGTGGCGACGGGAATTTCCATGAGTTCCGCGAGGGTTTTCAATTCCTCGCTCGCTTCAGAAAGCAACACGCCGTTGCCAGCGAAGATGACCGGTCTTGCGGCGGCCAGTAACAGGCAGGCAGCTTCCGCGATGCCGGCGCTGGAGCCAGCGGCGCGGGCGTGAGTGGGGCGGCGGGCCACGGTTACGGCCTCAGCATTGATTTGCGCAGAGAAGACGTCCATGGGGACATCGATCAGGACGGCACCGGGGCGTCCGGTTTGAGCAACGTTGAGGGCGCGGGGCATCACATCGGCCAGCAGTTTGACGTCGTCTACGCGCCAGACGCGTTTGCAGAAGGGGCGATAGATGTCGCCCTGCGAAGCATCGGCATGAAAGCGGATGCCCTGATGGGGTTCGCGAGCGTGGTTATAGGCCGGGGTGTTGCCGCAAATGACCAGCATGGGCGTGCAGTCCGCCGCGGCGGAAATGACTCCGGTGATGGCGTTGGTCATGCCGGGCGAGAGGTGGACATTGAGGACCGCCAGCTTATGGGTCACTCTGAAGTAAGCGTCGGCTGCGTGGGCGGCCTGCTGTTCGTGGCGGAAAGAGATGTACTCAATGCCGTGCTGCTGGCAGGCGTCGATGAGGGCGTAGTTCGTATGTCCGCATTGACCGAAGACCTTCGTTACGCCTTCCTGTTTGAGGCACGCTGCGATGAACATTGCTCCGGTCATTGTTATGTACTTTCTCCCGACTGAATCCGGACTCTGATGGAGCCTGATGATCTGATACTAACGTAGGCGATTCTAACAGCTTGATTGAGGCTGGGCAATTGCGTAACGGTATCGATTGGCTGGGGGCCGACTGCCTTTCCCGGAAAGTTTGACGGCGGTGCGGCTGGTGTAAGTTCAGGTAAAGAAAACGCTTGACGCGCCGGATTGGCAGGGCAGCCGCGTGTTTGCGCAAGACTGTTTTCGGTTGATTCATCGGGCTGCGACGAGTGCAGGTAACGTGTGGCAAGCGGGGGAAGGTGGACCGTTACACGCTTGCCGGGAATTGAAAACGGGTGCTATGATCGCTCCAGCCAGACAGCAGAACAGCGGTTGGGTAAGGTAAGTTTGTCTGTTCCGGCGTCGATTTTCATGTACATTCGCAGCAAGCTCTTCGTTCCCGGATCGCGCCCTGAGTTATTCGAAAAGGCTGCGGCGTCCGCGGCCGATGCCGTTTCGTTCGATCTGGAAGATGCGGTAGCGCCGGAACGCAAGGATGCGGCGAGGGCGGCTGTCGCGGAATTCCTGTGCGGGAGATCGGGTGGTTTCCGCAAGATCGTGATTGTACGTGTGAACTCGCTCTCCTCGCCGTGGTTCGAGCGCGATGTGGAGGCGGTGATTGGTGCCGGTCTGGACATGATCAATCTTCCGAAAGTGGAGTCCGCCGACGATGTGCACGCGGCAGTTGCGGTGATTGCGCGGGCAGAAGAGGCGTGCGGCTCCGGGCGAAAGACGCCGATCCTGGCGAACATCGAGACGCCGAAGGGGCTGCGCAGGGCGGCGGAGATTGCCACGGCGGATCTGCGGGTTGCCGGACTTCAGATTGGATTTGCGGATTTGTTCCTGCCTTTGAATATTAACCGGCAGGAGATGAGTGCCCTTCAGTTTGTGCGGGTCGCAGTTCGACTGGCGGCTGGCGAGGCGGGAATCGCGGCATACGACGCGGCATTCCCCGATATTAAGAATGTGGAATTCTGCCGTGCGGAGGCCGAGGCCGCGAGGCGGTTAGGCTACGCAGGGAAGAGCTGTATTCATCCGAGTCAGATCGCGATCGCCAACGAAGTGTTCGCGCCCGGGGCCGCCGAAGTGGCGCATGCCGAAAAGGTACTGGCGGCCGCGAGTGAGGCTGCTCAACGGGGAGTGCAGGCTTTCGTGGTGGATGGACAACTGATTGACGCGCCGATGATCGATCACGCCCACGCGATTGCCGCGGCGGCGGGTCGCGTTCGGGAGATGAATGTCCGCTGATTCGGATACGCTGCGTAACCAGGCGGGTCCTTTGGCCGGGATACGGGTGTTGGATTTGAGCTCCTATGTTGCGGGGCCGTATGCGTGTTCTTTGCTGGCGGATTTGGGTGCCGAGGTTATCAAGATCGAGCCGCCCGGTGGAGATGCACTGCGCCAGTATCCTTCGACGTTGGACGCCGAGTCGCGCGCTTTCGTGGGTACGAACCGCAGCAAACGCGGGCTGGCCCTGGATCTGAAGCAGGCGGAGGGTTTGGCGGTCTTTCTGCGGCTGGCGCAGTCGGCGGATGTAATGGTGCATAACTTTCGTCCATCGGTGCCGGTGCGTCTGGGAATTGACTACGACCGGCTCCGGGAAGCGAATCCACGATTGATTTACTGCGCACTGACCGGCTATGGCGAAACCGGGCCGATGAAGGACAAGGCCGGTTACGATCAGGTGCTCCAGTGTTTCACCGGTATCGCTACGTTCCAGGGCGCGGCTGGTGGAAGGCCGGAGATTGTGCTGGGTTCCGTGGTGGATTTTTACGCGGCATCGCTGCTCGCCTACGGAGTTTCCGCCGCATTGTTCCAGCGGGAGCGAACGGGCGAGGGACAGTATGTTGGCCTGTCGTTGCTGGGCGCAGCACTGGCTATGCAATCCGGCCGTTTTGTGCAGGCGGAAGGCGAGCCAGACGGGGTGGATCGGGATCTCCGTTCGGGTGGCATTACCGGTATTCATCCAACGAGCGCGGGCGAGATTTACCTTTCTGCGAACACGCCGCATTTCTGGCGGGCGCTGTGTACGCTGATCGGCTTGCCGGATTTGGCGATAGACACGAGATACGACAGTGTCCGGAAGCGCGCGAAGGCTGCAGATGAGATTGTGCCTGTGATCCGGAAGGCGCTGAATGCGCATACGGCGCTCGAATGGGAAGCGATTTTCGGAGAACAGGTTCCCTGCTGCGCGGTTCGATCCATTGAAGAAATGTTCAGTCATCCGCAGGTGGTGGAGCAGGGGTTGGTGGCCGAGATGGGACACTCCACGGTAGGCCGCTACAGCGGCTTGAGGCAGCCATTGAAATTCAGCGGGGCGTCTGGCGCGGAGCCGTTCGAAGCACCGGCGCTGGGTCAACATACCGCGGAGATTCTGGCGGACGCGGGCTACAGCGCGGAAGAGATTGAGACGCTGCGCCGTTCCGGCGCGATCTCTTGACAAAGATTATCGAAATTCCTTTTGGGAGGCAAATATGGCGAGAGCAGTTACTGAAGAAGAAAAGGCGATAGCTCACGGACTACTCGACAAGGCCCGTGCCGCGATGCGCGAGATTGATGGTTACGATCAGGCCAGAGTGGACAATCTGTGCCGCGCGGTGGCATGGGCGACGGCAAATGAGAAGACGTTTGTCGCATTGACGCAGATGAGCGTGGACGAGAGCAAGATGGGGAGCGCGGACGGCGGTCCGGCACGGCGCTTCAAGATTGTCGGCATTCTGCGCGACGCTTTGCGGCAGAAGAGTATTGGTGTCATTGAAGAGATTCCGGAGAAGGGCATCGTCAAGTACGCGAAGCCGGCGGGTGTGATCGCTGGCCTGCTGCCGGTGACGAATCCTGTGGTCACCATGGTCGCGATGGCCATCAACGGCCTCAAGTGCCGGGATGCCATTGTCTTCTCGCCGCATCCGGCGAGTAAGAAGACGGCGCTCGAAGCCACGCGCATCTTGCGAGCCGCCTTGAAGAAACAGGGCGCGCCGGAAGACGCGATCCAGTGCATCGAAAAGCCCAGCATTCCGTTGGCGCAGGAACTGATGTCGATCTGCGATCTGACGGTGGCCACCGGCGGGTCGGCCATGGTGCGCGCGGCGTATAGTTCGGGGAAACCTGCGTATGGTGTGGGGGCGGGCAATGCCACGATGATCATCGACGAAACCGCCGACATCGCGGAGGCCGCTGCGAATACCAGGATCAGCAAGACTCACAACAACGGGTCGGGCTGCTCGTGCGACGGCAATCTGGTGGTGGAGGATTCCATTTACGACCGTTTCCTGGAGCAGTTGCAGAAAGAAGGCGGCTACCTCGCGTCGGATGACGACAAAGCGCGGCTGAAGGCCGTGATGTGGGACGCGGAGAATCACCGGACGCTGGAGACAGTGGCGCGCTCGGCGGCGACGATCGCGGAAGTGGCAGGCTTCGCTCTGCCGGCGGGCAAGACGTTCATCATTGTGAAGGAAGACAAGATCGGTAAGGAACACGTGTTTTCCGGCGAAAAACTATCGCCGGTGCTGGCGATCTTCCGTTACAAGGGGTTTGAGACTGCACTGAACATGATTTCGCAGATTTTTGAAGTGGGCGGGAAAGGGCACTCGTGCGGAATCTATACGTTTAATCCGGAACACACTCATCAACTGGCGCTGATGGCTCCGGTGAGCCGGATCATGGTCCGGCAGCCGCAGGTCAGGGGCAACGCCGGGGCTTTTACGAACGGCATGCCGATGACGGCCAGTCTGGGGTGCGGGACGTGGGGCGGCAATATTACGAGCGAAAACATCGGGGTGAAGCACTTTATGAACGTGACGTGGGTGAGTGTGCCGATTCCGGCTGATCAACCCTCGGAGCAGGAGATTTTCGGGGAGTTCTTCAACAGCGAAACGTTCTGAGGGTCGGGGTAGGGCCGCCGCGGAAGGCGCGTGGCGAAGTTCAGATTGACCGCTTACTTGCGTGCGCGGCTCAGTGGAACGCGGCATTCCGAGCGACCGCAAAGCTGCGCGGACAGTCGCAAAGCTGAGCCGCTGCCCCGAGGTGCGACACGGGCCGCAACCGCCGTGTAACCGTAAAAAGACGGTCAATCGGCGGTTAGCGGCGGGAAGTTGGTATAAACTGGCCACCATGAATAGACGCGACTTTTTTCAATCCAGCCTTGGCGCGGCCGTGACCGCGGAGTTTCTGGCGCAGGCCGTGGCGCAGCCCCCCGGGGCGGCACAGGCTCCGGCACCCGCTGCCCCAGCGTCGGGAGCGAGCCGAAGACTGATTGTGGATGCGTATTCGCGCCACCTCCAGTGGCTGAGAAAGCCCGAGGAAGTCGCGGCTGCCGCGGCTGAGATGGGATACGAGGGTCTGGATATTACCGTGGTGCCGTATCCCGGTCACGTGGACCCCGAAAAAGTCGCGACGGATCTGCCACTTTATGTGAACGCGGCGCGGAAGCAGGGCCTGCGCGTGACGACGATGCGCTGCACGATTACCGATGCGGACACGCCGAACGCGGAGAAGATGCTGCAGACGGCGTCGTCTTTGGGGATGACCCATTACTGGGGTGGAACCTTCCGGTACGATCTGAACAAGCCGATTGCGGATCAACTGGAGGCCCTCAAGCCGCGCCTGGCGAAGCTGGTCACGCTGCTGGAGAAGTATAAGATGACCGCCATGTACCACACGTATTCGGGAAGTGGTTCGGTGGGATCGGCCATCTGGGATCTGCTTTCCGTGTTTAATAACTTCGATCCGAAGCGGGTGGGCTTTCACTACGACGTGGGCCACATGATGGACGCGGGTTATGCCAGCTGGGATCTGAATCTGCGGGCGGCAGCGCAGTATATCGCCGGAGTATCGGTGAAGGATTCGGTCATTGAGTTGAATTTGCCGGTGAGTGGCGGCGGTCCGTTCACGGGTACGCCGGCTTCGCTGGCTGCGGGTGGCAGAGGCGGCGGTGGCCGGGGAGCGAGCGGCGGTGGTGGCGGCTTTGGCGGACCTGGAGGTCCTGGTGGACCGGGTGGTCCAGGCGGTCCGGGCGGCGCTCCCGGCGCGGGTGGACCTGTTGCTGCCGGACCGGGAGGTCCCGGTGGGCCGGGTGGACCGGGTGGTGGAGGCCGAGGCGGTAGTGGCGGTCGCGGTGGAAGTGGCGGTGGCGGTCGCGGCGGTGGACCGGGCGGCGGTGGTGCTGCCGGCGGTGGTCGCGGAGGCGGCGGTGCGGCGAATCCCTGGAGAATTCGACAGGTTCCGCTTGGCGAAGGCCTCGACAATCTGCCGTTGTTGGGATCGATCCTCATGGATATCGGCTTCAATGGTCCGATTGAGATTCAGGCAGAGTATCCCAACGGCGGGGCGAACAATGCCGCCGACACGATCACGCTGCCAAGGGCTCAGGTCCTCGGCGCGATGAAGCGGGATCTGCTGGTGCTGCGCACGGCATTTTCGCAATCCGGCTGGGTTTGATACCGGGCTTTACCGACAAAGCGAGGTTGAAAGATGGACATGACGCGGCGCAGTCTGCTGGGCGGGGCTGTCGGGCTGGCGGCTTCCGGCTGGATGAGGGGTGCGACGGCGAAGATGCCGCTTGGCGCCAATGTCATTCTGCCTGGGGTGGCGGCTGTCTATACGATTGCCGGGCAGGCCGGTTATCGTGAAACCGACGATCCGGCGGTGCTGTGTCAACGCCAAATAGAAATGTCCGCTTCTCTGCCACATAGAAATGTCCGGTTTTGACGAGGGTTGCCGGAAAGTCGTGTTAATGTGATCGTGTCCGAACGGGGTCGCTCCCGAACGGAAGCCCAAAGCCGAGGCGACGG
>CAIQWJ010000067.1 GCA_903875575.1 uncultured Acidobacteriia bacterium | reverse complement strand
GTTCGATTCCCGTTAGCGCTACCATTTTTTCATAGACTTACGGGCGTCAAGTCACAGCGCGGGTTGCGCCAGGTGAGAATGGCGTCGTTTCTGACCCGACATCGGGCCCTTCAATAGACACCAGAGTTTGAGTGAGTCTCCGTTTGGAACGATGAGACAGGTTCCCTTCGGCAATCTGCCTGAGGAACCTGTCTGTCACCGACTGAAGACTGAAGGGCTTCGGAGAAATTGACACGGCTGCCACTATGAATTCGCGCGCAGCCGTATCTGTTTTGATCGCGCGGACAAACCGCGCCAGTGCCGCTTATCTCACGCCGAGCAGAACTTCCGTGGTCAACTGATCCAGCTTTTCGTACGCCAGGCCTCGGGTGGCGATCACTTCACGGTCGAGCGACGCCCCCATCAGCGCTTTCTGGCTGGCCTTTGTGTACCGCGCAACGGACGGCGCGCCTTTGCCTGCGGCGATGTTTTCCTGCAACAGAGCCTGGATTTCTTTGTCTTCGTTCCAGCGCTTTGCCGCGGCTTTGAGAATGAGGTAAGTCCGCATGCAGCCACGCGCGAAATCTTTCACGCCGGCGTAGTCTTCAGTGCGATAAGCGTGCGCGTCGAAATGGCGCGGTCCCTTGTAACCGACATCTTCCAGGAACTTCACCAGGAAAAACGCGGCGCGCGGGTTCGCGGCACCAAAACGGAAGTCCTGATCGTAGCGGCCAGGCACCTGATCGTTGAGATCGATGTGGAACAGCTTGCCTGCATCCCAGGCCTGTGCGACGGCGTGGACGAAGTTCAGTCCGGCCATGGTCTCGTGCGCTACTTCGGGATTCACGCCAACCATGTTCGGGTGAGCCAGAGTCGGGATCAGCCCCAGGTAGTTGCCTGTGGTCGCCATATAGATATCGCCGCGCGGTTCATTGGGCTTGGCTTCCATGGCGAACTTGTAGCCGTACTTCTTGTCGATGGAATATTCGCAGAGGTAGTTGAGGGCTTCACGAAGGCGCTTGACGGCGTCATCGGCGCGACGGCAGGCATCAGTTTCCGCGCCTTCACGTCCGCCCCAAAGAACGAAGATCTTCGCGCCGAGTTCCGCGCCCAGATCCATCGCGCTCATGGTCTTGCGGACGGCATAAGCGCGCACGCGGGCGTCGTTCGAGGTGAAGGCACCATCGCGGAAGATCGGGTCATAGAACAGATTGACCGTGGCCATGGGGACCACAATCTTGTTCGCCTTGCAGGCGGCTTTGAAACTCTTGACGATGGCGTCGCGCTCGGAGGGAGTCGCATCGATCGGCACCAGATCGTTGTCGTGGAGATTGACGCCCCACGCGCCAACCTCGCCCAGCATGGCCACTGCGTCATTGGGCGCGAGTGGCGGGCGGACGGCTGCGCCAAAAGGATCGCGGCCCTGGTTGGATACGGTCCAGAGACCAAAAGAAAACTTGTGTTCGGGGAGTGGGGTGAATTGATCGCTCATGATTGGTAAATTGCCTTTAATGCCGGATAGATCCGGCTGTATCGCTGGTACTGTTTGTCCATCACCGCTTTGTTGGCGGCAATGGGCGCTGTAACTTCTGCGCCGCGGATGTACTTGTCGCAGGCTTCGTCCACGCTGGGCCAGACGCCGGTTCCGACGCCGGCCAGAATAGCCGCGCCGTAAGCGCCACCTTCATCGGCGGCGATGGTTTCTACGGCATGGCCGTAAACATCGGCCTGAATCTGTTTCCAGAGCGGCGAAGTGGCACCGCCGCCGGAGACGCGGACTTTGTTGACGGGAACACCGAGTTCGCCGAAGATCGTGAAGCTGTCGCGCTGGCTGAACGCCACGCCTTCCATGACGGCGCGGGCCACGTGGCCGCGCGTGTGGCTGGCAGCCAGGCCGGTGAGGGCGGCACGCACCGAGGAATCCAGATGCGGAGTGCGCTCTCCCATCAGGTAGGGTGCCCAGAGGACACCGTCGCAACCGGGTGGAACGCTGGCTGCTTCCTTCGTTAGTTCGGGGTAAGTGTAGCCGGGCTGGCAGAACTGGTCGCGAATCCAGCGCAGCGAAAGTCCTGCGGCCTGCGTCACGCCCATCACGTGCCAGCGATTCGGAATCGCGTGGCAGAAAGTGTGCAGACGACCGCCAGGATCGAGGGACGGCAATTCGGTTGCTGCAAAAACCACGCCCGAAGTACCCAGCGTTACGCTGACCGCGCCGGGCCTCGTTATGCCCATGCCCACTGCGCCCGCGGCCTGATCGCCCGCGCCTGCAACGATGGGCGTTCCGGCCGGAATGCCCGTGATACCTGCGGCTTCCGCGGACACCTTTGCGCAGACCTCCGGAGATTCGAATACCGCAGGCAGCAACGCTTTGTCGACATCAACCAGTCCGAGCAGTTCTTCCGACCAGCGACGATTCGTGACGTCCAGCATCAGCGTTCCCGAAGCATCGGCTACATCGATCGCGTATTCGCCACTCAGGCGGAAACGGACGTAGTCCTTGGGCAGCAGGACGTGCCGGACTTTCTTCCAGATCTCCGGTTCGTGCTGGCGCACCCACAACAGCTTGGTCAATGTGAAATTCGTCAGCGCCGGATTGCAGGTCAGCTCCAGCAGCCGTTTGGCCCCGACTCTTTCTGTGATCCACTGGCACTGCTCGTCCGTTCGCTGATCGCACCAAATGATCGCCGGGCGCAGGACATTGCCCGCGTCATCGAGCAGTACCGCACCGTGCATCTGCCCGGTGAGGCCTACGCCGCGGATCTGCTTTGGATCGACGCCGCTGGCCTGAATGACGTCGCGAATCGCTGCCTGCGATGCGCGCCACCAATCCGCGGGCTCCTGTTCCGCCCATGCGGTTTCGGGTGAGGTAAAAGCGGCGTGCTCGCTGGTTCGCGAGGCCAATACCGAGCCGTCTTCGGATACAAGTACGGCTCTGGATCCACCGGTGCCGACGTCAATGCCAAGGATAGGAATGTTGTTATCTCCGTTTTTGTAAGGTCTCTTACTTTATACCCTGCAACGAAAAGGCGTAGAAATACTCGCCTGCCGCTACAACTACGTATTGCTTGCCGTCCAGCATGTAAGTGATTGAATTCGAGGGGTTGGACAGCAGACCCGAATGCCACAAAGGCACGCCTGTACGGGCGTCCCAGGCCACATAATTGCTGTAGCCATCGCCGCCAAAGAGCAGGTTGCCAGCCGTGGTCAACAGGTTCTGAGCACCGCGCCCGAGAGCTCGCTTCCAGGCGATCTTGCCGGTTTTGTAATCGATGGCGCGCAGTTCGGTGGCAATGTTGCCGCCGCCGCGTTCCGTGGCACCGTAGCCCTCCGGTTGCGGATCGAGATCTGTCCGGTAGAACACGGTGAACTGCTGTGAAGTGCCCACGTAGAACAGGCCTGTATCAGGATTGAACGCGGGGCTGGGATAGCCGGTGCTGCCACCTGAAGGCGGCGAGGTCAGCGTACCTGCGGCCGACGGTTCCTTAGTTTTATCCGGGATCGGCTGACCGTTCGGCGCAATGCCCGTGTACCAGTTGAGATTCTCCACGAACGGCGTGGTCGAAATGTTCTTGCCGGTGGCGCGGTCGAGAACAAAGAAGAGACCACCGCGATAGGCCTGGCAAAGAAGTTTGCGCGGTTGTCCGTTAATGACGCCATCGACGAGCACCGGGACCTGCGAAGCATCCCAATCGTGTGTATCGTGCGGCGACATCTGGAAGTACCAGGCCATCTTCCCGGTATCGGGGTTCAGCGCGATCACCGAAGAGGTGTAGAGGTTGTCCCCGGGACGGCTCTCGCCCACCATGGTGGGTTCCACGTTGCCGGTTGTGATGTAGAGAAGGTTCAGTTCGGGGTCATAGCTGGAGGGCGTCCAGACACCGCCTCCGCCATGTGCGGCAGCCTTTTCGCTCGGCCAGGTGGAGAAGCCGGGGTCGCCCGGATGGGCAGTGGTCCAGAAGTGCCACTGCAGATCGCCGGTTTCGGGATCGCGCGATTCAGCGTAGTTCGCCATGTCCAGGAAATCGCCGCCAATGCCGACCACAACGTGGTTCCGGATGATGAGCGGGACTTCCGAGCACCAGTGATCCTGCCGCACATCGGCAATTTCCTTGCTCCAGCGTTCCTTGCCTGTCTTGAGTTCGAGCGAAACCAGATGGCAGTCCGGGGTTTCGAAATAGATCCAGTCGCCGTAGATGCCCGCGCCGCGGTTTCCGAGTTGCTCGGCGGGCACGCCTTTGTAGACGTAGTGCCAGACTTCGCGACCGGTGCGGGCGTCAATGGCAAACAGCGCGTTCGGCTCTGTCATGTAGAGCACCCCATCCACAAGCAGGGGCGTGCCGCTGTTGTTCGCAGTGGCCGTAGGTGGCAGAGGATTGCCGGGGCCGCCCGAATAAGTAGCCGGTGACTGCATATTGACACGCGAAATCCAGGCAAGAGTCAGGCCCTTGACGGTGTCCTGGTTGAGTTGCTTGAGAGCGCTGTAGCGGCGACCGGAGTAGTCTCCGCTGAAAGTCGGCCAGCTATCGGGCTTCGGGTGTTCCAGGTCCGCCTGAGTGATTGCCTGCGCATGCGCACCGGGCGCGGCGGCGTTCGTCAGCAGCAGGGCAGGGATGCAGAGGAGAAGATATTTCGTGAGTGATTTCATGATGGTCTCGCTGGTTATCCTTCGCTCTTATTTCATCGTCGCCAGATAGGCGGTCAGATTATGCATGTCGCTGTCTTTCAGCTTCTTCATGATTTCGAAGTGGCCAGCCAGCGGGTCAGTCAATTCCACTTTCGGGACGCCGTTGTCGCGTGCCCAGGTCTTCGTGGTGCCATCGGCCAGGCGGAGCGTCACGTCGAAATCGGTGTTGCGAATCGGAATCCCCTTGAACACCTGCCCATTCGCCAGAGTCACGGTTGCCGTGATCGTGGTGGAGTCAGGCGTGGCGCTCGGAGCTGCGCCGCGACCGCCGCGTCCGCGAGCCGGCATCACGATTCGGTCCTGGAGTGTAGCCACGTCATACTTAGCCCCGACGCCTTTGAGATTGCCGTCCACGGCATGACACTTCGTGCAGCCGCCAGCGCCTTTGAAATAGGCTTCACCGGCTTTGGCGTCGCCGGCCTTGGCGATTTCGTCCAGGTGGATATCGCCGCCGCGATTGATGGCCGCGACGATAATGCGCGAATGGATGTATGCCGCGATATCGTAAACCGTGTCCTGCGGGAGGGCGAGTTTGACTGCCTTCTGATGGGCGTCGCCCTTCAGATACGCGGCGAAGCCAACCCCGTCGTCATCATGAAGGGAAACGTCGGAAGTGATCAGATCGGGCCCGGACTTTCCGCCCTTGGCACGTTCGCCATGGCAGTAGCCGCAATTCGTGTTGTAGGACGCCAGACCCCGGGTGCTGGCCTCCTGCGGATAGATTCGAAGTCTTCCGCCCGCCAACTGGACCGGAGGCAGCCCGCCACTGGCACCGCGGCCACCGCCACCCTGGGCAAACATCGTTGCCGCACACACCAGCGTCACGCAGAATGCGAGCGCAATCTTGCTGTTCATTCTCATAAGAATTCTTCCCTCGACCCGTTGCACCGCCCGAATACTGGAAGCGGTTCCACCTCGGAAGGATATCAGAGCCACGTTGGCATTAGCAACAGCCCGCCCTGACACAGCCCCCCTGACCTACGGACGGGGTACGCTGTGCAAAATGATGCGTCGGTATGAGGTCAGCGAGGGCGAACCTTTGTCTTCCACAACCAAAATAATGTGCGCGACGCCCGGCGTACGCAGTGTCGCTTTCGTAACCGGGCCTTCCAGCCGATCCAGGACCGCGCGGGCCGGCGGTTGAGGCGCACCACCGGCACCCGCCGAGGGAATCCCGCCGTCCGATGCATTGCCGCCGCCAATCACCACCGGAGCGCCCGCAGAAACGGGCTGGTCTGGAATGCCGCTGCCCGCCTCAGAGTAGAAAACCCATTTATAAGTGAGCGCATCGCCATCCGGATCGCTGGAACCCGAACCATCCAGCATCACCGATTCACCGGCGGCCAGTTGGATGATCACCGGTGCCTTGCCGGTCTGTCCATTCACCACGGCGATCGGGTTGTGATTCACGGGCTTCTTCGGCAGCGTCCAGTCCATGCGCGCCGCGAAATCGTGCTGGAATGCCGTGCGCCAGCGCCAAATGGTGGCCTGATCGGAAGTATGGGCTGCGCCGTCGACGCCAACTACGGTGTCGCGTGAACTGTCTTTCCCCGGATATGAATCGCCGCCCTGAGTCCAGAATGGCCGAGGCTCGCCATATGGCTGCCGCCACACGTAGCGACCACCCCAGCCGCCGTAGCTCGGGCTCATGAAACTGTCGAGGCCGTTATTGATCAGCCCCAGGAAGGACGGCGTATCGCCCTCGTGAATGCAGCAGGGCATGATATAAAGCTTGCCCAGCGGGCCTTTCGCTCGAATGTTGGCGTTCACCCAGGGATCTGTGAACGTGGTGAAATCCGCTCCATCGGCGTTGCGATAGAACCGGTCGCCACTAATGCCTGTCCACGTCGCGCGATAGTATTCGTCGCCATCGGGAGTGGACGGTATCGCAATGTACACAAGTGACGGGAATTCTTTCCGGATCCACGGCCCGGCGTCGTCCTGATCGGAGATCGTATAAACACGAAGGCGCGATACGAAGGCTTCCACTTCCGCGGCCGATCTGGTCTCGCGCACATGCAGCAGCGCCTGCGCCAGGGTGTTGGTTCCGCCCCATACGGAGATCCACAAGGGGCGCGGGTCTTTGCGCGCCACGCCCTGATCCACCGCGCTGATGATCCGTTCCGCACCGGGCGACATCTTGTCCGTCCCAACTGCCGCCATTCCGTAGCCGGTTTGCCCGGTCGTGACCGCTGCGCGCAGGGTCGCGACTGTGGGGTAGTCCTTTGAGTGCTCCAGCAGGTTGGGACGAACCTGCTCATACCCGTCGATGACTTTCTGCACCACGTCAGGACGCACTCGGTCGCGCATCCAGGTGGAGGTCGACGCAACAATGCCCTCGACGTCGAACTCGTTGGAGTAGAGCAGAAACCGCACCATCGACATCTGGTCGTCGGGCTCGTTGGCAATGTCGGTGATGACCAGAACGCGGTTCTTCGCGACCCATGGATCGACTGTCGCAGCGATGCGGTCCAACTGGGCTGTTGGCGCGGGTTGCTGTCCGTAACCTGCGGTGATCGCGAACACGCATGCCGCAACCGGCACCAGCCGGGAAAAGCTTTTGTTCATAGTGATCGTTCTGGCCCGCTCGCAGCCGCAAGGGAACCGAAGTCATTGTAGTACCAGCCAGTCGGCGAGGCGGGGCGTTACATTTTCGTGCCGCACGTGGAGTATAAAATAAAGATAAAGAGCCTGGAGGCTCTAAGCCATGGGCACCACGTTGCTGCCAACCGAACTGAGAAAGCACCTCTTCTACGAAACCTCCCATTCCCCTTCCCTGGCGGAACTGGTGGGTTACGAAGAAGCCAAAGACATTACCGATTTTTGTTTTATCGCCAATCCCTACTATCCGACCCCCGCGATGCTGCGCGGTTTGCAGGATAATTTCCCGAACCTGATCAAATCGTACCCGTCGAGCAATCCCGCACCAAGCCAGCGCGATCTCGCCTCCGTGCTGCACGTCAATCCGGACCATCTGATCATCGGCAACGGTGCCACCGAACTCATCGTGCTCATCAACACGACGCTGATCGACCGCATTGCCGTTCCCGTTCCCACTTTTGGCGAATATATCGAGAAGCTCAAAGACCAGCGCGACGCGGAACTCTTCGCGCTGAAGCCCGAAGAGAACTACCAACTCGACCTCAACGCTTATCTCGCCTGGGCGCGAAAACGCGGCCTCAAGGCGCTGCTCATCATTAACCCGGGCAACCCGACCGGCCAGCTTTTCTCGCTCGAAGAAATGAGCGACTTCCTGCGACGGGCAAAAGATATGGAACTGGTCATCGTAGATGAGTCGTTCATCGATTTCGCGGACGACAACATCCCGAGTCTGCTTCCCATCGCCGATCAGTTCTCCAATCTGCTGCTGGTCCGAAGCATGAGCAAGCACTGCGGCGTCCCGGGCCTGCGTCTGGGGTATTGCTACAGTGGCAATCTCTTCGTGCTGAATCGCATGCGCCAGTTCATTCCGACGTGGAACGTCAACACACTGGCACAGTATTTTCTCTCGCTGCTCCCCTCCACAGACGGCGAGTATCACGTAGCGAGGAAGCGGCTGATTGGGGATGTGCGCTGGCTCTACGAAGCCCTGCGAGCCATCCCGGAAATCGATGTGTACCCCACCGGAGCCAACTTCGTCCTGTTTCGAATCAAAGGCGGCATGACGGCAGTGGAACTCCAGACCGTCCTGTTGAGCGATCACCGCATGTACGTACGGGACTGCTCGAACAAGATCGGCATGGATAATTTCCACATCCGCGTAGCTTCGCAGGGGCGCGAGAAGGACGCCCGGCTGGTGGCGGCGCTGCAGCAATTGCTCCGGTCGCCCAAATGAAAAGCCGGCCGCCCGTTCTGGTGGTGACCCGAAGAACCACTCGCAAGCATAAGCTCATCGACTACGTTGGAGAACTGCACCTCGCGTTGCTGCTGCGCCTGGGTCTTCTGCCTGTCATGATTCCGGTTGCGAAGGGCGCTGACGCCTGTCTTGCTCAGTACATGGCTGGCATGAAGGGCCTGCTGCTGGTGGAAGGCGAGGACGTGGAACCGATCCATTACCCGGCGCAGCCGGAGAATCTGATGTATGTGGAAGCTGTCCATCCGCTGAAAGACAAAATCGAGTTCTGTCTGGTCCGTCATGCCCTGCGTCTTAGACTGCCTGTCCTGGGAATCTGTCGAGGTTCGCAGTTACTCAACGTCGCATGCGGCGGCACGCTCTATGGAGATGTGCAGAAGGAAAAGGGTTCGCCGCTGCATCACATCGATCACAGTCACTATGACAGTTACCGGCACCCGATTTCCATTGTTCCCGGCAGTCTGCTGGAGAAGTGCTATGGGCGGGACACATTACGGGTGAATAGCTACCACCATCAGGGTATTCGCGAACTGGCACCGCGGTTTACTCCGATGGCGCATGCCGAAGACGGCCTGGTGGAGGCGTTTTGCGATCCCAGGCGGGAGTTTGTGACGGGCCTTCAGTTCCACCCCGAGCGCATGGCGGAAGAGCCTGAAGGCAATTGGCGCATTTGGAAAGCGTTCGGCTCCGCGGTTAAGAATCAGGTCTAGTGGGTGCCCCAAAGCGCGCCAGGTTGCAAGCAGCGATCAGCCCGCCGATGTGCCTCTGGGCATGCTCTGCAACATGTAGGGCAAGGCTGATTGCAGTGACCTGATACCGCTTGCGGCCCACCTCGCGGATGGCACCGAAATCGGCAGGGTCCAGGTTCCGTACTAATGCCTCGTAGTGCTTGATCGACTCGTCTACAGCGGCCAGAAGTAGCTCCGCCGTCTCCCGACCCTCTCCCTCCGTCCCGATTGCGGTCAACTGATCCGCGGTGAGTTGCCCACCTGAAAGGTACGTGGAAAGCCGTTCCGTACTGCCGGCCAGATGCTTCAGGTGGAACCCGGCGGATGTCAGGCCATGAGGTTTCGCCCAGATCTGCTCCGGTCTAAGATCGCCAATGGCGCTTGCGGCGTCTTCGCGAATCTGCTCAATCGCCCGCAGCAGGTGGCCGATGACAGGATGGATACCCGGCACGCCACCCCGCATCCACGCTTCCGGTGGCGCTTCGGGGGGCCTGCCGTCCTGACGCGTCAAGTCCTAACGTCCGGGGCCGCCGCCGCTGCCGCCTCTTCCGCCAGTCGTACGCGCTGCCGTCGAAGGCGGGACGATGCCCTTGAGACGCATATAGACCGACATGCTGCCGTAGCATTCCTGGAGATGCGCGCTGTTGTAGCCCAGGCGTCCGGCACGCGTGTTCTGGCCGCGACCGTAAGCGATGAGTTCCGTCGCGTTGGCATCGGTGAGCACGTTGAAGACTGCATCACATTCGGCGAACGATGCCATCAGCGCGGCAATCAGCTCGGCCTTGCTGGTCTTCGTGGCGGCATCGCCGCGTTTCGTGGGGCCATTCAGTGTGGAGCAAACACCGAGCTGAGAATCCGCCACGTGGCCCACCCAGCCGCCGAACGTCATCTCTTCCTTCACGGGCGCAAAACTGTAATTCTCTTCCGGCATCACATTGGCCGCCGCGATCAGGTTGGTCTTCACCGCGGTGTAGACCTGTTTGGCCTCGGCTGCGATGCCGGGCGGCAGTGCCATGCCCTGCGCGAAGGCTGAGGCGGAGAACGCACCAGCCAGGATTGCTGCAACAAAGTATTTTTTCATATGATTCGAATCTCCTGTTTGCCTGACGTGGGCTTGTCCAGCATCGCCGAACCCTTCCAGTGTAAACGGCGACGGGCCGCTACTTCGAAGTCGCGCTCTTCGCCACCGAGGCGCTCACTACTTTGCGGATCATGCCATCGCTCTTACTGATCACGTAGAGTTCGCCCTCCGAATCCGCCCAGAAATGAATGTCGGACCTTCCTCCTCCCGCGACAGCCCCGAAGCCAGGCAGGCCCTTCGCCTTGCCGCCCCTCGCGTGATACACCAATTCCGTGATGGGCGACATCGAACTGTAAATCTCGCTGGTCTCGCTCGACTTGCCCCAGCGGATGCGCATCGGATGCATTGCCACAGGGCGTTTCGCCTTCCCCGCGTCGGCTGCCAGCATTTCTTTGTAGTCGGCATACCAGACGCCGCCGGTCGAAATGTCCCCGAAAATATACTTGCCACGCAACGCCGGAATCGCCTTACCCCGATAGACGTAGCCGCTGGAGATCGCGTCGCCGCCGCCTTTCAGGTGCGGGTACTGGATGATCGGATACACGGGCACCACAGTGCCGTCCGTCTCCGTCGCGTTCAGCCGCACGGGGATTTTGTCGTCGGCGGGGAGTGGCCCCGTCTTATTTGTAGCCACCAGCAGTTCCTCATTGCCTTCACGCAGCGAGTAGCCATAGTTGGCGCCTTTGTGGATAAAGATGGCCGTCTCCCAGGTATTCAGGCCGATCACATTGGCGATCAGATGACTATCCTTCGGGTTCAGCGGGTCCACATCCCAGGTCAGTCGGGCGGGGTTACGAATTCCGTAAGCCCAGATCTCTCCCCGCACGCCCGCCGGTTTCTTTGCCACGAAGGGATTGTCATCAGGAATCCGGTAACGGCCATTGTCGCTGACTGTGCTTGAACCTTTCCGGACGCTGAGATCGGGAATGATGCGGAGGATCTTCCCCACCATGGTGTCCAGACGCTGCGGATTGGAGCGCATCTCCAGGTTTTTCGATTCACCAGAACCACTATCGCCGCAGGCAATGTACATCACGCGCCAATCGGGGCTGCCCGGGCGCGCCGTTGGATTGAACATCAGGTCGCCCATCGGATGGATCTGTGTATTCAGCCGCAGGCGCATGATTTCGCGGGCCGTACCTTCAAAGGTCGTGTTCGAAATGTCGGTGTCGGTCCATTCGATGACCACGGCCTCTCGCACTGTTGGCCCCGGAGTCTGGATGGCAGGCGTTACCTCGTAGCCCGGCTTCAGTCCAGGAAAGTTCGCGGAATCAGGCAGCGCGGACGCCGCCACTTCCGGATCTTCCAGATGGATCGTGTAGAACTTACCGTTGTGCGCGTAGTCGGGATCAAACGTAAAACAGACAAAGCCGTTGGCAAACCCGCTTTCCCACGGAAGCCGGTGAAACAGCCCCGGACGGCCGTCGCGCCCGTTGAAATCGAGATACGTGGTGAACTTTCCGCTCTGCTTGTCCAGGATGTAGAGCGGCCCGTTAAGGTCGTTTATAAAGACCCGCTTCTTTGCCGCCACAGGCTCTTCCCGCATGAAGTTGGCGCGGGCGAGCAGGCCCATGATCTGGCCGGTACCATCCAGCTTGCCGGTGATCGGCATGGTGGCGTAGTCGCGGAGTTCCAGAGTGATCTCCGGGGCAACCGTATTCGTAGTTTCGGCCGCGAAGGCATTCCCCAAAAAGAGGGCTGCCAACGCGGGCAGAAGGCAAAGGCGCATATCGGGATTGTACTCCTGGTGCCGCAATTAAGGCTTCTGCCCGATTACGCGCGCTGCGCCAGCTTGTTGAGGCCTTCCGTGTGAGCGGAGATACGGCAACAGGCTGGCACCTCGGCGCGAATGGCTTCAATCGCCTCTGCCGCCTTACTGAAAAAATCCGAATCGGCCTCAATCACCATCTGCCGGGGATGTTCGCTCCAGGCTTTGCGGATGCGTGCGTCTATGGCCCTCGCCTCCGCCAGGGACTCGCGGCGGATGCTGTTCCTGTGATACTGCGCGGGCGAGGACGGCGTTGCAATGTGGATGACCGCCGCATAGCGGGCAAGCTCCTTTGTCATTGTGCTGCCGACCTGATCGAAATAACTCCGGGTGGAGCCTGGCCAGTAGGCGAGGCCATCCACCGTACCGCGATCACATAGCACCATGGCGACCTCCGGGTTGTGCTCCACCAGTCGGAGCATCTCATTTTGCACCTGATAGATCGTGCGCTGCGAGGCCCGCCGTCCCACGGGTGTATCGAGACGCGGAAAGCCGCCGCCGAAGACAATGCCCGCCGCTTCCGGCAGCAGCACAACGTGTCCGCAGAAGCACAGCTTTGCGATTTCGAGGATCGCCGTCTTGCCGCCGCCCGGCCCGCCCGTGAGGACCACGAACCGAGGCTTGTGGCGGCTTTTCGGGCAGGCGCACTTTTGCGAACCAACAGGCAGAGAACTCATAGGTCGCGCTTCGCTTCTATCATATGAGGTGCCTGTCAGCCCTCCTGTGCGTTTTTCAGCCAACGTTGCGCGTACTGCCGCGAAATCCAGAGCAGAATCAGGCCCGCCACGCCACCGATTGCCGCGTCGGTCGCCATCAGGCCGCGGGCGCCCCCGTGCCGGTATCCCATGCCGTCGAGCCACGTCATGTAGATATTCGGGACGTTGCCGCTCGAACTCATCAGCGCATAGCCAGTGGACGCACCACGCGCCCGCCCTCCAAGGATCTCCAGAATCAGCGCGACGTAAGCGCCGTTGGTCAGCCCGGAACTGAACGCATACGCCGAATAGCCTGCGGCAAACGTGAAAGGGGAGGCCGGTCCCAGATATAACCACAGTCCGCACACGGACATCACCAGCCCGAGAACCGCGTAGACTGTCCAGCGATCCGCTCGGTCGCAAATCCATCCGCCGACAAGCGCTCCAAGCGCCAGCATGCCACCACCGAAGGCACCGGAAACCCATGCGATCTGATTGCCGGAAGCGTGATAGTCGGGACCAATGCTGGAAACCAGATTGCTGACGGCGCCGATGCCAACCGGAGACAACAGGAATACCAGTCCCAGCCAGGTACGCCGGGACGACAGGACATCCTTAAAGTCGTCAAACAGGGCCCGGAACTGGGAACGGATTGGCTGTGTGGGATGCGGTAACTCCTGGATCCAAAACGCCGCAAGTGCCGGTCCGATGATGAATAGTGCGGTGAGCAGGGCCAGCTCGAAGAGACTGACGTGATCCGCCAGCCAGATCAGTCCGCCACCACCGAGCGCTCCTGCCCCCAGGTTGCCAGCCGTGTAGAATCCCGCCGCGCGCCCCCGAACGGCGGGATTTACCGCCGCCAGGAGTCCGCCGTTGGCGGAGTTAATGAGCGTCTGTGCCACGGTGGCGGTGAACAGGATGGCCGTCAGCGCGGGGAGTGGTCCGGAGGACATCACGATTCCCGCCCATGCCAGAAATCCGGAAATACAGGCCGCCAGCACAACCCAGATCTTACGCGGCAGCCCGAGGTCCACAATGGGCGCAGCGAAAAAAGAACACATGAGCGGCATAGACCCGACGGCAACCACTTCCGCGATGCGGTCGACCGAGACGCCGTGTTTCCGCAGGATGTAAGGGACCAGCAGACTGGTGACTCCCGAAGTGGAGATTCCCCATGGGATCGAGACCAGTCCGAACAGCCAGGGTGGATTGTCCTTCGGCGGGGAAACCGGCATTCACTGCATTAGAACACGGAGGCTCTGAAAAATATGTGGAAGTAACCTCGGGCTTCCCGCGTCTAAACTGGAAGAAAGCGTCTGCGCCATGGTGCTGGAAGATTCCGACAAAGAACTGATCGAAAGCTGTCAGCGCGGTGAAACGGACGCCTTTCGCGCGCTCTTTGAACGCCACAAAGATAAGGTCTATTCCATCGCTCTGCGCTACAGCGGCGACGCGAACGTGGCGCAGGATATCGCTCAGGAAACTTTCCTCAAACTTTTCGTCGGTCTTCGCAGCTTTCGTGGCGAGGCCGATTTCAGCTCCTGGCTTTATCGCCTGGTGGTGAACAGTTGTTACGACCAGAAACGCAAAGTCAGCCGTTTCATGCCGTTGCTCGACGAAGCGGTGGCTATGCTGCACGCGCCCGGCATCAGCGCTCTCGATGAAATCGTCCGCGCGGAACTGCGGGGGCATCTGCGGGACGTGGTGGCTGGCCTGTCCGACGAACAGCGGATGCTGCTGGTGCTGCGTTACACGCAGTCGCTCAGCTACGACCAGATTGCAGCGATTCTGGGGACCACCAACGGCACCGTGGCATCCCGGCTCAACCGGGTACACCGCATGCTGGAGCGGCGCCTCCTGCGGTTTTCCAGTCGAAAGGGCGGTCATCGTGGTTAATCCCGGCGGACAGGAACAAACCGGCCTTTGGCTGGAGGCAGAACTGGCCCGGCAACTCTGCCCGGTTGTGGCACCGGACGCGCTCTGGAACCGGATTCATGAGCAGCGGCGTCCGCTGCGGGTTCGGCGGTCTCCGGCGATGGCGTGGTCCATCTCGGCCCTCGCTTTGGTATTGCTGGTGGGTCTGGTGTGGCGTTTAGGCGGCGCTACCGGCGATCCAAATGCCCAACTGGAACGCCTGGCCGCAAGGGAATTGCGGGAGCTTGCCAGCGGCTCCGGAACCGTGGATATTCATTCCGGCGATCCGGAGGTGATTCAGGCCTGGGTGAATGGAAACCTGGGTGTTGAGGTCCGGCTGGATGATCGGCTCCTGCACGGGAACAGCGTGGTCCGCCTGCTGGGTGCGGGTTTGGTGCGTCTGGATAAGTCTCCGGTTGCCGTAGTCGCCTACCGCGTGGGCGATGATTACGCCGCGTTGCTGGTGGAAGCCCGCCGCCCCGGAACCGGCGGTGCACAGCCTCGTGCAGGTGTGGCGGCGGAAGCGAAGGTGTATTCCTGGAGCGCGGGTTCCGGCGAATATGCCATGGCCTTAGGCGGCCGCGCCCAGCAGGGCCAGTCCTGTCTCCTCTGTCATACCGAATCCACTGCCATGCTGCTCATTCCCTGAGTATTGACGGCAACGGAGTGCCACCCGCTATCATGGCGAGAGCATGGCTGACGTTGTCCATCCTGCTTCGCACAACTGCCGCAATTGCGGTGGCGTACTGACTGGTCCCTACTGCGCCGCGTGCGGGCAGGCCGAACATGACGGCCATCCACCCACCCTGCAGCACTTCACGCACGATCTGGTGCATGAGTTTCTCCACGTGGATGGCACTATTTTCCGGACGGTCAAAGCGCTCTTCTTTCAGCCCGGCAGGCTGACCGAAGAATACCTTTCCGGGCACGTCATTCGGTTTCTGCGCCCGGTGCGCATCTTCCTCATCGTGGTCGCCCTGCATTTGCTCATCTCAACTGGCGTAGGGCCGCTGAACTACCAGTTGCTGGTGGAGAAGAAGCCGAACGGAGATCTGAACTTTTCCTTTGGCACCAACGTGAAGACCGCTGCCGGTCAGAACGGCCGCACGCCCGTGCCGGAAGCCGAACGGCGCGAGTTCTTTGAGAAATTCGGCCACGAATATTCCGCGATTCGCTACGCGTCCGTGCTGGCCTTCGCGCTCGCATCCTGGCTGCTCTACAGAAAGCGGCAGCCGTACTTCGCCAGCCACCTGATAGCCGGGCTGCATTTCTACAGCTTTTGGTATGCCTTCGCCATTTTGGTCAGCCTGCCTGCCAGATTGAATCCCTCCTGGAATGCGGCATCCCTGTTGTCGGCCATCTACCTGTACCTGCTGCTTGGCCGTCTCTATGGTGAAAGCTGGTACCTTCGGGCGGCGAAGACCGTTGCTCTGTGGGGGTTTCTGCTCATCACCGAGTTGGCGCTCGGCCTGGCAGCAGGCGCATGGACGGCCCGCGCACTGCGGCACTGATCTCAGGTCGTATCCAGAAAGCTTTCGCTCTCTTCGTCCCAGGCAGTCACGGTACCGCAGCCGATGTGATAAACCCAGCCGTGCAACGCGAGATCGCCCTCTTTGAGCCTTGCCGCGACCGCCGGATGTGAGCGCAGATTGTGCAGTTGCGCGGTTACGTTGCGTTCGGTGAGCGAAAGCAGGAATTCCGGGGTGGGGTCCGCTTCGCGATGCTCCACGTTGGCGTAACGGAGCCAGGCCGTCACGTTGGGGTATTCCGTTAACGCTTCCGGATTCAACGCGCCTTTCATAACGCCGCAATCGGTGTGGCCGCAGACCACCACGGCCTGCACACCCAGCACGCCGACGGCATACTCAATGGTGGCGGAAACACCGCCGAGCTTATCGGGATACGGCGGAATAATATTGCCGATCACCCTGCAGATGAACAGTTCGCCGGGCTTGGTTTGCGTCAGCAGACAGGGATCGATGCGCGAATCAGCACAAGTAATAAAGAGCGCGTCGGGCCGCTGGCCGAGCGCCAGTTTCTCAAAGAGATCCTGGTGTTTTGGATAAACGTGTTGTTGGAAGCGGGAGATGCCTCCCAGAAGTTTTTCGACCGACACGGGACCTGGTGCTCTCTTCAGGGTACGTCATCAGCGGGCGCGCAGCCAGCCCGCCAGCGCGCCGAGGAGAGACGTCAGAGCAATCACCCCGACGTGCCAGGCCACGATGTGCCCGGAACTGAAAATGGGACAGTGCAGCGTCAGTACTGCCACGCCCAGCAGACCGGCGAAAGCGCCGCCGGCAACAGCTGCGGAAATATCGTCGGTGACAAGCCCGCGACGCATCATGACGTGAACCAGTCCCGCCGCCGGGATGGCGCAGGTTAGCCCCAGACGAAGGCACGGCAGGCCGCGTCGGACAAAGTCGCCCGATCCGGGCACCGGAAACAGCAGCAGAGCCGTGACGCTCAACAGCACGATAGCGGTCAGAGCGCTCACCACTGGCCGAAGCGTTCGTTGTGAACCGGGGATCATCTGTTCCACAACGCCGCCAGCCAGCGTGACAGCCAGCAGCAGCAAGACAGTAAATTCCATCGCCCGGCCAGCCGCGCTCATGTTTTCGATGCCGTAATACCCGAAAGGCATGGCCAATATGGCCGCCAGCGCCACGAAAACGGCTATGCAGGTAATCATCAGCGCGGCGTTCGGGGGCAAAGCACGCACGGGCGCAGTTGTCGCCATCAGCTTCCGGCGCGTCTCGGCAACGCGCGTGGCATCCGGAGTGGCATTCATTAGGCCTTCCGGCGCTTCAAACGGCATGGCCACTCCCTTTCAGCAGCGTGCGCAGTTTCTCGTATGCACGATGCGCTTTCTGTTTAACAGATCCCGCCGAACAGCCCGTTGCCCGCGCCACTTCTTCCACGCTGAGGCCGGAAACTTTCAGCATCACCAGGACCTCGCGCTGACTTTCCGGCAGCTCCGCCAGCAGCGTTTCAAAATCCAGATTTCCGGCAGGTTCGGCATCCGGAACCGGAGCGTCCGGGAGACGTTCCATCTGCAGTTCCCTGTTCGCGCGGTTTTTGTTTCTGCGATACTGATCGATCCGAACACGACGCGCAATGGCGTACATCCACGGCAACAGCGGTTCGCTCTCCCGGTAGGTATGGCGGGCCGAATGGATGCGCAGCCAGAGATCCTGCAACAGGTCGTCAGCCAGTTCGCGGTTGCGCACCTGCCCCAGGAAGAACCGGAAAAGCTGCGGACTGAGGGCGTCAACCAGTTCACCCGCCGCCGCCGCGTCACCTCGCTGGTAGTTCGCCATCAGAGTCTCTGGGGAAGGGGTCACATACACCCCTTTCTAAAAGACTTCGCCGGAAGATGTCATTCGGTTACGGTGCATCTCGTCTCAGGCCAGTATCGCAGGCATACCCTATGCCGATCATGTCTGAGATGACTGACTCACCGCCCGCGCTTAACCTTTCGGCGTTCCACAATCCAGATTACGCCGCTCCCGACCGCCCAGAACATCGCGATGCCGCCAAAAAGACGGTCGTACCATTTACTGTCAGGGTTGACCACGAGGATCAGTCCAAGGAGCAGCCCGCAAACCACGGCAGCGGTCACCATGGCGAAAACAAAGGCATTGATGATCCAGTCTCTGGGGCGGCTGGGAACAAAGCCGGGAATCAGCCGGGCTTTCCATTCCGCGCCTTCCTTCATCCCGGAACTCCACGTGCCAAGGGATGAGGCCCCGGCAATGAAGGTGACGCTGTAACACCGCCCATCGACCCGGAGACGGAATGCGGAATCAAAGCCCCACTTCGGCCACTCTGTATGGCACCCTTCGGTAGACGGCACAGCGAAAATCTCTTCGCCGGCGGCAGACGCGAGGCTCAGGCGATCATCCGTCAATGTCAGCGTGCCCGGACGGGGACCGAAAGTACGATCCGTCCAGCGCACCTGGCTTGTCAGCGTGTCCGGCACCCTAAAACTACTCCAATCCCAGCTTCGCGCGAAGCGCATCGACGGCCGCGCGCGCTTCGTCCCGATCCTGCGACGCAGGCACAACGCTCAGGTACAGCCCCTGCCGGGTCCCGACGTGGAATTCGCCGGCGTCCCGCCCCACGAGCGTATTCATGCGGATTTCCAGAATGTCGGTCGCCGGGATGACCAGAGAAGCCTCACCGCCGGAGGGCGTGAACGTCAGGTTCGATCCACTAACGCTGAGCAGCGCGCCGCACGATTTCTGGAAGTAGGCGGAATCGCCCACACGCGAATGGTCATGGATGACCTTGAACAGCGGCGGCTTCTCGCCACGCGTGGCACCACCGGGAGGCGCGTAGCCGTTACCGGAATACGGCGCCGGGCCGGACGGATAGGGATACGCCGTCTGCTGCTGGGCCGGAGGACTATACGGTCCGCCGCCCTGTATCGGTTGCTGTGGCTGGGCATACTGGGGTTGCTGTTGCGGTTGCTGCTGTGAATACTGCTGCTGGGGCGGCTGCTGGAATTGTTGCTGTGGATACTGGGGTTGTGGTGCCCAGCCGGGCATCGGTGCGGCAGCCGCTGGATTTTGCTGATAATTCGGGTCGCCCACCGGAGCGGGTGGGTAATTGACGCTGGCTCCCTGTTGCGGCATGTATTGCTGCTGTTGCGGATACTGCTGTTGCACCTGCTGCGGTTGCTGCTGTTGTGGATACTGCTGTTGCACCTGCTGCGGATACTGCTGCTGCGGATACTGCTGTTGCATTGGCTGCGGCTGCGGTTGGCCAGGCCGCTGTGGCTGCGACTGTGCGCGAACGGTCTGGTAAATCTGAACGCCCTGTGCGACAACCTGCAGCGCCGCCGCAAGGTTGTCCATTTTCCCCCGTGTCGCAACCTCGCCCTGCCCCCCATTCATGCGGCCTTCAAGCGAAGGATCCAGGTTCTTCGCCACTGCCTTGTACTGAGCGGCCTGCGTGGCGTCGCCTGCCTTCTGCGCCGCTTCCGACATCAGCCTGTAGACGGACGCATGAATCAGAGGCTCATTCGGGTAAAGCTCCAGCATGCGGCGGCCCTGCGTCAGCACAGTTGGGGCGTCGCCATCCTGGACTGCTGTCCGTAAGGCAGCTGAGACCTGGTCCATCTGCGCGGGGTCGATCGGGATGGCCAACTGATCGGCCGCCAGCAAACTGCCCGCAGAAACAAAAATGAGCACTAACCGTTTCATAATCTTTCTCCTATCCATTTCCGGTCACAATAAAAGGCGCCCAATAGAACGGATGCGGGAACTTCGCGCGAACCTCGAGCGCGGCTTTCCGCAATGCCGTTGCCGGAGACTCCCCCGCCCGTAACCGCCGGTAGAAGCCCGCCATCAAAAGAGCAGTGGAATCGTCGCTCACTTTCCACAAGCTGGAAACCACAGTATTAGCCCCCGCGGCAAGAAAAGTTCGCGTCAGGCCAGACATTTCATCGCCGCCGGAGATCTTTCCCAGACCGGTTTCGCAGGCGCTGAGTACCACCAGACGCGCCTGAATTCGCATATCCGTTAGTTCATACAGAGAAAGACGGGTTGGACTCCCTTCGTCTCCTGCCACAAGAAGCGCGCTGAACAGCGGCGCTGTCTCATCGAGCAGGCCATGCGTGGCGAAATGTACGGCCTCATGATGCAGCAGGGCGTCCCGCGCGGCATCGTGCGTGAAGGCTGGGCCATAGGCGTGCGGCGCAGCGGGGAAGACTCCGGCGATGCTCGCTGTTTCCCGTACGGTGCCAGGCAGCGGCGGCCACCCCTCAATTGCCGTGTCGCCCAGCGCGCCCAGGAAAACGTCATGCACCGGCCTCCAGCGACGGGGCAGGAATTCCAACACTGATGCGGAGGGCAGATAGCTCACCGCGTAGCGATCCACAATGGCTTCGCCGTCTGCGGTTTCAAGGACCTGAAAAGGCAAGTACTGCAGGTAGTCGGCGGCAACAACAATGATTCGGGAAGTGCCGGCGGGCAGGAGCTTGATCGCAGGCGCCGAAACCCGCTCGGACACGCCACGCAACAGCGTCTTCCACTCGTCGCCACCACCATCGGAGGCGAGCAGCGTCCGCAATCGCAGGACGTCTTTGCGCAGTTGTTCCGGGTTCGTCTTCCACTGCGTCCGTCGGCTGCCTGCGCGATTGGCCACCAGCGCTACCAGTCCATCGTTCACGAGGCCATATTCGACGAGCGCCGTTCCCGGAGGCAGCAGTTCCCTGACGCGCTTCAACGATACGGGATTGGCGGCCAGCATATGGGCGGAGCGGTCTTGGGTCAGTGCTGACTCCTGGCGGGCCAGTTGAAACCGATCCTCCAGCCGCGCCAGTTCCATCTTCAGCAGGGCAGGGTCGTGTCCCGCGCTTCGCAGCACTCCCTCGTTCCGCGGTGTCAGCTCAACACGCGACGCGCTGATTCTTTTTTCAATTTCCGCCAGTTCGGCGGCACCACCGGAGATTGCGGCAGGGTCGGTGCGGAATCGCTTGCCTTGTAGTGAGTCCAGAAACGACCGCGCACGTGCCCGTTCCACGATTTCCAGTGTGGCGTCGTCAGTTTCGCCCGCCGCCACCGAAGAGAGCGCCCTGCGATAAAGGTCACGAACGGCTTCCGTATCGATCAGGGATTGCTGCTGTTCCTGTTGACTCAGGCCGGAGCGCAGTTGTTCCACCTTCGACACCGCGCTCCTGTAAAGTGCTTTTGCCCGCTCCGCCTCGCCCCGGGCGGTGGCCAGTATTCCCTGCTCATAGAGCGTCCGCCACCCACTCTCCGCCAGATTGAGCCCGGCGGCCAGTTCCTGCGTAGTTGCCAGCTCCGCACCCGCCGTGTCGACCGCATCGGGGATTCGTTCCGCGTTCTCGGCGAGGAAATGCGCGAATTCGACGCGAAGCGCCGTTTCTTTCGCCAGATCCTTCCGCCCTTCCATGGCGGCGACTGCCTGCCGATAGTAGTCGGCGGCCTTGCGGTATTGGCGATCATCCCTCTCAAGCCTCGCTTCCTGCCACAGTACGTCCTCGCGTGAAAAGAGCGCCTGCCTGGGAATACCTTTCAGCGCGTTGCCAAGTATCTCTCTGGCCTAGTCCGCATCGTCGTCCATGGCGGCTGCAGCGGCTTTCCCGAGTAGCGCGTAGCCGTAGTCCGGGGCCGCGTCCGTGCGCGCAGTGGCTTCCGGCAATGCATCAATGAGGCGCGTCACTTCGACAAACGCCTGCCTGGCCCTGCCGATCTCGCGTAAACGCAGTTCGGCGTCGCCCAGATTGTTGGAGATGCGGAAAAAGGCGGACGCATCCGCCACATTGCCGGGCCGTCCGTCCGAAGTGAACAATGATCGGACAAGATTCCGCGCCTGTTCCAGTGACGCCGCCTGGTTTCGGATACTGTTCGCCGCAGAATAGCTGGCGGCAATCGATTCCAGCGCCTGAATCTGGCCGCGAACATTACCGGAATTCATAAACGCGGCCAGCGCGGCGGTTTGTTCCCGAAGAATGCCGTCCATGTCTCCCGCCATTCGCCGGCGCACGTCAGCGGCCTGTCGCGCCAGTGCGGCAACCGGGTACGGAAGACCGGTGAATTCAGTCTCCATGCGTTCGGCGAGCGCGATCGAGTCCTTGTAGTCCAGCGAACGCATGGCGAGAAGGTCCGCGCTGAGCAGTTGCAGGAAGATGTCGGTATCGCTCGCGCCGGAGGCGCGCGCCTCCTTCAGCCTGTCGAGCACCGCTTCATAACGTTTCTCTTCGATCAGCACGTCGCAATCGGCCAGCAGCGCCTGCCGGCGATACTCCTGCGGTGCGCCCTGAGCGGCGTTGAGAAACAGCAAGGCTTCGCTGCGGGCACCCGTGACATCCTGCAGCGCCAGCCTGGCGTCCACCAGATCACGCCAGATAAAGCCGGCTCCTTCCCCCATAGGGGCCTTTTCAGCGACCTGCGCCTTTCGAAAACTTTCCAGGGCGGGGCCCGGTTGGGCGAGCGACATCTGGTCGCGTCCTACAGCATCCCAGCTGCGGTCGAGGTTGTCAGTCGCTCCCGATCTCAGCAGCAATTCAACCGACAGTGTGGCGGCGGTCAGAGCGGCCCGGTAATCATGCTCCAGGTTGCGGTAGTTGGAATCCTGCAATTGCGCGTATATGGCTGCACGGAGGAAGTCGCCCTGTTCGCTGTATAGTTCCACCAGGCCGGTGAGGGCGCGGTGCAGGTTCGTCCAGTCGGCTGGCGTTGCCGAGGGCGATGAACCCTGGTTATAGACCGCCATGAGGAGCGCCCCCGCGCGGTCTGAGCCGACTTCTCTGAAGGTGACTGCATCGGCTGCCTGCTGCAGTTGGAGGGACGCGACCAGGCGCCGCCCGGCGGCGACATCGCTTTCCTGCCCAAAGACCGTACCGCTCAGAGAGAAGACTGCGATGGCGGCGAACCAGTAGCGAGTCATCGTCCCGTGCTTATTTCTGCAGATCGCAGTGGGTTCCGAAGAAAGCGCCACCGTCCGTGTTCAGACCAACCGAAGGTCCGGCCAGAAGTTTGGAAGTATACTTTGCCAACGGTCCGGTCTCGTAGACGATTCTGCGCGAGGGGTCCACGTGGAACTTTCCCTGCTGACCCGCCCATTCGTACGAAGTCCCGCTCAGTATTTTGAGGTCGTTGAAGGTGTATTGGTTCGGGAGCCCCGCATAGCAGGCATAGTTGCCAGGCACGAGCTTGTCATTTGTCTCGGCGCTGCCGCCTTCGTCATGCAGCATCCAGAAGATTGAGGATTGCTCTTTGCCTGTCGCATCCAGCTTCACCACGCACATGGTGCCCTGCGAAATACGCAGAATCACGCCCTTATCGCCGCTATTGTTGGCAACACGCTTACCCGCCACGCATTCGTTCACCGATTTGAAGTTTTCGGCGGCGGCGGGCCGCGGCCCCAACACACAGGCCGCGATCAGAAACTGCACTGTCAATATCCATCGTTTAGTCATTCGGTTCCTTTCCCTTCGTGCACAGCCGGGATTCGACCTAGTAGGGGCGGGTCGACACGACTACTCCGCTGCTCCAGGGAATGCTCACGTTGCCAGCCCCCGCGGCAACAACGTTTCCCGCTCCGGCAGCGACAACATTACCCGCTCCCGCCGCGACGACATTACCTGCCCCCGCAGCAACCACGTTGCCGGCGCCAGCCGCGACGACCGCGCTCCCGTTGTGCGACACGATGTCTGCGCCGATTCCATGAGCCGCAATCGGCGTCTGCACGCCCGTCGCGATCGGATTGATGGAATTACCTCTGGGCAGCGTGATGCCGGCAACAAAGCTCTGGTTGCCCCCGCCATTACAGGTTGCCATTTGGGCGTCGGTCTGCCCTCCGGCAAAGTTGGTCGCCCACCCGCCCCACATATCCAGGCAGAGGCCGGTGTTTCCCGTCAGCCTGCCGTTTTGAAACTTAAACAACTGCTCGGCGTTCTGCGAATTGCAGGGCCGTGTCACTGGGTGATAGATTCCCAGCAGGTCCTTCTCCTCCTGGAGGCAAATGTTGGAAGCTCCCCCGAATGCCCTGATTCTGCCGTCGTCCATGAACTGGAACGCCTGTTCGTAGGAATCGAGACAGTCCCAGATGATGAATTTCGTTCCGGGGTTTGTGTTAGCGCCACGCACTGCCAGGCACCTTGACCCGAGCGCGCTGATCAGATGGAACGAACTGATGGTTACGCTGGGCGGGGGTGCTGGGGTGGGCGGAGGCGTTGGCTTTGGCGCGGGCACCGGAGCCGGCGGCGGGGCCTGCTGCACGACCACCGTGGCGTTGAAAGCGGGACTGATCGCCCTGGCCGTGCAGGCATCGGCGACCGTCAGGGCAACCTGAGTGTTCGACGAATAGGCGAAATTGGTAAACCGCGGATCGATGTTGACTGATCCGGCGTTCAGCGGGACTGCCGCAGAGTAATTGTTTCCGTTGAGCTGCACAATGACGCCCTGCGGACATGTTGAAGTTCCCGAATATGTCCAGGCGATCCTCCCCGCCTGACCTTTCACGAGTGAGGCGGAGGTGATGGTGGCGCCGGTGCCGCTCTGAGGCGTCGGCGCGGCGTTCGGCCAGGGCAAGAGACCAGAGTGGCGTCTGATGGCATCCTGAAGACCACTGAAAGTGCTCCAGCCATCCTGCACTCCCTGCGGCGAGACATAGCTCTTGATGTTGCAAAGCCCCTGCGTACTTCCGGGGCGGCCATTTTCCATCACCGTCGGGTCGTGACCGTTGAGCTGCATGCGGAGCAGGTAATAGCCCTGCGCGATCCAGGGATCCTGGCAGACAAGAGATGCTTTCACCAGAGGGATGAGGTCCGCGCTCGAAGAAAACGCTCCACCCGCATAGCGGCCGGCATCGCACTCGCCGCTTGGCAGATACATCGTGGTGAAGCCCTTCGCGTTGGCCTCCGCCTGGGTCTTGAAAGGTGCCCGGCTCAGCGCCAGCGAGAAGGCCGAGTTGATTGTTGCATTGGGACACTGTGCAAACAGACCGGAAGTGCACACCAAAAAGAGCCCTGCCAGCCATGCGATTCTTGTCCCTGCGGTTTTGAGCGTCATTATTCTTTCTCCCTCGATTCGTTACTTCTTTCGATCACCTGGGGTGTGAACTCGCCCCAGGCTGCCGGATGATCGGCCAATTTCCGCAGAAACAACAAAGCTTCCGGGCCCATCTCGTAGCGCGTGCCCCCCCGCTGCTGGCAGTATTCCGATGACCCCTTATCCAGCGAAACCGTGACAGCGGCAAAAACCGGAATCGCAGTCCTGATCACGGAAATCCTCCGGGCACCAAATAAGCGCGTTCCTGCTCAATCACTATCCGTAAAATGAAAACAAAACCCGCCACATAAATATTTCGGCACCAGGTTTCGGTGCAGGTTTTCGGCTTCTCTCGGTCAACGCCAACAGGCGCCTGACAGCTATCTTCCTGAGACAGTCGAGGCACAGGATCCAGGGTTGCAGTGGTTGTCGTCTCTGAAACACGTCTGAGGGCCACTGCCGCCGCCCCCTGACTACGGGCGGAAAACCGGGACTCGCCCCGCCAGCCTCGCGCTCTCCAAAATGACAGCGAACGGTCTGACCGCATTTCTGGCCGATATTGCACGCGCTCAGAGCCGATTCGTAACCATTTCGACTCGCGGGCCGAAATGGTCTGACAGAGCCTGTTGACCGCTCCTGAAATGAAATGAGGCCCTCGTTGAGACTTCCGCTTATCGCCGTCGCTCTGTGCGGCGTGTTTGTTGCCGTCCTTCTTGCCCTGCCCGCGGCGACACCCGCCGAGGTGACTGGTGCCCCGCGGGTTCCCGTACTGCTGGAACTCTTCACCTCCGAAGGTTGCTCCAGTTGTCCTCCGGCCGACCGGCTGCTCGAAGCTCTCGATCGCCAGCCTGCTGCGGGCGCCGATCTGATCGTGCTCAGCGAGCACGTCGATTACTGGAACTACCTCGGCTGGAAAGATCCGTACTCCCTGCCGTTGTTCAGCCATCGGGAACAGGAATACGCCCGGAAGCTGGGTGCCGACGTCTACACGCCACAGATGGTAGTAGATGGCAAATGGCAGGTTCTCGGCAGTGATCGGGATGCGGTTTTGAGTGCCGTCGCCCGAACGGCCCAGCATCCGAAATTGCCGATGACGATCACGGCCTTCAGGTCCGGTAGGGCGGTCACCGTTCACGTGGACGCGGATAATCTGGGAACGCCCGCCAGTTTGTTCATCGCGTTCGCGGCCGACACGGCGCAGACTCATGTTGCGCGGGGTGAGAATGGAGGCCGAACGCTGACCCACGTCGCGGTGGCACAATCCATCAAAGCTTCAGGCAATTGGACGGGACAGGCCAGGCGGGACTTCTCAATTCCCGTGGGAGCCGTCTCGCGCGGCCTGCGGATTGTGGCGTACCTTCAGGACCCGCGCTCCGGCGCCATTCTCGGCGTCACCCAGACGAAAATATGACCCTGCACCAATACAAAATGCCGGGCTCGCTCTCGCAAGCCCGGCGTCAATTCGACAGATGTTCTTAAAAAGGTGGACCCTGACGAGCGTTACGCGAAGCTGCGCACGGCGTGCGCTTCTTCTTCATGAACGTCGAACACAGTGTAGAGCTTGGTGATCTGCAGCAGATCCTTCACTCTCTTGGTCAGCCCGAGCAGTTTCAGCGTGCCGCCGGCGTTGGCCACCGAGGTGAAGCCGGAAACCAACTCACCGATGCCGGAGCTGTCGATGTATGTCACGTCGCTCAGGTTCAGCAGTACCTTCTTCTTGCCTGCCGCTATCAGATCCCGGAGGGTGTCGCGCATCGCGCTCGACCCTTCTCCCAGCGTAATCCGGCCGGAAACATCCACTACAGTTACGTCACCCACTTCTCGGGTATTCAGTTTAGCGCTCACTACCGTTGCCTCCTCGAATGATTTGACGACCGCCACGGAGCGGCCAAAAACAGATCCGCCGCGCTATTCCTGCGGCGGGAAACTCTTCACCATCGTCACCGCGGTGCCTGTGGGGGAAGCCTTCTCCACCTTCACATCGTCCATAAAAGCGGCCATCAAAAATAACCCGCGACCGGAATGACGCAATATATTAGTCTCGTCCAGCGGATCCGGAACCCGCTCGGTTTCAAAACCCTCGCCCTGATCGGCAATCGAAATCGTAAAATCTTTGGCAGACTTCGCCACCCGTACGTGAACCCGCTTGTTCTTGTTGTAGCGATTGCCGTGAACCACAGCGTTCACCATGCACTCCCGTACCGCCATCCCAATACCGTGCTGTTCGTCTTCGCCGAAGCCAGCTTCGCCAGCGGCCTTCAGGATGTCCGCCTCAACGACGTCAACGCTCTCCAAAGTGGAGGCGTAGTCCTGATCTAGTATTCCCGTGGATTCAGTGTCCGATGCCATGTTGAAAAACAGCGTGGAACTGAAACCTTAACACAAAACACCCCTGCTGCGAAAGGTGGTACGGCAAATCAGTGGCAGTTTTGACCGTTTTGCCCAGCCGAAAAAGTCAGTCACAATAATTTTAGCCAATGTTTTCAACACTTTAACTATTATGCCCTCAGGCGGGCCTGTTACATTCGAATTGTAATCCGGTTTGACGACGGATCGCAGAAAGTGAACCAAATGAACTTCGTGAGTGACCCCGATCCCAACGGTGGCATCGGCAACATTCATTTTCTTCTGGGTCTCTAAACCATGCGCTCACAGACGCATCTTCTGCACAACTAGCCGGGCGATGTCCGGCAGGGGGCTTTCAGCCACCCATTAGGCTCTGATAGACTTGGTAGTAGTTCACAAAATTTTGTGGACTACTACCGGTCTTCCAGAGGTTCTCTGGTGCCGTTCAAACTTACGACTCTCGGCACCGTCATTGGCACGACTTTGATGGCGCTGGCGCTGGGTGGCTCCGTATGGAACCCGGCGAACTCCCCTGAATCAACCGATCAGGCCGCCCTTGTAGTCATTAACGACTTCTACAACCGCGGAGCCGCAGCCTTGTCCGATGGCCGCTATCAGGATGCGCGCGGCGCTTTTCACTCCGCTGCGATCGCTGCCGAGCGAGCCGGTTTTCTGCGAAAAGCCGCAATGAACTGGAGTAATGCCGGTCTGGCCTCGTTCACCGGGCTGCAATACCGGCCGGCGCTCGAAGACCTGACCCGTGCGCGGCAAATCGCGCAGGCCTCCGCCGAGATGGTGCCCTTAAGCTATACGCTGAACAACCTCGCAGTACTCTACCGGCAGATGGGGGCAGAGGAAGAAACGCTGCGAATAGCACGGGATGCACTGGTTGGCCCGGCTGGAAACGCGAATCCGCGGATGCATGCCGAACTGCTGTACGACGAAGCTCTGGCACTGGACAAACTTGGCCGGTTTTCCGCTGCGGAACCCATTTTCCGGCAGGCGCTTCGTCAACTTTCCGACTTGGGGGAATTCGAGGCCGCCGCCCGCGGCTGGACAGGCTTTGGAGCATCCTGCTTAGATGCAGGGCACTACCCGGATGCCGAAAAAGCGCTCAATGAATCGCTCCGCCTGGTGAAGCTCCATGGTTTGAGGGCGGCGGCTTACGCCCTGACCACGCTTGCGCGGCTCCGCGGCAAGCAAGGCGATCCCGCTGCGGCCGAGGCCCTCTTCCAGGCGGCATTCTCCACTCATGAAACCGTGACGCCCCTCTGGGTGATCCACTATGAGCGGGGCAACTTTCGCCGGGAGCATGGCAATTTCAGCGCCGCGCTGGATGATTTTCGCCAGGCGCAGCAACTCGCGGACCGAATGCGGGCCGAAATCGTTCCGGCCGACCAGGATCGGGTCGCCATCGAAAACCGCGTCAGCAAGATCTCAGAGGGACTGGTCGATGCCGGCAATCGCCTCGCCCTGGCCACGGATAATCAGGCCGTTCTGGCCGAAACCTTCGATGCCGCCGAGAAGAACCGCTTGTGGAGCCTCCGTTCCCTGGTCCCGGATGCCAACGACTGGCGATCACGCCTGCCTGCACGCTATTGGGACCTTCTGTTGAGATTCCAGTCGGCCCAGCGGACGCTTTTGGCCCAGGCCCAGACCGGCGGAGACGCCCAGCTGAACCCAGTCCGCAAACAAGTGGAGGATCTCGACCTTCAACTGCAACAGGCGGAAGCCGCCGCCGGTGGCGGAGGCTCTGCCCATGAGGGTGAACCTTCCCGGCACGTGCGGGCACTCATGGATCGGGACACTGTGCTTTTCAGCTTTTCCCTGACAAATACCAGCGCATGGCTCTGGGCGGTGGATGGAGAGCACATCGCGGTCTATTCCCTGCCTCCCGCCGACCGGATCAAGCGGGAAGTGGAGGAGTTCACCGGCGCGATTCGCTCCGGAGGAGATGCCGCCGCTCCGGGAGAACAGCTCTTCAATACCCTGTTCGGCGCAGTTCCGGACAGGACGCTGGCACACCGGAAATGGCTGCTGGAGCCGGACGGCCCTTTGTACGAGTTGCCCTTCGCGGCTCTGCCGTTCCGCATTCCGGGTGCCACCAAACGTCCGGGAGACAGCGAGAGCCGCTCCGGCGGATATCTGATCGAGCATGCCGCCCTCCAGTCGATTCCGGGGGCGTTACTGCTGGAGAACGGGCATATAGAGCCAAATGGCTCCTTCATCGGAATCGGAGACCCGATCTTCAATGCAGCCGATTCCCGCTATCGCCGCAATCCGGGCCTCGCGGCAGGCCGCGTTCAGAATCTGGTTCTGCCTCGCCTGCCCAACACCGCCGCGGAGCTCAACGCATGCCTGAAAGCGTGGTATTCGGGTTCACCAGCCTCTTCCGCTCTGCTCACCGGCGAGGCCGCCAGTGTGAACCGTGTGGAATCGGCGTTATCGGCATCGCTCGCCGTGGTGCACTTCGCCACTCATGTGGTCACCGCCCCGGGAGACTACGGCTCCGGCCTGATTGCGCTCACGCTCGACACCAGCGGTGCCATAGGGCTGCTGGGGCCGAAGGACATCGCGGCTCACCGCGTCTCAGGCGCGCTGGTGGTGATGAACGGATGCCATTCCTCTCAGGGGCAGGCGCTGGCTGGCTCCGGTCTGATGGGCCTCACCCGGGCATGGATCGGCGCCGGTGCCCGGGCTGTCGTTTCCACCGGCTGGGACATGCCAGACGACAGCACACAATCCCTCATGGTCACGTTCTACAGAGCTTTGCGGCAATCGTCGGGCGGGAATCCCGCCATGGCCCTTCGCGAGGCTCAGTTGGCGGCTATTCATTCCAATGGCCCGGCTGGCCAGCCATCTCGTTGGGCAGGTTATCTCCTCTTGAGTCGAATCTAATGTCTGCAATTCTGATAACATCAGCTAAACAGGAGCAAGGAGAACAGGACGTTCTCCGACTATCTATGGATGCTCGGAAATCTCCGTCCGGCGGCACCGAAGACGAGGGCAACGGCAAGGACATTAGCGCCGGGGGACCCCGGGCCTCCGCCCCTCGCCCGGGTGATCCCCCCCACACACCCCTAAATACCTATCGCTCCGGCGAAGATGCCGCTTTTGATATCCCGGATTGGGCCGGCACCGTCGATCGCATTCGTGCGGGCGACCCCCGCGCCATGGCGGAACTCTACGCGGTTTTTACACGGGGCATCCGCTATCTGCTCCTGCGAACGCTCGGCGTGGAGGAGGTCGACGACCGCGTTCACGATTGCTTTGTCATCGTCACCGAAGCCATACGCGCCGGCGAACTGCGCGACCCGGCGCGCCTCATGGGCTACGTTCGCACCGTGGTTCGCCGTCACATAGCGGCCAGTATCGACGAGGCCGTTTCCAGACGCCGGACGACTGTGGAATATGAAGACACCGTGTTTTCCGTTTCCGACTGGAAAGATAACCCGGAGCAGAACCTGCAGGCCCGTCAACGGGCGGAGATCGCCCGCCGCGTCTTCCAGGGAGTTTCCGCGCGCGATCGCGAGATCCTGCGGCGTTTCTATCTCCTGGAACAGCCTTACGAACAGATTTGCGACGAAATGGGGTTGACCTACAATCAGTTCCGCCTTCTGAAGTCCCGTGCCAAAGCCAGATTTGGCAAGCTCGGACAACGGCTGGCCGAAAGCGGGTCTCTCGGTTTTGCGGCCGTTGCCGACCAGAGGGCAGGGGACAAAAATAAATCCGAGAAAACTTCCGGCGCGGGGCACTAAACTAACAGCAACGGGAGCGTCCGTTATCGCACATCAAACCGAAGAAGATCTGGAACTTTACGCATTGGGAAGACTGTCCGAAGCCCGCCTGGAATCGGTGGAGGAGCATTTGCTCGTCTGCGAAGTCTGCCGCAACATGCTCGACGAAGTGGAGTCCTTCGCCATTGCCATGCGCACAGCCATTGAGGCAGAGCCCATCCCGGCAGAGAAACCGGGTTGGTTCCAACGGCTCAGAATCCACTGGCCCGCTGGGGAATTCCCTGAATTTCGGTTTGCGCAACGCGGTTGGGCAGGTGGCCTGGCCCTTGCCGGAATCGCCGCGATGGCCATTTCGGCGGGGCTATTCCTTCATTCCGGCGGGGCCCCGCTGGTGCCGCTGGCTTCCCTGCAACTGACCGCCGTCCGCGGAGACATCCCGAACGTGCGTCCGGCTCAGGAGACAGATATCACGCTCACAGATGCCGCTGGCCAGTCGAAACGCTCTGAAGTGTTAGATTCCGCGGGAAAAGTACTTTGGAGTGGTCCGCTTGCCGGCGACCGGATCGCCTTGAAGCAACCGCTCGCTTTTGGCACCTATCTTGTCAGGTCATTCGACGAATCAGGCAAACTCCTGCACGAATACGCCTTCCAGGTTCAGAACTGACGCGCTCCTATCGAACAAACCCGATTTTCTCCTCTAACCCTCCGCCCTGATGGCGATAAGTCCCTCAGTGGATGCCTTCCTCGACAACGCGCAACGGATTTTTGAAGTTGCGCGATCGGACGACAGTGCGGAGCCGAAAGACTTCGCCCTGTTCATACGTCCCGATGGAGGGCTGCACTTCGTCATGGAGTCACCGTTGGGCGAACCAACAGCGCCGGAGGCAGCGGTGCTCCGTGGCGAGGCCCGAATCGCGTACCGGGTCACCAAATCGGCCGGAGGGGAGGTGCGCGTCACCGGCCGTACGGGAAACCGGGAATGCATCCTGACGCAAAACTCAACCAGACCACCAGAGAATCAACGGTTTACCAGTGAGTGGCTGCGGGATCAACCGCGCTACCAGATCCACTCCGCAATCGCCCTTCCCGCTTCCAGTTAATTCTTCTTCCCAGTCAGCACGTTCGTCATTCGCCGGGCATACCCCGGTGAACTCGCCAGTGCCGCTCCCCACAATACATGTGCGATCTGCATTTCCCGCACTGAAGAGTACAGCGGAATGGAGGGATTCACCCGCGGCCAGATGAAATCGAAACACAGGTAGTAGATCACCAAACCAGTAAACGCGCCAAATAGCCGCAGCAACGGTTTCTGATCGTCCTTCCACCAACAGCCCCAGAGCGCTCCGATAAGTCCATATGCCACCACCAGGAACGCAATTCCTGCCCAGGTTGTGTGTGAAAACTCATCCTGCCAGGCGAAATCGCCGTAAAAAATCGTGGAAAACAGGTTGGGAACTGACCAGATGCTGCCACCCAGCCAGTAGGCGCCAACCACGAAAACCACCAGCATCCAGAAAACGCCAATGATTCCTGCATGCAGTCCCGCGAGAGCGCAGGTTAGCAGGCCGGGCTTGTGTTCGGGCTCAGCTTCCACCGCCGGGGGCGGTAAAGCCGGCTCGGACCAGGTTGTTTCCACGTTGTAAGGCGGCAGAATCTCCACCGGCGCGGATTCCGCTTCGCCCGGAAGAGCTTCGTGTTCTGGAGGGTTGTCCACTACTTCCAGACTACTACTTCACCGGTGGCCTCCGCTTTCGCGGAGGAGGCGGCGTGTGGAGGCCACCGGTGAAGCTTTTTTAGTGCAAACGAAGTGAACGAGAACAACTGAACCCATTGTGCGCCTTCCGTGGCGCAGTCGCAAGATTGTCGGAAGTTGGCAAATAGATAACGCTAACTCTCTGAGCGTCATCCGTTTACGGTGTCAAGCCGGCTGCGATTCCGCTTCGGGAATTTTCTTAACATAAGCGTTTCAATACTACGGTATCCAACATTTGAATTGGTCTTATTCATGTTGCTTCCACTAACATTGGGTCAGGGGAACAACGCAGTTCCCCGGTTTCCTGCAAATCGGCTTCAAACCAGTTGTTGGTTTCAATCCAGGTCCGGACCCCGACAGTCCTCCGAAAAGAACACTTTTCTACGAAAGGAGGACGCCCGTCGTGTCCCTGCCACTTCTCGAACGAGCCATCCATGGCGACCCGATCACCCGTTATACCGACGGCGCCGCCTGTTCGGCCAACGGCCTGGTCAATCTCAGGCTGATTCCTCCAACCCCCGAAACCAGTTCTCCCTCGCTGATCCCTGATCGCCTGCCAGAACCCGGCGAACAGTATCGTTTCCACTTCGATATGACGAAGTGCATCGGCTGCCGCTGCTGCGAAGTCGCCTGCTCCGAACAGAACGGCACCCCGGCAGATCAAAGCTGGCGTCGGGTTGGTGAAATTGAAGGAGGCGTCTATCCTTTCACCCAGCGCTTCTACCTTTCCATGGGCTGCAATCACTGCGCCGATGCCGCCTGTCTCAACGGCTGCCCGGTGGAGGCCTATACCAAGAGTCCGGAAACCGGCGTCGTCCTGCATAGTTCCGATGCCTGCATCGGCTGCCAGTACTGCACCTGGAACTGCCCCTACGGCGTCCCGCAGTACAACCCGGAACGCGGCGTGGTGGCCAAGTGCGACATGTGCCATAACCGCCTCGCCGATGGCGACGCCCCCGCCTGCGCCAATGCCTGCCCCCAGGAGGCCATCCAGATTGAAATCGTGAACATTGCCGACTGGGTTGCCGATCACTCCGCCGCGAATGCTCCCGGCCTGCCCTCCTCGCATCACACCGTTTCCACCACGCGGATCACGCTTCCCGGCGAACTCGGCCCCGAACTCGAAAAGGCCAATCATACCCGCGTTCACCCGGAACATCCGCACTGGCCCCTGGTTTTCATGCTGACCCTGACGCAGTTGTCGGTCGGGGCCTTCGCCGGTCTGGCGCTGCTCCGGTCTGCCCGCCCGCTTGCGGCGGTAGCGGCTCTCCTTGTCGCGTTCATTTCTCTTGGCGCATCCACTCTGCACCTTGGCCGCCCCATTTACGCTTACCGCGCCCTGAAAATGTGGCGCAGAAGCTGGCTGAGCCGGGAAGTCCTCCTGTTCGGCATGTTCGCCGGCAGCGCGACGGCCTTCGCCGCCGCGACAATGTTCGGCTTGCCCAGGCTTGCGGGAATTCCAACCATGCTCCTCGGCTTTGCGGGGATCACAGCCAGCGCCTTCATTTATCTGGTGCCTGCCCGGCCATCATGGAATAACTGGCATACCCTGGTCGATTTCCATCTCACCGGCCTGCTCCTCGGCTCAGCCTTCCTTCGTGCCCTCGGCGTCGACGTTCCCGCGGGTTTGATCGCGGCCTTCGCCAGCGGGCAGTTGTTAAACCAACTCCTGAAATTGCTCCGGCTCATGCGCTCCGATGAATTCGAACTCAAAGCTTCGGCCCGCCTCCTCTCGCAGGATCTGGAGCGCATCTTCCTCGCCCGCTTTGCCCTGCTGGTTCTGGGCGGCATCGCTCTGACTCTGGCAGGCTACCCGATCCCGGCTTTCGTTTGTGCTCTGGTGGGCGAACTCACCGGCCGTTATCTGTTCTTCGTTTCAGTAGTGCCCCGCAACATGGCGTTGCCCTGGGCTGGAGGCCGCGCAGCATGAACTGGAAACGAATAGCCGGTCTCGATACCCTCGCCGAGCAGTACTCCTACGCGCAGGATCCCGTCAAAGGCTATGTGTCAGCCTCGAAGGTTGCCGATCACTGGGTGGCTACCACCTGCGGTTACTGCTCGGTCGGTTGCGGCATGCTGGTCGGCGTTCGCGAAGGCAAAGCTGTCGCGGTCCGCGGCAACCCCGCGCATCCGGTCAACCTCGGTAAGCTCTGCCCCAAAGGCCTGTCCGAGCACCACACTCTCCAAACCAAAGACCGCGCCCGCAATCCTTTGCTGAAGCGCGAAGGCAAATTCGAAACTGTCACCTGGGACCACGCGCTGACCACCATGGTGGATAAGTTCCGCGCCGTGCAGGAGAAGTGGGGCCCAGGCGCACTCGGTGTCGTCAGTACGGGCCAACTTGTCACCGAAGAGTTCTACACCCTGGGCAAGTTGATCCAACTCGGCTTCGGCACGCGTAATTACGATGGCAACACCACCCTCTGCATGGCGAGCGCCGTTGCCGGTTACAAACGCAGCTTCGGCAGCGATGGCCCTCCCGGTTCTTACGCTGATCTCGAAACCGCCGACGTGATTCTGCTCATCGGAGCCAACATCGCCGACAATCATCCGATTCTCTGCGCGCGCCTTCAGAAGAACGAGAAGGCCACCCTGATCGTTGCCGACCCCCGCGTCACCAAGACCGCGATGCTGGCGGATATCTTCCTCCCGGTGAAACCGCGCAGCGATATCGCGCTGATAAACGGCATCGCCCACATTTTGATTCGCGACGGCCTGATCAACAGCGAGTACATCAAGCTCCACACCACAGGCTTCGACGAACTGAAGACCTTTCTCGAAAAGTTCACCCCGGAACATACGGCCTCCGTCACGGGCCTGCCGATCGAAACCATCGAGCGCGTTGCCATGCTCTACGGACGTGCGAAGGCGGCCTTCATCGGCTGGACAATGGGCGTGAACCATTCCACCCAGGGCGCGGAAACGGTCAACGCCATCAACAACCTCGCGCTGCTCACAGGCCAGTTGGGTCGCCCTGGTGCTTCGCCCTTCTCCATCACCGGCCAGTGCAACGCCATGGGTTCCCGCGAAACCAGCTTTACAACTGGCTTGCCCGGTTATCGCAAATTCGAAAGCTCGGAAGACCGGGCCGAAATCGCCGCACTCTGGAACGTGCCAGTGTCGCGAATTCCCGACGCGCGCGGCATGGCGTATCCCGACATCATCGAAGGCGCCATTGCAAAGAAGATCCGCGCCCTCTGGATCATCGCCACCAACCCGGTGGTTTCCTTCCCCAACTACGACGTTCTCAAACAGGCTTTCGGGAACCTGGAATTCCTCGTCGTGCAGGATGGCTTCCACCCCAACCCCACTTCGGAACTGGCGGATCTCGTGCTCCCCGCCGCCGTCTGGGGTGAAAAAGAAGGCACCTACACCAACTCCGAACGCCGCGTCAGCAAGGTCAATAAGATCGTCGAGCCGCCCGGTGCCGCGAAGTCCGATTTCGATATCTTCCTCGCCGTAGCAGCTAAGCTCGGCGTCCGCGATGAACTCTTTCCAGGCTGGACCGGGCCGCGCGATGCCTTCGAAGAGTGGCGCAAAGTTTCCAGCGGTCGCCTGTGCGACTACAGCGCGATGACGTGGGAATCCATTGAAGCGGCTGGCGGCATTCAGTGGGGCGGGGAGCGCCTCTACAAAGACGGCCAGTTCCAGACCGCCGATGGCCGCGCGAAACTCTTCGCCATTGAGTGCGAACCCTTCCCGGAACAGCCGAACCAAAACTTCCCGCTGATTCTCAACACCGGTCGTACCGTGGAACACTGGCATACCCGAACGAAGACCGGAAACGTGGCGATCCTCAACAATATGTCTCCGCGCGCCTGGCTCGAAATGAATCCACGCGACGCAAAGAAGCTCGATCTCAAACCGCACGACAAAGTCTCCGTCGTCTCGCGCCGCAGTCGCGTGGATGGTGTGGAACTACGTGTGACGGAAATCGTCGCCCCAGGTCAGATCTTTATGCCTTTTCACTTCGCCGAAACCAACGTCAATCGCGCCACGCAGAGCGCTTTTGATCCCATCTCGCGCGAGCCCAATTACAAGCAGTGTTCAGTCAAAGTAGAACGCACCTCGGAGCGTTCGGTATGAAGGTCGAACGCACCTCGGAGCGTTCGGTATGAAACCAGGGAGCCTCTCATGGAACAGTTAGTCATCATCGGCAACGGCATGGCCGGTGTCGCGTGCCTCGAAAATATCCTCTCGCACAAGCACAGGTTCGATATCACGATCTTCGGCGATGAGACGCACGCCAACTACAACCGCATCATGCTTTCCAGCGTGCTCGCCGGCGAGCGCGAGGCCGACGAGATCACCATCAACGGCATGGACTGGTACCAGAAGAACGGCATCGGCCTGCGCCTCGGCACCCGCGTGATCGACGTGAATACGACGCTCCGCACCCTCACCGGCGAGGATGGTTCGGTCACCCGTTACGACAAACTGATCTTCGCCACCGGCTCCAGCGCCTTCATTCCGCCCATGGATGGCATCTACCGCCGCAACGTGTTCACCTTCCGTTCCATGGATGACACCAACGGCATGCTTCGGATCGCCGGGCCAGGCAAACGAGCCGTCATCATCGGCGGCGGTCTGCTGGGTCTGGAAGCCGCCCGCGGCCTTCAGGTTCGCGGTTGCGATGTGACGGTCATTCACCTGGTGGATACGCTGATGAACAATCAGCTCGATTCCACCGCCGGCGACTACGTGAAAGAGAAGATGGAGGCGATCGGGATCAAAGTCCTTGGTGGTCGCCGTACCAAAGGCTTGCTGGGCCGCGATGAAGTGGAAGCCGTGGAACTCTCAGACGGCGAACGCATCCCGGCGGATCTCGTCGTGATCGCCGCCGGCATTCGGGCAAATTCTGATCTTGCGTCCCGCGCAGGCATCCAATGTAACCGCGGCATCATCGTGAACGATTACATGGAAACTTCCGACCCCCGCGTTTTCGCGGTCGGCGAATGCACCGAGCACCGCGGCGAAACCTTCGGTCTGGTGGCACCGCTGTTCGATCAAGGGAAGGTCCTGGCCGCTACAATCACCGGCAATCGAGGACCCACATTCGAAGGCTGGGCACCTGCCGCCAAGCTCAAAGTCATGGGAGTGGAAGTCTTCTCGGCCGGCGAATTTCTGGAAACGCCAGGGGCAGATGTCGTCCGCTACGAAGACCCGGGGTCCGGAGTCTACAAGAAACTTCTGGTGCGCAACAATCGCCTGGCCGGCTGCATTCTGGTTGGCGACACCACCGACAGCAATCGCTATATGGACTGGCTGCGCACCGGAGCCGATCTCGAAGTTCGCCGCCGCAATCTGCTGTTTCCCGAACCGGTCACGGACAAAGGGTCTTCCATCGCGGAGATCCCGGATAACGAAACTGTTTGCGGCTGCATGGGCGTTACCAAGGGCAGGATCATTCAGGTCATCCATGAAAAGGGCATCTGCACGATGGCCCAGCTCAAGGAATGCACCCGCGCTTCCACCGGTTGCGGCAGTTGCGCCGGCACCTGTGAGGGCCTGCTGAAAGCCGTTGCGCCCGACTTTGTGGAAGAGGGCAAAAAGGTTCTCTGCAAGTGTGTACCGTTCAGCCAGGACAATCTGCGCGAGATCATCTTCACCCAGAAACTGAAAAGCGTGCAGGACGTGCTCGAAATCTACGGCGATGGGATTGGCTGTGAAATCTGCAAACCGGCGCTCAGCTACCTGGTGGACGTCGTCTGGTGCGGCGATCACGAAGAAGACCGCTCCGCGCGGTTCATTAACGACCGCGTTCACGCCAACATTCAGAACGACGGCACATTCTCCGTCATTCCCCGCATGCGCGGCGGCGTCACCACCCCGGACGAGTTGAGAAAGATCGCCGATGCAGCCGACAAGTACAAAGTCAGGACCGTTAAGGTTACAGGTTCGCAGCGCATCGATCTGCTGGGCGTGAAGAAGTCGGATCTGCCTGGCATCTGGGCCGATCTCGGTATGCCTTCAGGCCAGGGCTATGCCAAAGGCGTTCGCATGGTGAAGACCTGCGTCGGCACGGAGTTCTGCCGCTTCGGTGTGCAGGATGCCATGACCACGGGCATCGAACTCGAAAAGCGTCTGGAGAATCTCTACACGCCGCACAAAACGAAACTCGGTGTCACCGGCTGCCCCCGCAACTGCGCGGAAGTGACGGTGAAGGATATCGGTCTTGTTGGTCAGGAAGGCAGTTGGCAGGTAGTAGTGGGAGGCGCGGCCGGCAAGCATGTTCGTAAGGCTGATCTGCTGATTACCGTGGAGACCACCGACGAAGCCATCGAAGCCGCCTTGTTGTTCTTCCAGTACTATCGCGAGAACGGTAACTATCTGGAACGCACTTACGACTTCGTCGAGCGCTTCGGCATCGAAAAGATCCGCAAGGAAACCGTCTACGCACAGCCCAAAGAAAAACGTATTCTGCTGCGCCGTCTGCAAAAAGCTAAGGCCCTTTCGAAAGACGCCTGGCTGGACCGCGAGAACCCGACACCCACGCAGTTCGTACAAATTCAAACCATCCAGTCCATCATGGATACACAGGTGGAGGCCACCATTCAATGAGCGCTGAAACGACCAACTGGATCCGCGTAACCCGCGAAGAAAACATTCCGGCACGCGAAGGCCGCAGCGTCCAGATCCGCGATCGCGAGATTGCCATCTTCAATCTGGGCGACCGCTTTGCGGCTATCGACGCCGCTTGCCCGCACCGGGGCGGCCCGCTCTGCGATGGCATCGTGACCGGAAATCGGGCGCCGTCGCTCGATTGCGGGCCCGTAGTGGGGCATGCAGTCGTTTGTCCCCTGCACGGCTGGAAGGTTGACCTCCAAACCGGTGATGTCCTGAAACCCGACGTTTCTGTTCGGGTGGATACCTACGACGTTCGCGTCAGTGACGATGGCGTCGTGGAAGTAGCGGTGCCCGTGGCCGCGCAGAGAAGCAAAAAAGCAGCTTAGAAACCGGACCGCTTCCGGCGGCTTCACCTGCCTTCACTGAGGCCAGGCCCGAAGTGTGTCCAAACGAATTTCGTTATACCGCAGTACCAGTAAATCGGGAGAGGAAAAGAGAAAAGAAGGACCCACGATCACAATGAAAAACACCACGGCGATTACTTTGTTTTGGCTCTCTATGGCCGCCGCGTTAGCCGGCCAGACCCCGTCCAGTCAAACAGTGCCGCCAGGAGCCGCGGGCTTCATCGAAGCCCCCGCGGCCGATATCAATAAGGGACTGCCCCCATGGCTTCGCTTCAGCGGCGATTACCGCGCCCGTTTCGAAGGCTACTCCGGCGGCAGTTTCAAACCTCTCACCACGGACGACTACCTGCTGAGTCGCCTCAAACTCGGGCTCACCATCAAGCCTGCTAAATGGATGAAACTCTACGTCGAAGGCATGGATGCCCGGTCGCTCGAAAAGAACCCCGCGCTGCCGCCTTATCAGAACACCTGGGATATCCGTCAGGCGTATGTCGAAATCGGCGACACCGAAAAGCAAATCTTCGGTCTGCGCGCCGGACGGCAGGAACTGGCCTACGGCGATCAGCGGCTGATCGGTATCGCTCTCTGGAACAACGCAGAGCGCAATTTCGACGCTATCCGAGGAACTCTTCGCTACAAGGGTTACCGGCTGGATATGTTTGCGTCGTCCATCGTGAATGCGACCACCGATACCTGGGATCATCATCTGCAGGGCAACAATCTGCATGGTCTTTACGGCGGTATAGACAAATTCGGTCCCCGCTTCATCATTGAGCCCTACGCTCTCTGGCGTCTCCAGCATGGCATCAAAAACGAATCGGGCATCGTCTCGAAACTGAATGAGAAGGTCACCGGTGTCAGGATTGTCGGCACCAAACTTCCTTTCGGCATCGACTACGGCACCGAAATGGTGCGCGAATTCGGCTCGCTTGGCACCGACAACATCCAGTCCTGGGCCGGGCACTGGGTCGCAGGCGAAACCCTGAAGGTGCGCTACTCTCCGCGAATCTTCATCGAGTACAACTACGCTTCCGGCGACGTGAAATCCACCGATGGCGCACGCGGTACCTTCGACCAACTCTATCCGACCGGCCACGACAAGTACGGTCTCGCCGATCAGGTTGGCTGGCGCAATATCAAGGACGTCCGCGAGGGCCTCGAATTGAAGCCCCGCAAAAACGTCACCACGGCAGTGACGTACAACAACTGGAATCTCGCCAGTGCGACGGACTCGCTTTATAACGCGGCGGGCACGGCGCTGTTCAGATCCGCCACGGGCGCGGCGGGTACGCACGTCGGCCAGGAACTGGATCTCAGCGGCACCTGGACTTTCGCGAGAGCGTTCACGGTAGGTGCCGGGCTTGGTCATATCTTCCCCGGCGAGTTTCTGAAAGCGCTAACCCCCGGGAACCCGTACACGTTTTCGTACATGTCGGGTACCTGGAAGTTTTAACCTTCGGCGCGGGCTGACTCAGTCGGCTCGCTCAACTCTTGCAATCAAATTTCATCAGGAGAAGAAAATATGTCGCTTCGAGGTTTCCGTAAAGCCGGACATGCACCAACGCTGCTCTCGGCATTCTTATATTTCGACGTTAGTTTCATGGTTTGGGTGATGCTCGGGCCGCTGGGTCCGTTTATCGGGGAGGCCATGAAACTAACCACCTCTCAGAAGGGGATGCTCACTGCTGTACCGCTGCTCGGTGGATCCTTCTTCCGGCCGATTCTCGGCTTCATGACGGAGCGCATCGGTGGACGCAAGACCGGCATGATTGGCCTTGGCCTCACCTTGATCCCGCTTCTTCTCGGTTGGCAGTTCGCGGACTCCTACGGTCAGTTCCTGGCTCTGGGGCTGCTGCTGGGTGTCGCTGGTGCCAGCTTCGCGGCGGCACTGCCGCTGGCGAGCGCCTGGTATCCACCCGAGTATCAGGGCCTCGCGATGGGCATCGCCGGAGCTGGTAATTCCGGAACTCTGGTTGCCACGCTCTTCGCTCCGCGCCTTGCGACTCACTTCGGTTGGCACGCCGTCTTCGGCTTCGCCATGATCCCGGTCATGGCCGTCTGGACGCTGTTTGCTCTGCTGGCGCGGAACGCTCCCGGTAAGATAAAGCCGAAGACTTGGAGCGATTACGCCTCCGTACTACGGATCCCCGATACTGGCTGGTTCTGTCTGCTCTATAGCCTCACGTTCGGTGGCTTCGTCGGACTCGCCAGCTTTCTGACCATCTTCTTCCGCGACCAGTATCACCTGACGAAAGTGCAGTCCGGCGATCTCACTACGATTGTTGTTCTCTTCGGAAGCTTTCTGCGGCCGATCGGCGGCATGCTTTCGGACCGTCTTGGTGGTTACCGGATGTTGCTCGTCATGCTGGCGGGTGTGACGCTCTGTCTCGCTGGTGTGGGCACTCTGCCGGGTGTGTCGCTGGCTTTGGTGTTTCTGGTGGTTGGCATGGGCATGCTGGGTATGGGGAATGGAGCCGTATTCCAACTGGTGCCCCAGCGTTTCCCGGATCGGGTGGGTTTGCTCACGGGTCTGGTGGGAGCGGCGGGCGGTTTGGGAGGGTTCATGCTGCCGAACGTCCTCGGTCAGTTGAAGGACCGCACCGGCAGCTTCGGCACCGGCTTCTTTGTCTGCTCTGTCGCGGTGGCCCTTGGGTTTGGTGCGCTGGTCTATCTGGGGCCGGTATGGCGACGCCAGTGGAACCTGGATGCGGCCGTTCGAGCGGGCCTGCTGGGCGGCTCGGGGGAACTTGAGGGTGCCGAGCGCGCCGCTTAATCAGAGGCCGGCCACTACAAATGCACTCCAGTACATGGGGTGCCGATAGCGTTCGTCTTTCATCAGTGCCAGCACGGCGCCCCGTAGCGCTTGTGCTGGTTCTTCTCCCTTGCGCAGTCGCTGGTGCAGCCCCACCATCAGTTCCGTGGTGCTGCCTGCTTCTACCTGCCACTGGCTCACGACCGTAGTCTTCGCCCCCGCAACAAACAAAGCCCAGGTCAAACCGATCAGGCCCTCGCCATCCGCCACCCGACCACGACCGGTTTCGCAGGCGCTCAGCACTACCAGGTCGGAATTCAGATTCATGCGCATCAACTCCCATGCCTCGATCAGACCGTCTTCGGCCCCGGCTTTGTTGCCCGGCGACGAGAGTATGATCCGCGAGTGCAGTGCATTCTGTTGATCCATGACGCCATGTGCGGCAATGTGAAGAACCCGGGCACCCGGGGCATCCTTCCTGAACCCCGACTCCACGGCTTCTTTGTCCGCCCTGATCAGACTGCGTCCCGCGTCGTATAACGCGCCGATCCGTTTCACCTGGCTGTTGAGCTCCGGCGTACCCGCGAAGGCCACCAGGTCGCGCGTAAACACGGCGGGAGAGGCCTTCTTCGCGGCCGTTTGATCGCGCAGGAAGCTGATGGACGGAGACATCGAGATAGACGCCTCCTCAATCCAGTAGCCGCCCGCCGGCCCGGGCAGGGACTGGAACGGAAGTTCCCAGAGCGGGCCATCTGCCACGATACGAACCCGGGTTCGATTCCTGAGCTGAGCCGCAGCCGGCTTCAAAAGCAGTTGATAGAGATCGCGGGACGTGGCGCGCCACGCGGGATCTCGTCCTTCTACCTGGCTCCGGTAAGTCGCAGCGCGAAGCGCGAGAGCGTCCCTGCCAATCGGCAGCCGTGAGGTCGTAACATGCACCTTGCCACCGTCGCGGGTGATGGCAAACAAAAGCGTTTCGTCCTGCCCGCTGAGAAACTCCAGGATCGCTGTTTTGGCGTCCGGCACCAGGGCGTCCAGTTCGGTCTGGGAAATCACGGTGGATTCGCCGCGCCACGTGCGCAATTCCGGGTTGCGATTGTAGAGGGCACCCAGAAAGACCTGATAGGCGTGCCACGCATCGTCTCGTTCGCGGGTTGCCCCCGGATGCGCGTTGGCTACCGCGATCCGCGCCCGGAGCGCCTTCTCTTCAGACTTCTCTTCCTCCGACATCAGCCGATCAATCGGATTCGGCCCCGCTTCGATGATGTCAAGCAGGGCACGTGCCCGGGTGCGTTCCGCGGCCTGTAATGCGCCCATGGAGTTGCCCGACTCCGCCTCAATCAGCGCGAGTTCCCGATAGGGATACGCGGCCTGTTCGAAGAAAAGCTGTTTCTCCACTTCGCCGCCCGCAACAACTCCCCGCTGTTGTTCTATCAGAGAAATGGCGCGTTCGAAGCTCTCAAGAGCTTTCTTGTTATCTCCCGAGGCTCTCCACGCCATCCCCGTCAGAGCTTCTGATTGCCATTGGCCCTGGCGGTCTCCAACGGAGGCCACCCGCCGCAGGGATTCCTCCGCGTACTTCACCGCGTCTCCGAAATTCCTGCTGCGGCGTGAGACCAGACTCAGCCCGCGCAGGGCACCACCCTGATTTACCGCGTCCTTGAGCTGATCGGCAACCTGCAGGGCTTCCTGAAAGTGCTGTACCGCCAGTGTCAGGTCTCCCCGGTCGGATTCGAAGCCTGCCAGATTGATCAGCGCGTCGCAATACGCCGACTTGAAACCCATCCCGCGCGACAGTTCCACCGCGCGGTTGAGGGCCTCTCTTGCCTCCTTCGGCTTACCCTCCAGGCCTCGCATCTTGCCGACATCGCCGTACATCATGGCGAGTTGCGTGTTGTCTCCCACCTTCGTCGCCAGTGCCACGGCGGCGTCGAATTCCCGGCTGGCGTACGCGTAATTCGCCTGCCTCGTATACAGCACGCCGATGTTGTAGTGCACGAGAGCCAGGCGCCGCTCATCCCCCTTTTCCTCATACATCTGCTGCGCCTTCAGGAAGTACTGAAGCGAGCGCGTCATGTCGCCGGTCAGGCCGTAAATCGACCCGATGTTCTGGTAGGGCGCGGCATCTCCCTTGATGCCTTCCTTGTCGTCGTACTCGATGGTGGCCTTCAGGATGGCAAGGCCTTCCTCAAAGCGGGATTGCACCACGTACACTCCAGCCAGGTTGTTATAGATCAGGGGGATCCGCCGCGCGGCACCCGGCTTGTTCGCGTATTCGAGAGCCTCTTTGTAGTGCTTCTCCGCGTCTTCGTACTTGCCCTCCAGACGGTCAAGACCTCCGGTTAGCTGGAGGCAGATGCTGGAGTACAAGGCGTTCTCAACGCCGATGGCGGCGGCCGCGCACGCCTCGAAATGGGCTCTGGCGGAGGGAAAGTCGCCTTTCTTTTGAAGCTCCTCACCCGAATCGGAGACGGCGGTGATCAGGGACTGATCCAGGCCGAACGATTTCAGCACCGCATCGCGATCGCCGGGGGATGCTGCCTTCCAGGCGGAGACAACGGCTTCAATACGGGGATCGGACGCTGGCACCTGGGCCGGGGTGACCGATGCGAATGCAAGGGCCAGAAGCAGAGAATGCCGAGGTCGCCGCATAGTTCGATGCAAAAAAAAACGGCAGGCACTCGGAGGATGGTGCCTGCCGCCTCACCAAAAGCCGTCAAGTGCTCGGAGGAGTGCACCCGCAGGCTGGGCCGCTGCACCGTAAGGTGCGCGACACCGGTTGGCAAAAACTGGTGGTCATTTTCCGTTCCAGCTATCTTGTTAGACGCTGAACCCCGCAAAGGGTTACAGTTCAAACAACCTATGGTTAATATAGCATAATGTTCCGGGTAACGTCAGCCCATATAAAATAGGCTGAGCCGCGGCAGCTTCGCTCCCTCCAAAAGGGCCCTCTCCAGGAACTGAACTTCGAGCATGGCGATCTGGGGGGCCGTCATTTTACTTTTGTAGGGGCCGAGCTGCGAATCCAACTGGATCCGCGTGGCCAGCGCCTGTTCATCTGTCTGACGACTGCGTGCCAGCGCCACCAGTTTCTGTTCCAGCATACTCAGACGCTGCTCCAGTTTTTCCAGATCTCCTGTTAAATCAGGGAGTTCGGAGACAATCTGGTCCAGCGAGCCCGCTACTACCTCGAATTCCGGCACGCTCGTCGCCCGGATGGCGGCGGCGTTGGCCTCCAGGAAGCGACGGAGTTCGTCGCCGGCAAAAGGCGCGGCTTCCGGCTGACGGACTCGTTCGGCGGGGTGATCCGTCCCGGCATCGGCCATTCGCTGGGCTTCCACCATGACCGGTTGGGAGCAGAAGGCCAGGGAATTCACCTGCTGGACCCTAGAGCGCTTGGCACGCCACTTTTCGAAAGCCACGTCGATGCCGCGCAGCACGGCTTCCAGAGGAACGCCGGAGTTCTTCCAGGACTCGATCAGCGCCCAATCGATAGGCGAGAGCAGAAACAGGCTCGTCCCGCGGGCCTTCTGGAAGTGTTCTTCTACTTCAGTGAAGTAGTTGAAGTAGCTCGACCAGACGCTGCCTGACTCGCTCACCGCGTCCGTTCCCAAATCAGCCTCAAGCCTTCGAGAGTCAGGTTTTCGTCCACGTTCTTCAGGTAGCGGGACTCACCTGCGATCAATTCGGCGTGGCCGCCGGTTCCGACCGTCTTTGTGTCCGGTCCTAGTTCGGCGATGAGGCGTTCGATCATGCCGTCGATCGAGCCGATGGCCCCGTAATAGAGACCCGACTGCATGCTGCCTACCGTGTTCGTGCCGATCAGGCTCTTGGGCTTGCGGAAATCGACCAGCGGAAGGCGTGCGGCACGGGTGAACAGCGCGTCGGCCGAGATGCCGACGCCAGCGGCGATGATGCCACCGAGGTATTCGGCATTGGCGGAGATCGCATCGAAAGTGATGGCCGTTCCCATATCCACCACGATGCACGGGCCGCCGTATTTGTGGAAGGCGGCGACGCCGTTCACGAGGCGGTCGGCACCGACCTCGGACGGGTTCTCGTAGCGGATGGTGAGGCCCGTATCGGTCTGGGCGGTTACGAAGACGGCGTCGGTATGGAAGTAGCGGCGGGACATCTCGGCCAGCGCGGCGTTCAGCGGCGGCACCACGGAGGAGATGATGATGCCGGCGATCGTGGCCGGATCGAGGCCCGCATATCGCAGGAGGTTGAGGAGCAGGATTCCCCATTCGTCCGACGTTTGCTCGCGTACGGTTCGCAAACGCCTGTGATCGGCGAGCAGGGTACCTTCGAAGATGCCGACTGTGATGTTGGTGTTCCCCGCGTCGAGTGCTAAGAGCATAAGAGCACCTTACATGTAGGCCGGCACGGCGATGCCGAGCACAGAGAGCGTGCGTTCGAGTTGCAGGGCCAGGTATTGGTTTACCCAGAGCAGGAAGAGCTTGCGCTCGGCGTCCGGCTCCGCGAGGACAGGGAAGGCGTCATAGAAGATATTGAAGGTCTGCGCCAACTGGAAGGCGTACTTCGCGACCTGCGCCGGTTCGCCTGCTGCGACGGCACGATCCACGACGGCATCGGCCCGGGCGGCAGACATGAGGATCTGCCAGAGTTCGTCGTTCTTATCGCCGGGGGCTAACTGGCGGGCCATCGCCTCGGTCGTAAGCGCGGTGCGGAAGTCCGGTACTGCTTCGCCGCGATCTTCGAGCTTGCGGAAGATCTTACGCGCCCGCACGGCTGCGTACTGGACGTAGGGGCCGGTTTCGCCCACAAAACTGAGCGCTTCCTGAAAATCGAAAGCGATCACGGTGTTGCGGGTGAATTTCAGCAGGAAGTAGCGCAGGGCTCCCATGGCGATCTCCGTCGCCACGGCGAGTTGGGCCGCTTCGTTGTCTTCCGGGTGGCGCGAGGCCACTTCGCCGAAAGCGGTCTCCACCAGTTTGTCCATCAGGTCATCGGCCTTGACGCCGAGGCCTTTGCGACCGGAGACTTCGACGTAGGGACGCTTCGCATCTTCCTCAGAAAGTTCAATGCCGAGATCGGCACAGCAGCGCGGGGAGAGCGCCACCATTTCGTAGGAGAAGTGAATCGATTTGTTGGCCTGATCATCGAAACCGAGCGCGCGCAGACCGGCAACCACTACGTCCTGTAAGTAAGACTGGCGGGTATCGATCACGTTGTAGACCATGCTGCCGCGACCGAAGGCCGGCGCGCCTGCGGGCTGTTCCTGGTCGGTGGAGACCCAGATCTTCTTGCCGTCGGTGTATTCGATCAGCGTGCGATAGAAGAAGTCCTTACCGAGCAGGCCGAACTTCCAGAGCTGGTAGGCGATGTCCTTGCCGACGTAAGTGACGGTGCCGTTCGAGCGCACGATGACTTTGCTATCCTCATTCGCTTCGTCGGAACCGCGGAAGGCGGAGGACGGCATGACCCAGCAGCCGGCGTTCTTGCCCTCTTCTTCGAAGTAGATGGCCTTGCGTTCTTTGAGGAGTTCGAAAGCCGCGGCCCAGAACTTGAGGTGCAGGATCTCGCTCTCGCGGGGCAGCACATCGTACTGGACGTTGAGGCGCAGCATGGTGGCGAGGTGCAGATTCACGATGGCGTCTGCCACCAGATGGCCGAGTTCCGCGAGTTCGCCAGAGCCGGCCTCCACGCCGTGCAGAACTTCGGCGCGCCAGGCGAGGGATTCCGGATGATCCTTGTAATACTGCGAGGTTCGCGCGTAGAGATCCCAGCAGGTGTAGTCGAAACGGCGTTCGGCGATGAGCGCCGCCACGTCGGCGGGCGATTTCTTTTCGAGGAAGTGGAAGCCGACGACGACGTCGGCAACCTGGACGCCGGTGTTGTCGATATAGTTCTGGACTTCCACCGTATTGCCGCGGGCGCGCAGCATGCGGACGAAGGTATCGCCCAGCACGGCGTTGCGGAGATGGCCGATGTGAGCGGCCTTGTTCGGGTTGATGTTGGTGTGCTCGACGATGGTCTTGCCGGGGATGGCGGCAGTTGCTTCGCCGGAAGGATTGAGCAGACCGGCGGCCATGGCTCCGCGATCGAGGCGCAGATTGATGTAGCCGTTACCGGCGACTTCCATGGCTGCGACGCCGGGGATATCGCCGACGGCTTCCACGAGTTCCGCGGCGATTTTCTTCGGCGGCTGCTTGAGCGAGCGCGCGAGCTGGAAGGCCACGGGCACCGCCATTTCGCCGAAGGAGGCCTGTTTGGGCTGTTCGAGAACGATCTCGGCATCGACGCCAAACCGGAGGGTGAGAGCCTCGCGGAAGGCGGACTGGATTTGCTTTTCTAGCTGTAGGAACACGGAAGTTTGAGTATAGCGAGAATGGGTGGGCTGGAGATCCGGGGAAGGGGAAAAAATGGGCTCGGCGGTCGGGATTTGAGGGGTTTCGGGCTCATGGGGAGTATTTTTTGTGGGCTCGGCGGGCGGGATTTGCTGGGTTTCGGGCGCTGTCGAACCCGATTCCCGGGTCTCCTCGGGTTGTTTCCCGGGTTTTGCCGGGTCATTCCCGGGATATCCGATTTTGCTAAGTGGTTTAGTTTCGGCATGTTCCGGGGTTCCGGTTGTCCCCGCGTTTTTTTGAGCCTTCAGGTGCTGGAGTGCGGCGAGGGCGCGGTAGCTTTCGCGGTCGAAAGTGCGTTGGTAGCGATTCATGAGGTCGAGTTGGCGACCTTTGTTGGCGAGGGCGTTGAAGGCGAGACTGGCGCGGGAGTGGTGGGACTCGTGGGTGAGGCTGGCGGCCTGGAGTTTCATTTCGCGGGAGAAGCCGGCTGCCTCGATGGCCCAGGCGCGCTGGAGACGCCAGTGGGAGGCGGCGAGTTTCTGGACGAGGGCGAGTTCGGTGGGAGTTTCGGGCTGGTGTTCGTCGATGAGGGAGTCGACGAGCCGGGTGAAGAGGACGGGGGATTCGCCGTCGATCAGGATGAGGCTGGCGAAGAGGCCGTGGGTGGTGTTGTTGCGGGAGGAGTGGTATTTGCCGCGTTCGGTGACGGGGCCGCGGGATTTGGCACCGTTGCGGCGGCTGGTTTCGCGTTGTTTTTCTGAGCGCTGCATTTAAAGTCTCTCCGATGGACATTATGCAGGAGGGTGGTGGGGGTGAAATATGGATGTTGTTGATTCTATTGTCTAAAATCGACAGCACTCAGAAGGTTGCTTCGGCTGGCGGGGCACGATTCACTGCATGCGGGACACTCTGCGGCCCGACAGGTGATGCAACCGCCGGGTGAACGAAACCGTTGCGCCCCGGGCAGAATTGACCGTCAAAGCCGATTATTTCGTCC
>CAIQWJ010000066.1 GCA_903875575.1 uncultured Acidobacteriia bacterium | reverse complement strand
GGTGTCGGCGCAAAAGCTTTGTCTTCGCTTCCGTGCTCCAGTGGCGTCGTTCTTTCGTCAAGGTCTCGCTCCCAGTTACCCTATCGGTCGGACCTCCTCAGCCCTTTAGGGCTCCCCTCATCTTTCATCTGAACCGGTACACCACGGCCCTGTCCTCCGCAAAAACCCAATCCGCCGTTATGCCGCCTCCTTTTCCAGCCCATATTCATGGTGTAAGCCGCCGAGGGCTGGCTTCGAGGTTACGCGGTAGCCGTCGGGTAGCAGATGTCGTCCGACGCCTGTGGGAACCACGATCACGGGTGGTTCGGGGATTCCCGGTCCCAACGCCGAGTGGGGTCGGCCCTGGTTGTAGTGGACTGCGAACTCCGCGACGGTCTTTCGCAGATGCCTTTCGTGGAGCGGAATGAAATAGTCCAGACAGTCCCGGCGAATGGTTCCGATCAGGCGTTCGCAATATGCGTTTGCCGTTGGCGACCGAACAGGACTCTTCAGAACGCGCACGCCGCAGTCGCGGATCGCTTGATCGACGGCGGCGGAAAAGATCGAATCGCGGTCATGGATCAGGAATTTGTACGGGTGGTAGAAGGCCAGAAGCTCGCGGAACTGCTGGACACACCAATCAGCCGTAGGATGCGGAGTGACATTGGTGTGCAGGATACGGCGCGAGCCGACTTCCATGGCGACGAATACGTACAGGAGTTTGAAAGAGGCCGTGACAGTGATGAAGAAGTCGCAGGCCACAGTGTGACGAGCGTGGTTGCGGACGAAGGTGGTCCAGCGCTGGCTGGTGACACCTCCGCGTGGCGCGCGATTCTTCAGATACTTGCCAACTGTTCGGTGGAGTAGGAGAACGAGCGACGAATAGCACGGCTCGTTCTCCCCTCATCGAACCGGACGTGCGGATTTCCCGCATCCGGCTCTCCTGAAGACTCTCGCCTCAGGCATGCGCAGGCAGTTGTGCGGTTTTGCGTTTACAGATAGATCAACCCGAGTTTATTCAGGTGTTCATAAACGCTGACCCCTTCCGGCGGACGGAAGGGCCGCTGGCTGCGCCGTCTGAGATGTTGCGCCAGACGGTAACGAACGTACGAGTTGATCTCCCGGAGAGCCTCGCGCGGATAGCCATACGAGAAGTAGTTCGCCCAGCCTTTCAGGTGCCGATTCAGTTCCTCCACGAGGTCAGAGATTGGTTTATAACACTGCCGATAATTGGTCCTCTCGCGCAGCTTCTCCCGTTCCCGCTTCAGCGCCTTCTTCGACGGATACACATTCAGGTACTGCCAGCCGCGTCCTTTCAGATCGTCGTCATAGCGGAATGTGTAACCCAGAAAGTCCAGACTTTCGCCTTTCTCGTTCAGTTTCACCACGCGCGTCTTCTCCCGGTTGATCTCCAGATCCAGCCAGGTTTCCAGCTTCGCTTCGATGAACCCAATCAGCTTCGGACTCTGCCACCGCGCCAGCACGACCAGATCGTCGGCATACCGCACTAACTTCGCCCCCGCCCATTGGGCTGGTCCGTCAGGCCGATGAAAAGCCTTGTCGAACCAGTGCAGATAAAGGTTCGCCAACAGAGGTGAGATCACTCCTCCTTGTGGGGTCCCCTTCTTTGGGCGGCTCCACTTCGCCGGCTCGCTGCCGTCCCCGCCCGGATCCACGACTGGAGTTTCCAGCCACATCCGTATCAGGTTCAGCACCGACCGGTCCACCACCCTCATCCGCACGCATGCCATCAGCTTGTCGTGCGGTATCGAATCGAAGTAACCCTTCAAATCCGCGTCATGCACCGCCTGATACCCGGCCTTGATGTGACCGCGTATCTCCTCCAGCGCGTGGTGCGCCGAGCGGCCCGGACGGAACCCAAAAGAGCAATCTTCAAAGTCTTCCTCGAAGATCGGCTCCAGTATCAGCAGGGTTGCCATCTGCACCACCCGGTCGCGGACCGTCGGAATGCCCAACGGTCGTTGCTTCCCATTCGCCTTCGGGATGTAGACGCGCCGTACGGCTTTCGGCTGATAGGTCTTCGCGCGCAGGGATTCCTGGATTTCGTCCAGAAACCCTTTCGCGCCGGTCTCAACAGCACATAAAACCGGAACTTCGGCTCAAGCTTGGCCTTTTGGCCTAGTTTCTGTCTCAGCAAAGAGAGCTTTTCCGGCAGTCCGTCTCCGCTCGCCTGTTCTCTCAGGGCTTCGATATGCTCACCGGATTCCGTAGTGG
>CAIQWJ010000065.1 GCA_903875575.1 uncultured Acidobacteriia bacterium | reverse complement strand
TTTTCAACCTCGCAGGTCAAGGCCGCAGTCAACCGCAAAACCATGCTGTCTGACGCCCGCGGCATCGTGGCTTGCGCAAAAGAACGCATCCAATTCCCCGGCGCATGGGAAAATCAGGACCCCATCAAACCAAATTCCGGCTTAAGAGTGGCATCCGCAGCCTAACCGGACTCATCAAATGAAGCACTTACGGCGGAGCTATGCAAAACTTGCAAATAAGTAATTACTTACTTACAATGGAAAGCATGACGCCGACTCCCACCCGCATGCACGCTGCGGATCGCCGGAACCAGCTTCTCGATGTCGCCATCGACCTTTTCTCCCGAAAAGGCTTCTCTGGCACCACCACCAAAGAGATCGCCGCCGCCGCCGGCGTCACGGAAGCCATCATCTTCCGCCACTTCGCCACCAAGCAGGATCTCTACAAGGCCATCCTCGATACCCGCTGCGCCGCCCCCGAAGCCCGCTTCTGGTTCGACGACACACGCCGGTTCATGGATGTGAATGACGACGAAGGCCTCTTCCGCGCCCTGATCTCCAACATCATCCGCACCAAGCGCGAAGACCCCCGCTTTGAGCGGCTTATGCTCCACGCAGCCCTCGAAGGTCACGAACTGGCCATCATGCTGCACAACGAATTCGCCCTGCCCATCGGCGCCATGCTGACCGACTACATCGAACGCCGTCAGCAAGAGGGCGCCCTGCGCCAGCTCGATCCCAAAGCCGTCATCTTCGCCATCGCCGGCGTCGCCCACTTCTACGCGCACCAAAAATATCTCTACCAATGCGCCGACATTCCCATGTCGGATGAAGCAGTCGTCGACGCATTTCTCAGCATCGTAATGAAAGGTCTCCAATCATAATGTCCTTCGCTAAACTCACCCGCACCGCTCTCATACCTCTGCTCCTCCTCCTCGCCGCCTGTGGCGCAAAACAGGCCGCGGAAGTAAAGACTGCCCCTGCCGCGCCCGTGACTGTCGAAACCGCCACCGCCGTCGTGAAACAGGTAGCCGCAGACTTCGAACAGACCGGCAGCTTCATCGCGGAAGAAAGTTCGCAGATCGCCCCGGTCATCCCCGGCCGTGTCCTCAACACTCCCGTCGATGTCGGCGCCCACGTCAACAAGGGCGACATCATCTGCGAACTCGACCCTCGGGACGCCCAACTCCGTCTCGATCAGGCCCGCGCCCAGCTTCAGGAGGCTACCGCCAGCGTCCGCCAGGCCCGATCCCGCATCGGTTGGACGGCCGGCACCTTCGATCCGGACAAGGTCCCCGAAGTTGCCGCCTCCCGCGCCAACTACGAATCCGCCCAGGCCAACGCACGCATGGCCGCAGCCGACGCCCAGCGCTACGCCAATCTCTCCACCACCGGCGACGTTTCGCAAAGCGCCCTCCAGCGCGCCAAAACTCAGCAGGAAACCGCTGAAGCCCAGGTGAACGCGGCCAAACAGCAGTACGAAGCGGCGGCGAACAACGCCCGTCAAAGCTCGGAAGCCGTCTCCACTTCGCTCGCCTCTTTAGAGAGCGTCAAGGCCCAGGTCGCCCAGGCCGAAAAGTCCCTCTCCGATACCAAAATCCGCGCACCTTTCGATGGCTACATCACCGCTCGCCCGGTCGCCGCCGGCGAATACGTCGCGCTGCAGGACAAGATCGCCACCATCGTCCGCATCGGCACCGTCAAGCTCGATCTCCAGACGCCGGAACAGCGCGCCTCCCTCGCGCACGTCGGCGACAGGGTCGTGGCGAAAGTAGCCGCCTTCCCGAACCGGGAATTCACCGGCCGCGTCATTGCCGTCAACGCCTCTGTGGACCCCAACTCCCGCGCCTTCATCCTCGAAGCGGCCTTCGACAACAAAGACGCTGCCCTCAAGCCCGGCATGTTCGCCACCGCCCGCGTCCAGTTGCCCGGCACAGCCGCCGCCATCTTTGTTCCCAAAGCCGCAGTGCTGCGCGACAAGACGACAGATTCCAATCAGGTCTTCAGCATCAGCGACGGCAAAGCCCATCTCCGCGTCGTCGCCGTCATCGGTACCGATGGCGACCAGATCCGCCTTGCCTCCGGTCTCAATGACGGTGAAGTCGTCGCCACCACCAACCTCAACGAACTCTATGATGGCGCGCCTGTCAACGCTGCGCCCGTCAGCGCAGCGTCGGACAAAGCCCAGGGAGCGAAGTAACTCATGCACGCACTTGCCAGACTCTGCATCCGCCGGCCGGTCTTCGCGACCATGCTCATCGTGTCGCTCGTCGTGACCGGTATCTTCTCCTACTTCAGCCTCGGGGTTGACCTCTTCCCCAGCATCGACATTCCTACCGTGGAAATCCTGGTCTCCGATCCCGGCGCTTCACCGGAAGCCGTCGAAACGGAAATCACCAAGAAGCTGGAAGACTCGGTCAATACCATCAGCCAGATCGACGAACTGCGCTCCACTTCCTCCGAAGGCCAGTCCCTCGTCCTGATCCAGTTCGAGCTCTCGAAGAACGGCGACGTCGCCGCCGAAGAAGTCCAGAACCACATCAGTCAGGTTTCCAACTCTCTGCCGCGAACCGCGCGCACCCCGATCGTGATCAAGTTCGATCCGGATGCCACTCCCATCCTCCAGATCTCCGTCTCCGCCAATCGCCCCCTGCGCGATCTCACTATGATCGCGGACAAGCTGATCAAGCAGAAGCTCGAAAACGCCGGAGGCGTCGGCCAGGTCCGCATCGTCGGCGGAGCCCGTCGCGAAATTCACGTTCTGCCGGATCCCGATAAGCTGCGCGCCTTCAACCTCACCATTACCGACGTCTTCAACGCCGTGCGCGCGCAAAACCTCGAACTCCCCGGCGGCAGCCTCCAGTCCGGCAGCCGCGAACTCACCGTTCGCACCAGTGGCCGCATCACGGATGCCTCGCAGTTCAGCCAGATCGCCATCGCCAATCGCAATGGCTACGTCGTTAAGGTCGCCGATATCGGCACCGCCGAAGACAGCTATGAGGAGCCCAACACTTCGGCACGCCTCGATGGCACACCCGCCGTCACCTTGGTCGTCTCCAAACAGTCCGGTGCCAATTCCGTCGCCACTTCGGACGACGTGAAAGAGCGCCTCGCCGCTCTGGTCCCGCTGCTCCCGAAAGACGTCCACACGAATGTGATTGCAGATCAGTCGATCTTCACCAAGGCGTCCATCAAAAACATCCAGCATCACCTGATCGTGGGCAGCATCCTGGCCTCCGCCATCATCCTGATGTTCCTCACCAACTGGAGGACCACGCTCATCGCCTCGCTCGCGATCCCGACCTCCATCATTTCCACCTTCGCCCTGATGTCGGCCATGGGCCTGAGCCTCAACTCTATTACGATGCTCGCGCTTACTCTCATAGTTGGAATAGTCATCGATGACGCCATCATCGTCATCGAGAACATCTACCGCTGCATTGAAGAGAAGGGCATGGCGCCCTATGAAGCCGCCATCGAGGGCACCCGCGAAATCGGTTTCGCCGTCATGGCCACAACACTCTCTCTGCTGGCCGTCTTCCTGCCGGTCGGCTTCATGGGAGGCATCGTAGGCCGCTTCATGAGCTCCTTCGGCTTCACCGCCGCGTTCGCCATCGCCGTTTCTCTGCTGGTCTCCTTCACGCTGACTCCCATGCTTTGCGCGCGCTTCGTGAAGCCACCCAAGGGTCACGGGAAAGACAACCATTCGTCGAAGGATTCGCCCATCTTCCACTGGATCGACGTCCACTACACCAACATGCTGGAGTGGGCCATGTCCCACCGCAAGACCGTGGTTGCCATCTGCGTCCTGGTGGTCTTCAGTTCCGTTCCGCTGTTCATGTTCGTCGGCAAGAACTTCCTCCCCGCGAACGATGAATCGCAGTTCAACGTCCTCGTGCGTGCGCCCGAAGGCACTTCTCTCGCCGAGACCACGGCCATGGCCGGCAGAGTTGCCGCCGATATCCGCCAGTTCGCCGGCGTCAGCCATACGCTCCAAACCGTGGGCAACGGTCAGGACGCTTCCGTCAATTCCGCCGGCATCTATGTGAAATTGTCAGATCCCGAGGAGCGCGCCGACACGCAGCTCCAGATCATGACCAAAACGCGCGAGATGCTGAAGAAGTACTCGAAAGATATGCACGTCGGCGTGGAACTCGTCTCCGCCATCGGCGGTAACCAGAGCAACGCTGAAGTGCAGTTCTTCATTCAGGGGCCCGACCTCGACAAGCTCGCCCAGTACTCCGGCGCACTCTTCGAAAAGATGAAGTCCATGCCGGGCGTCGCCGATGCGGACACAACGCTGCGGTCCGGGAAGCCCGAAGTCCGCGTCGAAATCGATCGCGCCCGCGCTGCCGATCTTGGCGTCTCCGTCATCGATATCGAAGATGCCATCAACACCCTGGTCGCCGGCCAGGTCGCCTCCACGTTCAACTCGGGCGATGACCAGTTCGACGTGCGCGTTCGCGCCTCGGAAGGATTTCGTAACAGTCAGGAAGGTCTGGCCAGGCTGACTGTACCCTCCATTAAACGCGGCAGCGTTGGCCTCAATGAACTGGTGACCATGACCACCGGCGGCGGCCCCTCCTCCGTCAATCGCATCAACCGGCAGCGTCAGGTGACCCTGACTTGTAACGTGCTGCCCGGTGCGTCGCAGGCCGCCGTGCTGTCTCAACTGGACCAGGCCGCCACGGATCTGCATATGGAGGCGGGCTATCGCTCCGGTACCGCCGGCGCATCGAAGGAACTCGCGCGCACCGGCGTTTACTTCCTGATCGCGTTTTCCCTCACGTTCATCTTCATGTACATCGTGCTTGCCGCCCAGTTCGAATCGTTCATCCACCCGATCACGATTCTGCTCACCCTGCCGCTCGCCATCCCCTTCGGCATCCTGTCACTGCTGGTGACAGGTCAGACCGTGAACATCTTCTCAGGTCTCGGTCTGCTGCTCCTGTTCGGCATCGTCAAGAAGAACGCGATTCTCCAGATCGATCACATGAACGCCCTGCGTGACGAAGGCATCCCACGTCATGAAGCCATCATCCAGGGCAATCGCGACCGACTCCGTCCGATTCTCATGACCACCATTGCGCTCGTAGCGGGCATGTTGCCTCTCGTGATTTCCAACGGGACAGGCGCCGGTACCAACCGCTCCATCGGCGTGCTCGTCGCTGGCGGACAGTCTCTCTGTCTGCTGCTCACCCTGCTGGCCGTACCTGTCTTCTACTCGTATTTCGAAGACATTCAGGAAGGCGCACTGGCGCGCCGAATCAAGGGCTTCTTCGGCCGCTTTAAGCGGACTCCGAAAGCGGAATCGATCGTGGCCACCATGCTGGTACTCGCGCTGATCCTTCCGGTTGTCTCCACACCGGTCTTCGCGCAGACCGCTACCCCCGTTGCCACACCAGCCCGCATCGGCATCGACGGCACCACAACGCTGACCCTCCAACAGGTGATCGAAAAAGTACTGGCAAACGACCAGGCACTGGTCATCGCCCGTATCGACCGCGGCGAAGCCGGCTACAACCTGACCGGCGCGCAGGGAGCTTTCGATCCGCGGGCCGGCTTCACAGCAGGACGTACCCGCGCCATTACGCCGGTGGCGTCCATCTTCGGCGGCTCGGTCAGCGGCAAAGTTTCCAACGAAACCTACCAGGCCGATCCCTCCATCAGCGGCCTGCTGCCTGAGTACGGCGGCAGCTACAAACTGGACTTCCTCTCTTCAAGGCAGACCACCGACAACTCGCTGACCTTCGTCAACCCGCAATTCAATACGTCGCTCAATCTGAACGTGACCCAACCCTTATGGCGCGGCTTGCATATCGATGACAGTCGCTATCGCGTTCAGGTGGCCCGTCGTAATATCGATCTCAGCGTGGAGCAACTTCGCCAGCACCTGATCGAGACTGTTACCCAGACCATCCAGACCTATTGGGAACTCGAGTTCGCGCTTCGCAATCTCGACGTGCAGACGCAGGCCGTGCACCTGGCGGAACAGCAGGACTCTTCCAATCGTCGGCAGGTGGAGCAAGGTCTGCTCGCTCCGGTCGACGTTGTCCAGACCCAGACGCAGATTGCGACATTCCAGCAGAACATGCTGACAGCGCAGCAATCGGTCACCGCAGCGGAGAACGCGCTCAAGGTCCTCATGCTGGCAGACAGGCATGACGCAATGTGGAATCAGGCCATCGTGACGGACGGACTCGCCGACGAAAAAGCCGCTCAGCGCACGCTCGATGAAGCCGTAAAGTCAGCGCTGGAATCCCGACCGGAGCTGAAAGAAAATATGATCGCTCTGGCGATCAACCAACTCGACGTAAAGCGCGCGCACGAACAAAGCAAGCCGCAACTGGATGCGACTGCCACGCTGAGCACAGTAGGCCTGGCTGGCATCCTGACACCCGCGGCAACATCGGGCGCATTCTCCGCCTTCCTCCCGGCAGGCGCGGCGATTTCGCCGGCGCTGCTCGGCGGCTACGGACAATCGCTGACCGATCTCGGCAGCCTGCACTACACTTCGGCAACAGTAGGAGTGACCATGTCGCTGCCGCTCCGCAACCGGACGGCCATCGCACAGGCGGCCGTAGCGCAATCGGAAACGAAGCGCCTCGAAGCCGTGCGGAGACAGGTAGAGATGGCCATCGAACAAGACGTGCGCAACTCGCTGCAAAGTGTGAGCACAGCAACAGCACGGCTCGACGCCTCAAGTAACGCAAGACGTTACGCCGAACAGCAATACGCCAGCGAGCAACGCCAATTCCAGGCCGGCACCTCAACGGTGTTTCTGGTCCTGCAGCGACAGACAGACCTGATCGCAGCCATGACAAGAGAAGCTCGGGCCAAAGCCGATCTTGGCGAGGCCTCAGCCAATCTCGACCGCGCCACCGCAAGAACCCTGGAGGCCCGCAAAATAGAAGTCAAATAGAGTCGGCTATTTGTGGCAGGAGGCTGGAGTGTTGTCTTCCATCCGGTCGGAGTTGTACATGGGAACGCTGATCTTGCCAAGGAAGAGAGCACCAAACCACAGGCGGGGCGCAAGGAAATCGCCGCTTCTGCGGTGAAGGTTCTCTTCATCAGTGGTCAGGGGCCGGAATCGGACGTATGAGACCCATTGAATCTCGGCCTTGAGAAAGGTCTCGGTCCCGATCATTATGGCATCGTCATAGATCTTTGGCGTTCTCAACTTTCGCTCTTTGCCGTCTCTCATAGTGACGTTGAGGTATTCTGTGCCCCTCGCTTCGGCAGCTTTGAGGTCGCTCCACGAGGTACGTCCGGTGTAGACGGTATTGCGCGGGGATGAGGATTGATCATCAGTGAGGCGGAGAATGTCGTCGCGCTTGAGAATGACAGTCGGAGCTATCCAGGGTTTCAGGTTCAACGTTTGGTCGCCGCTTGAAACGATTTGCCCGGTGACACAACTGCCATCGCGCAACAGAGCGGTGTAATTCCTCTGCCATGTCACGTCGTTCACATTTCGCCAGCCGTCCGGTTGCGAGCCAGCGAAAGTCAGCGTACAGAGGAACGGAAGCATAAGGGTAGTCCAGAGTCTGCGGGAGCATTTCATCACCTCGGAGTATACCGACTGAAGCCGTCTACGTGCCTGCAGTAATCGGCAGCCGATAGGTGGATACTATGCGGGGCAGGATCGTCGTGATGAGGCTGCTATCGGATTCGAGGCCGAGCTTAATCGTGCCCGTCATTGAGCAGTCACGCCCGCCAGAAGTTTATATTCGGCGTAGTTTCAGCGCTTTAGCGTCGGAACATGCGGAGGCCTGGCAACCATCGTGTTCTACTCACGGTTGAGAGTGCTCGCGAGAATGCCTGCCAAAGGCCGCTTCCCGCCGGATCTTTGACATCGTGAATATATATTTATTCCGCCGGTCTACCAATCCGTAGGCTTATAGTCTTTCAGGAACTGGCCCCACATATGTTGGCCGGTGTTGATACCCGCGATGATGGGATCCAGAATCCGCGCCGCCCCATCGACAATATCCAGCGGCGGATGAAACCGCTGATCCGCGGTCTTGCGCGCCGCAATTTCCACCGGGTCTTCATCGGTGACCCAACCCGTATCCACGGCATTCATGTGGATGCCATCGGCCTGATAATCGGCAGCTGCCGTGCGGGTCATCATGTTGAGAGCCGCTTTCGCCATGTTGGTGTGCGGGTGGCGAGTGGTTTTCGACTTCCGGTAGAACTGACCTTCCACCGCTGATACATTGACGATGTGCTTGTCGCGCTCCGGCGTGCGCAGCATCAACGGCTTCAGCCGCGCGTTCAGAATGTAAGGCGCGATGGCGTTGATGAGCTGCACTTCGAGCAGTTCCACCGTAGGAACCTCGTCCATCAAAAGCCGCCATGAATTGCGGCCGCGAAGATCGATCTGCTGAAGATCCTGATCGAGCGCACCTTCCGGGAAGAGGTGTTTGCCATCTTCAAATTCGTCCGGCAGCAGCGGGATCTGCGATAACTCGGCGGCGCGTGTCACGCCGTCGCGCACTGCCAGCGCATCGGTGCGGACTTCTTCGTAATCACCCAGCAGTTGGTGTGTTGCCTCCGGCAGACTCGCGAGGGCGGATCGTTCACCTTCCATCATGTGAGCGTAAAACTCCGGCGGCCTGCGCACCGTCTGGCACGCGTTGTTCACGATGAAGTCGAGACGCGGCAGGGTACCCAGCAGGTGACGGCAGAGGGCTTCCACGCTGGGGGTGTGGCGCAGGTCGAGCCCGAAGATGCGGAGGCGATGGCCCCATTCCGCGAAGTCTGCCTCCTGCGCATAGCGGCGTGCCGAATCGCGCGGGAAGCGGGTGGTGACGATGAGCGTCGCACCGGCGCGCAGCAGCTTGATGCCGGCCTGATAGCCGATCTTGACGCGGCCCCCGGTGAGCAGAGCGACGCGGCCGGTGAGGTCGGCCAGTTCAGCTCGCTTGGCGAAATTAAATTCGGCACAGGCGGGGCACATCTGGTCGTAGAAATGATGGATGACCGAGTAGTGCTGCTTGCAGACGTAGCAGTGGTGGGCCTCGGGCGCTTCCGTGTCGCGCGCTTCGGGCTGTTCTTCTTCGCGGGGAGGGAAGTAGTTCGGCGTTGTGAAGACAGGCTTACGGCGCAGGGCGCGGATGCCGGTCTCCTGGAGAACCGAGTCGATGCGTTCGGTCTTCTTTGCGGAGCGTTCGCGTTCAGCTGCTTTCAGCAGTTCGCGGCGGGCCTTCTTATCGGGATTGTAGAGCTGGGCAACCGCCCTGTGGAGTCGGTCGCGGTCGGCTGGCGTGAGCTGCTGGAGCCTGTCGTGATCGGCAGCGAACCACTCGATCAGTTCGAGTGTCGCGCTGGCATGGGATAGATCAGGAATAGTGGAAGATGAATCGGGCACGTAGGTCGGAAACTTCCATTATCGCGCGGGTGACCCATTCATCTCATATAATCTGCTCTTGCTTCTCCCGGGGTGATTTCGCATGAAGGCATTACTTTTCTTTCTTGTTGCTTCTCTGGCCAGTGCGCATGACCTGACCGTTTCCGGGACGCGGTTTCTCCTGGATGGCAAGCCATTCCCTTACACGGGGATCAGCTTCTTCAATGCGATCTATAATCCGGCGTTTAACAAGTCCGGCGACGACCGGGTTGCATGGCTGCGGAAGTTCAAGGCCTACGGCATTAATACTCTGCGAATCTGGGCTCAATGGGACAGCAAACGCGGCTTCGTGGATGCCTGTGCGGAATGCAGCCTCTACTATCCGGACGGGCGGCTACGCATGGAGAATGTCGGTCGGCTGAAGGGCATTCTCACGGATGCCGACCGCGAAGGGATGGCGGTCGAACTGACCCTGTTCAGTCAGGAAAGCTGGCATGACGGGATCAAGCTGACACCGCAGGCGGCCGAGATTGCCATCGCCAATCTGACGCGCGAACTGCTGGGGTTTCGCAATGTCACCTTTCAGGTCTGGAACGAATTCTCGGAACTGGTGCCCGAGCACGTGAAGACGATCAAGTCGGTCGATCCGAGGCGCCTGGTCAGCAATTCGCCCGGTGGCTCAGGCACCCTCGAAGGGGACGCGGCACAACAGGCCGCGCTCGACTACCTGAGCCCGCACACATCGCGGCAGGACGCAGGCAAGACCTGGCTGGTGGCACCCGCGGAGATTCGGTCCCTGCTGGGGAAGTATGGCAAGCCGGTCGTGGACGACGAACCGGCGAGGAACGGAACGGCGAAGTTCGGGGGCCCGGCGGGTCAGACCTATCCCTGGGATCACATTCTTGAAATCTGGGAGGTCTGGAAGGCCGGGGGCCACATTACGTACCACCACGACATGTTCCAGATGGGCGTGGGCGATCCGACCGTGCCGCCGAGCGGCATTCCCGATCCGGAGTTCAATCCCTATCACCGAACCGTTCTGGAGTTTATCGCTCAGCGAGATCGCTACGCGCCCGCTATCGTGCTGGACAAATAAAACGGCGGCTGAAACCGAAGTCTCAGCCGCCATTAATTTCGGTGACCAATTTAAGATGAATGGTCGGGGCGAGAGGATTCGAACCTCCGGCCTCCTGGACCCGAACCAGGCGCTCTACCAAGCTGAGCCACGCCCCGAAAAAACTAGTTTAGCAAGCCACTACTCACAGCCGCGATTACGCGCGTTCAGCGTACGTGCCTTCATCCGTATTCACGCGGATTTTCTGGCCTTCATTGATGAACGGTGGCACCTGCACCACAAGGCCGGTTTCCATCTTGGCCGGTTTGGTGACGTTTGAAACCGTGGCGCCACGCATGCCCGGCTCGGTTTCCACCACGGTCATTTCCACGGAAGCGGGAAGTTCCACGCCCATCGGCTTGCCTTCGTAAAACTCCACCTTCACCTTGAGCTGCGGAATCAGGTAATTGGTCGCATCGCCCAGCAGTTCCTTCGTCAGGTGCATCTGCTCGTAGTTCTCGGTGTTCATGAAATAGAAGTATTCGCCGTCGTCGTACAAATACTCCATTTCGATCTCGTCGAGGATGGCCTTTTCAACCTTGTCTTCGGACGAGAAGCGGTTTTCCATCATGGTGCCGCTCTTGAGGCTGCGCATGCGGGCCTGCACGAAGCCGCGGAGGTTGCCCGGCGTCCGGTGGCTGACGCTGAAGACCGTGTACAGTTCGTTGTTGTACTTGATCACCATTCCTGGACGCATTTTTGTTGCTTGTATCATGCTGCTGTTTTAAAACTCCAAACTGTTCAGATTGTGGTGCGGAGGTGAAACTTCCAGTATAGCAATGCGTTACAGCAAATCGTTCCCTTCCGCGGTGTTGTGGTGGAAGACCTGATCGATGGTGGTTCCGAAGGCCCGCGCAATGCTGAAGGCCAGCAGGAGCGAAAGGTGGTACTTGCCTGCTTCGAGCGCCATGATGGTATGGCGCGTGACGCCCGACTGCCTCGCCAGTTGATCCTGGGTCATTTCCCCGTGCTCGAAACGGAGGCGTCGGATCTGGTTGCTGATCTCGAGGACCGGGCCAGGCAAATGACAGACTCCGGTAAAGCACGATCGTGGCGGCAGCCTGAATTCCCGGGACAACGACGGCTGCGCACCAGACTGCCTCGCCCAGGGTCCAGATCGGTACGGCGAGGGTTGCATCCCAGCCCAGGTCCCCGTGCCGAGCATGAGGGCGATAAACACCAGCCAGAATCCGCTGAAGCCCGCACGGAGCGCCTTGTTGGCAATCTGGCGTTCTCTCTCATCGAAATTGCGGCGGTGAGAATAGCGTCGCCTTAGGCAAGAAGTACGGCGGGCGCCAGCAGGGAAAACACTGCAGGGTTAGCCGGTGTAGGGCGGAGGGCTTGCGGGCAGGCGGGGGTGCCCGGGGCAGGCCGCCAGAGGGACCTTGGTATCCGATCCGCGCGTCAGAGTGGGATGGCGTCGTCAGGAATTGGCTCATCCGGCGCGGCGGCGGCACGGTAGCCAAGGCACATGACGACGAGGAACATGGTGAGTTCGGCGGTGAGGCCGAGGTTGAGATCGACCGCGCCAATGATCATGGTCCCGACGACTGTGGCGCTGGCGAACTGGAGGATGAAGCGGCGGTCGGAACGGCCCGGTGGGAGAGTCTTGAGCGCCCGGCGGAAGTCGAACAGGGCCATAAGGAGAGCCCCTGTTAGAAACACGGCGGCGGGCAGTCCGCGCTCGGCCGCGTAGTGGACATAAATACTGTGGAGGTGCTGGTAGTAACCGGGCGGGAGGGGGAGTGGAATGTCCTTGGGTAAATAGGCGAAGAAGACCTTTGGTTTGCTGATCTCTTCCGGGCCGACGCCCAGGAGCGGGTGGGCTTTCACCATCTCCCAACCCGTTCGCCAGACGATCTTCCGGTGGGTGTTGGAGTCGATCTTATCCTCGGGGTGGAAGAGCGAGTTGACGCGTGTGCGGAGCGAGGCTGGTCCGGCAAGGAACACAAGGAGCAGAAGAACCGGAAACGCGAGGAGCGACTTGGGCTTCCAGTCCCAGAGCAGCCAGGCGAGGGCTACGACGGCTGCCGCAATGGATCCCCTTGTGAAACTGAGGATCAGGGCGGTACCGATGACGACGAGGCAGGGAAGCCAGATCCAGATCGTTTTTCGGATGCTGCTGCCGAAGAGCAGGAAGGCCGCCAGCATCAGGAGGACGTAGAGTTCCTGGCCCGAGAAAGTCATCCAGTGGTCCTGAAAACCGGTGATGCGGCTATCGAGGTAGTAGTGGTAGAAATCGCGGTGCAGGGCTTGCGCGGCATGCCATTTCTTCGCGAACTGGAAGAGTCCGAGGCCCGCGGTGTAGCTGCCCAGGGTAGCCCAGGCAAGGAACAGGATTTTAATTTCGGAGCGCGAACGGACGGCGGAAAAGAACGTCAGCAGGGTCAGGAAGACGATCATCTTGTTGACCTGCGTCATGCCGCCGGCGGGGTCAGGCGAGAAGGCCAGGGAGAGGAGAGTCCAGCCGAGGAACAGGCCAAGCGGTATGGCGATGCGGGGCCAGCGTAGCGGCAGACCGGAGAGCAGCAGGAAGCCGACGGCCAGAGCGAGTCCAATCTCCGAAGCGGGGACGGAGACCATGATGGCGACGGCGGAGGCCGTGGCGAACCAGACGCTGAGCTTCCGGAAAATTGGCGGAGGGACCAAGGAGACAGTATCTCGCACCGGGCGCAGTTGCCGTACGGTGGGCCCGTTACGTCGTACTGTTGGGGATCAGCTTGCCGCCGCCGAGGCTCACGGCAATGGCCTTGAAGATGGCGTTCAGGCCAGAGATCGGCTGGGCTGAGGACGTGCAGCCGGAGCCACCGGTGGAACTGGCATCCGAGAAGAAGTAGGCCGAGTTGGAGGCGATGTTCTGCATAGTCTGACAGGGGGTAATCGTGGGGCTGGTGTCAGTGGAGCATCCGGAAGTTCCGGCACCGTAGGCGATCGAGTAGACCATGGTTCCCGCCGTGGCGGCCGTATGTGCCGCCGTGACGGCCTGAGCGCATTGCTGGAGCGAGGACATGTACGTGCCGGTTGTTGTAGAAGCCCCCGGAAGGTTCGATGACGAAGTACCAAAATCGCCGTCGCTCAGCACGATCATCACGTTCTTGGCCGTTGGGAACGCCGTGTGTTCCGTGACGAGGTCCGCCTGGGCCATGGTGATGGCCTGCGCGAGGTATGATCCTTTGCCGCTCACGGCCTGCAGGCAGGGAGATCCCGCGCCCTTCACCGCCTTGACGACATTCGAACTGGCGTAGAGAGAGGTCGCGGTATCCGAAGTCCGGTAGTCGCTGGAAAAGTTCACCACCTGATACGTCGATGTCGAGGGAAACGGTGTCTGGTAAGAGGTAATCGTGGGGGTACCAGAGCAGTTGTAGTCATAAGCCACCGTGGAGGTGGACATGGGAGGGAACGCATAGAGAGCCACGCGGTCAACGGAGTTGGCGACGTTGCCGGATGTAACCGTGCCGCAACTGGAAGAACTTGGCAGGCAGGGTGACAGGGTCAGCAACATTTGCTGGATTCCGTTCAGAGTGCAGGTGATACGGGTTTGATTGCAGTAAAGGCCGGAGTCCGTCGTGTTCATGGACTGCGTCGCGTCGACGACGATGGCGACGTTGAATGGCGCGAGCGGCGCTCCGCCTTTCATGGCCACGGTCGCCATGGCTTTGAGATTGACGGTGCCGAAGCCAAAGACCTGGAAGAACATCAAGGGGACCGACGCCTGCTGCTTCACCACGAGGGCGTTCGAGTTCGAAGGTCCGTAACACTGTACACCGAGGACGCTGGTTGCTGTCGAAAGGCACTTCAGCATCGGGTAACCGGTGGGAAAGGAAGCGCCGGGGAGATTGGCGAAAGCGTTCTGGTTGCCGGCGAGGCTGCTATAGGACGTAACGGCCGCGTTCACGGTGGTGGAGGTAGCTCCGGGCTGGGCCATGGCCAGCGCCCCGGCCAGTGCGGCGGATTGGGTGGAGGCAAGCAATTCGAGGTTGGAGCGGTAGACGAAACCTATATCTACTGCCAGCGCCGTGATGCCGAACAGCAGGGGCACCGCAATTGTGACCATGACGAGAGATTGTCCGCGACGGAACCTGTTTGCGACATGCCGCGCGGGGGCGAATGGCGATTTCATTGGATCACCTCAGTAACCTGGGATTTGAGCTGGCAGGATGGCACGACAAGCCACGGCACGGCGATTGTACAGGGGTAGGTGGCGGTGACGCGGACGGACTGCCCCTGCACCATGTAGGCGGATCCTGCCGTACACGAAGTGGAATTCGTGTACGTGTTGCCGTTAATCACGAAGGTGACGTTGACACCGGAGCTGAGGCTTGGCGCAGCATTGGTGATGGCACCCCAACCGGTTGCGCAGGGGTCAGCGGTCTGACCGCGGCTGATGGCAACCAGCTGCGCGCCCTGAATGACGCCGTTTTCAAGCAGCATGCCGCTCCACATGGCAAAGCCGAAAGAAATCATACCGGTCATGAGCACGATGAGCATCGGCATGACAATTGTGAACTCGACGAACGCCTGGCCGCTCCGGGAGTTGCGGCCAGTGCGTCCGGCGGCGTGTGGCGACGGAAGGTTTGATCGGCGGTGACGCTTGCGAAAGTTGATCACTATGGCAAGGTTACAGGGTTACAGACCCAGGTGGCAAGGTTATCGGTACTGTGGCTCTCGACGGGTATCAGGGCAAACGATAACGAAAGATAGCCGGGCTGCCCGAAGCCGTTGTCCGCAGTCCGGTGCGAACGGAGGCGTGTGAAGTCTTGGATAGTTACACGTCGGTTGCGGGGGCGCGTTAACGGTCGCGCGCCGTGACAAGATCAGTCAGCGTGAACAACGCCCGCTGATACGGGTTGTCGGGAAACTCCGCGACGATCTCCCGCGCATGATCTGTAAACTGCTGTGCCCGTTCCCTGGTCCGCTGGATGCCGGAATGCCGGTCGACCATGGCGAGGATTTCTGAGAATGGCACGGCATCGTAGTTGCGGGTTTCCAGAACCTTTTCGATCATGGTCCGCTCCTCTGGTGAGGCAGTTTCCAGAGCGTAGACCAGCGGGAGCGTGACTTTGCCCTCTTTGAGATCGCCGCCAACCGGCTTGCCCAGCGTCTGTTCGCGCGAGGTGAAATCCAGCATGTCGTCGATCAACTGGAACGCCATCCCGAGGTTCCAGGCGAACTCGCCGAGTTTCTCTTCAAATTGAGTATCGGCACCGCCTGCAACAGCGCCCAACTTGGCGCAGGCGGAGAACAGGCAGGCAGTCTTGCGGTCCACCAGTTCCATGCAGTCGGCTTCGGTGATGCTGATGCGTCCGATACGGTCCAGCTGGATCAGCTCTCCTTCCACCATGAGCTGGGTGAGGCCGATCAGCAGATCCAGAACGTGGAAGTTGCGCTCACGGAGGGCCACCTGGAAGGCCTGCATGTAGAGCCAGTCTCCAGCCAGTACACAGGTATGGTTGCCCCACTGGACGTTCGTGGAGGGTCTGCCACGGCGGGTGCGGGCCATATCGATGACGTCGTCATGCACCAGCGTGGCGGCGTGGATCATTTCCACTACGGCACCGAGTTGCACAGCAGTCTTACTGTTCAGGGTGTTCCCGTTGCCGCCGGCGAAGCGTGCACAGAGCAGGAGCAGGGCAGGGCGCAGGCGCTTGCCGCCGCTTTGCTGGAGATAGCGCCCGATGGTGGTAACGGTCTCCACCGACGCGAGCGACTCCACGTCAATGGCCTTTTCCACCAATTCCAGATCTTCGCGCACGAGATCGAAGATCTCGCTCGCGGTCAGAGCCTGGTTTGCCCGTTCAGTTTCCATCGGAAATCTCAGTGTAACGGGTGGGATTTCGTGGATCGAGGCACAGCCGTTCAAAGTTGGCCTGGGTGAGTGCGGCAATGCTCTCCGGTGTGGTGCCGCGCACCTCCGCCAGTTTCTTCACAGTCTCCACCATCATGGCCGGTTCATTGCGCTTTCCACGATAAGGGATAGGCGCCAGATAAGGTGCGTCGGTTTCAATTAAAAGGCGATCGTCCGGGGTAATCTTCGCAGCCTCCCTCACGTTTTCCGCTGTTTTGAAGGTGATCACGCCTCCGAATGCCAGGTGAAAGCCCTTGGCGAGAGCCTGCCCGGCCTGCCGAACGTCACCGGTGAAACAGTGCACAATGCCGGGTCCGGACCAGTGTTCGTCCAGAATCGCCATGGTCTCGTCCCAGGCTTCCCGGATGTGGAGCGTAATGGGGAGCGCCAGGTCGCGGGCCAGCTTGAGTTGTTCGATGAAGACTGTGCGCTGGACGTCGCGGGGGGAGAAATCGTAGTGGTAGTCGAGGCCGATTTCGCCGAAAGCCACAACCTTAGGGTGGGCGGCAAGGCGGCGGAGATCGACGTATGTTTGCGGCGTGACCTTCGCAGCTTCGTGCGGGTGCACGCCGACTGTAGCTACGATCTGTGGGAACCGCTCGGCCAGAAGGATGGCGCAGTCGAGCTGGGGCGGCCCGTCGCCTGTGCCGATGCACAGAATGCGGGTGACGCCGACATCGGAAGCGCGTTTGAGCACGCCTTCAAGGTCCGCGCCGAATTTCTCGTGGTCGAGATGGCAGTGAGAGTCGGTGAAAGTCATCTACTTCAGACGGGCACCCACCGGCACATCTTCCAGGAAAGCGGCCAGCACGGGCTTGCCCCCTTCGAGGGACGCGGCAACGATCATGCCGTTCGATTCGATACCGCGCAGCTTGCGCGGATGAAGGTTGGCGACAATGACGATCTTGCGACCGATCAGTTTTTCGGGTTCGTAGGCGAGGGCGATCCCCGCCACGATGGTGCGTGGTTCGGGTTCTGCGATATCGACCTTCAGGTGGAGCAGTTTGTCGGCTCCCTTCACGCGCTCGGCGGAAAGGACGACGCCGACACGAAGATCCACCCTGGCGAAGTCGTCGAATTCGATTTTTGGCGACGGCGGCAGGAGTTCGCCTGCTGGAGGTTCGGCCGCTTCAACGGGAGGCGCGACGGGCTTGCCCAGGAGTTTCGCCTGCCGGGCTGTCTCCACTTCTTCGAGCGCGCGCATGCGGTCGATGGCGCTTTTGGCATCGATACGCGGGAAGACCGGAGATACCATGCCTATAGGCTGCCCGGCGGTCAATTGGCCCCATGCGAGCGAGCGGATGTCAAACGTCGGGAGCGGCGAAGTCATGCCGAGTTGCGCCCAGATCTGCACCGTCGATTCCGGCAGGATGGGGTGGAGCAGGGCTACCGCCACACGCAACAATTCAGCCGAGGCGTAGAGCGCGTCGTCTAACTGCTGGCGGGAAGCGTCACCGGCCTTCGCCAGCTTCCAGGGGGCCTGTTCCACAATGAACTTGTCGGCGGCGGAGAGCATGACCCAGATGGCTTCGAGACCACGCGAGAATTCCAGACCGTCAAAGGCGCGGGTGGTCTGTTCGATGGCTTTGGAAGCTGCCTCGGCCAGTGAACTGACTTCCGGAGAGTGCGCGGGGATGACGCCATCGCGATACTGTCGGATCATGGTCAGCGTGCGGCTGGCCAGATTGCCCAGCCCGTTGGCCAGTTCGGAGTTGTAGCGATTGACCAGGGCGTCATAGCTGAAGCCGCCATCCTGTCCGAAAACGATTTCGCGGAACAGGAAGTAGCGCAGAGCTTCGCAGCCCATCACTTCGCGGATCGGCTCGGCGCGCACGATATTGCCGCGCGACTTGCTCATCTTGTCGTTTTCAAATAGCAGCCAGCCGTGGGCGAAGATGCGTTTCGGCAGCGCCAGTTCGGCCGCCATCAGGAACGCGGGCCAGAACACGCCGTGGAAACGCAGGATTTCTTTGCCAACCAGGTGCAGGTCGGCGGGCCAGAGGTCGCCTTCCAGGATCTTAGGGCCGCCGATAGCGCTGATGTAATTGATCAGTGCGTCGAACCAGACATAGGCGACGTGATCGCCATCGAGTGGGATACCCCATTTGATCGTAGTGCGGGAGATCGAGAGGTCCTGGAGACCGCCGCGCACAAAGCTCAGGACTTCATTGCGACGCGCCTCGGGCTGGATGAAATCCGGGTTCTGTTCGTAGTGTTCCAGCAGCCGGTCGGCAAAAACCGAGAGCTTGAAGAAGTAGTTTTCCTCTGTAACGGTTTCGGTGGGGCGCCCGCACGTGGGGCAGTTGTCGCCGGGTTTGGCGTCATTCACATAGGCTTCGTCGGAGACGCAATATTGTCCCGTGTAGCTGCCCTTGTAGATGTAGCCGTTATCGAGACAGCGCTGGAAAAGCCAGCGCACGGTTTCGTGGTGCTTCGGGTCGGTAGTCCGGATGAAGTGGTCGTAATTGATGCCGAGCCGGTCCCATTCGGTGCGGAACTCGTTCGAGATGATGGTGGCGAACTCCGCGGGCGTTTTGCCCATGGCAGTGGCGGAGCGCTCCACCTTCTGCCCGTGTTCGTCCGTGCCCGTGGTGAGCACGACGGAATAGCCCTGCATGGTCTTCAGGCGCTTGACCGTGTCGGCGGCAAGTGTGGTGTAGGCGTGGCCGATATGCGGTGCGGCATTCACATAATAGATCGGCGTCGTGAGGTAGTATTTCATCGGGTTTTCAGGTATTCGCGGACTGTTTCCGTCAGTATATGTTTTAGCGGCAGGCCGGTTGCAATGGCGAGTTTGCGCGCGTCTTCGTATTCCGGGGCAAAGGAATCAGGTGCTGTCTTCATGCGTACCATGCCGTGCGGGGTAGCGACCTCCACCCACTCGCGCTGCTGCACGCGGCGTTCGGCAAGGTGGAACCGGACTCCGAGCGTGGTCGTCTCGCGGAAGATCAGGGCGATGAGCTCTTCGCGTTTCTCGGGTGCCGCGATCACCTGCAGAATCACGCCCGGGCGGTTCTTCTTCATCTGTGCGGAGATCACCAGGGCGTCGAGCGCGCCGGCCTCCATAAGTTTTTCCGTGGTCCACGCGACGATCTGCGGGGAAGAATCATCGATATTGGCCTCAATCACCGCCACCGTCGTGCTCTCGGGCGCGGTGGTGGCCTCGCCAATCATCACGCGGACGATGTTGGCGTGTTCTCTGAAATCATGGTCGCCCGCGCCGTAGCCGATGGACTGAATCGTCATGGCGGGCATGGCACCGAAGCCGTCCGCCAGTGCGGCCACGATTGCTGCTCCGGTGGGCGTGGTGAGTTCGAGCGCCGGGCCGCGTGAATAGATCGGCTTACCCTGGAGTAGTCTCGCCGTGGCAGGTGCCGGAACCGGCAACACGCCGTGTTCCGTATTGACGGTGCCGCTGCCGACGTTGATCGGCGAGCAATAAATCTTATCGACTCCCAGCAGATGCAGCCCCATGCAGATGCCAACGATGTCGCAGATGGAATCGACCGCGCCGACTTCATGAAAGTGGACTTTTTCAATACTGACGCCGTGGGCGTAGGCTTCCGCTTCGCCGAGCGCCTGGAACACACGACCACTCGCGGCCTTCACGGCTTCCGGCAAGTCGGCGGCCGCGATCATCTTCAGGATGCCGCTCAGGTGCCGGTGCTTGGGCGTTTCCGTGACCGTGACGCGGAATTTAGCCGCGGCCATGCCTCGGCGCTTCACCGGTTCCCAGGTGAAAGCACCCTCGGTCGCCAGCGACTGGAGCGCGCAGGTGATCGCGTCACGGTCTGCTCCGGCGTCGGCAAGCGCAGCAACTAACATGTCCCCGGCCAGACCGGAGAACGCATCGATGTAACAAATCACGGTACTTCCAGTGTAGGGGATCGGTAGGGCTAAATCCGGGGCGCTTACGAACTGCCAGGGCCTTAGGGCCTTTGGGGGGAGTAGGGGCCTTGATGGTGGGAGAAGGCTCAGGTTCTCGGGTTCTGGTCGGGTTTTTGGGCGGTTTGGTGGGTTTTCCCGGGTTATTCTCGGGTTTTGGCGGGTTCCGCTCGGGTTGTGGATTTCGGCTAAGTGCTTTGTTTTGTTCAAAAGCTTGGGTTCTAGTTGCAAAAACGTATTTTTTCGGGGATTTCGGGTGTGGGGTGGCTTAAAGTGCCGGGGGCTTGAAGGGCGGGTGGCGGAAGCTGGGTGGGGCGTGTGGCGGGGGAGCAGGATGGGTTTGGGGGCGCTGGAAATGGGTTCACAGGGCTGAAAAATGGGTTCACAGTGGGGAAAAATGGGTTCACATTTTGGGGGAGTTCTTGTGTTTTCAGCGAGATAAATGGGTTCGCGTGGTGAAATTACGGTTTTTGCGGCGGCGGGGGCGTTCGCGGGAGGCGGCGCGGCGGGAATGTGAGAGTGGAGCTGCATACGAGAGTAGAGTACAACGGGGAAAATCGGGTGACGGGGAGGTTTGTTGATTCTATTGGGAATAAAGGTGAAAAATCGACGATACTCATCTTCCGGGTCCCTGCGGGACCCGCAGTTGCGGGGATGAAAAGGGGCCCGAGCGGGATTTTCAGTGAGTTATTTCAGATGATGGAATGGCTATCCCTGGGATTCCGTAATATCCGCGCGGCATTCGCGACGTCAAGGGCCTTGCCCGGCTCCACACGGATTCCTGCCGCCGGTCCATTGATCTTCATCCTTTTCTGGACCTTACGGCTGCTGAGGCAGTGATAAGCGGTACTCTAGTTTCGTCGGCAGTTTCTCCGCTGCGATATCCATCATGGAAAATCAACTCGCCCCCGGTGCCCGCGTCGTCATCCGTGATGAGGAATGGCTCGTCCGCCGCATCGATCCTTCCGCGGACGGTGGGCACCTGCTCAACTGCGATGGAGTCTCCGATCTCGTCCGCGGCCGCAGCGCGCTTTTCCTGACCAAGTTGGAAGGTGAACCCACCGTTCTCGACCCCGCGAAGACGGAGCTTGTCCTCGATACCTCTTCCTACTTCGATTCCACGTTCCTGTATCTGGAAAGCCAGCGTCGCCGGTCGATCCCCAACGATCAATCGATCCACCTGGGGCACCGCGCCGTCATGAAGCTGGTCCCGTACCAGCTGGACCCCGCTCTTCAGGCGCTCCGCCAGCCGCGCACTCGCATACTGATTGCCGACTCCGTCGGCCTCGGCAAGACTCTCGAAGCGGGAATCCTCGCCACCGAACTAATTCAGCGGGGTCGAGGTAAGCGCATTCTCGTCGTCACACAGAAGAGCATGCTCACGCAGTTCCAGCAGGAGTGGTGGTCCCGATTCTCCATTCCGCTCGTTCGGCTCGATTCGCTCGGCTTGCAGCGCGTCCGCAACTTCATCCCTTCGAACCACAACCCTTTCAATTACTTCGACCGTTCCATCATCTCGATGGACACGCTCAAGACCAATCTTGAGTACCGCAACTACCTCAGCACCGCGTGGTGGGACATGATCGTGATCGACGAGTGCCACAACGTCGCCGCACGTGCCCGCGAACAAGGACTCTCCCGTCGCGCCCGACTGGCCCAACTCCTCGCTACACGCTCCGACTCGCTCATTCTGCTTTCGGCCACACCTCACGATGGATCCGCCCGCAGCTTCGCCTCGCTGGTGAGCCTGCTGGATCCAACAGCGATTAGCAACCCCGATGACTACATGTGGGATGACTTTCGCGAGAAAGGTCTGGTGATCCGCCGTTTCAAGAAAGACATCAAGGATCAGGTGGCAAACGATTTCCAGGAGCGAATCGTTGTGCCGCTGCGAAAGTCCGCCTCACTAGAGGAGGAGGCCGCCTTCGAGGCTCTGCTGGAAGTCCCTTTCACCCAAGGCGGGCACCACCGCGCGGGCAGGCAGCAGGAACTCCAACGCATCGGTATGCAAAAGGCTATGTTCTCCAGCCCCTTTGCTGCATTGGAATCCACACGCAACCGCATTCGTGTCCTGGATTCGAAGCCCAGCGGTTCCGAGGACGAAGCAAAAGAGATCCTGGCACTTCGAATTCTCGAAAACCATCTTTGCGGGCTTAATGACGCGAACTTCACCAAATACCAACGTCTGTTGGCATACCTGAAGAGTGAGGAATTCGGGTGGGACCGCCGGTCTGCAAACGACCGCTTGGTGATTTTCTCGGAGCGATTGGAGACTCTACGCTGGCTAAAGAACCAACTGACCGCCGATCTCCACATGCGCGCCACCGAGGTGGAAACTCTCGAAGGTCAGATGTCCGATATGGAACAACAGGACCTCGTCAAGAGATTCGGTCGGCTGGACGATCCCATCCGCGTCCTTCTTTGTTCCGACGTAGCATCTGAAGGTCTGAACCTCCATTACTTCTGCCATCGGTTGATCCACTTCGATCTGCCCTGGTCGCTCATGATATTCCAGCAGCGCAATGGCCGAGTCGACCGCTACGGGCAGAAGGAACGACCGCAGATCGTCTATCTGTTTACGGATACGGTAGTGGACAAGATCAAGGGCGATTTACGCATCCTCGAAATCCTCCAAAGGAAGGATGACCAGGCTGTAAAGAATCTTGGCGATCCAGCTTCCTTCCTGAAGGCGTACGATCCGGAAATCGAAACACAGAAGGTTAGTGACCTGATGGCGCGCGGCATTTCCGCTGAGCAAGCAGAGGCCGAACTCGACGCAGCCGCCGCGAAACAAACGGAAGGGGATGGCGACTGGCTGTTGAGCTTGTTTGAGGGCTCTTCGGATGAACCCAGCGCCGGCGACTCTTCCACATCAAGCCTCGATCATATCGGGGAACCAATATCCCTGTTCGACAGCGATTACGATTTTGCCAGAACGGCCCTCACGAATCTTTCCAGGCCGGAACCCATTGCTCAATGGAAGCACGATGATGAATCGAGAACAATCTCGATTACCGCGCCCAAGGACCTGGAGAACCGCCTTCGCCAACTGCCCCGTGAGGTCCAGGCGGACATGTACGTATTAACGGCAGACAAGTCCCGGATGGAGCAGGCTATCGAAGAAGCACGGCAAAGCAAGAGCCACCATTCCGACGACCCGGAGAAGGAACAGCGCAACGAAGCAAGTACCTGGCCCCAGATCCACTACCTGTGGCCGCAGCACCCGATTCTGGAATGGCTTGCGGATCGTGTTCTTACTGCGTTTGGAAGGCACCGCGCCCCGGTGATCCAGAGCAGCCAACTTGCGGCAGACGAGCAGGCCTACATCCTGATGGCGATGATCCCGAACCGCAAAGCGCAGCCCCTGCTGGTTGAATGGCAGATAGCGAGCCGCCGCGGCGCGGGACCGTTCACGCTGGAGAGCTTCGACAGCTTTGTCAAAAGAGCAGGCTTGAAGGCACACCAGCTTCCAAACCCGGCCAAAGCAGATCTTGCCGCCCTTCAATCCGGCGTCCCTGGCGCGGTTCATGCTATGCGCTGCTTCATGGTGGAACGGCAGGGCGAGTTTGCTTCGCTGATGTCGGAGCGCCTCCAAAAGACTCTCGAAGAACTGCAACTGCTGCAGAAGAAACAGATTGACGATCTCAATCAGCGGATCGCTCAGATGGAACTCGCGCTTCATTTCAAGCAGTCGCGCCTGAACGATCGCACGCGGGAAATTCACGGCGTTTTCGACGAATACCGGAGTTGGGTGGAAGAAACCATGGCCACGGAGCCGCAACCCTTCATCCAGTTGCTGGCTGCGATTAGCCGCTAACTTCAGGAGATATCACGTGCCAGTCGCTCAAGCCACGCAAACCTTCGCAGGAATTGAGAACGAGAACGAGTTCTACAGCTATCACTACCTGGCCGAAGTGTTCCTGGGAAACATCCGCACACAACTGGACCGTTGGGACGAGGCGGAAGCTGCCGAAGACGGGCCCAGAACGCCGCCGTCCCTTCTGCGTTCCCTGGCAAGCCGCTGGTTCATTCACAGGGGAGAACTGGCAAAATCGCGGGACGAGAGTGAGCGGCAGCAGAAATTTCTTCAACAGCAGCAACCATTACTGAACGCGCTCGGGTATCAAATCCAGGCGAGGGATTTGGAACTACAGCGGGGACTGCCAGTTCCTGTTTGGCAGGTGTTTGGCGAGCCGGGTGCCGCCCCGCATCTGGTTATCGCGCCCGCATTCGACGGAAAGGCAGTTGGAGACGACGCCTCAGAAGGTGTGCTCAGCCAAGTGCTCGCTGGCGCTCAGTACGAAGATGGGGAGGTGCCTGGTGAACTGCGCGAAGAGAGCTGGGACGTCGTGGTCTCAGAAGCGCTATTTGGCGCGGATACTCCCCCGCGCTACATCATCCTCGCCGGAGTTGATGAATGGCTGCTTCTCGACCGTTTTAAGTGGCCAAACAACCGCGTACTCCGATTTAACTGGCGTGAGATTCTGGACCGGCGTGAAACCACCACACTCCAGGCTGCGGCAGCGTTGCTGCACCGGGATAGTCTAGTTCCCGTAAGCGGCACGCCTCTGCTGGAAACGCTAGAAGAGAATGCTCACAAGCATGCCTTCGGGGTCAGCGAGAACCTGAAGTATGCTCTGCGCAAAGCTATTGAAGAAATCGGCAACGAAACGGCACGCCAGCTTCGCCAGCAGGCAGTCGACGCCAAGAAGGGCTTCTTTTCCGGCAAGGACGAACTCGACGCCGGCCAATTAAGCCGCGAGTGTCTGCGACTGGTTTATCGCCTCCTCTTCCTGTTTTACGTCGAGTCCCGCCCCGAGCTTGGATATGTGCCCATTCAGAAGAGCGAAATTTACGCCAGCGGATACAGCCTTGAGCTGCTCCGAGACCTGGAGCGTATCCCCCTGAATACCCCTCAAGCTCGCGACGGCTTTTTCTTCGACGACACGCTGCAGATGCTCTTTCGGCTTGTGCGACAGGGCACGGGAGCGGCCAGCCAGCAGCGCTTCACTGCCTCCACAGTGAAAGACGTCTTCTCGCTGGCTCCACTCGACAGCCGGCTTTTCGACCCTTCCACGACGCCGCTACTCAACCGGGTCCGCCTGCCGAATTGGGTTTGGCAAAAAGTCATCGAAAGCATGTCGCTTGCAAGAACTGACAGCGGGCGTACTGGCCGCGTCAGCTACCAGTTGCTCTCCATCAATCAGCTGGGATCCGTATATGAGGCATTGCTTTCCTACCGCGGCTTCTTCGCAAACGAGGATCTCTACGAGGTCATGCCAGCACCGAAGAAAACCACAGTTGAAGAATCAGACGATGAGAATGACGCCGAGGAGGACAGCGAAGTCGGGATCGGCGGCACAACGGATGTTCTGGATAACGCGTGGTTTGTGCCGGCCAGCCGCATTGGAGACTACAAGCCGTCCGAGATCGTTACCGATCTCGACGAGAACCGGAACAGGAAGAACCGCGTTCACAAGAAGGGTGAGTTCATTTATCGCCTCGCCGGACGGGACCGAAAAAAAAGCGCCAGCTACTACACGCCGCAGGTCCTCACGCGCTGCCTCGTCAAGTATGCACTTAAGGAGTTATTGAAGGAAAGGTCCGCCGCTGAAATCCTAAGTTTGACCGTATGCGAGCCTGCGATGGGCAGCGCGGCCTTCTTAAACGAGGCTGTCAACCAACTCTCTGAGGCCTATCTAGACAGGAAACAATCGGAACTCGGCAAGCGTATTCCGCATCAGGCATACGCCCAGGAGTTGCAGAAGGTGCGCATGTTTATAGCGGACCATAATGTCTTTGGGATCGACCTGAATCCAGTAGCGGTGGAACTGGCTGAAGTTTCTCTTTGGCTCAATGCGATTTATGGAGAGCAGGACAGCGACGGCACGCCACGACCGGCGCGCGTGCCTTGGTTCGGATACCAGTTGTTTGCCGGAAACAGCCTCATTGGCGCCCGCCCGGAGGTTTATTCGACAAGCCTTCTCGGGCCAAAGGCTAAACCTAAATGGTACGAGCAGGCTCCCCGCCGGCTGAATTCCCAGAAGACGGATCGACACCCAGATGAAATCTATCACTTTCTGTTGCCCGATCCGGGGATGGCGAACTACTCGGACAAAACAGCAAAGAGCCTTTACCCAAACGAGTTTGCCCGCCTCAAGATATGGCAAAAAAACTTTTGCCAGCCGCTTGAACCACACGAAGTGAAACTTCTGCAGGAGCTGTCTGGGGTTATTGATGATCTTTGGGAGGAGCATGCAGCATGGCTCGCTCGGGACCGCAGGCGCACAGAGGACCCTTTGCCGGTTTGGCCCGACGACTCTCCCTTAGTTGCCAACACCACGGGGACCGATACGAAGGAGCAGATCAGACAACAAGGGCTCTTGAACCGTGACGAAGATGAAGCTACACCATACCGTCGCCTAAAGCTGGTTTTTGACTATTGGTGCGCACTCTGGTTCTGGCCTGTTGAATCGGAACTCCCTCCACCATCTCGCGAAGATTGGTGGCAAGCCGTTTCAGCTATTCTCCGCGGCAATATTGTCGATCTAAACCCACAGGCTGCCTTCGCCTTCCCTGTGCCTTCAAGGGCTCCTGCTCCCGCTGAACCTGTCCAGCCCGCGCTGCTTGTGCATCAACCATCTGGGCCACGGCTCCATGATCGATTCGGCAATCTCCGAATCAACCTCTTGCGCGGACACTTTCCGCAGATAGGGCTGGTCGAACGAATCGCTGAGACCAAGCGCTTTTTTCACTGGGAACTGACCTTTGCTGACATATTTCGCAAGCGGGGTGGATTTGATCTAATTCTCGGAAATCCCCCTTGGCTCAAAGTTGAATGGGAGGAAGCGGGCATACTCGGCGAAAGAAACCCACTTTTCGCGATTCGCAAGAACACGGCTGCCGGTTTGAATCTGCTTCGAGTACAAGCGTTTAAAGACTTCCCAACGCTGCAATCAGCATGGCTGTCCGAGTTGGAGGAATCAGGTGCAACTCAGGCGTTTCTCAATGCCGTGCAAAACTTCCCGCTGCTGGTAGGCATGAAGGCCAACTTATACAAGTGTTTCTTACCTGTAGGGTGGCGCATCGCGCAGGCTTCCGGCATAAGCGGCTTTCTTCATCCTGAAGGCCCCTATGAGGATACTAACGGCGGACCGCTTCGCGAGGCCCTTTACAGTCGGTTACGTGCTCACTTTCAATTTCAAAACGAAAAAAAGCTCTTCCCAATAGGTAACCGCAACAAATTTGGCATCAATATCTATGGGTCCCCGGTGGGGTCTATATGCTTCGATAACTGCTCAAATGTATTTCTTCCTTCAACAATCGATTCCAGCTATCTCAGCGACGGTCTAGGCGCTGCGCCCGGCATCAAGACTGACCGAGATGATTGGGAGATTCGTGGTCACCGAGATCGAATCATTTCGGTCACAAGAAAAGAACTGCAGTTGTTCGCGGCCATTTACGACGAACCAGGCACGCCCACAAATCAAGCTAGATTGCCATGCCTGCATGCAGGCGCATTGCTTTCTGTGCTGCGAAAATTTGCCGACTACCCTCGCCGGCTGGCTGATTTGGGCGATTCGTACTATTCAAGCTACATGTTCGACGAAAACAAGGCGCAGCAAGACGGGATCACGAGGCGCGAAACCGGCTTCGTACAATCGCCGGGAGAATGGATTGTCTCGGGCCCACATTTTTACGTTGCTAATCCATTTCACCAGACCCCTAAACGTGTTTCCGAAACACACCGTGCGTATGACTGTGTTGATCTGGAATCGATCCCGGATGATTACCTGCCTCGAACGAACTATCGCCCTAATGCGATCGGCGCTGCCTATCTTAGTCATATCCCGCGTGTCCCATGGGCTGAACCAGGATACGGGGAAAGGCGACCGGTAACGGACTTCTTTCGCCTTGCATTTCGTCGCCAGCTGAGTCAGAGCGGTGAGCGCACGTTACTCAGTGCGGTGTTTCCTCCTGCCGTCGCGCACATTCACCCAGTCCTGTCACTCACCTTTCGTGATGAGTACGATTTGGTTAACTTTGCCTCGTCGACGGCCTCAGTTATTTATGATTTTTTTGTAAAGTCGACTGGCAGATCGGATGTTTATGAAACGACACTCAGGCTCATGCCTCTTCTGGATAGAGATCCACGCCGGGACCTCCGACTTCTTTCTCTAGTGTGTGTAGGGTCATACTGGCGTCAATTGTGGACAGACGTCCTCACACGACATTCGCCAGGTGCAGCTGTGGAGAAGGCATCGTGGAGTCGGAACGCAGCGCTGCGGACCCCATTGGTGCGGCGCAAGGCTCTGATTGAGAACGATGTTTTGGTTGCCCAAAGCCTTGGTTTGTCTTTGGATCAGCTTTTGCTCGTTTATCGAGTGCAGTTTCCCGTCCTGCAGCAATATGAACGCGACACTTGGTACGACACCCAAGGACGCATCATATTCACTTCCAGCAAAGGGCTTCCGGGCGTAGGACTGCCAAGAAAGGCCGGTAAGAAGCACCCCGAGGTCACGCTGACATTTCCAAACGGTCGCATTCAACGCGGACGGATTGGCTGGGAGGATATTCAGGATGTTCCCGCCGGTACGCTGGTTTCGGTGACGGTTACCGACGATACTCTGCCAGACGGGCCGCACCAGTGGGAGCGTATCTGGGAAGCGCCATTCTGTACCGCCAATCGCGAAGAAGACTACCGTATTGCCTGGGAGTTCTTCGCCGCAGCGTCGGAAAACGGGGGTGCGCAATAGGTCATGCTTCCTTCTCTGGTCGCGCTCGACATCCAGAACGGCCTTCGGCAGTTCCTCATCACCGGATTCGAACCGTCGGATTCTTTCTTCCATGGACTGATGAGCCGGTTCGTGGAGGATGGTTCTCGCTGGGTGAAAGGGCCATACCTCCAAGTCGGTTTGCCTTACCGTACCGGAACCACGGGCAGGACTTTCTTCGCTCCGCGCTTCACCCTGCCGAATCCTGGCTACACGCACCAGGAGGCGGCATGGAATCGGCTCTGCAGCGACCGGCAGGCGGCCCACACCCTGGTGGCGACAGGAACCGGAAGCGGCAAGACAGAGTGTTTCCTATATCCGGTTCTCGACCACTGTATACGGGCGCGCAAGGTCGGTGAAGCGGGTATCAAGGCCCTAGTGATTTATCCGATGAACGCACTCGCCTCCGATCAGGCTCGTCGGTTTGCACAGACCATTGCAACCACACCCGCCTTCGCCGGCTTAAGGGTTGGACTTTTCGTGGGCGGACAAAACGGAGCGGCGGGTAGCGGGATGGTCATGGGACCGGATACGGTTATCACCGACCGCGAAGCCATGCGGCAGAACCCGCCCGACGTCCTTCTGACCAACTACAAAATGCTGGATTACCTGCTGATGCGGCCCAAAGATCGGCAACTCTGGAAGAAGAATCAGCCGGAAACTCTTCGCTATGTTGTCGTGGACGAGCTACACACGTTCGATGGCGCCCAGGGCACAGATCTGGCGCTGCTTCTGCGGCGCTTGCGCTCGAGACTACAGACCCCGGACGGGCGTCTGATCTGCGTAGGAACTTCGGCAACTCTGGGTTCCTCGGCCGATACCGCCCCGCTCCGCGAGTATGCCAGACAGGTGTTTTCTGTTGCGTTCGAAGAAAGCTCGGTGATCACCGAGACCCGATGTACCCCGGCCGAATTTCTGGGGGAGTCGCCCATTGAGCATGTGCTTCAATCCCGCCCGGATCTGGTGGAGCGGCTCGGTCCGGGTAACTACTCAACTCAGGAAGAAGCGGTTGCGGGATGGTACAGCGTGTTCTTCGCGGATGCGCAACCGCCGGCCGATGTGCGGAACCCCGTTTGGCGCGCGCAACTCGGCGAGATGCTCAAACGGCACCTGCTGTTTGTGAACCTGCTGAAACTGTTAAAGGGTGGGGTCGGCGAGTACACGCAACTGCAGGAACAGATGCAGAGACCTCTTCCTGAGGCAGCTCGCGCGCACGCCCGGCAGGTTTTGGACGCTCTGCTAACGCTGGTGGCGTGGGCACGGGACCCGGATGGTTCTGGTCATCCGCTGGTTACGGTACGCGTTCAGGTATGGATGCGTGAGCTGCGCCGGATGGTGGCCCGTGTGTCGGCAACGCGCGAAAGAGTGGAACTTCGCGCCGCATCGGAACTGAAGGCTAGCAGAGACGGGATCTACCTGCCACTCATCCAGTGCACCGAGTGTCTGACGACAGGCTGGCTGGCCCGGTTGCCGGCAGGAAGTCAACGGCTAAGAGATCAGCTGGACGAGATTTACAATACCTGGTTTCGGGGGGATAGCGAAACTGCACGGATGTACCCAGCGGGGCGCTTTGCGCAGCCTCAGGTTGAAGGAAGTCCCTTGCATGTCTGCACGAACTGCGGCAATTTGCAGCCCAAGGGTGCCGAATGTGGTGCTTGTGGTGCACCAGAGCTGGTCTCTGTCTTTTTCGTCACAGGTACGCATGTTTCCCATTCCGGCAACAAGACTTTCGTCTGGCACGATAAAACCTGCCCCGCCTGCGGCGCGGACGACCGCCAGATCCTGCTCGGTGCCCGGAGTGCAACGCTGGGCTCCCAGATTGTGGAGCAGACATGGGCAAGCCCGTTCAATGACGACAAGAAGCTGATCGCATTTTCCGATTCCGTACAGGACGCTGCGCACCGCGCCGGTTTCTTCGGCGCGAGAACTTATTTAAACGGCGTCCGGACGGCGATGGCGAAGGCGGTGGACGTATTAGCCAACAAACCGATCGTGTGGAGTAAGTTTCTCCGCAAGTTTCCGGTGCTGTACCGTGATCCGGAATCTCCGCTGTGTATGAGCCGTGAGCGGTTCGTCGTTGAGTTTCTGGGTCCGAACATGACCTGGCAGCACGACTGGGCGGAAGAATTGACCGCCAAAGGCGTCCTTCCGGCGAGCAGCCGGTTGCCGGAGCGGGTAGAGCGGCGACTGGGATGGCAGGCTTACGCCGAGTTCACTTATTGGCGCCGGGGGCGCAATCTGGAAAAACTGGGGAAGGCGACTCTGGCGCCGGACCCGGCGGCGGTCGAGGTAGTGGCTCACCGGCTCATGCCGCAGTTCCACGAGGAATACGGGCTGCGCGGTTTGGACGAAACGTGCCTCTTCCAGTGGCTGTGGGGATTCCTGCACCACCTCCGCAAGCGTGGAGCGGTGATGCACCCGGAATTGAAGAATTATCTGGTTGATGCGGACATATTCCGGTTCATCGAGGGTGGCGGGCGCAAAGAGTGGCTTCCGCCGATGGGCGAGAGGACGCCGCATCCGCTGTTTCTCTCCCTCGGAACACACAAGTATTTCGACAGACTGACAATTCCGCCGCGGAAATCATGGTATGCGCAATGGGCGCAGGCGCATCTGAGCCGATTCTCGCTGCTGGCACCCGGTATCGAAGAGGCGCTTTATCGAACCGCCATCAGGGAACTGGCGGCCGAGGGTGTACTCCTGATTCACACTGGGCACAACGGAGATGCTGTGGGCCTCAACCCGGAGCGTCTCTACCTCCACAGCGACGTGGTGCAACTGATAGCACCTCAGGGAAAACGACGCTTGACGATTCCGAGGGAACTCGCGGAGAAATTGCGAGGTATCCCGTGTCTGGATGCCTTGCAGGAACGTTACGAGGAGGTCTCTGAAGCGGGCAACTGGCTGGCGCAGGATTTCTCCAGACGCGATCTGCGAAGGGTGATTGCCGCTGAGCACACCGGGCTGTTAGAGCGAAAAGAGCGCGAGCAGCTCGAAATACGATTCAAGGCGCGGAACCCGGAACCCTGGTATGAGAACCTCTTGTCGGCGACGCCGACGCTGGAGATGGGTGTCGACATCGGTGATCTTTCGGCGGTGATGTTGTGCTCCGTCCCACCCAACCAGGCGAGCTATTTGCAGCGTGTCGGCCGCGCCGGGCGTCGTGACGGTAATTCAGTCACTACGACTCTGGCTGAAGGCAACAGTCCGCACGATCTCTATTTTTATGAAGAGACAGAGGAGATGCTGGCCGGTGACGTGGAACCGCCCGGAATCTTTCTGCGGGCAGCGGAGGTACTTCGCCGGCAGTTGTTTGCCTTCTGCATGGATGCCTGGGTCGGAAGCGGGATCTCCACCGAAGCTCTCCCTGAAAAAACATCCGCAGCTCTCGATGCTTTTGAGAACCGGGATGCGAAGAAGTTTCCCAACACGTTTCTGGATTTCGTGCTCCGCAATGAGCCGCAATTATTGGGAGGCTTCCAGGCTCTGTTGGCTGATGATATCGACGAGGCGGTGCGGAATCGCTTACGAGATGCGATGCAGGGCACGGAAGAGGCGGATGGGCTGCGGCAACGAATGACCAAGGTCCTCGAAGAACTGTCCATTGAGCGCAGGAGTTACCGGAAGAAGGCGGAGCAATTGAAATCCCGTCTGGCGGCTCTCCGGACGAAGCCACAGGACGAAGCCACAAAGCATGAGATTGAGGAACTGGATAGGGAGAGGAATAAGGCTCTGGAATTGGCCAGAGAGATCAACTCCCGCGATCTGCTCGAAACACTGACGGATGCAGGTCTGATTCCTAATTACGCGTTTCCCGAAGCCGGGGTGGAACTCAAGTCAATTTTATGGCGGCGGGCCGGAAGCGATGACGGGGGAAGCAAGAATTATGTAACCCCCAAGACATTTAAGTACGAGCGGCCCGCCGCGTCCGCCCTTTCGGAGTTTGCGCCGGAGAATCGCTTTTACGCGAATCAGCGGCGTGTTGAAGTCGACCAGATCAATATGTCCATGTCGAAGCTGCAGTGGTGGCGTATGTGCCCGAACTGCAGCCACATGGAAAATCTTGAACTGGCCGGAGACCACCACACAGGATGTCCGAAGTGTGAGAGCGCAGCGTGGCAGGAGGTTGGCCAGAAAAGACAACTGCTTCGATTCCGTCAGGCGATCGCGAACAGCGACGACACGAAAGTGCGGATTGATGACAGTGCCGAGGATCGCGAGCCGCGCTTCTATGTGCGTCAGCTACTGGCCGAGTTCGACGCCAAGGACGTGAGAGCCGCATGGCGTTTGAAGTCCGACCATCTGCCTTTCGGCTTTGAGTTCATTTCACGGGCTGTCTTCCGCGACATAAATTTCGGTGAGCTTGGGAAGGGGGGCGATGCGTTTAAGGTTTCCGACAGGGAATCGGGACGTCCGGGCTTTCAACTGTGCCGCCTCTGCGGCAAAGTTCAGAAACCACCGAAACGATCGCAGAAAGATGCGCCCAAACAGCTGCACGCCTATGAATGCGAAAAGAGGGATGCTGAGGACCCCGACAGCATTGTCGATTGTCTCTACCTATACCGGGAGTTCACCTCTGAAGCGCTGCGAATTCTGGTGCCATACACGAGAGCTGGCGTCGACGAGTCCGTTATTCAGTCGTTCATGGCTGCGCTTCAGTTGGGTTTAAAAAAGCGCTTTGGTGGCCGGGTAGATCACCTGCGGTTACAGCCTCAGGATGAACCGGGCAAAGATGGCGGCTCGCGGCGGCAATACGTGGTTCTCTATGACTCTGTCCCCGGCGGAACCGGGTATCTTCATCAGTTGCTGGCGCAGGACGCCGGTACGCTCTGCGACGTTCTGCGACTGGCATTACAGTCACTGAACGAGTGCTCTTGCAATAAGGACCCCGAGAAAGACGGCTGCTATCGCTGTCTTTACCAATATCGTCTCGGGCGAATGATGGAACTCGTCTCGCGCGAGCGCGCTAAGCAGGTTCTGGAGGAGCTTGTTGCCTCGCTCGATCACATGGAGAAGGTACCGACGATCTCCGACATCTACATCAATCCGAATTTTGATTCGGTGCTGGAGCGAACGTTCCTCGAAAGCCTGTCGAAGTTGAACAAGGCCAACGGAATGCCCAAGGTCAGACTCGTTCAGGAAGTAGTGAACAGCAAATCGGGCTACCTGCTCGAAGTCGATTCGCAGCGCTATTGGATTGAGCCTCAGGTGGATCTTGGCCAGGACGATGGCGTAGCGGTGGCAAGCCGACCCGACTTTGTGCTCAGGCCAGTGAAATCCGGAAGTGGACGGCGCCCGATCGCGGTGTTTTGTGATGGATGGAGCTATCACCGCAACAGCATACGTACTGATGCGGCCAAGCGCAGCGCGATCGTTATGAGTGGCAAGTACTGGGTCTGGACCGTTACTCACAACGACGTGAAGGCGGCGCTGGAGGCCGAACTAAAGACAGATCTCGAATCGCCGCTCGTCAGCATCAATCGCAATTCTGGCGAGAGGGCGAAGGGCACTCCCATGGAACAGCGGCCAAAGGCATTTGTCGAGAATGCCGTTGTGCAATTGGTCCGTCTTCTTGCACTGAAAGATGGAGCTAATGGCGACCCCATAGCGGACGAATTGCGGAAAAACGGGAGATGGTTGATGTTCCTCCTTCTGGAAGATCCTAAAACCCCTGAGTATCAGCGCCTCCTCGGCGAAATGGAAGAGGTCTGGAACCAGTTGCCGGATTGGATGCAGGAGAAGCCGACTCCGTCACTGGCGGCAGGGAGCAAGGACGGCACCATCCCCGTGGTCCGCTATTGGTTCCCGGGTAACCCCAGTGCGAAACTGGCCCCCGGGCTGGTGATGCATAACGACGCTGTGGGGGATTTGCCCGATAAAGACGTTCAGCTTGCATGGCGGCGGTGGGTCTGGCTGTACAACACCCTGCAGTCGTTGCCTGGGGTGCTTCTGGTGACCCGGCGAGGTATTGATGGCCACGACTATGACACGCTGGTGCCAGCGGATGGATCGGGTGCCACATCCGGTGCACAACAGTCCGCGGCCGGCGCGGTTTGGATTGAAGTGCTTAATTCCGTGGTTGAAACCGTCCGAAGCGGTGCTGGAAAACTGGCTGAAGCATCTGCCCCACCCCCACGGGTCGGCTATGAACATCCGGGTGCCGACGGCAGCGTTTTGGCGGAAGCCGAGCTCGCCTGGGTCGAAAGACAGTTGGTGGTGCTCGTTGATTCCCAACGCGAATACGAAGACACCTGGAGATCGCTGGGTTGGGACGTTGTTGTCGCGGAGGGCGATTGGCATGCCCGTGTGTTGGAGCGGTTAGGCTTGGAGAGTAAATCATGACGGCGATCAAGACAACTGTGGCCTTTAGTCAGGAGTTTTTTGCGAATCTGCTCAGCTTGCCTCCCGCTGTTCACAGCAAGGTAATGAAGTGGGCGATCCGATTTCAGGCCGATCCAACTTCATCGAGCATTAATTACGAGAAGATCCGCAGCGCGCGGGACAGTAACCTGCGATCGGTGCGAATTGATCAGGACTACCGGGGCATTGTCTTTCGTTCGCCTGATGAAAATGTCTTTGTCCTGATGTACGTGGATCATCACGATGCGGCGTATCGCTGGGCCGAGGGCCGGAAGGTGGAAATCAATCCGGTAACCGGCGCCATGCAGGTGGTGCATGTCGAGGAACGGTCGGAATCCCCAGCCGCTCAGAACGCAGCGACCGTCGCCGCCGCAAAGACACCCGAGGCACCGGGCTTCTACGATTTCCTTTCCAATAAAGAACTTCTGAGTCTCGGCGTGCCGGAGGAGTTGATTCCGCGAGTGCGTGGCCTTCAGGCAGAAGAAGACCTTGACCGAATTCAGGGAATCTTGCCCGTCGAGGCTTACGAAGGGCTTTTCCTGGTAGCGGCAGGGGAGACTCTGAACCAGATCCTCCAGTCGCGGGAAACTCGCGTTGATCAGGTTGTCGACACCGCCGACTTCGCTGCTGCATTGACGAAGGCCGAGACACAATCGCGATTCTTTGTTGTAGATAACGACGAGGAATTGACAGCGGTCATGAACTCCCCGCTGGCGCAGTGGCGCGTATTTCTGCATCCACTGCAGCGAAAACTGGCGGTCGGGAATCGGAGTGGTTCCATGCGGGTCCTTGGAGGCGCGGGCACGGGAAAGACTGTACTCGCCATGCACCGGGCAAAATGGCTGGCTGAAAACGCTACGGCAGAAGGGCAAAAAGTGCTCTTCACGACGTTCACGAAGAACCTTGCGATAGACATTCTAGAAAACCTGCGAACCATATGCAGCGCCGAACTACTGAAGAAGATTGAAGTTGTGAACCTGGATGCCTGGGTGTATGCGTTCCTTCGCAGCCAGCGATACGAGCATCGCATCGTCTATGGCCGGCAAGAGGAAGCGCTGGATGCCTGGCAACGCGCGCTTACACTGTCTCCATCGTCGCTGGGACTGGATGAGAAGTTTTACGAGCAAGAGTGGGAAGACGTGATTCTCAACCAGGGAATTATGACGAGAGATGAATACCGCAGCGCGAAGCGGACAGGCCGCGGGGTGGTGCTAACCCGAGCCAAGCGTGATGCCGTATGGGCTGTTTTTGAGGAGTACCGCGCACAACTGGCCAGCCGGAAATTGAAGGAAGTCGATGATGCCTATCGCGATGCTGCCGCACTGATCAGCAAAGGCGCCGACGCGGGTAAATACTCCGCCGTCGTTGTCGATGAAACGCAGGATTTCAGTTCGCAGGCGTTGCGGTTGTTGCGGGCAATCGTGCCTGTCGGTCCAAACGATTTGTTCTTCGTTGGGGATGGTCACCAGCGCATCTACAAGAAGAATCGGGCGGCCATGAGTCGTTGCGGTATCGACATTCGGGGGCGGGCACGAAAACTCTACCTCAACTACCGCACCACGGAAGAGATCCGGAAAGCGGCCGTGGCGCTGCTGGAACATTGCACCGTTGATGACTTGGACGACGGGCACGACGAGATCCGGAAGTACAAGTCCCTGTCACACGGTTCGCAGCCGACTATCGAGATCCTGCCTTCTCTGGAAGCTGTGCTCGCCCGTTCCGCCGAGCTTCTTGATGATGTCATTAAAGGAAAGGCGAAGGATGGATATACGACTTGTGTGATCGCGCCGAACAAATCGCTTCGTGATCAGATTCGGAAGCACTTCCAGTCTCTTGGTGTGGCAACCCACACCATCGAAGCAAACGAGAAGGACCCTCACGATTCCACAAAACTGCGCTTCGCTACGATGCATCGCGCGAAGGGTCTGGAGTTTGATCAGGTACTGGTGATCGCGCAAAAGTCGGCTCTCGAAGGCGACGACGCCGACCACAACCGGAAACTTGCCTATGTAGCTCTAACCCGGGCGAAACAGGTCGCTGCACTACTCCAATTCTGACGCAAGAGTTGCAGTCGGTCTGCCGCCCTGGCGCTCCGGCTACCTACTCTGAAAGAACTTTATGATCTCTGCCACACATTCGGTTCCGGATCCCTTTAGAATCTCGGATCCGCCAAACACGAGGTGATCCCAGCCGAGCCTGGCCAACTCCCGCCTTTGACGGATGTCTCTCTGCCACTGAGTCTTGGGCAAGTGAAACTGTGCACCGTCACAGTAAACGGCAACCCGCTGCTCAACAAAGGCGAAATCAGCTCGGGAAACGATACGCCCGGTTTCATTGAGGATTCTGTGCTGAAGACAGAACGGCGGAAGCTCAGACTGTCGGCGTTGCATTTCTTTAAGAAGGATGTTCTCGATCGGCGATTCTGTTCCATCCGTGTTGCGCTCCGGCGGCAGCACGCGACAGGCCGTTGTTGCATCGGGACCAAAGACCAGATCCCAAAGCAGCGGGGCTTGTTCTCGTCGGGCCTGTGACCTAAGCCAGGCCTTATGAACAATTAGTATCAACTTGCCCCTTGCCCGTGTAATGGCGACATTCGTTAGCCGCATTCCGTAGTCATCCCGGTGCAGAATGCCCAGATCCCGGCGCGGGGGGCCATCTACCATGTCGAATATGACGACGTCGGCCTCCGATCCCTGAAAGGTGTGAACGGTTCCGACGTCAATGCCTTCCAGTCGAATGCCGTGACGAGCTCCGGAGTCAGCGCGCAGTTCGTCTTCGAGCCAGCGCCGAATCAGTTGAGCCTGCCCGCGGTACGGTGTTATGATCGCCACCGTCGCGTCGGGCCTGTTCAACTTCACGTCACGAGCTACGTCGATCGCCAGCATCGCCGTGGAAGGATTCAGCCATGTCTTGCCGAACTTGAGGCAGGCGCTCTCGAATTTGGTGCCGAGTTCCAGCAGGTCCGGCTGCTCAATATCGGCCAGACCGGCGGATCTGCCACCGGAGACGTCCAGAACCACCAAAGGCTCGCCGGCCTGGGGCGGACTTTCCGCCAGAAAATCAAGTCGTTCCAATTCCACCGTGGTCTTGATATTCGGGTAGTAGCGCGAAATGAAGGACCAGAGCCGCGGATGGCAACGACGCTGCTCGACGATGCTGATCAGCCGGGCGTCCTCCGTCGAGACCACCTTGTCCGTTCCCGCGCCAACCGAGAGGCCAGCAAGCTCGTAGGGATCCTGCGCGATCCATTTCTTAATCAGTGGAGGAGGACCGTCAAAGCCGCGATTCCATTCGAACACCGGTCCTGTATCACATCAACGCGGCGGAGGCAGGGAAGCCCTGCCTGAGACCTCCGGCGTAGTCGGCGTAAATACGCTCGTCTTCTTCTTCGAGGGAAATGGCCAGAGCGAGAATTTCGCTTTCGGACAAATCACTGAAGGTACGCATATTCTTAATGTATGACGGGAAACGCCAGAGCGAGAATCACACTGAAGATCCGCGCCGGGGCGAAACGCAGTCAGTTTGCCGGCAAGCTGGGCGATGTCTGGAAACTACAGATCGCGGCGCCACCGGTCGATGGGAAGGCGAATGAAGCCGTGATGAAGTATCTGGCGAAGCTGACCGGCAAGCCAGCCAGCGCCGTTCGTATTGTCAGCGGGTTTACCTCTCCAATGAAGACCGTCGAGATAGAAGGCGTGGACCGCGAGGCGCTGGAACGCGCTATTCTCGAATCGCATGGACCTGAAACGCATACAGGAATCGCTTAAGCGGGAAAAACTGGACGGCTGGCTTTTTTTCGATCATCACGTGAGGGACGCGCTGGCTTACCGCGTGCTCGGAATCACTCCGGCCGCGCATGTTTCGCGGCGTTGGTATTACTTCATCCCCGCCGCGGGTGAGCCGAGAGGGCTGGTCCATCGCATCGAATCGCGACAACTGGATGCCGTGCCGGGCGACAAGATCGTCTATTCCAGCTGGCGTTCCCAGCAGGAGGGTCTGGCGAAACTGTTGACCGGCGCAACGCGCGTGGCGATGCAGTATTCCGCCAAATGCGCCATTCCTTACGTCGCGATGGTGGATGCCGGGACGGTGGAACTAGTGCGCGATTGCGGTGTGGAAGTGGTGACTTCCGCCGAATTGATTCAGGAGTTTGAAGCCTGCCTGACGGCTGAGCAGTTTGAGTCACACCTGGAGGCGGGACGCCGGGTGGATGTGGTTCGCGCCGGTGCATTCCGCTTTATTGGCGAGAAACTGGCAACTGGCGTGAGCGAGGTAGAGGTTCGGGATTGGGTGCTGGACGAGTTTCGACGCGCTGGCCTGGTTGCGGATAGCGGGCCGATTGTGGGCGTGAACGGCCATGCCGGCGACCCGCACTACGAGCCGACGGTTGCCACCTCCGTACCCATTCTGCCTGGCGACTACGTCTTACTTGATATGTGGGCCAAGCTCGATCAACCGGGTTCCGTCTACTACGACATTACCTGGAACGGATTCTGCGGGGAACCGACGGAACGCGTGCAGCGGGTGTTTGAGATTGTCCGCGATGCGCGCGATAAAGCTGTTGACGCAGTGGTCAGCGCGGTGGCCGCAGGGCGGGAGATCCGCGGCTTTGAGGTGGACGATGCGGCGCGGTCTCATATTGCCGCATCTGGATTTGGCGATGCTTTCGTCCACCGGACCGGGCACTCGATTGGCGAGGAAGTCCACGGCTCCGGTGCCAATATGGACAACCTCGAAACGCATGATGAGCGCCGGATTGTGCCGGGTGCCTTGTTTTCGGTAGAACCTGGGATTTATCTGAAAGACTTCGGGGTGCGATCCGAACTCAACGTTTACGTCGGCACCGGAAGCGCGCAGACGACGGGCGAAGTGCAGCGCGAACTGGTCCGAATCGCCGGTTAGCGCGGCTTTTCATCTGCGATCAGGCGGCTGGCCTGCAGGAAAACGTCGTCCAGCATGGCTTGAGTGAGGCGACCGGTGGAGGTGTTCTGCTGGCTCGGATGATAAGAGCACAGCAATAGCGGATCGAGCGCGTGGAGTGCGCCATGGCCGAATTTGTAATCTGACACGCGGGTGATCTGGCCCCGCTCCTTCAGGATCGCAAGGCAGGTATCGAACGCGATCTTGCCCAACGCGACCACCACTTTGGCGTTGTGCAGGGCCTCGAACTCCTTTTCGAGCCAGGGCCGGCAGGTGCGGAGCTCTTCGGGTGTCGGCTTGTTGTCGGGAGGCGCACAATGCGCGGAGGCCGTGATCCAGGCGTCCCGGAGCGTGAGTCCATCCGTTCGGCAAATGCTCTCAGGCTGGGAGGCGAAGCCGGCGCGGTGGAGCGAGCGATAGAGGAAATCGCCTGAGCGATCTCCGGTGAACATACGCCCGGTGCGATTGGCTCCGTGGGCACCCGGAGCCAAGCCGACGATGACTAGGCTGGCGGCGGGGTCGCCAAAGGAGGGAACTGGCTTGCCCCAGTAATCCCAGTCCTGGTAGGCGCGACGCTTGGTTTGGGCGACGTTCCGACAGTGCTCGATTAGCCTGGGGCATTTGGCGCAGGCGATGACGGCGCGGTTGAGTGAAGTCAGGTTCATAAAGTTCATTCGGCAGTGTGCCGATCAACTCCGCGATGGAGAAGGTTGATTCTAACTCAATTTTCGCAGTTAAATAGTATGAAAAAGCAGGCGAATTGTGATTGACCCGGGGCGGCCAAAAGGTAGAGAATAGGTTGTCCGGTTGCTCCCCGGCAAGTATGGCTCGTAGTCTTCCGCTCTCACAAACATTATGTCGAAGCACTACTCACGTACCCGCGATGGCGTTCGAGCGTGTGTCTCGCTCGCGCTGGCAATCGGTCTGACTGGCGGAGTTCTTGCCCAGGCAGCCAAACCAAAAACGTCCCACAGGAAAGCTGCGACAGGTAAGGCTGTAGCTGGCACTCATGTTGCAGCGAAGGCACCTCTGCGTAAGAAGGGTGTGGTGGTGGCCGCAAAGGCACCGGTGAAGCCGGCTGTCCTGCCAAAGGCCAATGTGGCTCCGGCAAATGTTGCGGTAGCTAATAAACGTTCCAGGGCTGCCAGCGGTTCCGCTAAGGGACAGCGTTGGGTGCAAACCTGGGACGAGCCGACATACAAAGATTCCACGTCCGGCGACATTACGGCTGGCGAAGACCAGGTTGTACGGGCTGCGGCCGTGCAGGCGCTGGGTGGCATGAATGGTTCAGTTGTTGTGGTCGATCCCGAAACGGGCCGAATTCTGACCATCGTCAATCAGCAGCTTGCCCTGGGCGGCGGGTTTCAGCCCTGCTCTACGGTGAAGGTCTCCGTAGCCTTGGCAGCGCTGCATGAAAACATGGTGGCCAGGGTGAGTCCGATCCGGTTCAATAGCAAAAGTTCTCTCGATCTGACCGACGCGCTGGCGTTCTCGAATAACTACTATTTCGCCAATCTGGGCGTGAAGCTCGGCTACGACAAGTACAGCTACTATGCCAAATTGTTCGGCTACGGCGAAAAGGCCGGCCTGAACATCGAAGGCGAACATCCCGGATATTTCCCGCCTGCGCCGCCGAAAGACGGCGGTATGGGGATGCTGACCAGCTTTGGAGAAGAGATTTCCCAGACTCCGTTGGAACTTGCTGGCTTAATGACTGCGGTCGCGAACGGTGGGACGCTTTACTGGCTTCAGTACCCAAGATCCGATGAAGAGATCCGGAATTTCCAGTCACAGATCAAACGCCGTCTGGATATCGGCAACCTGATTTCCACCATCAAGCCCGGCATGAAGGGCGCGGTGGAGTTTGGGACGGCTCGCCGTGCCAGCCAGGAGGAAACGATTCTTGGCAAGACCGGTACATGCAGTGAAGGCCGGACGCATCTCGGCTGGTTTGGCTCGTTCAACGAGAACGGCGGACGTAAACTCGTAGTCGTAGTGCTTCTGACGGGAGGTAAGCCTTCGATCGGTCCGATGGCTTCCGGCGTTGCGGGAGATGTCTATAAGTTATTGGCTGCGAAGAACTTCTTCCGTGTCACGACTCCACTGACCCCGGCCACGATTCTACCCACTCAGATCGGTTTTAACCGATAGGGACGCTTAACCAGCGCTGGCGCGAAATGCTCGACGCATCCGGCGGTCCGCCCGGAGGCTGATGAGTTCGGCGACGTTGGCCAGGAGGTTGGAGACGTCCTCATCGCTCATCGTAACTACCCGATCTAATGCCGGAGCTGGCACAGTCCCGCATTTAGCGGTTGTGGACTCCGGTTCTGTCATATCCATGGTGATCAGTGCTGTGGCCGGGCGGTATTCTTTTTGCCTGGCGTAGGCAAGGACGGCAGGCCCGGCATCTTCGGATTCTGTTCGAAGGTCCGCAAGCACTAACTGGTATTGTTTTGAGTCCAGTCGTGTGATGGCCTCGGCTGCGCTGGCAGCACCTTCTACCGCGTAACCAGCTTTCCCCAAAACACTTTTCAGTGTAAGTCTGGAGGCAAGGTCAGAATCGGCCAGTAACAGCGTGGCCACATTTCGTGGGTGGCGGGTAGTTCCGGGTTTCCTGGTTGCGCCAATTGGCGTCCCAGATCCGGAACCTAGCTCAATGAGAGCGTCAGTGGGCATAATCTACTTCTAATCTAACGGAAATCGCCGAAGATTAATATAGAAAAATTGAGTGATACTTGCCCGGAGACAGGCGAGGCCTTAGAAGTTTATTTAAGTAAGTCCTGTAAGTACTTCATTACATTATTAGAAACGATCTTGCACCCGTCCGCCGTTGGATGTATTCCGTCCGCCTGAAGGAGTTCCGGATGTCCGCCAACACCCTCCAGCAGGAAAGGGATCCTAGCCAGGTGGTATTGGGCGGCTATATCCACATAGACCTGTTCAAACGAATGGATGTACTCTGGGCCGTAGTTTCGCGGCAGGCTCATCCCTGCTAACAGTATCCTGATTCCGGCCTTCTGCAGGGTTTCCACCATCTGGATCTGATTTGCTCTGGTAGTGGAAACCGGTAGCCCGCGAAGTCCATCGTTACCCCCAAATTCCAGAATTACAACTGTCGGTTTAGCTGCCAGAACCTCCGGCAGTCGCTGGATTCCGTCAGTTGTAGTATCACCGCTGACCCCGAGGTTCACTACGTGATACAACAACCCGGCGGCATCAATCAGCCGTTGCAGGTCGTCCGGGTAGCTCTTGCCCGGTTCCACGCCATAGCCTGCCGTCAGACTATCTCCGAACGCGACAATGACAGGGCGGGAATCCGGCACTTCGGCGAGTTGAGCAGGAGGCGAAGCCGGCGTAACAACGGCACGCTGGGGTTGCGATGTAGCGCCCCCGCCGCAACCGCTGAACAGAATGCACGTACAAAGCGTTAGGTTTTGTATAGCGACACAGATCCGGTTTGCCTTCACTGCCATAATCATGACAGATACCCACAGGAGCTCCGCCATTCCCCGCCCAATTATTGAAGTGATCGACCTTACTCGCACTATTGCTACTCCCACCCATCAGGTGGAAATCCTGCGCGGCATCAACCTGGTAATCCCGCAGGGTGAGTTTGCCGCCATCATGGGGCCGTCCGGCAGTGGCAAGAGCACTCTGTTGGGCCTGCTCGCCGGGCTGGACAGTTCGACGACCGGTCGGATCATTCTGGACGGCCAGGACATTACCGGGCTCTCCGAAGACCGCATGTCGGAGGTTCGCGGCAAAAAGATCGGTTTCGTGTTTCAATCGTTCCAACTGATCCCCACGCTGACAGCGGAGGAGAACGTCCTGTTGCCTGCCGAACTCGCCGGGGCGGATTTCGACGTGGTGAAGCGGGCTCGGGAATTGTTGACCAGGGTCGGCCTGGGAGATCGTATGGATCACTACCCGGTGCAGCTTTCCGGCGGTGAACAACAGCGTGTGGCGCTGGCGCGGGCATTCATCACCAAACCTCCCATCCTGCTGGCCGATGAGCCGACCGGCAATCTGGACGGCAAAACCGGGAATCAGGTGCTGGAAATTCTGCTGGAACTGAACCGGCAGGAGGGTGCCACCCTGGTGCTGGTGACACATGATCCGGCTTTGGCCAAACACGCCGACCGTGTCATTACTCTTCGCGATGGTCTGGTGGTCAGCGACGAACGCGTTCTGCACGAAGTGAGTCCGAATGCATAAGCCGAGCCCGTACCGGACGGCCGCCAAGATTGCCTGGCGCGAAACCCGGGCATCCACCGGGCGATTCGTGTTTGTGATCCTCGCGGTGGCAGCGGGAGTCGCGTCACTGAGCGGGGTGCGAGGGTTCTCGCAGGCTTTCCACACGATGCTGCAGCGCGACGCCCGCACGTTTATGGCGGCTGACCTGACCGTGCGCACCTTCGAGTTACCCACACCGCAACAGACTGCGGCCATGGACTCGCTCGCAGCGCGGGGCGTTCGCCGCACCCAGATCACGGAAACGGTGACGATGGCGCTGCCGCCCAATGCCAAACCAGAAGATGCGGTGCCGGTCCTGCTTTCGGTGAAAGCCGTAGATCCGGAGATGTATCCGTTCTATGGCAAAGTCACCCTGGAGCCAGTTGCGGATTTGCGCACGGTGCTGACGCAGGATGCGGTCGTCGTTTCCGATGGCGTGCTGTTACGTTTGGGTGCCCATATTGGCGACTCGGTCAGGATCGGCGGCCAGGCTTTTCGGATTGTCGCCGAAGTCACGAACGAGCCGGACCGCATGACCGGCAGCATTAATGTGGGGCCGCGGGTGATGATCTCGCGTGCCGGACTGGAGCGGACGGGGTTGCTGGTGCCGGGAAGCCGTGCCTCGGAGCGTTTTCTTTTCAAAATTCCGGTTACCATGCAAATCGCGGATGTCCGCGGCGAACTCGAGAAGGTCTACCAGCCAAACGGGCGGGCGCGTCCAGGCAACGGCAGCATGATTGCCGATTACACGCAGGCGCATCCGTTGATCGAACAGGGGCTGCGGCAATCGACAACCTTTCTGTCTTTGGTCAGTCTGGTTGCTCTTGTGATTGGCGCTCTGGGAGTGGCCACCGCAATTCAGGCGCATCTGCAGCAGAAGATGGATTCCATTGCGGTGATGAAATGCCTGGGGGCGACATCTGGTCAGATACTGCGGATCTACCTGATACAAACGATCGGTCTGGGGCTGGCCGGGAGCGCGGTGGGTATAACGTTTGGCTCGCTGGTCCAGACGATGTTTCCCATCTTCCTTTCCGGCTACTTTCATCTGACGTCGTTGCCGCGCTTCAGCCCACTTTCCGCCCTGCAGGGGCTGCTGGTGGGCGTTCTGACGGTGCTTCTGTTTACGATTCCGCCGCTGCTGGGCATTCGGAATATCCGGCCTGCGGTGATCTTTCGGCGTGAGATGGCCGCGCCGAAGGCTACGTTCCGTGAGTGGTGGAGCCGCGTAGCAGCGTCGCTGTTCTCCGGCGTTCTGATTCTGGTGTTCGTGGGCTTGCTGGCCGCGTGGCTGAGCGATAGTGCGGAAACGGGCCGTTACTTTGCCATGGGTATTGCGGCGGGACTGGCGGTGCTGTCGGCAATTTCATGGGTTTTACTGCGAGGGCTGCGCCTGCTTGGGCGTCACCTTCCACGCGCCTCCGGACCGGTTCTTCGGCAGGGAATTGCGAATCTCTATCGCCCGGGTAATCACGCCGGAGCCGCCGTTATCGCACTTGGCGTGGGCGTGATGTTTACCGTGTCGGTCTGGATCATCCAGCGCGGCGTGCTGCACGATATTATGCGCACCGCGCCGCCCGGCCTGCCCAACGTTTATCTGCTGGACGTGACGGCGGCGAATCGCGACGGAGTCATGGATATCCTCCGGAATCAACCGGGGGTGCTGGGGGTTCCGGAGATGACAGGCTCGGTCACAGCGCGGATCGATTCTATTGACGGAACTCCCGTACGCAGGGGTGAGCAACGTGGCATGGGGCGGCGCTATGCGGGCAATGTTTCGCTGGCCAGTGAAGGCCCGCTCCCGCAGTTCACAACGGTGGTGGAGGGCCAGTGGTGGGATGAGAAAGCGCATCCCAAAGACGCGCTCGTATCTGTTGCGGAGGCGGCCGCTAAACTCCTCAACGTCCATGTTGGCTCGAAAATCGTGTGGTCAACTCCCGCGCGGACGTTTGAGTCCACCGTCGCGGCAATTCACAAAACGCAGAACGAGCGATTAACCGCCCGCATCGAATTTTTCTTTGCGCCCGGCGCGCTCGATGGGTTGCCGGCCATTTATTATGGCGGTGTGCGTATGAAGCCCGACAGTGTAGGCCGGATGCAGAAAGCGATTTACGATAAGTATTCGACGATCACAGTGATCAACATGGCGGATGTGCTGGAAATCATCCAGTCGGTCGTAGACCAGATCTCTATGGTGGTGCGGTTCATCTCCGGCTTCTCCATGCTGGCGGGCGCGGTGATCCTGGCGTCGAGTGTGGCGGGAACCCGATTCCGTCGCATCCGCGAAGTGGTGATTCTGAAAACGCTCGGTGCCACACGGGGGCGGATTGCAAAGATCTTCTCTGTGGAGTTTTTCGTGATCGGAACGGTGGCGGGTCTGATGGGCGGGATGCTGGCTGGAGGGTTTGGCTGGATTCTGCTGAACCGTTTGCTGAAGGCTGAAACGGGGGTCGATATGGTTCCGGTGCTTTCGGCTATTGTGGGCACCGCGATCCTGGCGGTGGCTACCGGCTGGCTGGCGAGTTATCGGACGCTGGGACAGAAGCCGCTGGAGATTTTGAGAGACGAGTAGAGTTGGCCGCAACGGGGCCATGGCATACTGCCCCTATGTCACTCCGTGTTCTCCTCCTCTCACTTGGTTTGGCCGTTGCTTACGCCAGTGGACAGCAACTCTCGCCGGAACAGCGAAAGATCGTTGACTCCGTCAACGGGGATGAGCAAAGGTCGCTGCTTCTTCTGGAGAAGCTTGTCAATATCAACAGCGGCACTTTGAACACTGCCGGCGTGCGCAGGGTGGCGGACGTGCTGCGGCCGGAGTTTGAAGCCCTCGGCTTCACCTGCCGGTTCATTCCGATGGATTCCGTGCAACGGGCCGGGCATCTGGTGGCGGAGCGGAAGGGCACTCATGGAAAACGGCTGCTGCTCATCGGGCACATGGATACCGTTTTTGAACCCGACAGCCCGTTCCAGAAGTTTGTGCGCGACGGCGATAAAGCCACTGGGCCGGGGGCGGAAGACATGAAGGGTGGCCTGGTCATCATGCTGAGTGCGCTGAAGGCACTCAACAGCGCGGGCGCCCTCGATGGCACGAATATTACAGTCTTCCTGACCGGTGACGAAGAGCGTCACGGCAACCCAACCTCGATCGCGCGCGGCGACCTGATCGAAGCGGGGAAGCAGAGCGACGCGGCACTGGAATTTGAGGCCGGCGTACGGGTAGCAGGCCACGACGAGGCCAGCATTGCGCGCCGCAGCGCCTATACGTGGACGCTGAAAACGACGGGCAAAGATGCGCATTCAGCGGGCGTATTCGGCACGGCCGGGTTTGGCGCGATCTATGAAATGACACGCATTTTGGACCGTTTTCGGCAGGAACTGCGTGAAGAGGGTGTCACGTACAACGTGGGGCTCATCGCAGGGGGCTCTGCTGTCAGCGCGGATCCGGGCAGCGCTTCGCTGGCAGCGACGGGCAAGAGCAACATCATTCCTGCGGCCGCGCAGGCTTCGGGCGATCTGCGAACTGTTACCGACGACCAGTTTCGCAGGATCCAGCAGCACATGGAGAAGATCGTTGCTGAGCATCTGGCAGGGACGTCCGCCACGCTGACATTCGGGGAAGGCTATCCAGCTATGCCGGAAACGGAGGGCAATCGTGCCCTCCTTCGTGAGCTGAACGACGTCAACCGTATGCTGGGTCTTGAGGCGATGGAGCCATATAACCCCGTTCTGCGTGGTGCGGGCGATCTTTCTTTCGTAGCCCCATACACCGCCGGCATCACGGGGCTCGGGTCTTTCGGTAAGGGATCGCACGCGCCAGGTGAGACGGTGGAGCTTTCATCCCAGACCTATCAAACACGACGCGTTGCGCTTTACCTTTACGCTTTGACGCGTTAGTTGGACAGGGTAGTGCGCGGTCCTGTTGTCCACCCGCTTGCGCCAATTGCCCCGGCAGAAGTGCGGCAGGGTAGGTCCTATCGCGCTGCCAGACAGTCGCGCGGTAATGCTTTGCAATGAGTTACGGTTGGCGGCAAGAATGCGGGAATCGTAGTTGATCGTCTAAGGAGAGTCAACATGATTCATTTTCAAAGCGGCGTCTGTGTCCGGTTTGCCCATTCGTTCCGATCCATCATCGGAGTGGCGCTCGGTTTGGCGTTGAGTTCAGCGCTGTTTGCAGGCACTCTGACATTGTCAGACCTGAATGGAGGCGATGGCGTGGTAAACGTCGGCAGCACGCCGGTCACGTATACAGAAGGCGGTTTCAATATCTCCCTGGTATCACGTGCCCCCAACATTTCGACTCACTTCTACTTCAGCAACTCGAACGGTTATGCTTACGGTGGCCTCGGCAACACGAGTGAGATGGATATCAGTGAAACGCTCGGAGGGGCGTTTCTGTTAAACAGTGTCCTCGAATGGGCATTTCAGGGCAGCTATGATGCACAGCTCCAGTTGTTTGGCTACAATGGTGCCACTCTTGTGGGTTCTGAAACCTTCGATCTTGCGAGCCCGGTTCCGGGCAGCATTATTTCCTACGGTTCCGCGCTGAAACTGGCGACGTCGGGCGGTCTTTCGGGGATAGCGATCACCGAACTGGTCATTTATCCAAACTTCACGGCAGGGCCAACGAATCAGTCTGGTTTGGCGAACCTCACACTGACCCCAGTTACGGGGAGCCCCGAGCCTGGGACGCTGTCGCTTCTGTTTCTCGGCGGTGTCGGCTTGCTAGTCCTCAGGAAGCCGTAGGACGTCTGGCCCGCTTCGGCGGAAATTGTTTCGGAGGTTCCATGGATGCGGCCGATGAGTGAGCGGGGCAGGACCGTGCGGTTCCGCCCCGTTCTTATTTCAGGTATCGGCCGGCGAAGGTAATGAAGGTCGGCCAGTTCGGCGTGTCGGTATGCCCGCCACTATGCTGCCGGAAGGCGATATCGCCATCGATCAGCGCGGTCTCGATCGGCGGGAACTCATTCGTCCCCATGTCCTTCTTACCGAGCAGTCGGTAGACAGGTTGCGCCCCGGCGGCAGCCAGGAACATGCCTTTGGCATCCACCCAGCCATCGCCCTCGGTTGCGCCGCCGCTGATGAAGACCGGACGGGGTGCGCACATGGCCACCAGTTCGTGGGAATCCACGGTCAGATCGTTCCAGTTGAGAGGCCCCGCATATTTCAGGAAGTTCCCGGCCATCCAGTGGTACTCACTGGTAGCGGCGACGTTCTCCACCAGTTCGCCCCAGTTTCGGCGGTGAATCTTTGCCCCGCCTTCGCCGGACGAGCTGACATAGGCGATCGCGAACCGCGTGTCATAAGCCATCGCCACAAGCGTGCCCTTGCCCCATCGGGAGTGGCCTTCCAGCCCAACCATTTTTGCGTTCACGGCCTTATCGGTTTCGAAATAGTCCAGTGCACGTGAGCAGCCCCAGGCCCAGGCGCGTAGAGCACCCCAATCGTCTGCCTTGCGTGGCTGGCCTTTGTTGACGAGGCCGATGATTCCCTGCGTTAAGCCCGCGCCGTTGTCTGCCTGAATGCTGCTGGTGCCGATTGTGGCGTAGCCCCAACCCTTCGCAAGCACCTGCTGTTGCCAGGTTGGTCCGGCAGGGCCGCGTCCCGAACCACCGAAGGCGAAACCGCCACGACCGGATCCGCCGATTCCACCGCGCCCGGAGCCACCGAAGGCAAGGCCGCCGCGACCGGATCCGCCCGCCGCGCCGAATCCGAAGGCGGGCGCAGGGAAGCCAGGGGCGTTGCCGCCAAGGTACATCATCACTGGCACCGGGCCGGTTGCGTTGGCCGGTGTGGAGAGCGACAACTGAATATTCACCGAGATGGCCGGGTACCCTGAGTTGTCCACGTGTCCGAGCAGGGTCTTCGTGATGACCGGGACGCCGCCGTTGGTTTCATGGGCTGTTTTGACGACTTCCCAGGTGACCTTTGGCGTCACGGCAGGAACGCGACCGTAGATTTCACGGTCAAACTCTTCGGTGATTTCGGCACGCCGCGCGGGCCACATAGCCGCGGTGGTAACTTTTCGGCCGTTCTTCATGACCAGCGACTCAGGCAGCGTCGGGTAAGGATTGGCCTTTGATTCGTCGTAGTTGGCGTAGTACGGAGACTGCTTGTTGTTGCCATCGGCGCCGCGGCGCAGGGTGGTGATGTGCAGGAGGTCCATCATCTTCTGGCGGTCTTCCGCGGACGGATTGGGCGGTGCGGGTACGCCGGACGCTCCCATGGCGCCGGCAGGTTGTTGGGCACGGCTGAGGGGCGTGGTCATGACGGACGCGGCAATCAGGATTGCCAGCAGGCCGGCGGACCATCGGCACGTAAAGACTTTCGACATGGAGTTTCCTTTACTGGAAGAGTTCTTCATCAGCATGTCATCCTGCACCCACACTGTCAAGGGAACGGGGAAATCCCGCTACACTGTGAAGTGCATGAAGAGAGTCTGTTTCCCGATATTGTTACTGGTTTTCTGCTGTTTCGCGGAAGACGTCCATCCGATCACGCATCGCCGCATTGCGCAGGTGATGGGAGTGGGAGGGGCAGACTGGCTGGTCAGACCGGAGCGTGAGGCCGAGGAACATCCCGATCAGGCGCTCGACGCATTGAAGCTCCCCAAGGGCGCTGTGGTGGCCGATATTGGCGCCGGTGTTGGCTATTTTACGTGGCGACTCGCGGAGCGGGTGGGGCCATCAGGTATTGTGTACGGCGAAGAGATCCAGCAGGAGATGCTGGATCTGCTGGCGAAGAATATGAGCGCTCGCAAACTCCGCAACGTGCGGATGGTGCTGGGCACCATTGACGATCCGAAGTTGCCAAAAGACGCGCTGGATCTGGTGTTGCTGGTGGACGTGTACCACGAGTTTTCGGAGCCGGAGAAGATGGTAGACCGGATTCGCGAATCGCTCAAGCCCAACGGACGCATGGTGCTGCTGGAGTATCGCGGCGAAGACCCCAAAGTGCCGATTCGCCCGGAGCACAAAATGACCGTGGATCAGGTGCGGGCCGAGCTACAGCCGCAGGGCTTCCGGTTTGTACAGTCGATTGAGATTCTGCCGCAGCAGCACATCCTGATATTTCGGAAGTGAGCGGCCTGCCGTCAGCGCTGCATGAAGTCGTCGGTATGGGTGACGAACTCCGGATAGGCGCCTGCGCCCAGTTCCGCAAGGTCCATGCCCTGGCGTTCAGCGTCAGGAGCAACGCGCTGGCCCATGAAACGCTCGATCAGCCAGTTCACGCCGAAAGTCATGGGCAGCACAAACCCGATCAGCGTTGCGACGCCGACAACCTGCGCGAGAAACTGTCCCTCGCCACCACCCGGAAAACGACCCAGCGCCCCGCCTGCGAGGAGTCCCCAGATTCCAGCCACCGCGTGGACGGAGACGGATCCGCCGGGATCGTCGATGTCGAGATGCAGTTCAAACAATTCCACGCAGAGGGCGACTAACCCTCCTGCCGCAAGGCCAATCAGCATGGCGGCGGCAGGGGGCAGGAATGCGCACGTTGCGCTGACGCTGACCAGTCCGCCCAGCCAGCCGTTGGCTGTGAGCGACGAATCCGGCTTACCGAAACGGACGCGGGTCATGGCGGCCGCTCCCAACCCACCGGCGGTGGCTCCGAGGAGAGTATTTACCGCGACGAGCGCCAGACGACCGGGGAGCACTCCAGCGAACAGTATTGCTCCCGCGAAATTCAGACCCGTCCAGCCCACAAGCGCCAAAAGGCACCCGAAGAGTATGTAGACAGCGTTGTGGCCGGGGATCGCGGAGGGCATGCCGTCATAGCCGAACTTGCCGCGCCGGGGGCCCAACAGCCACGCCATGGTGAGCGCTGTGAGTCCGCCCACCACGTGGATGGTGCCACTGCCGCCGACATCGACGTAGCCAATGCCCAGACCGTAATTGGCGCCAAGCTGAGCCAGCCAGCCGCCGCCCCAGGCCCAGTGTGCGAACAGGGGGAATGTCCAACCGGCAAGAACGGCGGTGGAGGTGCAGATCGCGCCGAGTCGCCAGCGTTCACTGCCGCTTCCCAGGGGGATGAGTCCAGTCAGCCCGGCGGCAATCATTCCCAACCATGCGGCGAGAAGGGCGGGGGAGCCATCGAACGCGATCCCCGCGAGGAATGGTGACAGGGTGCCGATCCAATTCCAGCTCTTTCCTCCAATGAGAAAAGTGCGCGATGCCTCACCGGAGAAGCCCTGCCAGCTCCTTCCGCAGATCACGTAGATACACGCGGCCACGGCCACCACGCACATGGCGGCCGTCATGGTGTGGGCGGCGCTTCTGGCGCGGCCAAGGCCTGAGTTGATCAACGCCAGACCCGCGCACGCGAGCGGTGCGACCAGCAGAGCACCAATGCAGAGTGTAGTTTGTGTGTCGGAAAGTCCCGGTGGAAGAATCAAGTCAGTTTCTCTCTTCCCGGATATATTCCGGCCGAGCGTGTTCCTGTCTCATGCTATCTGGTTTGGGTGCGATGTGGGAACGGACAACCAGCACCAGACCAAGCGACTCAACGCCGAGACCCGCCGCCACAAAAGCGCCGCGCGCCGCTGGCTTCGTGAGCAGAGCCAGCGCCGCGAGTACCAGAAACCAGCCTGTCAGCAACAATACAAAACCCGCAGGTTTGAGCGGATCAAACCGCGTGGAAGACTCCGCCATAAGGGTCAAAATACCACAACCGGACACGGAAACGTGGCTTTTGTGATGGTCAAAACCGGGGAATATGCCTGCAGGCCCTTTGTTTCCGCATACATCCAAAACATTGATGGCAGGCATAAGAAAAATGAGTTTCACTTTCGAAGGGATACATTGGCAGGATAGATATACAGCCGGACCGCGTACGTCCTGCCATGACTTCGGGAGAGTTTTCCCGGCAACTGATTTTAAATCCACACCCACTGTCAAGGAGCAAGTAAATGGCGGATAAGAATACATCCTCGGAAATGCAAGCAACCCTGGGCCTGACCGGTCTGACGATGAACGCGATGGCGCTGATTGCGCCAGGGGCGTTCCTCTGGCTGACGTTTTTCATTCAGGCAACTACCGGCGCGACGGCCCCATCGATGTGGATGGGCATTGTCGTCGCCCTTCTGCTTTGTCTGGCTACAGCCGTCTGTTACGCGGAGATGGCGAAGCTTTACCCCGGTACCGGCAGTTCTTATTATTTCGCGGAACAATCGTTCCTGAATCACGATAAAGTCTGGAAGCTGGCTCGTGTGGCCAAGTTCATCGTTGGCTGGGGCTCGCACCTGTACTACTGGATTTATCCCGGCGTGATGGTCGGAGTCATGGGCATCCTTTGCGGGTATCTGGTCGGCACGCTGTGGCCCACCGTGATGAGCGCGTCGAACCCCGGTCCGGCGTTCATGGTTCTGGTTGCGGTTGTCTTTTCTTTCTTCATTGGCTGGGTCGCGAATCGTGGCGTCAACGGCTCCACGGCGGTCAATATCGCGGTCAACGTGATCCAGATCACGGCACTGCTGGTGTTCGCCGTCATGGCGTACAGCTATCGTTCGAACCACCCGGCCGGTGCGCCGGGCTGGCAGTTCGACGCTTCGTCGGGCGAGGCGTATACCTACGAGTTTGCCACGGAAAAAACCAAAGACGCCAAGGGTGTGGTCACTGAAAACATCGTGCGCGACAAGGACGGCGTTCCCAAGCCGCAGCTGGATGCTGCCGGCAAGCCGGTGCTCTTTAAGGTTGGGTATCCGGAACACACGGACGACGCGGACAAGAAGTTCCTGAGCCACGGCGACGCCGGTTCTGTTGTAGCGGTTCACAATGTCAGCTGGGCCTTCATTCAGGCCACTGTTGCCATTCTTATTCTTGTGGGTTTTGAATCGGTTACCGCCATGGGCGGCGAGGCGAAGAACGCGAAGCGCGACGTCCCGATCGCGGTCATCACGTCGCTGCTCGTACAGGGGGCATTCTGCTACCTGATCGAGTATTTTGCGGCGAATTACTTCCTGAACAGCGGCTACACGATGCAGAGCGCGTCGGGTTCGGCCGCTCCTATCGGCGACATGATGATTGTCATCGGCAACGCCGCATTCGGCGCGGGCGGCGGTCGCATCTTCATGCTGGTGGAAGCCTTCACCGTGTTCCTGGCCATCATCGGCACCACGCTTTCCTGTATGAACACCGGAGCGCGCGTGACCTATGCCATGGGTAAGGACGAAGAAGTTCCGGAGCACTTCGGTCTTCTGCACTCCGAGACGCTGACGCCCCACAAAGCCATCTGGGCTTTGGCGACGATTTCGGCTGTTGTCGGTGCCGTTGCTGTGTGCATGGCTTTCGGTGATGCCGGCGCACCTGCCGACAGCGCGATCAAAGCTCTGCCACAGGGCTTCTTCTCCAGCTTCGGATACACCACGCACGACTCGATGGCCGCAATGCCCAACAGCCTGCTGACCATGACGCTGGCATCGAACTTTGGCACGTTCCTGCTCTATATGCTGAGCTGCGTGACCTGCATTGTGGCCTACCACGGACACGCGCAGTTCAACTTCATCAAGCACCTGATCATCCCGGTATTCGGTCTGCTCGCGAACCTCGCCTGCATGATCTTCTATCTGGTGGGACCGTTCATGGGCTACGGCACCTCGAAAGAGCCGCTGCTGGCGCTGGGTATCGCGGCAACGTGGGCCATCTACGGCGGCATTTACTTCATGGCCTCCAGCAAGAAGAAGGGCCGGACGACGATGGTTTCCAACCGAGCGACGGCATAGCAGGCTTTTTCGGAGGGTGTGCACTAACGCTCCCTCGCGCACGTAAATCCGGCTGGCAATTGGCCAGACCGGACGCGGCGCGTGAGGGAGCGTTGCTTTGTTGCCGAGCGCGGCGGTGCCGCGCATTGATTTCCGGGCGTGGCGGTGCCCCACGGACTGTTTTCAGCCGGACCTCACCGGCCGGATTGTGGCACGAATCTGTAAGATGAGAGATCATAACCTGAGTACCGCTGCGAGCCTCAGACTGCCGGACCTTCCATGTTGGATCTTGAGTATTGCCATTTAACGGATGTCGGTGTGGTCCGCGATCACAACGAGGACTATCTCGGACACTATGTTCCGGTGACTCCCGATGAAAGCCGGACCCATGGCTGGCTGTTCGTGGTCGCTGACGGCGTCGGCGGGCACGAGCGCGGCGAAGTCGCTTCGCAGACTGCTGTGGAATCCGTCATTGCCGGCTTCCGCGCCGCGCCCCGCGGCGAGGCGCTTACTGCGTCGCTGCCCCGTATCGTTCAAAAGGCAAATGTTCATGTTTATGAGGCCGGTCGTGCCGCCAGTCCGGGCGGTGTGAATATGGCCACCACCATCGTGGCCTGCGCGCTGCGTTACGACCGCGCCATCATCGCGCACGTGGGCGATTCCCGCTGTTATCTGATCCGTCATGGCATTGCGCGCCAGTTGACGCGTGACCACACCGTGGTTGCCGATCAGGTGCGCCTGGGTATTCTCACGCCGGAAGAGGCAGCGACGTCCGAAAAGCGCCATATTCTCAGCCGCTCCCTTGGTGCCGATCTGTTCGTGAATGTCGAGATCGACGATCACCAGGTCCACGCTGGTGACGCGCTTCTGCTTTGTTCCGACGGCCTCTATGGATCCGTGAAACCCGACGACATTGCCAATATTGTGGCCTTCAATCCGGACCTTAAGACTGCGGCGGCTAAACTGGTTGAGTTGGCAAAGGAACGCGATGGTGGCGACAACATCAGCCTGCAGCTGATTCGCGTTCGCGACGTGGAACGTATGGGTATGTATCGCGGGAGGCCTTACAAGGTCAGGTGACCCCGAGATTGTCACCAATAAACGCAAGACCTCATCATGACCGGACTTACTGTTGGCAACCAACTGGACCATTACCGCATTGACGAGCTCATCGCCCGCAGCGGTATGGCCTCTCTATTTCGGGCGATTGATCTGAATACCGGAAAGCAGGTGGCGATCAAGCTGCCTCACCCCGAAATGGAATGCGACCCGCTGCTGTTCGATCGCTTCAAGCGAGAGATCGAAATCGGCCAGAAGCTCGATCACCCCGGCGTGATGAAAGTCTTCAAGGATGAGAAGCGCAGCCGGGTCTATATGGCGGCCGAATGGGTGGAAGGCAAGCTTTTACGCCGCTTATTGGGGCCGCACCACAAGTTACCCACTGATCGGGCCGTACAGTTGACGATTCGTGTCCTGCGGGCCCTTGAATACATCCATGCCAACGGAGTGGTCCATCGGGATCTCAAGCCGGAGAACATCATGGTGGATGGCGATGACAATATTAAGCTCATCGATTTCGGCATTGCGGGTAATGAAGGGTCGCGCCGCCTGACGTTCGCCAAGCTCTCGAACGTGATGGGAACGCCGGACTATATTTCCCCGGAACAGGTCAAAGGGAAGCGCGGCGACGGAAGGGCTGATCTTTATGCCATGGGCGTGATGTTGTATGAAATGCTCACGGGCAAGATGCCCTTCGAAGGCCCGAACCAGCTTGCCGTGATGAACGAGCGCCTGCTGAATAATCCGATTCCGCCGCGTGAAGTGGATCCGACGATCACACCTGAGCTCCAGGAGATCATTTATCGCGCGCTCGAAAGGGATCCGTCAAATCGCTATCCCACGGCACGCGAATTCATTCAGGATCTGGAGCATCAGGATCAGGTGGGAGTGGCGGAACGTGCCGAACTGACGGACTGGAGAGTTCGCAAAACCGGCATCGGCAAGAAAATTCTCGGCTATGTCGGGCTGATCCTGATTCCGATCATTGTGTTCAGCCTGTTGCTCTGGGTTGCGCGTAAAGCGTAACAGCGGGATCTGCCGGTTCGGACCGCGGTGCCGGAATAGCATCCCACGGCTCGTTCAGCAGGTTTTTCTGCGAATAGCTCTTCGTGAGCAGAAACTGGACGTCGCTGATGTGGCGCTCCAGAAACGCGCCCTCGCAGTAAGCGAGGTAGAAATCCCACATGCGGATGAACCGGTCGTTGAAACCGAGTGCCTTTACTGAAGGAAGCGCATCGTGGAAGCGTTCTCGCCATGCTGCAAGTGTTCTGGCGTAGTGCGTCCCCATGTCTTCGGCATTGAAAAGAGATAAAGTTGTGGCGCGGGCCAGTGATGCGCAGACTCCGCTTATGGAGGCAAGTTCCGAACCGGGAAAGATATACTTCTGGATCCAGTCCGCGCGTTTTCGGTATACCGGGAATTTGCGGTCGTTCATCGTGATTGCCTGCAGGAGCATCGTGCCGTCCTTTGTCAGGAGCCGATCGCACGCTCCGAAGAACGTATCGTAGAATTCGAAACCGACGGCCTCAAACATTTCGATGCTGACCAGTTTGTCGTATTGGCCGCGCAGATTCCGATAGTCGACCAGCAGCAATTCAATCTGACTGCTGAGTCCGGCCCGTGCAATCTGCTCTTTTGCGTATTCGAACTGCTCACGACTGATGGTTGTTGTGGTCACGCGGCAGCCGTAATGGCTGGCCGCGTGGATTGCCATCGCGCCCCAGCCCGTGCCAATCTCCAGAAGATGGTCGGTGGGTTGTAACTGGAGCTTCCGGCAGGCGCGGTCGAGCTTTTGGTACTGCGCGGTTTCCAGCGTGTCGTCCGCACTCTCATACCAGGCGCAGGAGTAAACCATGCGGGAATCGAGGAACAGCCGGAAAAAGTCGTTGTTCAGGTCGTAGTGATCGCTGATGTTTCGCTTGCTGCCTGCGATGGTATTCGCGCGGCGCGTATGGCGGAAGGCATCTGTTGCGCGGCTCAGGGCGGAAAACCAGGAGTTCGACGATTCTATCGCGGTTAAGTTGCGTACGGCGAGCCGGATGACGGACGTGACGTCCGGTGACGTCCAGTCGCCATCCATATATGCTTCGCCAATGCCGATGTCTCCCTGCAGCAGCGCACGGCGGAAGAAGCGGGGATTGTGTACCTGCACGGTAGCCCTAAGGGTTGCCGCGGAATCGCCGAAGTACTGGCGGTGCCCATCTGAGATGATCTCGAGATGACCTTCCCGTATGGCGCGCATGGCGCGGAAGAACGGCGTCTGAGCGAACTGGTGAGAGATCATTGTGAGGCCCCTTTCGGAAGTGGTACGCGGCGATCCGGGTGCGTGAAGACCGGAACCTTACGCAGATACAGACGCAATGCCTGCCAATGGATGGATGTTATCACTTTTGCGGTCATCCACGGATGCGATATCAGCGCACGGTGCAGTGCGTTCGCGGACCACTCGTGCCGCTCAAGCGTGAGCGTTGCGTCGAGATTTACCGTGCCGTTGTCGAGCGTGTTCATGTGCGCGACCAGCGACTCGGCCGGCGGCGTGAGAATGAAATCGTAATCCAGTTCCATCGGCATGAACGGCGATACGTGCATTGTCTTCGGACACCGATAATGCAGGGAATTGGCGGCGGGCAACTGGTTTGCGGGCGAGAGCCAGTAGTTCCGCGACTCCCCAAAAGTGTTGTTGACCTCCGCGAGTACCGACTGCAGTTCTCCGGTCTTTCGATAGCAGTAGAACAGAGATATCGGGTTAAATGTGTAGCCGAGATAGCGAAGGTTGGTCAGGAGAAATATCGGACCATCGGCGAAAGGTACGCCCGCCCGCATGGCATCCGCCGCGATGCGTTCCCGCAGAGAGAGGGACGGATCGCCCAAGTGATCCCTCTCGGCAAAACTGGCCCAGTTCCAGCTTTCGTAACTCGAAACGGGTGAAACGTCCATGAGTTCCGGAATGCGGTCGATATCGAGAAACGTCATGAAGACCGGATACGTGAATTCATGGCTGACCGGCTTGAACCGGCGGTGGCGCAGCGTTCCCGTGTAAATGGCGGAAGTCACGGCGTGACCCCCAGGGACTGTGCCACACGGATTGCCGAATTGAGGCCGTCTTCATGAAAACCGTAGAACCAGTACGCGCCGCAAAAGTGCGTCCGATTGTGCCCGCTGATTTCAGCCCAGCGCTGTTGCGCGCGAATGGCGGCGGCGTTGTAGACCGGATGGTGAAACGTCATCTGCCGAATGACTTTGGCCGGGTCAATGAAGCTGTTGGCGTTCAACGTGACGCAGTAGTTCTCGCGGGCCGGAAGAGACTGCAGCCGATTCATGTGATAAGTCAGCGTCGCGCCGGACTGCGGATGGGGCGGCAGAAGGTAATTCCAGGAAGCGCGCGCGTTCCGACGGGTGGGCAGGAGATTCTCGTCGCTATGCAGGCATGCCTCATTTTTGCTGGTTGTAAAACCGGCAAGAACTTCTCGTTCCGTGGCGGTGGGTTCCAATAGCAAGGGCAGCACCTGATTCCCGTGGCAGGCAAAAATGGCATCGTCAAAGTCCTCGGATGGCTCCGTTGCCTGATGCACCGTGACGCCGTCTGACCGGCGGGTGATGCCCGTGATGCGCGCATTGAGGCGGATGTTATTGCGGTACGGCGCCGTGATGGGCCCAAGGTAACTCTGGCTGCCGCCGGTCACGCTCTTCCACTGCGGATGAGTGTCAATTCCCAGCATGCCGTGGTTTTCGAAGAAACGAATCAGCGTGAGGGCGGGGAAGTCATGCATCGCCGCGACAGGCATGGACCAGACTGCCGAGGCCATGGGAAACAGATAGTGCTGGACAAAGCCCTCGTCAAACCGGCCTCGCCGCAGGTATTCGCCGATGGTGAGCTCTTCGTTGTCTTTCTCAGTCAGGAAACGGGGGGCTTCGCGGTTGAATCTCAGGATCTCGCGCAGCAGCCGGTAGTGTTCTCTGCGCAGAAGATTGCCGCGTTGCGCGAAAAAGCCGGTCAGGCCGCGGCTCGAATACTCAAAACCGGTTTCGCGGCTGAAGACGCTGAACGACATGTCGCTCGGTTGCGTGCGAACGCCCAGTTCGGCAAACAGTCGCATCAGATTTGGATAAGTGCGGTCATTGTGCACGATAAAGCCCATGTCGACTGACAGAGGCCCTTCGCTCGAATCGACCGTGACGGTGTGCGTGTGGCCACCTGTGCGTGAAGCGCTTTCGAAGACAGTGACTTCATGTGCGCGACTCAGGTAGTACGCGGCGGCGAGACCGGAAATGCCGCTGCCGATGACCGCGATCCGCAATTTAGGCAGCCTCCTGCGCAAGGTGCCGGGGAATTCGAAAAGGCCGCAACTCCCGCACGATGCCGGTGATGCTGAGGAGTTTCAGGATGGCGTACGTGATGTCGATCTCCCACCAACGGTAGCCCTGCCGGCAACTGGCCATCACAAAGTGGTGATTGTTGTGCCAGCCTTCTCCGAATGTAATCAATGCGAGCCACCAGTTGTTTCGGCTATCGTCCGGGGTGTTAAAACGCCGCGTTCCGAAGAGATGTGCGAGCGAGTTGATGGAAAAAGTGCAATGGTACAGGACGACGGTTGAAAGTACGTAGCCCCAGACAAAGGCTGGCCACCCGCCAGCGGCCAGGACTACCGCCGCGAAGATTGTGGTCGGAATCCAGTGGTAACGGTCCAGCCAGCGAAGTTCCGGGTATTTCCCAAAGTCCGCCACACGCTTCGGATCGTAGGAATCGTGCTTATTGGACAGGACCCAGCCCACGTGTGACCACCAGAAACCCTGCTGGACTGGGGAGTGGACGTCGTCCTCATTGTCGGAATGACGGTGGTGGTCCCTGTGCTGAGCTGCCCACCAGAGAACGCCTTTCTGGGCTGATGATTGGGCGAGAAACGCCATGACGAACTGGGCGGCCCTGCCCATCTTGTAACTGCGATGGCTGAAGTAGCGGTGGTATCCGGCGGTTACAGCGAACATCCTCAGGCTGTAGGTTGCCGCAAGCCAAAGCACCAGACGAGGGGAGAACGGCAGGAGAAACACGCCAAGAGCGGACAGGTGCAGAAAGATAAATCCGAAAACTGCGCCAAACCGGTATTCACCTGTACGGGATGTCGCATTTCTGCCCATAGGTGTAGTTTAGAAGGGAATTCTGTATATGTCAAGCGATTGTCATGGACAAAGACTTGACGGCAGGCACGGCGCGCGCTACGCTGGTGGTGCACCGGCATGTCGCAGCAATATCCAATTCGCGTGGTTGCCCGCATGACCGGCCTCAGCGTAGACACTCTGAGAGCCTGGGAGCGCCGATATAAGGCGGTCACGCCAAGCCGAGCCGGGCGCGGGCGAGCGTACAGTGATACCGACGTGCAGCGTCTGCTGGACCTTCAGCAAGCTCTGCGGACCGGCTATTCCATCGGCGAGGCCAGCGCCCTTCCTGACGTGGAGTTGAAGATGCTGGCTGATCGACGTGCACCGGTGGAACCTCCAAGGTTGGCGCGGCCCGTATCTCCTGCGGGTTTCGATCCTGCAATGATGGCGCTTGAATCATTTGATGGCGGGCGGTTGAATCTGGAGTTGGGTCGTTTGGCGACCCTGCTCACGACGAGCGAGTTTGTCCACCAGGTCGCCCTGCCATTCATGCGTGAGGTGGGAGAGAGGTGGCACGCCGGGACGCTGCACGCGGCGCAGGAGCACCTTGCCACCGAAAGCGTTCGCAATCTGTTAGGCGCAATGACTCGCCTGCACCGAGCGGCTGAAGATCAACCGCGATTTCTGGCTACCACTCCGGCGGGGGAACTCCATGATTTGGGGATTCTGTCTGCCTCCGTGATCGCGGGCACCGCGGGGTATCAGGTTGCGTGCCTGGGGCCGAATCTTCCTGCGGCGGAAATTCTTTTTGCAGTGCAGCGTTTTTCGCCACGGATACTGCTCCTCGGCATGACAACGCCGGAGCCATCAGCTATTGCGGTGGAAACTGTCCGTGAGGTTGCGGCGGGAATGCCGCAAGGCATGGAACTTTGGTTTGGCGGTACCGGAGCGCTTGTGGCAATGAGTAAGGCGAATCGGCAGGATTCCGTTTACGTAGAGAATTTACGCGAACTGGAGCGTCTTCTGGCAGAGTCGCGGCAAAGGGGTACAGAATGAGAACTGGTCTGAAGGTGCTGTTCGGCTTTATCTTTGTGTGGATGGTGGTAGCGACTGTGCGCACCAGTCTGCAGGTCAGTTTGTGGGATTCCTGGCGCGGCTTTTCGGCCAATCCGTGGGCTGTGGCGACGCTCTACGATGCCTATGGCGGTTTCATCACCGTTTATGTCTGGGTCGCTTATAAGGAGAGGGGGATCGCCGGGCGAATCATCTGGTTCATCCTGATCATGTGCCTCGGAAACATTGCGATGTCGGCGTATATTCTCCGCGAATTGCTTCGGCTTCCGGCATCAGAGAGCGTGGAAACTATCCTGTGGCGGCGGGCGTGATGGACTCGTCCGCGGAGGCTGGCTTCTGGCGTAAGAGAATCGTCGAGCCTGTTCTGGCGCTGCTTCGCCAGGGGGTAACGCCAGAGAAGATTGCGCTGGGAATGGCACTCGGGATCACGCTGGGAGTGGCACCGATGATTGGCTCCACTACGATTCTGTGCGTGATTGCCGCATTTGTTCTGCGGTTGAATCCGGCGGCCATCCAGATTGTGAATTATCTGATGTCACCGCTCCAACTGGCGCTTCTGGTGCCGTTCATCCGTGCCGGGGAGAGGGCGTTCGGGGCTGCCGAGAGTCGCATTACGCTGGAACTTATTCGGAGGCTTGTGGAGGCCAACATGTGGAATGCCGTCGTGACTTTGTGGTCTGCGACCATGCACGCGCTTGCGGTTTGGGCGGTTTTTGTGGGACTGGCGGTGTTTCCGATTTATCGGATTCTGCTGGTTCCGGTGCGCGGTCTGGCTGCGCGGCGCGAGGTTGCACAATGATTGTCCATCTGCTGTTGCTGGGGACAGGGAGTGTTGCGGCGCTCATGTTGCTGCTGTGGTGCCTGCACCTTCCCATGAAGAACGCCGCGATTGTGGACGCGGGCTGGGCGGGCGGGCTTGTGATTCTGGCTGTGCTTTTTGCCGCAGCGGGGCACGGAGATTCCACGCGCGCGTGGCTGATGGCGGGAATGGCGTCCGTATGGGGCCTCAGGCTGGGTCTTTACCTGTTGCTGACGCGGGTGATCGGTCATCCGGAAGAAGGCCGTTATCAGGAACTTCGCCGCCAGTGGAAGACGAAGATCCCGCTGAAGTTCCTGGCGTTCTTCGAGTTCCAGGCGGTGCTGTGCGTGGCGCTCTCCGGCCCGTTTCTATTCAGCGCAATCAATCCCGCACCCGGGCTTTCCCCGCTGGAGTACGTGGGCGGGGCGTTGTGGCTGGTGGCAATCTGCGGTGAAGTTGCCGCAGATATGCAACTTCACAGTTTCAAGCAAAATCCTGCGAACCGCGGGCGGCTTTGTGATATCGGGCTGTGGAACTATTCCCGGCATCCGAACTACTTCTTCGAATCGCTCATCTGGATCGCGTATGCCGTGTTTGCACTGGCCTCGCCGTGGGGGTGGATCGGGCTGCTCTCGCCCGCGATGATCCTCTACTTTCTGCTTCGGGTCACGGGTATTCCCGCCACCGAAGCACAAGCGCTACGTACAAAGGGCGACGCGTACCGGCGCTACCAGCAAACCACCAGCATGTTCATTCCGTGGTTTCCGCGAAAGCCGTCTTCTCAATTCTAATGTCTCTCACTTCCGAAACACTACTCGAAAAAGACATCATCCCGGACTGGCTGATCCGGGTTGGCATCCGTCGGCTGCTGCGCGAAAGGCTGCATGAAGAAGACGCCGGCGATCCGGATCTTCAGCGCGCACGGCTGCTGCGATTTGTAGAGGAACTTCGACAAACCCCCATTGCGATTGAAACGAAGGCCGCCAATGAGCAGCACTATGAAGTGCCGGCCGGTTTCTTCGTGAAGTGCCTGGGGCCGCGGCGAAAATACAGCAGTGCGTACTGGCCGGAGGGTGTCAATACGCTTGCGGTTGCAGAAGACGTGATGCTGCAACTGACCTGCGAACGCGCCAGACTGGAAGATGGCCAGGCGGTGCTGGAACTGGGCTGCGGCTGGGGATCGTTGTCTCTTTACATGGCAGCGAAGTTTCCGAAGTCCCGCATCACAGCGGTTTCCAACTCGCATTCGCAGAAGCGTTTCATTGATGGCGAGGCCGCGCGTCTGGGGCTGCGGAATCTGGAAATCGTGACGGCGGACATGAATCGTTTTGATACCGCGCTGCGTTTCGACCGTATCGTCTCGGTGGAAATGTTCGAACACATGCGCAACTATCAGGAACTTATGCGGCGCATTGCGTCATGGTCGAAGCCGGGCGCGCTGCTTTTCGTGCACATCTTCACCCACCGTACATTCGCGTATCCCTTTGACGATCGCGGCCCGGGCGACTGGATGGCTCGTCACTTCTTTACCGGCGGCATCATGCCGAGCGACGATCTTCTGTTGCACTTCCAGGACGACTTTGCGATTCAGGAGCATTGGCGGCTTCCCGGCGTGCATTACCAGAAGACAGCGGAAGCGTGGCTTGCGAACATGGACGCCAATCGCTGGGAAATTCTGGATATTTTCGAGAAGACTTACGGCAAAGAGAACGCGCTGCTCTGGTTTGTGCGCTGGCGCGTCTTTTACATGGCCTGCGCAGAGCTATGGGGCTACCGCGACGGCGGGGAATGGCTCGTCTCCCACTATCTGTTCGCAAAGAGGTAATACAATTGCGTTTGAAGCGTTATTTCAGCTTCGTGAGTTGTCTATGAAGAAAACCGCAGCGCTGTTTCTCCTTGCCATGACCCTTTCCGCCGCCGACGCCACACTCCCGGAACTCCAAAAAATGGTCGGGAAGTTCGCTCCCGTCGATCTTAAAGTCGATACCAGTAAGCTCTCCATTGGGGATCGCACAGCGCTCGCCAAACTGGTGGACGCGTCCCGCATTCTGGATCACATTTTTCTCCGGCAAATGTGGGGTGGCAATCCGGCACTGTATGAACGGCTGAAGAGCGATACGACACCGCTTGGTAAGGCGCGGCTGGAGGCCTTCTGGCTGTACAAGGGGCCTTTTTCCGATCTGGACGACCACAAGGCATTTCTGCCGGGAGTGCCGGCCCGGAAGCCTCTGGGTGCGGGTTTTTATCCCGAAGATCTTAATAAGAAACAGTTCGAGACCTGGGTAGCAACGCTGTCACCGGCGGCAAAGGCTGAAGCGGAAGGCTTTTTCACCGTCATTGAGCGTGCGCCCGGTAATTCCTTCAAAGTGGTGAAGTATTCGGACGCCTATAAGGCGGAACTGACAGAGTGCGCGAAGCTCTTCCGCGAGGCCGCCACGTTCACCGACAATCTGTCGCTGAAGACGTTTCTGCAGGCGCGGGCCATGGCCTTCCTGAACAACGATTACTACGGCAGCGACATGGCGTGGATGGATCTCGATTCGCCTATCGACATCACTTTTGGACCGTATGAGACGTACAATGACGAGATCTTCGGCTATAAGGCCGGTTTCGAGGCCTACGTCAATATTCGCGACGATGCGGAAACGGCGAAACTCAAGTTTTTCGGCGATCACATGCAGGAAGTGGAGAATAACCTGCCGATCGACCCGCAATACCGGAACGCGAAGCTGGCTGCGCTCTCGCCGATCCGCGTGGTCAATCAGGTGATTGCTGCGGGCGACGGCGATCATGGTGTAAAGACCGCTGCGTATAATCTGCCCAACGATGAGCGCGTGATCCACGAGAAAGGCAGCAAGAAGGTGATGCTGCGCAACGTGCAGGAAGCTAAGTTTGAGGCTACGCTGAAGCCGATTTCGAAGCTGGTGTTGGCGCCCGCGGCGCAGGCGTCGCTGCAGTTTGACTCGTTCTTTACGCACATTCTGGCGCACGAGATGAGCCACGGCATCGGGCCGCATCAGATCACGGTGAACGGCAAGGCGAGTTCCACCCGGCAGGAACTGAAAGATCTCTACAGCGCGATTGAGGAAGCTAAGGCTGATGTTCTGGGACTTTTCATGCTTCAGTACCTCATGGACAAAGGCCATCTCAAGCACGATGAGACCAGTCTCTATATGACGTTTTTGGCGTCGTCATTCCGCACACTGCGTTTTGGTCTGCTGGAAGCACACGGCAAGGGGATGGCTTTGCAGTTCAACTATTTGACGGATAAGGGTGCGTTCGTTTATCGGAACGGGACCTGGGCCGTCGATGATACCAAAATCAAAGGCGCTGTTCGCGACCTGGCGCATGACCTGCTGACCATTGAAGCGACCGGCGACTACGCGGGCGCGAAGAAGATGCTGGATACGCTGGCCGTGATGCGTCCGGACACGGCTGCCACCATTGCCCGCATGAGCGATCTGCCGGTAGATATTCGGCCGCGCTTTGTGACCGCGGACACGATCTCTCCTGAGAAGCCCGCCGTGAAGAAGTTGCCGCGCCCTGTTGTGCGGCCCGTGTCTGCAAGCGGAGTGAAACATTGAGTTCACGACGGATCATTGTCGGTATTACGGGTGCGACTGGTTCTATTTTCGGCGTTCGGCTGCTTGAAGTCATGCGCGAGGCGGGCATTGAAACTCACCTCATCATGAGCAAGTGGGGCGCCCGAACGATGGTTCACGAAACATCCCGCACGCAGGAGGAAGTGAACGCACTTGCCAGCCACTCCTACAATCCGAACGATCAGGGCGCGGCTGTTTCGAGCGGTTCTTTCCTGACGGACGGCATGGTCATCGCGCCGTGCAGTATGCGGACGCTGGCCGCGATTGCCGGCGGTCAGGGCGAGCATTTGGTGCATCGGGCCGCAGACGTGATTCTCAAGGAGCGGCGCAAACTGGTGCTGGTGGTTCGCGAATCTCCGCTGAGTGAAATTCACCTGGAGAACATGCTCAAACTGGCGCGAATGGGTGTGACGATACTGCCTCCTATGCCCGGTTTCTATAATCATCCGAAGTCTTTGGACGAAATGGTGGACCATATCGTCATGCGGATTCTGGATCAGTTCGGCGTTCACGTAGATCTGGCAGCGCGCTGGGACGGCCGGATGACCGTCGGCAAGTGACGGCTCAGGAGACGGTGGATTATTTTGCGCAGCTCGCCCGACCACGAGTTGGAGCACTGCTTCGGCTGAGCACGGCGACGCATTTGTATGACCCGGTGCCGGGTGCTCTGAATTCGCAGTTTACGGGCGGTGGCGTGACGTTGCTGTATGACAGATGGAAGCGCGGCGTGCAGCCGTACAAAGACCTCCAGCGTTTTGTGTCGGAAGAACGCGTGATGCAGTCGGTGATCGACCCCGGTCTGTTGCCCATTGCGAAAGCGATCTCAGCCGACGTTCGCGGGAGTCGTCTGCTGGTCACCCGCAGGATTGCCGCGAAGAAGGGCGATATAGGCGCGGTTGCACATGTGGAAGGCTACGGAATCCGGGTTGTCCTCACACTGGATGAGGATTCAGGCGATACGCTGGTCGCGTGGGAATGCCTGTACGGCGTGGCTTGACTTGTACCAGCACCTTGCCCGGAAGCCATTGCCTCAAACCGGTTTGCTGCTGCGTCGTTGGTTTTGAGTGCCGCTCCTTCCAGTCGCGGTTCGGTTAGATGCTGCTTGCCCGGAACCGCTGGAATGCAGGGTCATTTTCTGATTGGTCCGCGGGTTCTCCAGACCGTCGTGAATCCCGCGGGTATGGCGAACGATGCGCCGCTCACAAAGAATGACGCAACGCCGGGCAGGTCCGGCAGGATGATGTTCTGCTTCGGACTCGCCTTGTCCGACGCCGGGAGGATCGGTCGAATGTTCCGGCTTTTGTCTGTCCGGAGAAAGTCCGCGTAGAACGGCACGGACCCGCCGCGGATCTCCACTTCGGTAAACTCCAGTGCCAGAATGTATTCCTGAGGCATAGCGCGCTGATGATGCTCCAGACGCCGAATGCGGCCGCGCACCACGGCCCCTTCGGGAATTACTTCCGTACCGTTCCGGGTGATGGCCCCGACAAGCGCGCCCTCGATCAGGTCTCCTACTGCAGCGTCGCTGCTGATCGCGGTCATGAGCCGGACTGTCGCCATTTGATTGGCGGGTATTGTGATCGTGGGTGGCGCTGCTGTGGCATGAGAGGAAGCAACGACGGGTGTTTCATCGGTACTGGTGTCGAACCGTAATGTGGTCTCCGATGAGAACGCGCGGCAGTGGGTGAATTCCACGCGATCATAGTCCTCCGTACCGTCGCCCGGCACCATTCGCATGGAGCCTTGCTGCGCCAGTAGTATGCTGCGGTCGCCAATCCGCGTCCGCGCATAGTCCACGCTCGTGCCCGACGAAACCAGCGGCAGCCAGGATGGGATATCGTCTGCGGCGGACTCCAGCCGGATCAAGTCCAAAGTTTTTGGGTCTGCCCAGATGGAACCCTTTTGGCCCACCGTTCCCCGGCCGCCGACAACATTGACCTCAAATCCGCCCGTCAGGCGCGAATATTGGAAGTCATACCGGATGGCGTTTCGGCCGTTGAGCTCTTCCTCACCCCCATACGTGAACTGGGCGCCCGTCAGGATGTTGTTGAGCGCCGAGGCGAAGACTCCGGTTCCGATCAGTCCGTTGCCAACGAACTCGGAGGGATTATTGGCGGCGGTCTTCTTATCACCCGGGGAGCCATACCATTCCTGATGATCGCTGTAGACGATTTCCAGGCGAACGGTGTCCAGCGGTTTCAGCTCGGTCTGCGCAGCACGCCTCGCCTCTTTGTGAAAGCGCGTGAGGGTTTCGAGGCACGTGTAGTTGGGCAGGTTGGCGGCCTCGTCGCGCATGTGCGACTTGATGTGCGCCAGCGTGACCACGCCAGGTGCAAAGTCCTGCGGATTGGCTGCGATGGCCATCGCGAAGAACATCGCCGTCCATCTCTGGCACCGCATTCTGGAGAACTCCCTAACCGTTAGTGTGCCGCAACGGGTTTTGTCCCATGCGACGGTCGTTTCATCAACAGCACCAGCGGCGTCATCGCGAGGAAGATCAATGCCAATATCTGGAACACGCTGATATAGGAAAGTATAGTCGCCTGGCGCTCCACCATGCCAAACATCATGCCGGAACTTTGGTGAGCGGCTACCGCCGCACTGGCTCCATGGCCGCGCAGGCCGGCTTCGAGCTGCGACATCATCATGCGGGCCTTCGGGTTGTAGGCGGTCACGTGCGCCCCAAGAATGTTGATCTGTTTTTGCGAGAAGCGGGTTACCAGCGTGCTGACCCCTGCGATTCCAATACCGCCTCCCAGATTGCGAAGAAGGTTGAACATGCTGGTAGCGTTGCCCATACTCTCGCGCGAGATGTTGGACATCGTGATGGTGGTGAGCGGTACGAACAACATGGCAAGCGAAACTCCCTGCAGGAACTGCGGCCAGAAGAACTCCCAGTAGCCGGCGTCGAGATTCATCATGGACAGGCGATAGAGCGTGCCCGCGCCCAGCAGAAGGCCGGCGGCCAGAAGTTTTCGCGGATCGAACAGGTGCATAATCCGTCCGATTACGGTCATCCCGATGAACGAGCCTATGCCGCGAGGGGCGAGCGCGATGCCGGCCTGCACCGCTGGATAGCCAAGGAGCGTCTGCAGCCAGATGGGGAGCAGCACCATGCTGCCGTAAAGTACGAAGCCCAGCACCGTCATGAGCAGTACCCCAGCGCTGTACGTGCGGTCGCGAAACACGCGCAACTGCACGACGGGGTCTTTTGCGTAAAGCTCCCTCACGACGAAGGCGATCATGAATCCGGCGGCGGCGAACAGAAGTGCGGTGATCCACCGGGAGGAGAACCAATCCTGCTCCTGACCTTTATCGAGCATGACCTGAAGCGAGCCAATGCCCACGGCGAGCATGCCCATGCCCCAGTAATCGATGCGGCTGGCCGTTCGCCTGATATAGGGAGGGTCAAAGATGAACAGGCTGGTCATGATAATGGACGCGATGCCGACGGGGATATTGATGTAAAAGACCCATCGCCAACTGTAGGAGTCCGTCAGCCAGCCGCCCAGCACGGGGCCGACAATCGGTGCCACGACGATACCCTGGCCCCAGAAGCCCATGGCCTTCCCTCGCTGTTCCGGCGGAAAAGACTCCAGCAGAACGGCTTGCGAAAGTGGTACCAGGGCACCGCCGGCGGCACCCTGGACGATACGGAAAAAGATGAGAATCGGCAGCGTGGGTGCCAGTCCGCAGAAGAATGAGGCCACGGTGAAACCGGTGACCGACATCATCAGCAGCCGCTTGCGGCCGAAATGATTGGCCAGCCAGCCCGTAATGGGCAGGATCATGGCGTTCGCCACGAGGTAGGACGTGATGACCCATGTTGCTTCGTCGATGGTCGCCGAGAGGCTTCCGGCGATGTGCGGCAGCGACACGTTGACCACGGTGGTATCGAGCACTTCCATGAAAGTGCCCAGCATCACGGCAATCGCGATGATCCACGGGTTGACGTGGGGGTGTGCGTGCGCTTCTTTGTGGCCGGCTTCGGGCATTTACTTAATCAACACCGAAGGCGTGACGGACATGCCGGGACGCAGTGAATGTTCGGGGTCCTGGTCTTTTTCAAAGACGATTTTGACGGGTATGCGCTGGACCACTTTGACGAAATTGCCGGTGGCATTCTCGGGGGGTAACAGGCTGAAACGTGCGCCGGTGGCGGCAGCAATGCTATCGACGTGGCCTTTGAAGGTCTTACCGAACGCATCGACCTCGACTTCCACGGTCTGGCCCGCGCGCATCTTCAGCAACTGACTCTCCTTGAAGTTCGCGGTAACCCACACGTCTTCGAGTGGAATGATCGCTACGAGCGGCTGGCCGTGGCTGACCGATTGGCCCGGTTCCATGGAACGCTGGCTTACGAGCCCGCTGATGGGAGCCTTCACGGTTGCATAATCGAGATCAATCTCGGCCTGTTTGAGCACGGCCTGTTTGACCTGCACGAGCGCGGCGGAAGATTCCGCCATGGCCAGCCGGGCCGCAACCACCTGGGGTCCGGACTTTGTGGCGTCCAGGCGGGTGCGAACTTCGGTCATGTGGGCGCGTTCCTGTTCCAGCCTTGCCTGGGCTACCTTCACGCCTTCCTGAGCTTCCTTCACAAGGCCGGTTGCGGAGTCAACGCTTGCCGCAGCGGTTGCAGCCGCTGCCACCAGCGCGTCGAACTGGAGTTTGGAGATTTCTTCTTTCGCGACCAGCGGCTTCATGCGGGCGAGATCGGCATCTGCCTTCGCGGCGTTCGCCTGTGCTTCCCGAACGCGTGCCTGCGCCGTGATCAACTTCTGATTGGCGGCCGATATCTCCGCCTGCGCAGTGGCGATCCTGGCGTTCTGTTCCGTAACACCTGCCTCGGCACCACTCACCTGTGTGGTCGTATCGATGGAGGCAATGGGGATGCCAACGCGGCGTTCCTTCTCCATTGCGATAGCCTCCGCCAGATCGCCCTTTGCCTTTTCGACCGCCGCCTCATAGAAGCGGGAATCGATATGGGCCAGAACGGTGCCGGCCTTGACGTACTGGTTGTTGTCGACCAGGACGTCCACCACGCGGCCATCCACCATGGAACTGACCGGGTAGATGTGACCGTCAATCTGGGCATCGTCTGTGGTTTCGCGTGCTCCGGCATAGGACAGGTACTGCGTTCCCTCGTACGCCGCGGTTGCCAGGACCGCCAGGATCACCACCCACTTCACAATGGTCGAAATCTTCATCCCGCTCTGAGGCGCTTCACTGATGGCTGGTTCGGTAACTGACATTACTGCAATACTCCCTGAAGAATCGATGGAATGGTTGCCTCGGCGTTGCCAAGGGAACGCGCCAGAGTGGCTTTTGCCGCGTTATACAGGTACAGGCTCGCGATATAGGTCTCGTTGGCGGCAGCCACGGCCTCCTGCGCCTGCACCACTTCGAGATTGCCGGTTACACCTGCGGCAAATCTGTCCTGCGACTGCGTCAATTGACGCTGCGCCAGCGCGATAGTACTCTGTGCGACCTTTGTCTGCTCGCCCGCTGAGGCAAGATCGAGATAGGCGGTGCGGATTTCGGCTGCAATCCGGCCGCGCAGTTCGGCGACCTGCGCCCGGCGGCGCTCCAGTTCCGCGTCTACCTGGACGAGTTCGCTCTTGACGCGGCCACCCTGGAAAACCGGCACGCTCAGGCTGACGGCGGCGGCATAGGTTCCGTGTGAGGTGCCCGGATTCGGGCCGATATCGCCGTAGTTGCCGTTGAACTCGGCGGTGGGGAGTCTTTCGGCATCTACCGCCTTGCGAGACAGTTCGGCGGCCTGCACACGGGCCACGGCGCTTTGGAGATCCGTGCGTGAGGTGTAGGCACGGGCGATGGCGTCCTCGACCTTGAGTGCGGGTGCGGGTGTGAATGCGAGGTTGTCCGACAGGTCAAAGGCCTGCCCATCCGGCAGGCCAATGGCCCGCGCGAGGCGCAGTTTCAGCTTCTCTACGTCGCTGCGGCTGGCGATCAGGCGCTGCTGCTGTGTCTGGAGTTCCACCTGGGACCGAAGAACCTCGATAGCCGGTACGACGCCATTCTTCTGGAAGTCCACGGCCTGATCGAAAACGGCCTGTGCCGCTTTTACCTGGGCGATTCCGGTCTCGATTCGACTGGCGGCAGCACCCGTCTGGAGGTAGAGGCCGGTTACTACCAGGGCCACTATGTCGCGGGCATCCTGACTGGAAAGCGCGGCGGCCTTTTGGTCTGTATTGGCGGCACGCATCGCGTAGATCGATTTGAAATTCAGCAATGGCTGCGAAACGTTGGCGCGGAGATCTGTCAGGCCGAACGGGCCGACGATCTCGGAAACGCCAGGAAAATGGCCGAAGCCGAACGCCGCGAGGTTGATCTGTTGCGAGACTTCGGATATTCCTGCGGTGACGTTGGGCAGCAGGCGGCTGAAGGCCGCATCGCGCGCGCCCTGGGCGGAGACCGCATCCTGATTCGCCAGCAGCGCGCCAAGATTGGTTTTCATGCCGCGGGCGATGGCGTCGGCGAGTGTGAGCGGGAGCTTGTTGCTTGTGGCGACGCCGACGGCCACGCTGCCGCTGTAACGATCCTGGGCAAATGTCGCCTGTGCCAGCAGCGCGGAGGCCAGTAGTCCGTTCATTAGTAGACGCCTCATAGTGCTCCAAGTCCTTTCCACATCAGTTGGCTTAACAGTTCAATGTCTTCTTCCATGGTGCCGGTGGACCATTCGAGGAGGCGTTGCATCATCACGCCCTTAACCATGTCATAGATGAAGAATGCGGCGAAATCGACTCGCAGGCTGGGTAACTCGCCGGTTGTTACGGAGTTCTGCAGGACTGTCTCGAGTGTTTTTGCCTGCTTCAGATACAGTTGCTGGAACTCGCCGTGGCAGGCTGCCGCGTTGGTCAGATTACCGAATTCGGAATGGTAGATGCGGATAAAGTCGCGGTTTGTTTCCGCGTATTCGAGACGGGTACGGACGAAGGCGCGGAGCTTTGCCCGGATCCCGGTGGCCGCTGCCATGCTGACGCGGGTGCGTTCCTGAAGTTCCGTGAGCCCTTGTTTTAAGGCGGCGAGGTAAATGTCCCGTTTGGAGGAGAAGTAGAGGTAGATGGTGCCTTTGGCGATTCCCGCAGCGGCTGCGATATCGTCGACGGTGGCGTCGGCGAAGCCTTTCGTTGCGAAGACGGTCCGCGCAGCCGAGAGGATCTCCGCGCACCTGTATTCCGAGACGACTTCCTGTTTGGTTCTGCCTGCAATTGCCATAAAATGACTGAGGAGTCATTTGATTGTACTATGCGTGCAACAGCGAAGCGGAGACCGGGTCAGGCGGGTGCGCCGGGTGGCAAGGTGGTCAGCGGGCTGCGGTGCCGGAAATTCGCGGCAAGCTGCTGCGTGCGCCCGGTACCGCGGTGGCGGTCGAATCGGCAACGGGCTTAACTCCGGAGCCAACCGGGATGACCGACTCATTGGAATAGGAATCGTTGAGCAGCGTGGTACCGTTCGTCGCGAGGATCTGAACCTGAATACCTAATTTATAGGTTCCGGGCGTGGTGGCAGCCGGCACGGTGAAGTTGACCTGGTACAACCCTGCAAGGCCCGGGGCAAGCCCGGCATACGGGAGGGTTCCCACGTCAACCCCACCGACATCCACGTAGACTGTATTGACAGCCGGGTCACCTGTTGCGGGGCCAAGTGCACCGTCACCATTGGGCTGATAGGGTGCGCCCAGGCCGGTGAGAAAAAGCGCGACGGTATCGCCCGCGTTTGCGGGCTTATTCGCAGAGACGATGTAGTAGCCACCGGATGACGGGAAATCAAGGAGTGCGGCTACACCCACTCCGCCAACAGGGTTTGACGTAAACACACCGGGTGAACTACGCCGGACAATGGTGGTAACTACATTTGACACCGTTCCGTTGTTGTTTATCTGAATCGAGGCGTAGGGGTACTGTATTACTGCGTATGGCACGATAAACGAGACTGAGTTCGCGGACACATAGTAGAGGGGCGCGGGAAACCCGTTCACAAGAACCTGCACGCCGCCAAGCTGCGTGGGATAGGGGGTGCCCGATTCCACGATCGTGGAAGCAGCCAGATTCGAGCCGTTGTAGATAGTGACGAACTCGCCGGGAGCAATCCCGGCGGTGTAGGGTGCTGAACTGGCCGTGTTCACAATTCCGGTTGGATCGATATAAACGGCTCCCGTTGGTGTGGGCGGTGTATAGGGGAGTGCCACGCTGAGTGCCAGGTATTGGCCGAGGCCGGTGGAAATGCGGATGCCACCTTGCCCGATGGTGTAAAGAGTCGAGTTCGACGGGTCTTTGTAGGAACCCGAGATCGTGGTAGGGAAGCTCGTGTAGTAAGTGATGGATTGGGCGTTGGTGCCGGAGTAGAGGAGCCTCTCGTGGCCGATCACGTTTCCGGTGTTGCCCCCGGGATATGCATTGAGAACCCCGTAGTAAGAATCGAGGGCCTGCGCCGTGTTTTCATCCAGTCCGGCTTCGTAGTACAGGCCCGAAAGCGGTGTGCTGGTCCCGCCGGCGGTGTTGCGCACGCCAATGAACATATCGTACCCGGATGGAGACCCGCCGAAGACGAAATTCAGGTCGGGCGAGAAGTACATATACTCGGGGCCCACATAGAAAGTCGCTGTATTGGAATTTGGGAATGTAGTCACAACGGCGTTGCCAGAGGCAACGTACTTTACGCCCGAAGAATTTTGAGTGAGTGTCGTCCCGGAGCCTGCGTAACCGGTTATTGCGACATTGCTGCTGGCGGGATTGAACTGCCAGGTGAGATCCGCCGAACCCGCGGGCGAACCACCCTGGAAAAAGCCATCGATTGTATAGGAGGAGGTGACGCTGGAGAGTGTCAGCGAACTGGGTACCGGGGCGGCGACGAACATCTGATTGTACCCGCTCTCGGTATCGCTGGCCACGATGATATGGTTGGATACCAGAAACGAAACGTTGCCGCCGGACACCAGGGGATTCGACATGAAGCCGAAGCCGCTGGCGGACACCGAATATGTACCCGTGGCTGAGATGTTAAAGCCTCCGCCTGAATCCTGCAAGGATGCGTTGCTGAGGGTATAGGTGCCGGGAGTTGCACCATTGAACGTGATGTTGCCGTAAAGGGCGATCCACCGGCTGGTGTTACCGGAGGCATCAGCAAGGTAGAGCACTTCGCGGAAGTAGTATTGACCGCTCAACTGGCTATTCCCGCTGTTGTCCCAGGTGGGTGCGGCGGCGAAGGCTGGCGCAATTGCGGCGGCCAGAAGGAACAACGAGGTGCGGACGGTCTTCATAAGATTCTTATACTACGTGACGACAGATAAGGTGATTGCGTTTCAACGCGGATTGGTTCCACGGCGGTCGGTGACACCGGCCGGGGTGGTCAATCGCGGCAGACTGTGGTGAGATGCCACGGGAACCGCTTCCGCAGAGGGTGTCTTTGCCCCGGTGCCTACGGGCAGCAAAGCATGGGCGGAAAACGAGCCGGAGGCGACAATCGCCAGTACATCGTTCCCTGCGGGGGCGTTGGCGGGAACGTCGAAATTGATTTGGTAGAGACCTGCTGCGGTGGGCGTCAGCCCCGCATAGGCGATGTTTGTCGAGCCGAAGCCTGCCACATCGACCGCAATGTTACTGACGACGGTGTCGCCATTCGGGCCGGTTGCCGCGCCGTCAATCGCGGCCACGCCGTTCACCGGAAAAACACTGCCGAGGCCAGACAGGTAGACCACTATCGTTTCTCCCGGCCTGGCGGGATTCGTCGCGGTGATCAGCGAATAGTCTCCGTGCTGTGCGGCCGCCGAGCCGAGGCCGCCGGCGGGATATGTAAAGACGCCGGGTGCTGTTTTGTACACAAATGCCGTCGCAACATTAGAAGTCACGTTGTTATATGAAACCTGGATTGCGGCGATTTGCGAGGCGCTGACGGCATAGGGCACGAGCGCGGTAATCTGTTGCCCCACACAGTAGATGGGGGCGGCAATTCCATTGATCAGGACCTGCACGCCCGCGAGGGTCGTCGGAAATGGCGGGCCTGCCGTCCAGCAGGTTCCCGTGGCTGGTGCGAGATTGACGCCGTTGTAGATCGTGATGAACTCGCCGGGCGAAATACCTGCCGTGAACGGTGCGGAACTCGCTGTGTTCACAATTCCTGTCGGGTCAATGAACGCTCCCGCTGTTGGTGTAACTGCCGGGGCGGGGAAGGCGACTTCAATGCCCAGCCAGGGGCCAATGCCGAGGCCGATGCGGATACCACCGGCACCGATTGTGTATTGCACCGTCGCGGATGGGTCAAGTTGCCCCACGTTGGCGGGGCCGGTATACGAACCTGTCGGGTAGGTAGTGGTGTAGTTGACACCTTCCGCTGCACCGAAACCGGCGTAAAGCAGGCGTTCGTGGCCCAGAATGTAGCCCTTGCCGTTACTCTGGAAGGCATTCATCACGCCGTAGTAGCTATCGAGAGTGGCTAGCTGGTCGGAGTCCCACTGGGATTCGTCGACGTCCAGTCCGGCCTCGTAATAGAGGCCCGGTGTGAGGGTCGGCGAGCCGCTGGCGGCATTGCGGACGCCGACGAACATATCGTAGGTGTTCGGCGAGCCGCCGAAGATGAAATTACCATCGGGCGAGACGCAGACGTTCTCATCGCCGGAAAAAAACGTGGTAGGCAGCGATAGTGACGCAACGGGAAAGGTGATCACGCCGGTTCCGCTGGAGAACAGGTAACGGACGTTGGTGGGCTGAGTACCGGTTGCAGCCGCAGTGCCTCGGTACCCGGTAATGTTTGCCGTGGTCAGCTTGCCCGCGCCGTCCGCCGTGAGTTGTACGGAAGCATCGGCAAAAGCACCCGCGTTGAGGCTGGAGAAGAAGCCCGCCATGGTGTAGCTCCCGCTGAAGCTGGAATTGGTGAAGTTGGGGGTGACGGGTGCGGCGATGAAAAGGTCATTCACGAAGGTTCCGTTGGAGCCCCCGCTTTCTGTGGAACTGCCAATCAGAATGCCCTTTGAGACCAGAAAATACACAGAGGAGCCAGTTCCCAGAGGATTTGACAGAAAGCCGTACCCGCTGGCCGAAACCGAATAAGGGCCCGTGGCCGGAATTCCCAGGGATGCGCCAGAGTTCAGGAGCGTATTATTGCCACCGAAGGCATAAGTGCCGGCGGCATTGCCGCTGAACGTCACGGTGCCGAAGAAGGCGATCTGACGGCTGATATTGCCGGAGCCATCGGTCGTGTACTGAACCTGCCGGAAATTATAGGTGCCGTTGAGCTGACTGTTACCGGTCGAGTCCCACGCCGGACCCGCGGCGAGAGCGGTCCCTGTTGCGACGAACAGAACCAGGAGAATTCGATTCATAGGATGTCTGTACTAGCAATCAGGTGGCCACCTCCGGCCACGAAATCGCGAATGACCAGATCGCCGGCTTCCTGGGAAATTGATGCAGCGGCGTCTGTGACGAGGGATACATTGAGTCCGGCACCCAACAGGCCCAGGAGGGCGCATTTGACGCAATAATCGATGAAAACCCCGTATACGACGCATTCCGTCACGCCCAGCTTCGTTAACAGGGCGGGGGTGTGGGGGTTAGCGAACAGATCCAGGTTATCTTTTTCCAGCAGGATCTGGCTGGCGGCGGGATCGAGGGTTGCGAGATCGAAGGCGGGGCTGTACGGAAGTGCCGTGCGTTTTGCCAGCAGGGTGGCAGTCGGCTTTTGTTGTCCAAAGGTGCCGGCTACGCAGTGCGGCGGCCATGTGGCGAACTCCTCAGCGTTTTCGGGATGGGCATCCGTGGTGGAGATCAGCGGGATTCCGTGAGTCTCGGCGTAACGGTTCAGGGCTGCGACGGTCGGGATCAGCTTTTCAGCTCCGGGACCGTAGAGTGCCCCGCCGGGTGCGACGAAGTCCAGTTGAGTATCGATGTCGAAGAAGGTTCTCATTTGGGCGTTTCTCCCCGCACCTGTTCAATCAGTGCCGTCAGTTTTGGCGAATGTTCCATGGGGCGATTGGCGACTGGCCACGGATTCAGAGCCTTCGTGGCGCGTTCGCGAATCTGGTTTGCGTTGGGCAGGGGCTGCACCAGGTTACCGCCGAGGATCACCGGCTGCAACAGCGCTTCAGCACCGGAAATGCATTCGGTCGCGAGGGTCAGAACGTCGTGGTCCGGGAGCCGGAAAAGCTGTTTGGCCCCGGGAATGGTGTGCTTTTCGGGGCTGGATTTCACCGGGTACCTGACATTGCCGGTGTTCCCGATGGCGACGACCTTGTAAACAGCGCCGATATTCGGAGCGTCGGCGGAGGTGGTGAGTTCCGTGCCCACGCCGAAGGCGTCGATGGGCGCGCCTGCTTTCACGAGTAGTTCTATCTTCGATTCTTCCAGATCTCCGCTGACCATGATGCGGGCTTCCGTGAGGCCGGCCTGGTCGAGAATCACGCGGACTTCACGGGAGAGTTGATCCAGATCGCCGCTATCGATGCGAACGCCGCGTAGCGGACGGCCCAGTCGCGCGGCGGTGCGTGCGCCTTCGAGGGTGTCATAGGTGTCGATCAGGTGGACTGTGCGGTCCCCCAGGAGGCGCTGCAGTCGTTCGAAGGCCTCGGCTTCCGAAGCGAACGACATGACCCAGGAGTGAGCCGCCGTTCCGAGCACAGGGATGCCGTAGAGATAGCCAGCCAGCGTGTTGCTCGTTCCCGCACAGCCGCCGATGTAGCCGGCACGCGCTCCGAGAACTCCTGCTTCCGGCGTGTGAGCCCGGCGGGTGCCGAATTCGATGATGTCGCGCCCGGCGGCGGCGTGAACTATACGTGCGGCCTTGGAGGCCACCAGAGTCTCGTAGCCTATCGCTGCGAGCAGATAAGTTTCGGCGATCTGGCCTTCAATCAATGGGGCGCGGACGTTCATGACAGGCTGGCCCTGGTAGAGAACGGTGCCTTCGGGGACGGCGAAGATATCGCCCGTGAAGCGGAAACCGGCCAGGTAATCCCAGAAGCCGGGTTCGGCGTTGTGCAGGCTGGGCAAGCCCTGTAGATACTTGATTTCGTCTTCGGTGAAGCTCAGGTTGAGCAGGTAATCGACGGCGCGGTGCAGGCCGGCGGCCACGACAAAATCGCGGTTCTTCGGCAGTCGCCGAATCGTGAGCTCAAAAGTTGCCGTTTCCTCATGCTTCCCTGCGGCGAAGTAACCCGCCGCCATGGTCAGCTCATACAGGTCCGTCAGCAGACCATTCATCGGCCAGCCTCCTGGGTGCAGTGCAGGGACAGGGCTTCGGCCCTGCCACCGGGCTTTTGCCAGGTGCGCACGGCATCCAATTGACGTGTCATCTACTTCTTATTGTCAGCCTTGGCAGTGAATGGCTTGATATCCGCGATGGCCTTCTGGAGTTCGTCGAAGGTTTTGGAGTCCAGGCCGTAGGTGGTTGAGTCCCCATCGCGAACCGCAATGTAATCCGCGGCGGCCTTGTTGATGACAACTTTTTCGACCTTGCTCTTTTCGCCCCAGGTGACGGAAAGGGTCAGGGCCGGCGTGCCGGAGGACTTGTCCGGGAACTTCGAAGCGGCCAGATCGCGCAGCTTATCCACTACGGTCTGGATGGTCGCGGAGTCCAGTTGGGCGGAGCCGCTGAACCATTTGTCGCCGGTCTTTTCGTAGAGCTTGCCGCCCAAATCGATCTTCGAGGGGTCGGTAAACCCGAAATCGAAAAGCTTCTTGTTGCGGAAATCTTCGACGGCCTTATCGACGGCGGTCGCGACATCGGCAGTCACCTTGTAGACGCCTTCCACGGCGGTGGATTTTGCGTAGATGGTGGCGTCTTTCGCTTTACGAATTTCAATCGATTGCGGGCCTTTGTCGTCGACGAAGGTAGCCGTGCCGACTTTCGCCGCGGCAGTGAATTCGGCAGCCGTTGGTGTTGCGGTCAGGTCCATCTTCGCGTCTTTCAGCTTGCCCACCAGGTCTTCGACAGAGGGCCCATCGGCGCGCAGAGGTTTCGGCTTTGTGATCTGCCACTCGCCACCGGAGTTCTTACTGAACTCCACGGAGGGCCCCTTGGCGGTGAGCGTCACGGAAGTGATTTTGTCGGAATTCAGGGAGAGCAGGCGCTTATCGCGCAGATCTGTCACTGTTTTCGCGAACGCGGATTTGGTGCTGCTGCTCACCGTGTAGATCTTGGGGTCGGCCTCCAGTTTGGCGTAAGTCGCGTTGCCGGAAACTGTGTCCGCTCCCAGCAGGAGCTTCTGCGTCTTGCCGTCTTTCGTGGCAATCTCGATCACAGAGGTTGGCGTGTCCAGACCGAACGCGGTGAGGCTTGCGGGGTGTTCGTCGATCAGCCGGTCGGAAGGTAAGGGCGAAACGGCACCGGTCAGGCCCGTCACTGCTTCCTGATCCGCAGCCAGAGGCTTGCCATCGGGTACCGTGACCTGCCAGTGATCGCCCGATCTGGCGACAGTAATGGAGTCCGCACCGGTCTTTGTCAGCTTGATCGACTGGATCTGGTCGGCGTTCAGCGCCAGGATCTTCGGTGCGACGGGAACAGTGGAGGCTGCTTCCGGGGTTGGATTCTTGTTGGCCCACCAGGCGTACCCGCCAAGAATGGCGAGCACGCCGGTGGCGGCAATGAGACCGTGAGGTTTCAAGATGCTATCTCCGTTTCCACCAGACGGAAACTCCGGCGAGGATCACGATCAGAGGAAGTCCGATGACGCTGGTTAAGAACAGCAGGCGGAGTCCGCTCGCGTTAATCTGGAGCCGGCGATCTTCCGGATCCTTCGGGCGAATCGCAATGAGATCCTCATCCGCCGTGAGCCAGTTCATCATGTTGAGGGCCAGATTGCGGTTGGCGATCGGGGCGCTCAGAATGAAGTTCGACATCCAGTCCGAACTTCCCACCACGATTACGCGGCCGGCCTTTTCGCCCGTGCCGATCATGGCTGCTGCGCCGAGCACGAACGGACCCTTGGCACCCTTTTCGATATCGGCTTCGTGGATCGGCAGCTTCGGATTCGTCATGGAGAAGCTGTCGGCGGTGGACGAAAACAGCGTCTGGGCCGGCGACTTCGCTTCCAGACTGCGGGCGAGCGGCATAACCGAGGCTTCGTCCTGCATCGTGCGGACAATCGGGTGCGAACCATAGGTTCCTACTACGGGCGAAAGCTGGCCGAACATACGGCTCGCGGAACTCATGTCGAGCACCACGTCGCCTTTGGCGGTCACGCCCCACTCCGCGACGAGCGCGGCGAGGTTCGGTGTGTCGCCCAGTTTGTCGTCCGGAGGAGGCAGATTGAGAATGGGGTCCAGATTGACGATGAGTTTGCCGCCGGCGGTGACAAAGGCTTTCAGCGCGTCAATGGCCGGGGCCACATAGTCATGCTTCGGCCCGCCCACTACCACCACGGTGCATTCTTTCGGAATTTCAGGCTTTTCCAGCAGCGAGAAAGACTGCGTCTTGTAGTTGTTCCGTTCGAGCGCGGTCTTGAAGGTCGAGTAGCCCTCGCGTTCCTGGGAATCGATGCTATGTTCGCCGGAACCTTTGACGAAACAGGCCATCCGTTCGCCGGTCTTGATGACGCGAATGATGGCTCCCGTCAGTTCCTCTTCGGTCAGGGCTTTGGCGGTTTCCTTCTTGACGCCGTTATCGACAACGATGTCGCCCATGGCGCGCGCGCCTTCGACTCTGGCGATATCCGGCTTCTTCTCAGGATCGACGTAGCTGATCTTCAGCTTTGAGGTGAGATTCGCGTAGCGGTCGAAAATATCACGGGCGCGGTCATAGCCGGCGGACTGATCGAAGTAGTAGATGTTGATGTCAGATTTGAGGTTGCCCAGTACCTTTTTCGTCTGGTCCGACAATGTGTACTGCTTGTTTGCCGTGACGTCGATCGACTTCACGTGTGTGCTGGCCAGCCAGTTGCCGACCACGAGTACGGTGCAGACGACGAGCGTGTAAACCAGCGCATAAGCGCCGTAACGCGTCTGTCTTGCTTTGATCCAGGAGGGTTTATCGGCCATTATGCCCTCCACCGCAGAGACTCAAGCGACCGGGCCGTAAGGAACAGACCGAGGAATATCGCGGAGACATAGAAAATGACATCTTTGGAATCGACAATACCTTTCGAAAACGGTTCAAAGTGGACCAGGATGGAGCAGTAAGCGACAGCTTTCCCGAGAGCGGAATCGGCATAGTTGCTCACCCACGAAAGCACCCAGAGCAACAGGCAGATGGCGAAGGTGGAACCACCCGCGATGATCTGATTGCTGGTGGTTGTGGAGATGAACGTCCCAATGGCGAGCACGGTGGCACCCTGGAGGATGAGGCCGAGGTAGCCGGTCACGATGGGACGCCAGTCCGGCGTGCTCCACGCGAACAGCAGGCCGATATTGATCGCCGTCATGCTGATAATCGCCAGATACATCACCATGGCACCCATCCACTTGCCGAGAATGATTTCCCAGTCGTTCAGGGGCGAGGTTAACAGCAGTTCGATGGTGCCGGAGCGCTTTTCTTCCGCGAACAGACGCATGGAGATCAGCGGTACCAGGAACAAGCCAATGACGCCAGCGTTACCGAGCAGCGGGGCGATGACGTACTGGCCGATGTCCATGGGGCTGTTTTGCCCGGTCATCTGTTGCTGCGTGCCGGCGTTGACGAAATAAACCGTCGCACTGTAGAACATGAAGCCCGTGATGAGGCCGAAAAGTCCCATCAGAAGGTACGCGATCGGCGACGTGAAGTACGCTCTGACTTCCTTACCGCAGATTGTGAATACGTTTCTCATTGGGCCACCTCTTGCGTTGCCTTGGCTTTTGTTGCTTCGGATTTTGTGAGATCGAGGAAGATTTCTTCGAGCGATTCGCCTACTGTGCGAAGTTCGGAAAGATCCCAGCCGGATTCCACTATGGCGCGCGCCAGATCCGGGCGTATCGCGTTCTGTTCCAGACTTTCAATTTCGAAGGCCACAAAACCCTCAGGGGCATCTTTCGGCATGACCCTTGCCACGCCGCGAACAAGTTCCAGCTTTTGCCGAACTTCCGATTCGGGCGCTCCGGCCACTTGGATGGCGACCATTTCGCCGCCCTTCCGGCGCAGGTGCAGATTGGCGACGGAATCTACCGCGACAATCTCTCCGGCATTGATAATAATGACTTTACTGCACGATTGTTCCACTTCCGAGAGGATGTGGGTGCTCAGAATAATGGTGTGGTCGCCCGAGAGGCTGGCGATCAGTTGCCGGGCCTCGCGCTGTTGCTCCGGGTCAAGGCCGGAGGTAGGTTCGTCCAGAATCAGCACGGGAGGATTGTGAATGATGGCCTGGGCGATGCCGACCCGTTGCCGGTAGCCCTTGGAAAGCTTGCCGATGATCTTGTTGCGGACGTCGCCGAGCGCAGTGCGCCCGATCACTTCGTCAACGCGTTTTGGAACATCGTTTGAGGCAATCCCCTTCAGTTTGGCGACGAAAGTCAGGTAATCCCCGATCTCCATTTCCGGGTAAAGGGGAGGGGTTTCCGGGAGGTAGCCAATGTTCTTGCGAACATCGAGCGACTGATCAACAACGTCGAAACCGGCCACGCTTGCCTTGCCCGCGGAGGGGGGCAGGAAGCAGGTGAGAACGCGCATCGTGGTGGTCTTCCCGGCGCCATTCTTGCCAAGGAAACCGACGATCTCACCTTTGCCGACTTCGAAGGATATGTTATTGACCGCAACATGGCGAGCGTATCGCTTGGTCAGGCCTTCGACTTTGATCATAGAAGTATGTTTTGACGAACGAAACTGGCTGGGGTTACGTGTTTTGACACCGAAGCCCTCAGCGCAAACCATCATACCAGGCGAAGGGGGGCGGACGGTACCAGTCAGCGGGTTGGGTTGGCGAGTTTCACCGCCCGGAGGCCTCCGGCATCACGGCGAGGACCCGCTTCCGGATTTCTTCCGCGCGACTGATGGCCGTCTCCGTGTCCGACTTTCGCCGTCGCTCCGCCCGGGCCTTCAGGAGGAAGCCGGAGGCCTCTGCCTTCGTCGCCTCCTTTTCCAGTGCGGATATCTGACTCCGGTAGGCATCGATGGCGGCGGTGAAATCCGCCACGGCGTCGGCAAACTGGCTCCGTTGGGCGCGGATATTACCCCGCGACATCAGGGCATCCGGGTAGTCTCGCTTGATCCGCAGGGCCCTTTCGTACTGGGCGAGCGCCTCGTCTATGCGGCTTTCCCGTTCCAGGATGACGCCGAGCAGGCAGAAGGCCTCCACAAAGGTCGGAGCGGTTCGAATCGCCAGTTCGGCCTCGTCCTGCGCCCTGGGTAGATCGTTCCGGGTGAGCCAGATGCTGGCCCGGTAGAAGTGAGCCTGGCTGTCTCGGCTGTCGAGTGCGACTGCCGCTACAAGCGCCTGTTCGGAAGCATCGAACTGATTGGCCTTATAGATCGCGATGCCGAGTGAAAGCTGCCCCGGCTCGTACTTTGGATTGAGTTCGACAATAGTGCGGTACTGCGCGATGGCCTTGTCGGATTCCTCGATCTGGTCATAGTAGTAGCCGAGCAGCGCATGGCCTTCCAGGTACTTTGGTGCGACGTCAACCGCTTTCAGGTACAACGGCAGAACCTCATTGGTGTCAGGATCCGTGACGGCCAGCGAGTAAGCCAGCCCCAGCATCGAATGAAAATGCCGCGAACTCAGAGCCAGTGCCCGTTCGAAATTCACACGGGCCGCCGGATAGTGGGTGAGCGTGGTGTTTGCCGTCCCCATCTCGTACTGGACGATGGGCAGATCCGGGGCGAGTTCGTTCGCCTTGAGCAGAGGCCCGCGTGGGTCGTACGGGCTGAGCTTCCAGAGCACCAGCCAGTTCATGGCATCGGCGGGGTCGGCCTCGAGCGCCCGGTTGATGGCGTCCGTGGATTCCTGGCCACGAGTACTTTCCTGAATCTGGATGACGGCGTTCCCGACGACGGCCTGGGCTTGACCTGGAGATGTGCTCAAGGCCTGAACCCGGCTGAGCAGCGGGGCAAACCGAGCGGCGCAGGGCTGTGTCTGTATGGCTGCGATGACCTCGCTTGCCTCTTTACCGGTGGGCGCGAAGTCCTCCTGGTTCAGTTTCTGCTCCATCGCCAGAAACATGAGAGACTGGGCCAGATGCAGGGGATACTCGCAGTGTTCGGGACTGAGAACGGAAGCTTTGCGGAATGCCTCCGCCGATTTGAGGTAGCCCTCTGGCGTGGCTTCGCGGAAGGCTGCCTGGCCCTGGGCGAAGAGGACTTCGTGTTCCGGTGGTCCGGCAGGGATCTGTACTTTGGCGATTTTGGGGCCGCAGCCGACGGCTGCAAGCGCGGCAACAACCACGAGAGTAATCCGGAACATGATTAGGGTTTGGACGCCACGGTTCGCAGAAAGTTCCGCGAATTCGCCGAATATTCAGGGACTTGCCGCGCCTTCGCAAACAAGGTATCAAGGTGGCAATCGGCGGGTTGCCGGACCTTGAGCGCACTGCGCTTCCGGCCTGGCTGAATCTGGCTGACATGGATTCCGAGTTTTCGGTTGGAGGCACGGGGCATGCCTTGGTGGGCAGGGTCCGCGCGGCCGTTCGTGAGGGAACGGCGCGTGCAGTTCAAGCTAAGAGCGCAGATGACTGGCCGCCATTCGGTGAACTGAGCGGAATAGATGATTTTGAGTGCCGCTCCTTTACAGTCACGGTTCGGTTAGGGTTGATGTCGGCAGGGAGATGCGCTCCTCGGCAGGTACCGCTCCTTGCCTCTGAACGGAGTCAGTTGATCTCGAACTCCGCGGTACGCACCACGGGATCCCCGGCCTCCCGCATGACTCTGACCTCAACAGCGTATTTCCCCGCAGGCAGGCCCTCAATCGGCAAGACAGACTGGACCGGAATCACAGCGTTCCCCGGCATCATGTAGCTGCTTACCAGCTTGGCCCCGGAATCCTGGAGTTGCTTGCCCGTAGCACTTTCCAACAGGCGAAGGCGGAGGCTCACCGGCGGCAATTGAGCGCCTGGCTTAGCGGGTATCGCCGCCAGCAACGGCTCATAAATCTCGAAATAGAAGAAGGCCTTCTCGCCGACGCGGAAACCGGTGTTGCCTGCCGGTACCACTTCCACCCCTTTCGAAATCAGGGGCCGTATGCCTTCGAGCAGCGACACATCCAGCCCCGAAGCCAGACTGGCGGCGGGGTGCGCATCCCGGCTGAGCGCAATACCGCTGGCTGAGAGTGCCTGACCGCTCCACGGCTCAATCTTCAGCGGCAACTCTACTTTGCCAAAGGCCTGCTCCCCGGAGCTGAACGCCATCCGGAAGCTGTAGCTGCCAGGAGCGATCTCAAACTGGTTTTCATAGTGATACGGCGCGACAAGGAACTCATCCACCTGCTGTTGCGTCAGGAAATCCAGCTTGACGGTATCGCTGACTCGCGCGGCCACGGCACCACCCGAAACACTTCCCGTTCCAGCCAGATCGAACTCGCCGTGGAACCCCGTCTTGTCGTGACGGAACTTCACTCCGGACGTGTTAATGTCCATCGCCAGATTGACCCGCGCCACGTTCGGAGCGGTATAGAACCAGGGCAACTGCATCTTCGCCGTGATCGTGGGTTGTGCCCCACTGGCCGCCTTTGCCTCCAGATCCTTCCCTATCGGCTTGCCGGAAAGTACGTCCGCCGGCTTCGCCGTGCAGTAACCCTGTCTGGCGCGGACCTCCAGATCGCCGCGGCTGACCTTCACTTTGAGTTCGTGACAGGTCCCTTCAGCAGCCTCCACCAGCGGCGTGTAGCCGAGCAGATAGTATTGATCCTGCTCCTGTGCCACTTTGCCCAGAGATGCCGCGAGTTCGCTGGTGCCCACAAATGTCAAACCGCCCGTGCCCTCAGCCAGCGCATTGCCCAGGCTCAGCAGGGACGTACTGAGATCCGTGGAAGGTATTGCCGTAGGGCCCTGTCTCCCGCGCACTCCGGCGAGCGGGGCGGCAGCGCCGGGATCTGCGCCCGCGCCATTCCCCGAACCCGCCGCATAGACGGCCACGTTGGCCTTGTTCAGTGCCTGGATCGCTGTTCTAAGGTCCATGGCGATATCCGAATTCGCCTGGCTTGCCGCTCCGAACAGCACCAGTGCCTTTCGTCCACGAATGCCGGCCAGGGACGCCGCGAGAGCTCGCAGTGAGTTCAACAGTTCCCGCGGGGCGTAAGTGCTGGTGGCTGTGGCTGCCAGTGCGGGGCCCGCGCCGCCGCGAATCGCTGCGCCTCCGGTGGAGGCCAGTGTGGCCGCGCCCGAGGGTCCGCGAATCGAGCCCAGGGCCTTCTTCAACCGGTCGCTGTCCGTCGTGAAGTTCTGCCCGATGCGTAAGCCGCCGTTGTACGCGTAGTCCAGTACCGCCATATAGCGATCCGGACTGGCAAAACCATCCACAAAGCGCGTGGCCTCGTTGCGAATGGCCGGTTCCGCACCGCCGGACGACGTATCGAAAAACAGCACGAAGTAATGCTTGCCGGGGCGGTCGGCGGAAACGCCTGAACTCTCCAGCGAGAAGCTGGTGATCTTCTGCTCCTTGCCGTCTTCCCAGACCTTGAAATCTTTCTGGGTGAGATCCGCGGCGAAACGGCCTTTCTTGTCGACCGCGAGCGCGTCCACCAGCACGAGTCTCGATTCCGATCGGATCACCGTGTCCGGCTGCGCTTCCTGCCCGCGCACCGGCACCGGAAGTACGCACATCACCGCAGCCACAAGTGCAAATACTGCCCGCCTCACGGAATGTCCACCACGTTGCTCTGCGCCGTCATGGTCTGCCCTTCGGAATCCCTCACCACCAGGCGCACCACGTAGCGTCCCGGACGCACCGTGAAATCATTCTTCACCGAAATACCGGAAGCGGCGCGCTTGGCCAGCGTGTCATCCAGGAGCCGCATCTCCACGATTTTCTGGGCTCCGGTGACGAAGTTGCCGTCGTTGTCGAAAAGTCCGGTCACCACCGTCAGGTCGTTCCGGTTGCGGCCGTTTTCCTTCTTAAATGTCAGCTTTCGAATGTCCACCTTTGCGACTGCCGAAACCGTCGCGTCCCCGCTCTCCAGCTTGAAATACTGCGTGGTCAGCACGGCGGGAAGGTCGTGGATCTCGTCGCGAGAGAAGAACGTATCTTCCACCTGTTGCTTTGCCTGGCTCGCCGGATCGGTATTTGTCTTCGGCGCGTAGTAACCTTTGCGGACCTGGAGTTCGAGCCCCTTGCCGTTCTTCAGAACCACTTTCAGGTCATGGAAGCGGCCATCCAGCTTAAGATCCGTTGGGGAAAAGCTGAGTACGTAGAGGTATTCCGGAGCCGTGGAAACGCGGGCCATCTGCTCTTCGAAGGCGTTGGTCCCATGCTGGAAGGTGCCCCCGGTGCCTTCCGCCAGATTGGCGACCGAAGCCGTTTGCATGAGCGTCGCCTGGGCCTGGAAGGGGCGTTTCTCGACAAGGGTCTTGTTATTGATCCGGTCGCTGGCGTCTCCTCCCTGTATGTCCGTCGCCAGGCCGCGGGAATCCAAACCTCCGATCACGACATTGGCCTTGATAGCCCGCTCCATCGTTCCGGCCTCTTCTTCGTGCCGGTCGTCCAGCACCAGGAAGCCAGGGGAAATCAGCACCAGGTTTCGTTGCCCGGGCATGGATGCCAGGCGGGTAATGACGGCGCGAATGGTCCCAAACGTGGAGTCCGTATCCTGATCTCCCATCACGACCGCGTTCCGCGCCGCGAGACGAGCGTCGCGTATGGGCATGCAGACCCCATCGCTGGCACCAGAGGCGTCGCACTGCGTGATCTGCGCTTCCGTGACAACGGAACCCGCATTGTTATAGTTGCCGCAATAAATGGCATCTTCGGCTGCGATTTTCCACACCGAAAGATCGTGCTTGTTGTAGATGCGGTCGGCCATGTAGTAATCGACCGATGGGCAGGTGTTTTCGCGAAGCGCTTTGGCAGCCGAGGCGAGGTCTGCGCTTATCTTCTGGAGCGCGGCGTGAAGCCTTTCACGATCGCTGGTGAACTCCTGCATAACCCTGCCGGATGTTGTATAGATTGCAGCCCGGTCCAGTGCCTGGAATGAATTGTCCAGCTGGTGCCTGGCGGCATCCCGCGTGGCGGCAAGGCTGCCGGGACTGATGTGGAGATCGTCAAAGAGAAACGCCACGAAGCGATTAGGCGTTCGGTCGGCCTCGCTCGTGACCAGAGGCGCGGGGGCCTCCGCCTCAGGGGCAACCGCTGCCGGACGGGGCGCTGCCGCAACAGGTACAGGTTCCGGCGCTGCGAGTTTCTCCACGGAGAACCGTGAAATCATCTGCTGCTTGCCGTTATCGAAGAGCTGAAAATCTTCAATGCCGAGGTTGCCCACGGCAACACCCTGACTGTTGCGGACCACCACCGGCACGGGCACAGAATTCACGCCGGTGCGGAAGGTAAAGGGAGTTTCCTTTGCCGTGACCTCCGCCGTCTGCGAAGCAAGAGTCAGGGCTCCCAGTGCGGCGAGACAGATTAGGGTGACAGCGCGACCGGGGGAGAGGAGCATCATTCGGATACTGTCAATCTTACGACGAAACCGGTGTCTAAGGTATTTCCACCAGGCCGCTCTGTGCCGACATAGTCTGCCCCTCGGCATCCCGTACCACCATTCGCACCATATACCGTCCCGGATGTACGGTAAAGCTGTTCTTCACGGAGATCCCCTGGGTGAGGCGCTTTTCGAGTGTGTCGTCCAGCAGACGCAGTTCGATCGTCTTCTGCACCCCGGTCATGTAGTTGCCGTCGTTATCGAACAGGCCTGTCACTACCGTAATGTCATTGCGGTTGCGGTCCGCTTCTTTATGGAAGCTGAGCTTCTTCACATCGATCTTCGCCACGGCGGAAAGCGTCGCATCGCCATCGGCGGTTTTAAAGTACTGAGTTTGCAGGACTGCGGGAAGGTCATGCAGTTCCTCGCGCGAAAAGAACATCTCTTCGATGGTCTGGCGAGATTTCTCGGCCGGATCGGTGGCGGTCTTCGGGGCGTAGTAGCCTTTGCGGACCTGTAAATCGAGACCTTTGCCGCTCTTCAGCGTGACCTTGAGATTGTGATACCTGCCGTCGTATTTCAAATCCAGCGGGGAAAATGCCAGAACATAAAGATAATTTGGTGCGGCTGCCGTGCGGGCAATGCCCTCGTCATAGTCGTTCGTCCCGTGATAAAACGTTCCGCCCGTGCCCTCTGCCAGCGTTGCCATCACGTCGGACTGCACCATGGCCTCCGTTCGAACGTAGTTGGCTTTGGCGGTGACCGTGGCCGTGTTGACTATGTGCTCGCTGGCATCCGGCAAACCATTGCCCACGTAAAGCCCCCGTGCATCCAGTGCGCCGATCACAACATTGGCACGGATGGCACGCTCGATCAGCGCAGTCTGATCTTCGTGCCGGTTCTCCAGCACCAGAAAGCCCGGTGAGATCATCACGATCGTCCGCTGGCCCGGCATGGATGCCATACGTGCGATGACGGACCGTGTTTCTTCGAGCGAGGCCGCGGTGTCCGCATCGCCAGTCATGACTGCATCCCGAGCGGCGTTCTTTGCCATCTGGATCGCCTGATCACGCTGGGGTGGCGACAGATTGGCGCAGACCATCGCGTCGGCGGTCGCGATGTCGAGTGCTGTGCTGTCATTCTTATTGCTGATCAGATCGCCCATGTAATAAGAGACAGGCGGACACGCTGTTTGCTGCAGGGCCCTTGATGATGACGCATGTCCGGTACCAATCCTGGCCAGAGCGGCGTGCAGTTTCTCTTTATCGCCGGTAAACTCCTGCGTGACCTGGCCGGAGGTCGTGAAGATGGCGGCGCGCTCCAGTTTGTGTGCCGCAGAATCGATCTGCCGCCGTGCGGCGTCGCGGGTGTAGACCAGATCTCCAAAACTCATATGGAGGTCATCGAACAGGTAAGCTACAAAGCGATCGGGAACGCCGACGGCACTGGCGTCCACCAACGTTTCTCCGTTGGCTGGTCTCTCCGGCGAAGTAGCTGATGGTGTCGCGGCGGGTGTTGCAGGAACGTCGTCCGCCGCCAGTTTCTCCAGTGAAAACTTCGAGATCATCTGCAGTTTGCCGTTGTCGAACAGCTGAAAATCGTCAATAGTCAGGCTGCCGACCGCGCGCCCCTTGTTATCGCGGACCACTACGGGCACCGGCACGAGGTTCACGCCGGATTTGAACATCACGGGCGCTTCTTTTGTAGTCAGTTCCGCGCTTTGGCCGAAGAGACTGGCGCAAAGGCAGAGAGAGATGGCGGCGCGGCGGACAAGCATGGGTGTTGACCAATTCTACATTGCGGATGGCGGGTAAGATGTTTCGGGCCAGGGAAAGGCAATTCGCTGTCTGACGTTAGTATCCGGCCCTGGGGGCCGCCGGTCTAAGTTCTATTGAAACGAGATGCTCGAAGTGGCATCGAACTTGTCGTAATTGCGGTATAAAGTATCATTCTTCACGCAGGTGACTCCACCTGTCTCGCAACTCACAACCACGGTGTGTATCGGAAGAACGTACTCCCTGCCTGCGATTTGGACAAAACTGTATTCCACGCTGGATTCGATCGCCTCGAGGGATACACTGTTCGGCAACTCGCGGGCCGACATTTCGATCCTGAGCGTTTTTCCGGTCTCCCTGTCAATCCAGACGTCGCCCGTGTAAGCGGTCGCCCAGGAACCGGTCTTGCCATTAATGACCCACTGGGAATGAGCATGATCGACGGCAAATCTGTACCGAAGAACGGGTCGCTTGCCGATTGTCTCGCGGCGTTGATTGGAAAATAGGGCCGCGCTGTTTTTCGCGAAAAGACCGTCGAGCATACCCGAGAACTCACCGGTCGACCAACTGCCGGTCACCGCCGGGCTCTTCGCGGGCTGATTGTCGACCTTGACATTGGAATAGACTTCCTTGCCGGCAACCACAACCAGGTCGGCGGCCACTGTGTTCAGTCTGTTCCAAACGATCTCCGACAGATTCAGATTGGGGTTGTCCAGAACGCCGGGCAGGGTTCGAACCCTGGTACCGCTAAATCTGATGGTGATCCGATAGGCCGCATAGTCCGGCAGGGACTTTGTAAAGGCAGTCGCCTCTGCGCGGGCGGCTTCGATGGTTACGTCCCGGCTGGATGCGCACTGCGCTCGCCCAACTGCCCCAACGGCCAGCACGACGCAAACTGCAATTACCGAACAAGGCTTCATGTCACGCTTTATCGGTCCACTTATAGAAAGCCTTCGCATTCTGCGAGAAGAACTTCGCAGTCGGGGCTGAGCCCTTCGGTTCCACGTACTGTTTTACGACGCTCAGCACGGTCGCGTAGGGTGCCATGTGATCGCTCTTCGGCCAGTTACTGCCGTACATTACGCGATCCGGCCCGAACATCTCCCACAGTTGATCCAGCGCTGCCCGGTAGCTGCCCAGATCGGTTGGCACCTTGCCTCCCACTTCTTTCAATACGCCGGAGACTTTGCAACAGACCCGCGGATGCGCCGCCAATTCGCGAATCTGCTCCGCCTTCCAGGCCGGCGGCTCTTCCGGCATGTGGTTGATGACAATCCGCAACGTGGGAATCTTCGTCGCCACCGTCAGCAGCGGAGCCAGCCACTTCGTATCGGCCTCCCCAATCGCGTCGAGCGAGAGATCCGCGTCTGCCAGACGTTTGAGGTCGTCCATGAAGGCAGGCTTCGAAACGCCGCCCACAAACTTCTCGTCGAAAATACGGATCCCGCGTACGAGGGGGTTCTTCCGGAATCGGGCCAGATTGGTGCGAAACTCCGGCAGGCCGGCCTCCAGATTGGCTACGTAGGCGACAATCGCGGGGTTATCTTTCACCAGATCGAGCACCCACTGGTTGTCTTCCAGTTTCGGGCTGGCCTCAATCACCACGGCGCCCGTTACGCCCACAGGAGACGTCGTCGAAGTAAACAACGGCGGCAGCACCGGGTGGTAGAGGACCTTATCGGTGCTGGGCGGCCACGGGATGCCTCCGGGCTTACGAGGATCGTAGAAATGGATGTGTGTATCGACGATTGGCATGGCGGCCGCGGCACCCTCCGCGGACCTGTTGGAGGAGAGGGTCACGAGCGCCGCGCTGGCGCCAGTAATGAAAGTTCGACGGTTAACGTTTGGGTGCACTGAAGAATTATATGCCAGATGCTTGCTGCCGGAGTGGCTTTTCGCAATATACTGGAAGGCAACTTTGATGTGGCTGGCTTCGCCTGCCATCCGGTCCAGCGCCCATGAGAAAACTCAACCACCCAATTCGTATAGCCCTCGCCGGCCTCGCCTTTGCCGGACTCGCAGCCACGCTGCTGGCCAATTGGCCGGAGGCCGCCGGGCCGCACGGGTCATGGAGCGTCCCGGAGGCAAAAGCGCCTGTAAGCTGGAGCGTCGCGCGGAATGAGAATATTCGCTGGCGCATGCCGCTTCCGAATGGCGGGCAGAGCGGCATCGCCGTCTGGGGCAACCGTCTCTTCCTGACGACGTTTGAGCCTTTCAAGCCAGGCTCCCCGAAAACCAGTGCTACGATCCTCGGGCACTCGATTGACGCGCAGACCGGCAGGATACTTTGGTCAGTTCGGCTGGAAGGCTCAGTCCCCAGTCCCCTGATGTACGCTTACAGCGATTCCACCTCGCCTTCGCCCATCACCGACGGCAAATACGTCTGGTTTTTCAATGCGAGCGGCGAAATGGGTTGCTGGGATTTCAGCGGCAAACAGATCTGGAAGCGCCAGTACAAGCCCTGGGGCGAGCCCTATCCCTTTAACAAGCAACACGAGCCGATTCTCTATGGCGACACGATCATCAACGTGGAACCGGACGACCCGGGTTCCTCTCAGAAGCCGGGCTGGAACTACCTGCGCGGCATCGATAAGATGACCGGAAAAACCAAATGGCTGGCAGAAGACGGGACCACGACGTACGCCACTTCCGTGTTCGGGCACACCAGAGACGGTATCCCCGCCATCCTGACCGGCCGCGGCGGCTGGCATGATGTTCCGGAGCGTCCCGTCGGCCTCGGTCTGGTTGACCTTCGCCCGGGTAAAGAGGGCAAGACGATCTGGCGCTACGTCGCCGATACCGACGCCGATGGCAAGCCGCTTGACGTTCCAGGTTCCCTCGCGGCGCCCACCTGGCAGGCGCTCTACGTTCTCCACTGGGATGCAAAGTACGCTTACTGGTTCCGCCTGAATCCGGAGGAGAGTCACCTGGTGCTGGATAGCCAGACCGGCAAACTGCTCCGCGAGCAGTCGCTGATCCGCAATGTGGATTACCGACAGTGGGACCCCGCCGCCAACAAGTACATTGTTCATACCAACGTGAACCTTCGCCAAATTCGTGAGCTGTCTCCGCGTAACCAGCTCAAACCAAACGAGGTGATCCGCGTGATGCCAGCCTGGCATTGCAATATTGTGGTGGCTGGCTATCACTATTTCCTCAGTTCCACCGCGCACAACCGCAATAACCACCCGCCAGCCGGGAAAGGCGGCCCGTCGCACACCATAGGACGCGTGAATGTGGAGACAGGCAAGGTGGAATACCTGGAGGTTCCGGTAACCGTCATTCGAAAGCCCGGCGAACCGGATAAGAAGGTCTACGGCATCGCGGTCGGCACAAAGACGGAGGATTCGCAGGGCAATGACGTTGCGGCGGAGGACAGGTCCAAAACCGATGGCTGGCAGATTCCAGCGTTCTGGGGCAGTCCGGTAGCGCTGGGGAATAAGATCTACTTCACCACTATGCTCGGCATCACTTATGTGGTCGACGCCGGGGCTAAGGTACTGGATGAGAGCGCGCTGCTCGCCATCAATGATCTGGGGCCGTCGGGCGAAACCTGGAGTCTGAATACGCCCAGCTACAGCGACGGACGGATTTACCATCGCAGCCTGAAGGAATTGATCTCGATAGGCCGCTGAATGGCGATTCTACGGTGATATGCTAATCCACATCGGTCTGCGCGGAGGGCGGTCATACCGTATTGTCGGTACCCAATGGGAGTTATGAGTTTACAGAAGATCCGTAATCGTTTGTGGCGCAATGTTGTGCTTATGCTGCTCGTCGCGGGCGTGATCGGGTGGACCACCCGGTATTGGGTGGCGCAGGCGGCCCCGGCTGTCCCCGGTCCGGGCGACGGCACGTTTGAAAACCTGGCGAAACCCTTTTTCGAACAGAACTGCATGCTTTGCCACAACACGGATACCGCCACCGCGGGAATTCGCGTGGATCAACTCGACGGCACCTTCGAAGATAGGCACATCCGGGCCTGGGAAAACATCCGCACGAAGATCAGCGATGGCACCATGCCGCCCGAGGGCATGCCGCAACCGACCGCTGCGGAACGCACGCGCATGGTGGAATTCATTACCCGGAATATAGAGGCGGCGCGCGTGCGTCAGGCCCCGAAGAATGGTCTGATTCGCCGCCTTACGATTGCGCAGTACCGCAATAGTCTGCAGGAACTGCTGGGGATTGACGATGATCTGACAACAGGCATCCCTCCGGACGCGGTTTCGCGGGACGGTTTCGTCAACAATCAGGAAACGCTCAACCTCTCCACACAACTGCTGGAAGAGTATCTGCAGACGGCGGATGAAGCGCTCTCACGAGCCATCATCGATCCGAAGACGAAGCCTTCCATCCAGGATTTCCGCATGGAGTTTGGCAAGTCTATCAACCCGGAGCCTTTCCCCGGGCAACTTGTCCTGGGTGCGGGCAGCGCGCTGTTAAATAACCAGGATTTTATGGTGACGGAGCCCGTTCCGACCAAACCGTTTGCGTTTGATCCTCACCCGATGCAACGGAAGTATCGCTACATTGAAGGCTACCAGGGTAACGATACCGTGCGCGGCTGGCGCGACTTCGACAGCATTTATCACGCAGTCTTTGCAGATATGCGTGGCAGCAATGGCTATCCGAAAGGCCGCGCGTACGACCTTGTGCCGGAAGGCCTGTTGCTGCGTCCGGCAATCCCCAATGACGAAATCTTCGGCGCTGACGGTACCGAAGGTCCCAAGGCGAACTTTAAGATTTCTACCCGCGAACTGCCGGATACGGGTCGGTTCCGTATCACAGTCATGGCTGCGAGGTACGATGACGGGCTGATGCTGGATGCTGCGGCGAAACCGCAGGCACCGGGCGCTGCCCAAGCCATGACCGTCGCCAAACCGGCCGTGCTGCAAACGGTCAACATTCCGAAGGCCGGCATCTATCAGGTGGATCTACATGCTGGTGTTGGGCCGGCTGCCCCGATCACCGCCGACGCCTCCCACCTGAACGACGGCCTTGCCGTCAGGTGGTTGCTCGATGGCGGCAGCGACGCCAGCCAGCCGCCTGCCCGCCTCGAAGGGAAAGCTCAGTTTTCGAATGATGCCGCATTCGGGAAAGTCATCGCGTTCGACAGGGATGGCGACTCACTCATTGCTCCACGAACGTCCGCAGCTAACGTTGGCACCGGCGATTTCAGTGTGTCTCTGTGGGTGCGCCCCGATCTTCTTCGCGATGGTGGTCTGGTTTCCGTTGCCCCCACCGTGGCCAATATGGGCACAGAGTCCACGCAGAATTCGCCTTTTTCGCACGGCTGGTATGTCGAAATGGATCGCAATGGCAGCATTCATCTCCAGACCGCCGGCGCGGATACTCGCACGAACGGTTCTGTGCTCGCCAGCGTGAGGGGCGCTATCAAGGTCAACACGTGGCATCACGTGGCCATTGTGGTTCACAGAGCCCAAACACCATGGGGCATCACGAACACGACTCGTCTGTACGTCAACGGCTATCAGGTTGGCAAGGGCGATGTCGGCCCGGCGGACCTCGACGAACCGAAGGCTGACCTTGTGTTTGGACGTACTCCGAACGGCAAGCAGTTCCGGGGGCAGTTGCACGATTTCCGCATTTACCGGCGCGCTTTGGGCGAAGCCGAAATTCAGGCATTGCTGCAGCCGGGCCAGCAGTTTGTGGTCGCGCCGCCATTGCCGGCGAAACCGCCTGTTCCTGAACTCAACCTCTCCCTGGGAGATCGTCATTTCTCAGGTTCCACTTTGCAGACGGCTTTCCTGGCCGTCAGGCTGGACGCGGGTCCACTGAAAGTTTCGGCCCAGACCACAGCTATGGAAGATCTGGCCAGCGTGGTTTTGACGCCGCTCGCGGATTCCGACGAAAACGCGAAGAAGTTCCTTGCGTTTGAAAAACGTTCGCCTATGTTGGGCGTTCGCCTCGGCTTCCGCCGTGATTGCGGCAGTACTTTCGCACAGGTAGGGCCAATCCAGACGGTGGCGAATGGCAAACTCAGTCGCTATGTGTTTGAGGGCACGCTGAAGAATTATCCGAATCCTGAAGTCGAGAAGGATAATGTGAACTATCTCGCCGGCGTGCGGGAAATTGCCGTTCACAGCGAATACACGGACGGCCGCGATATGCCGCGGCTGGAGATCCGCTCCGTCGAGTTCGAAGGGCCTTTTTACGATACCTGGCCCGCGCCGTCGTACAAGAGTATCTTCATCGACTCGCCTCACGCGAACGATCCGCCAACCTACTCAAAAGAGATCCTGCGCTCGTTTGCGACGCGTGCGTATCGCCGCCCGGTGACTTCCGCCGAACTCGAATCCCTGATGGTGGTGTATCGCCGTGCCTCGACAACTGGCCGCAACTTTCAGGACTCCGTGAAGGACGCCCTCGAAGTGGTGCTTACCTCGCCCCAGTTCCTGTTCCTGACTGAGAACAGCGCGTCTCCGGCACCAGAACCTCTTGACGAATACGAACTGGCCTCCAAGCTCTCGTACTTCCTCTGGAACGGTCCGCCGGATCGCACCACTCTGGGCCTTGCCGCGCGCGGTCAACTCCACAAGCAACTGGACTCCGAAGTGACTCGCCTGACGGAAGACCCGAAGTTCCTGCGCTTCATCACGGAATTCACTTCGCAATGGCTGAATCTGGACAAGTTCACGGTGCTGGAACCGGACCGCAAGCTCTATCCGCAGCTCACGCGCGATACCCGGACACAGCTTCGCCAGGAGCCGATTGAATACGTGGGCTATCTGTTGCGCAACAACCTGCCCGTGCGGAATCTTGTGCGGTCGGACTTCATCGTAACGAATGAGACAGTCGCTGGCTACTACGGTCTGGGGGATAAGGTTGAGAGCGGGTATCAGTTCGTCGCCCTGAAACCGGAACGCCCCGAACTGGGCGGCGTTCTGACGGAGGCCGCGATTATGGCGGGCCTCTCGGACGGTCGTGAATCCAACCCCGTTAAGCGTGGCGCCTGGCTGGCCCGCAAGATTATTGCTGAGCCACCTGCCGATCCGCCCCCCAACGTCCCGGCACTCAAAGCCGACACGGCCCATACCCTCCGCGAGCGCATCGAGCAGCACCGCAACCAGCCTGGCTGCCGTCAGTGTCATGCCAAGATCGATCCCTGGGGCATCGCCTTCGAGGAGTTTGATGCCGGCGGACGCCTCAAAGTCCAGACGGTTGACGCGCATTCCACGCTGCCGGACAAGACGGAAGTTTCCGGTGCCAATGATCTCAAGCGGTATCTAAGCGAGGACCGTATCGATCAGGTGGCCTACAGCGTTATGAAGCATCTGGCCACCTACGCGACCGGGCGCACGCTCACTTTCAATGAACTCAACGTGATGCGCCAGGAAGAAGGGAAGCTGAAGGCTGATGGCTACCGGATGAAAGACATGATCCGGTTCGTGGTTAACAGCAAAATGTTCCTCGAAAAATAGTGTAGAATGCAAAGAAGATCGATTGTCGGACCACTGTGTGAGGTAAAGAACGCACCCATGAAAAGCTCTCTCAAATTAGATCGCCGCGCTTTCCTTAAGGGAGTGGGCGGAGCCATGCTGGCGCTTCCCGTGCTCGACGCCATGGGGGCGGAAGTGACCGACGAGATTCCACGCCGCTTCTGCGCGATCTACACCGCCAACGGCATGTCACTGCCGAAGACCGAGCACGCACTGCCGGAATGGAGCTGGTTCCCCACCGCGGAAAAGGACGGCGAGTTTGTTTTCGGCGCCTCCACGGAGCCGCTGAAGCCGTTCCGCAAGCAGTTGAGTTTTATGGGTGGCCTGTACCATCCGAGCGGCCCGAAGTCAGACCCGCACACCTGTTCGGACATGTGGCTGACCGGCGCGCCGCTCTACAATCCCAAGCCCGGCACGTACAACACTGCCGGACTGGATCAGGTCATCGCGCAGCATACAAAGCAGTTCACGCGCCGGCCCTCAGTTGTTCTTTCCATTGATGCGGGCACTGGCTACCTGTCGCGCACCGGGACTATTTCTTATGGCCTGGACGGCCGTCCGGTTCCGGCGGAAAACAATCCTCGGCGCATCTTCGATCGTCTGTTCCGCGGCGATCACACTTCGCTTCAGTCGGAGCATGATAACGTTGAGCGGCGCGTCAAACTGGTGGATGCGGTGGCCGGTAACGCACGCGCGCTCGACAAACAACTGGGCAAGAGCGACAAGGCCCGCATGGACCAGTATCTGACCTCGCTCAACGAAGTGGAAACGCAGTTGATCGCGTCCGAACGCTGGATCGACGTGCCGCTGAAAAAACAGGATTACGGGCATCTGAACCTGGATATCACCAATGAGGGCGAACCGGCCGAATACTACCGGAACATGTTCGATCTGATGGCGCTCGCTTTCGATGCCGATATCAGCCGCACCATCACCTTCATGCTGAATCGCGAAGACGGCATGGGTATCAGCGACACTTTCCCGCTGAAGCTGGGCCTCTCGAAAACGCACCACAATCTTTCGCACGCCACAGACAAAGACGGGCAGCTCGATTTCGCCAAATACGACCTGTTCCTCAGCAACCAGATCGCCCACTTTCTCGGCAAGATGAACGAGTATAAAGACCGTAATGGCAGCGTTCTCGACAACACCATCGTCATGTTCGGCAGCGGTGCCAGCACGACTCACAACTCGCACAACCTGCCGACGTTGATCGCCGGCGGTGCCAACATGGGGCTGAAACACGGTACCTACTGGAAGAGCGCGAACGGTGAAATGCGGATGTCGAACGTACACCTCAGTATCATGCGCGCGATGGGAATTGGCGTGGACGCCTTCTCCGACAGCACCGGTACACTGAGCGGCTCTATCTTCACGCGTACATAGAGCTTCGTGGCAGGCTTTCGTACCTACCGCGGGCAGCAATGGATTGAACGTCCGCGCGATGAAGTGTTTGCCTTCTTCGCGGACGCGGGCAATCTTGAAGTGATCACGCCGCCATGGCTGCGCTTTCGCGTTCTGGGTATGGATACGCCGCGAATCCAGCAGGGTTCGCTCATACGCTACAAGCTGAGTTTGCGCGGCATTCCGTTCGGCTGGAAGACGCAGATCCGCACGTGGGATCCGCCGTATCGCTTCACCGATGTCCAGCTTTCCGGTCCGTTCGCGCTCTGGCACCATACCCACGTGTTTCATGAAGCGAACGGCGGGACGATGATGACGGATGTTGTGCGATATCGGGTGCCGTTTGGTTTTGTCGGTCGTATCGTGGAAGCAATTCAGGTCCGTCGCGATGTCCGACGGATTTTTCGGTACAGACGTGAATGTATTGAACGCGTGTTTCCCCCAAAAGCTTAGGGCTTTCCGGACTCGGTTGACACACAGCCCCTCCAGCGCATAGATTGAAAGGCACGGTTCGTCAGGCCCAATGAGTTTCCTCCCGACTTCTTCCCGGTTCCTTGCCGTCATCCTCACCGCATCGCTATGCGCCTGCGGGACGCACCAGCGCGAAGTGCAGGCGGACGCCGCGCATCCTGTTCTTGCCATCGGCTCGGCAGCACCCGATTTCTCGTTGCAGGGCGTCGACGGCAAAACCCACACCCTGAGCGAATACGCCGCCGCGAAGGTGCTGGCCATCGTCTTCGATTGCAACCATTGCCCGCAGTCGCACCTCTATGAATCGCGCATTCGCCGTCTCTATAACGACTACCAGGACAAAGGCGTCGCCGTGATTGTCGTCAATCCGAACAATCCCGCCAGGGTGAGCTATTCGGAACTCGCGTGGTCCGATCTCAACGATTCGTATGAAGAAATGCAGACCCGCGCCACGGATCGGCACCTGGAGTACCCCTACCTGTACGACGGCGATTCGCAAACCCTGACGGCCAGGCTTGGCGCTGTCGCGACTCCGCAGGTCTTCGTTTTCGATGCGACCCGCAGGCTTCGCTATCAAGGGCGCATCGACGACGACGAACGCGCTGGCCAGGTGAAAACTCAGGATGCCCGCAATGCCATCGATGCCTTGCTCGCCGGACGTACCGTGACGGTTGCCACGACTCCCGTCTCCGGTTGCCCAACCAAATGGAATACGGGCACATCCGCTCCTGATCCTGAACTGGCAAAGATTGAGGCTGATCCCGTAACCGTCGCTATGACGACGCCTGACATCCTGAAGAAGCTCCGCGGCAACGGTACCGGAAAAATGCTGCTCGTGAACTTCTGGGCCACATGGTGCGGCCCGTGCGTGGCGGAGTTCCCGGAACTCCAGAACACTTACAGGATGTACCGCGGTCGCAACGTCGGCCTCGTGGCCGTATCGGAAGACGTTCCGGAAGCCAGACCCGACGTCTTTGCTTTTCTGAAAAAGAACCACGCCACCAGCGTCAACTATCTCTTCGCGTCCGATGACACCTCCGCGATACAGGACTCCTTCGATCCGAAAATGAGCGGAGCCGTTCCGTATACGCTGCTGTTCGGTCCAAATGGTGACGTGCTTTATCAGGAGCAGGGAGAAATCAGTATGGCGAAATTGCGCAGAACAATTCTCGCCAACCTGCCGGACGATAAAGATCACTCCGGTCAGCAGGCCTACTGGGCCCAATCTCTAAAGTAATGCGAAAGGAATCTTCATGCTCACAAGACGCGACTTCGGAAAGCTAGGTTTGGCCGCCATCCCCGCAGCAGGAGTGCTGGCCAAAGTGACGCCGAAAGTCCACGGTGTTGCGCTCGGTGTTGCTGGCTATAGCTACAACGCGCTGCCGCGCCAGGGCCTCCTCGATGCCATTATCCAGTCCATGGTGGATTGCGGCATTCCGGATTGCCTGCTGTTTGCTCCCTCAACGGAGCCCGTGGACCTTGCTGACAAGGCCCGACCCGCGCGAGGGGGCGGTTTCGGGGGCGGAAGAGGTGCAGGTGCCAGCGGCGCTCAGGGGCGGGGAGGCAGCGGCGCGCAGGGCAGGGGGCCCGGTCGCGCACCGATGAGCCCGGAGCAGGCTGCGGCGGTCGAAGCTCTGCGCCAGTGGCATCTGAACGTGCCACTCGATTACTACACCGGAATCCGAAAGAAATTCGCCGCTTCAGGACTGACCCTACATGCATTCGACGCCTCGCTTGGCAACACAACCGCGGACGAAGATCTCAACCGGGCCTGCGAGGCTACCAAAGCGCTTGGCGCGGAGTTCATGATGTGCGCCGTCACCAAGTCCGTCGCGAAGCGCCTTGCTCCAATTGCGGAGAAGCACAACCTGAAGATAGGGCTGCAGGGCCGTCCCAATATGGCGTCTGTCGATCCCGAAGCTATGGCAAAGCCCGCCGACTTTGAGGAAGTACTCGGCTACTCGAAGAACTTCGGCAGTTCGGTCGATGTGGGCGACGCTGTGGGAGGAGGCTGGGATGCGTATAAGTTCGTTCAGGAGACTCACTCCCGCGTCTTTGCCCTCAATCTCAAGGACAGGAGCAAGGGGAATGTTAGTCTGCCCTGGGGGGAGGGCGACACCCGGATCAAAGACATCCTGCGGCTCGTTCGCGATAAGAAGTACCCGATTCGCTGTTACATCGATTGCGATTTCGCGGTGCCGGAAGGCTCTACTCGTCAGGCGACCGTGAAAAGTTGCATGGACTTCGCCAGGGCGGCACTGGCGTGAGGTTGACAGCGCCCGCCGCGTGTAATATAGTACCCGCAGTCCGACCAAACGGAAAAGGCATACTCATGAAAGGTCTTAGTTCCCGCATCTGCATTCTCACCCTGGCCGCCCTCACTCTCACGGGGATCCGCGCCCAGGCACCAACTGCCCCGCGCCCCGCGGCTGGCCTTCAGCCGGATGCCGAACATCCCGTGATGAAGATCGGTACCCACATTCCGGATTTCACCCTTCCCGGTGCCGATGGCAAAACACACAGCCTGAAGGAATGGGCGAATGCCAAATTTCTTATGATTGCCTTCGAATGCAATCACTGCCCCGAATCGCAAAACTATGAGAGCCGCATCAAGCAGCTCTACGACGATTACAAAGGCAAGGGCGTACAGCTTGTAGCGATCAATCCCAACAACCCCGCCTCGGTCCGCCTGAACGAGGAAGGCTACACCGACCTTGAAGACTCCCTCCCGGAAATGAAGCTCCGCATGGCGGATCGCCACATCACCTGGCCCTATCTTTACGACGGCGAGACACAGTCGACCGCCACCAAATTTGGCGTGGTCGCCACGCCCCACATCTTCATCTTTGACAAAGATCGCAACCTCCGTTTCGAAGGCCAGATCGACGACAACCAGCGGCCGGATCTGGTGAAGACACGTGACACGCGCAATGCCCTCGAAGAACTTCTTGCCGGCAAACCTGTCACCGTGACAGACACACGCGTGCATGGCTGTTCCACCAAGTGGCTTTCGAAGGCCATAGGTTCACAGTCCCGCGAAGCCGAGATGCAGGCCATCATGAAAGAACCGGTGAAGCTGGGAACGGCGGATGCTGACGCACTGAAGAAGCTCAAATCCAACACGTCGGGTAAGGTGCAGGTGGTCACTTTCTGGTCCACCAAATGCCCCACCTGCGCCGAATCGTTCCATGACCTTGAAACCACATGGCGGATGTACCGACTCAGGGCCTTCACGTTTGTATCCGTTGCCACTGATCCCGTGGCGGATCAGGCAGCAGTGACGAGCTTCCTCGAAAAAGAGCACGCTTCCAGCCCCAACATGCAGTCAACGGTGGATCTCGCTGCCGCGCAGGCCGCGTTCGGAGAAAAGTGGAAAGCGAACTCTATGTTCACCGAGGTCATCGGCAGCGACGGCAAAGTGCTCTACCGCAAGGAAGGCAAACTGGCGCTGACCGACCTGCTCGCGCTTCGCCGCAGCGTATTGGCAAATATGCCGGACACCTCCGGCTATCCGGGCAACAAGGCGTATTGGCAGGAAGACTACGCGAAAATGACGGTCAAATAGCGGGAGTCCCGGTCTGCGCCAGCGCGTTGATATCGGCGCTCTCCAGCACAGGCCTGGGGGCACCGGTTTTCGCCGCGATGAGCATTGCGCGTCCCAGCCGCTCCGTAGTTGTGACGTAGTTGGGGGCGATCCGCATCAGGAACGGAATGATCGGACCGAGTAGTTTCAGGGCGTATCGCGTCATCGCGGCCTTCGCCATTTCTCCGTGCATAGGCTGGATTCCACCGGGACGGAACATGTACGCGGCTTTGAACGGCAGGCGCAGCAGGGCGTTCTCGGTTGCACCCTTCACGCGCGCCCACGCGGTCTTTCCCTTTTCGGTGCTGTCAGTCCCCATGCCGGAAACATAGATGAATGTCATGCCAGGATTGAGTTTCGCCAGCGCTCCGGCCGCGCCTAGCGTCAGGTCATAAGTGATGCGCTTATACTCCGCTTCCGGCATCCCGACCGACGATACGCCCAGACAAAAGAAACAGGCATCGTAGCCCGAGAGCAGGTTTTCGAAACGGGTGAGATCTGCTAAGTCCCGGTGAACGATCTCGCGCACCTTTGGATGACTGACACCGGTCGTGTTGCGCCCGATCAGGAGCACGGCGTCAACCTCCGGATCGAGGAGGCATTCCCGCAAAACTCCCTGCCCAACCATTCCCGAAGCGCCGAACAGGATGACTTTCACGTTCGCAGGATACCGCAACTGGGCAAATTGTTCGGTAGCGGAAAATCAGTGAACTAAACCGCTGCGCGGTAAACGGCTGCGGGTGAAGAGCGCGGTTGGAGGGTGTCTTTAAGAGAAGAAAGCGTAAGCAGGTGATGGTGTGGGGTTCCGTCTGGAACACTGGATCAGGTTATATCCCAATAG
>CAIQWJ010000064.1 GCA_903875575.1 uncultured Acidobacteriia bacterium | reverse complement strand
TTCTTCAATCGGAGTGGCAGCCATGCACACAGTATATCCCGCAGGGAGGATGGGTGCAGTTTTGGAAAACAAGTCTCGATTCCGGCCGAGTCCTGTTGACTGCGGACAAGGGTTTCGGCGATTTGAGGTCGGCACAGTCGAACTGCGCTCGACCCCACAGGCTAAAGCCTATGCCACCCCGGAACTGCGACGTGGGTGCTTTCTATCCAAATAAATGGCACAGCGGAGAGGCCGGTTGGAAACCTGCCACACACGCGCGACGGTGGTTTTCCGGTCACAGGGCTTGCCGATTTATTTCCTGGTGGCTAAGTTCCTTGTTTTGTTGTTGGATGACGGATTGCCTGCGGTTTCTATGGCCTGAGCTCGATTCTCTGCGTGGTAGTTTTTGGCCGTGGACATCAACTTTGATCAGGAGTTCTGGGCGCAGGAGATTCGCGAGCGCGAGCCTGACGCGAGGCCGGTGGACGTTATCGATGCGGTGGAGTTTGCGCGGACTCAGCTCGGGTTTGTGGCGGATGAGAAGCAGGCCTGCGTGCTGCGGTCGAAGGCGAAGCGCGGGATTCTGAATTGTTCGCGGCAGTGGGGGAAGTCGACGGTGACGGCGGCGAAGGCGGTGCATCGGGCGTATACGCGACCGGGCGCGCTGGTGCTGGTGGCGGGGCCTACGGAGAGGCAGAGCGCGGAGTTTTTGCGGAAAGCGTCGGCCATGGTGCGGAAGCTGCATATTAAGCCGCAGGGGGATGGAGATAACGCGACGTCGTTGAAGTTTCCGAATGGGTCCAGGATCGTCGGACTGCCGGGGACGGAGGCGACAGTGCGCGGGTTTTCGGCGGTGTCGCTGATTGTGATTGACGAGGCGTCGCGGGTGAAGGACGAGATGTATCAGAGTTTGCGTCCGATGCTGGCGGTGGGGGATGGGGATTTGTGGCTGATGAGTACGCCGAACGGGCAGCGGGGATTCTTTTATGAGGCGTGGGCGGGGGATAACCCGGACTGGTATCGCGTGAGTGCGACGGCGGAGGAGTGCTCGCGGATTTCGGCGGAGTTTCTGGAGGGGGAGCGACGGGTGAATGAGGCGTCGTACTTCGAGCAGGAGTATATGTGCCGGTTTACGGCCAGCGACGGGGCGTATTTCGATCCGGCTTTGATTGATGCGGCGGTGGATTTGAGTATTCCGGGGTTAAACCTTTAGCCACGGATGTACACGGATAAGAGAAAGACCATGTATTTTTTGGGGCTGGATTTGGGACAGAAACGGGATTATTCGGCGGTGGCGGTGGTGGAGCGCGTGAACGAGAAACTCATGGTGCGGTATCTGCAGCGGATGCCTTTGGGGACGCCTTATCCGGCGGTGGTGGCAAGGGTGCGGGAGATTGTGCTGAACGATGCGCTGTATGGGAATTGTTGTGTGGCGGTGGATGCTACCGGGGTGGGGGCTCCGGTGGTGGATATGCTGCGGGCGGCGCGGTTGGGATGCGCGCTGACGGCGGTGACGATTACGGGTGGGGAGAAGGGGTCGGGCAGTGTGTGGTCGGGGAATGCGTCGGTGCCGAAGAGGGATTTGATGGCGGAGATGCTGGTGCTGCTGGAGAAGGGGCAGATGAAGATTGGGGCGACGGGTGAGGGCCGACGACTGGTTCGGGAGTTGAAGGATGTGAAGGCAGCGATGAATGGACAGGGGAAGGTGCGGCTGGGGGCGGAGGGGAACGGGGAGCACGACGACCTGGCGATTGCGGTGGCGCTGGCGTGCTGGCGGGCGAAGGGGAAGGGGAGTTGCGGGGAGATGGGGCGGCGGTTGCTTTGAAGAGCCGCCGGTGGGGAGGGCCGGTTGGAAACCGGCCCGCAGGTCAGGAAACCTGCCCCACACGGTGCTACTGGAGTTACTTCACTGAGGGGCTGTCATCGGCCTTGAGATCGCCGATGGCGTACTGGATGCCTGCGCGCAGGTGTTCCAGCATGGGCGTCATGGTGTAGAACACCTTTTCATTGTGGCCGTGGCCTTCATAGAACACGCGGCCTTTGCCTTCCTTACGGATGAAGCTGAGGGCATAGTCGCCGTCCGAACGCGGATTGCGTTCCTTCGCCTTGTCGGTGTCGCTCATCTTTGCGTAATCGATGCTGGTCAGCACGTGAACGTTTTTGCGCGAGAAGGAATCTTCGGCGAAGGTGTAGGTTTCGTCGTGGATTTCGAATTCCTGACCGTGGAACATGGCGGTGAGGGGGCTGGCGGGGTCGTCAATCTTCGTGGTGATGAGCTGCGGATCGCTCCAATGGAATTTGAAGAAGCCACCGATGAGGGTGTTGAATTCGGGCCAGCCGTGGACATCGGCGTCGCCATTGGGCTGCCGTGCTGCGGCGGGTGTGGGAACCGCGGTGGTCAGGCGGGCCGTGAAGTCGGCCTGCACGAGCTTGCCGGCTTTGTCGGTATCGAGTTTGTCGTACCAGGCGTCGGCGAGTGTCGCGAGTTCCTGACGGCTGAGCTTTTTGTCGCCGTTGGCATCGCCCTGTGCGAGCATCTGGGCAGCGAGGACGTGGGCGGCATCGTTACGGGGAGTGGCAGCGGCTGTTTTGGTCTGTTCGCTGCAATCCCAGTGGTAGGAATCGGTGGCGGCGTGGATGCTGGCGATGCCCTTACCGCTTCTGACGAAATCGAGGAACGCAGCGCGGCGCGCTGTGGTGGCGGCGGAGTCGGAGTCGTCCAGGAAGCAGCCGGTGGTGCTGTCGAGGAAGATGGCATCGTACTGCTTCAGGTTGCTGGTGTTGATGTCGGCCAGGCTGTAGCTGATGGTGGTAGACCAGAGGTCGCCCTTGTTGCCGAGGGCTTCGACGGTTTTCGCGGCCATGGGGATGGACGAGTGCACGAAGCCGAACTCACCGGTGTGGCCGAACACGAGGACCTTGCGGGCGCGGGCGGGTTTGGCGCCGGGGGTGGTGGGCAGGGCGGCGACCATGGCGTCGATGTTGGCCTGGGGCGTGGTCATGGGAACCGAGTTACCCCAGGTGTTGAAACCGCCCGGAGCCGGGAGGGGGAACACGGTCAGCAGCGCGGTTACGAGCTGGTCTGAGTTGACTGCGCCGGCCTTCGCGGAATCGGCCGCGGTGAACCAAGCGTCAAACGTGTCTTTGAGTTCGGCGCGCGAGACGGAACCGTCCTTATCTTTATCGAGCGCGTTGAACAGGGTGGGGGCCATACCGCCACGACCGCCGCCGCCAAAGCCACCGCCGCCACGTCCGCCACCGGAACCACCGCGACCGCCGCCGGAGCCGCCGCGGCCACCGCCCGCGGGGGGCTGGGCGCTCATAACACTGATTCCGAGAGCGAGTATGCACACCGTTCCAGCTGTCATCCACTTCATATTCTTCAATCCTGAGGGTTTCATAAATGAGTATCCTGTACCGTGAAGCCAGTTTATCGTACCGGTTTTCGTTGGTTTTTCGTGTTCGGACACCAGGAGCTACAGGTGACATAGAATAATTCCTAATGCTGCGTCTACGGGTGATCTGTTTATTCGCGTTGCCAGTTCTTTCGACCTTGCTGGCGGGATTCCTTGCGGCGCAGCAGCCATCGGGAGCATCGGGGCGCGGCGGTCGCCCTGTCATTCCGCAGATCGATACGACGATTGGCGATCGGGGCCAGGTGGTGTACGCGGCGAACTGCGCTTCGTGTCACGGGGCCGATGCGCGGGGCACGGCGCGGGGCGTGGATCTGGTGCGCGCCTTCGGGGTGCGGCTGGACCCGACCGGCGCGCAACTGGGAGCCTTTCTGGCGAGCGGACACAAGGACCATTCGGTGCCGCCGATCGCGCTCACGGAAACGCAGGTGAGCGAGGTCGCGATGTATTTCCGGGTGCGCATCGATTTCGCCAACAGCGGCAGTAATAATGTGGCGGCCGACATTCTGGTGGGCAACGCGAAAGACGGCGAAACCTATTTCAATGGCGACGGGAAGTGCCGGACGTGCCATTCGGTGACGGGCGATCTCAAAGGTATTGGAACGAAATACAGCGCGACGATGGTGCAGAACCGGATCGTGCTGCCGCGGGGGCGGGGGCCGGCGGGCAAGGGCGATCCGCCTGAACCGGCACGGACGGTCAGCATTGCGCAGGCGGATGGCTCGACACTGAGCGGAACGTTAGTGAGTATTTCGGATTTTCTGGTGACTTACCGGGATAGCTCCGGCGTGCCGCACACGGTGACACGCACTGGCGACGTACCGAAGGTCACGATTCGCGACCCGCTTCAGGCCCATATCGACAACATGCAGCGCCTGACGACGAAGCAGATGCAGGATCTGACTGCTTACCTGGTGATGAAATGAGGCGGCGAAGATTCGGTTTCGCATTGAACGCAGTTGTGCTGACTGCGGCAGGGTTGCACGGACAGGGCGGGCCGCTCGATAACACGCAACTGCTGAAGACGCCGGCGGAGAGTTGGGCGGGTTATCACGGCGACTCTACGGGTCGGCATTACAGCGCGCTGAAGCAGATCGACAGCGGCAACGTGCATGGATTGTCGCTGGCATGGGCTGCGCGGGTGAACAATGCGAATCACGGCGCGATCTTTGGCGGTGATGGTCCGGATCCCGCGCCGACGCCTGCGGGCGGCGGAGTGGTGCCGGCGATACGCGCGGTGCCGCTGATGGTCAACGGCGTCATTTATTTTTCGACGCCGGGCAACGCCTTTGCTCTTGAAGCCCGGACCGGAAAACAACTCTGGCATTTCGTTTATAAGAGCGGCGGTGGCGGCAACCGCGGGATGGCCATGTATGGCAACTGGCTGTTCATGACAACGGGCGAGCCGGGTCTGGTTTCGATTGACGCCGCGACGGGCAAAGAGCGCTGGCATAAACGGATCGCACCGGGAGGGCTGGGGCATTCGGCGTCGCTCGCGCCCATTGTGGCCGGTAATCACGTGATTGTAGCGACCGGAGGAGATCGCTCCGATATCGATTCGTGGGTTGAATCGCACGATCCGGAGACGGGCGAAATGCAGTGGCGCTGGAACGCGACGCCGCGCAAGGACGAACCGGGAATGGACACGTGGCCGAGCGAGGATGCCGCGATTCATGGGGGCGGCGGCGTGTGGCAGATGCCGACTTACGATTCGGAACTGAAGCTGCTCTATGTGACGACGGGCCAGCCGAATCCGGTGTTTGACGGGCATTCGCGGCCCGGGGACAATTTGTATACGTCATCTATTGTGGCGCTCAATTCCGAGAGCGGGAAGATGGTCTGGTACTTCCAGACCACGCCGCACGACACGCATGACTGGGATGCGACGGAGGTGCCGGTGCTGATCGACGATACGGTGGCAGGGCGGCCGCGGAAGCTGCTGGCGCAGGCGAACCGGAACGGGTATTACTTTTTGCTGGATCGCACGAATGGGAAGGCTCTGGTCACGAAACCTTTTATCAAAGTGAACTGGGCGAAGGGTATTAACGAGAAAGGGCAGCCGATACCGGACCCGGAGCAGGAGCCGAAGGTGGGAGGGGCGCTGGTGGTGCCGACGTCGGATGGGGCGACGAACTTCCCTGCCCCGAGCTTCAATCCGGAGACCGGGTTGCTTTATGTGAACACGATTGAAGGGTACAGCGTGTTTCATCTGGAGGACCCGGAGATGAAGCCTGTGGGCTTTGCGCATTCTTCGGAATACGCGTTCGCGGCGGCGCGGTCGGCGTTAAAGGCGATTGATTACAGGACGGGCGAGATCAAGTGGCAGCATGAGTATCCGGGCGACGGATTCCGGTTTGGAGCGTTTCCGGGGGTATTGAGCACGGCGGGTCGTGTGGTGTTTGCGGGGGATGATACGACGAATTTGATTGCATATGATGCCGCGACGGGTAAGATTCTGTGGCATGCGAATCTGGGCGTGGTGATGGCCAACAGCCCGACGACTTACATGGTGGATGGGAAGCAGTATGTGTTGGCGGCGGCGGGCGATATGTTCTGGGCGTTCTGGCTGCAGTAGAAGGGATTGGACGGCGTTCTCAGTTTGGATCCGGCCTCGCGATCGAATCGATCACGAGCATCTCGACCGGCCCCTTCACCAACTCCAGCTTGATGCCCAGTTCCCGCATCGCCCCTGAAGCGGTCGGCAATCCGGAAGGATCGGAGTCTGACGACACACGGCCGAACACTTCATCGCTGGAGAGCTTCACATCAATATCAAAAATTCCCTTGTAGCCAGTCTCATCGATAACAGGATGTCTCAATTGCCTGGTCAGAAATTCCGCGAGGTCTGACATCGAGATCTTACCGCCGACAAATTCGACCCCGGTCCCCCGTTCGATTACGTACGATAAAAGTCTTCCACATGGAAGCGCAAATTTGGCACCGTGCACGGGCGGTGGCGGCGGAGTCCGCTCTTCCCACGAAACACAGGCACCCTGCCTGAGCTTCAGCCCCCCGCTCGCCACTGAAAGTTTGTAGACGGGCAGTTGCCGCTTCTCGCGGTGCGTCTTCAGGTGAAATCTGTCTTCGAGCAGCGGTACCATCATCCGCCACATTTCGGAGGCACCGACAGGGCGTTCGGCCTTCGCTATGACACTGTAATAGTCATCGAAAATCCAGTTTGGCCCGCCAGACATCTGATCATTCCTGACTCCAAAAGCAGCCTGGATCAGCGACCAGGCGGTGGCCTCCACGCTGACCCGCCCATTCGAGAATTCGTGCATGATCGTCCCACCATGCGCGTCGGGATGACTGGGCCTGATGGATGCGACTTCGAATACCGGCCGCGCTTGCTGCGCGAGCAGGACGCCCGCCATCACCGAGAAGACCATGACCCCGAACCGCCAGGCGCTCTGCACTAGCGGAGCCACTCGGGAGCCTCGCCTTTGCGGATGGCTGCTGCCGCTGCTACCCAGGGGTCTTTATTGGCGATCACGATGCTGCTGTACTGGCTGGCAAGATCGGCGGCTGAGTCGCGTTCGCCCTGGCGGACCAGTTCCGCGATGACGATCTGCGGATAGTGCCAGTTCGACCAGGGCCGCGCGTTCACGATCGGATAGCGGAGCGCTTCGGTTGATGCGGCTTCCATGGCCTTACGCGCGAAGGCAATACCGGTGGCGCGGTCATGACGGACGAGTGCCGACATGGCGGCTACCATGTTGGCTCGGAAGAACGATGTGCCGTAATCGGGGTCGTCTTTGGCCTCTGGGGCGAGGCTTAGCGCTTCATTCGCATAGTTCCCGGCCGTCTGCCACAGGGGTTCGGGAGACTCGTGAGTGTCCGGCGCATTCATCGCGCTGACGCCTGCCGAGGCAGCCAGAATCGACATCTCGCGGAAGCGTTCGCCGACGGGTAGCGCCTGGATGGCCTGGTGCTGCGAGTCCAGCGGACCGTGCCATGTGTTATCCGGCAGCTTCGCTTCCTGTTCCCGATCGTGGACTTCCAACTGGAGCCGGTGCGCCCAGGCGGAATCCGGCTCAAGCTTAAGCGCGCGTTCCACTGCGGCTTTGCCGATGGCCAATAATTCGGCGACCGCCGGCGGTGCCCGGCCTGCCAGCCACTGCATCGAGACCATGGGGCTGGCGGTCTCGAGCAGAAAGTGCACATCACTGCTGTCCTTCAGCTCGCCGGCGATATACGCCAGCTTTTTCGGGGCTTCCGGGTCTTCCGGATTCCAGCGGGCGTTCAGCAATCGGCGCAAATGCGACTCGACTTGCGCCCGGCGGGCCTCCGGCAATTTCGGATCCAGTTGCAGCGCGCGATCGATTGCGGTGGCGCCCACATCGAAGCCTTCTCCGCCAAAGCGGGCTCTGGGGATGAAGCGATTCACCAGGGCCTTTCCATTCGTTGCGAGCACTCCGGCATCCGCGGACTGCTCGAGTTTTGCGCGCGCCGCTTCCAATTGGGCGCGCACTGCCGGTTCGGAAAAGACGCCCCGCGAATCGATCAGCGTCTGTACCTCCGGCAGAAGAGCGGGCTTGTCAGGAGTCCTGACCGAGGACACCTGCCGACATGCGGGAACTGCGACGAGTGCCACGGCACAGGCCAGGGCGACGATGGTTCTCCTTGTTGCCGACACTGCGCGTTGACTGCCGTCGAGAAGGATGTGGTCGATGCGCGCTTCCAGACTGCCATCGCCTTCCATGCCGGCACCCACGAAAGCGCAGCGCCCGCCGTGCGGGATGGCGAGCGCAGCCACCTCCAGCAAGACATCTGCATATTCCCTGGTGTCGCCAACCGCCCTGGCGGCAATCTCGTCGCACCGTTGCTCTGCCGTGGTTGCGAGTGTCTTCCTCAACCACCAGGCGAGGGGATGAAACCAGAAGATACAGCGGTTCAGCCAGGCGGCCAGATTCACGAGGGAGTCGCGGTTCTTCACGTGAGCCGTTTCGTGAGCCAGTACGGCCAGGAGCTTTGTGTCTGACCACTCGCGCCACCCCAGCGGAAGTACGATGCGGGGTGAGAACAGCCCGACAGTGAGCGGCGTGTTGACGAGGGACGACTCACAGACGTGTACATCGGAGGAAGGAATCTGAACCGGTTCGCAGGAATGCGAGATACGGCTGGCGGCACGCCATCCGGGAATCAGACGAAACAGCGACAGCAGCAAGCCAGTGAGATAGAGCATGACGATCAAGGCGGAGAGCGGCAACCGCTTCGAAATTGCCGTTAAAGGTTGCTGTGTCGTGTTGTTCCTGAGCGGAACGACGGGAGAACGGGGGAAGGCGGTGCGCGGAGGCTGGGATCGTGTCACCTCATCGGCAGCGGTTGAGTCGGCAAAGGGTAACTGCGGCAACGGCATTGTTACCTGCACTTTTGGCGTGATGCGGGAAAGGACAGGCATCAGCATCATGCCGCAGAGGACGGCGGTCCACGCCGCGTGACGCACGGCTCCGGAACGAATACGGACGGCGACCAGAATCAGGGCAACGCACAGAGCCAGCGCGACCGACTGAGCGGAAGACTCCAGCGCGATCCGGACGATGTTATTCATTTCGCGTTTCTCACTTTCCGCGCCAGCTTTTCCAATTGAGCCGGCGTGAGGACTTTTTCGTCGACCATTCCCAGAACAAACTGCTCCACCGAACCCGCCCAAAAACGTTCGATCACGCTTCGCACAGCGCCGAGGGCAACGCTTTCGCGCGGTGCGGTCGCACGGTAAACGAATGTCTGGCCTTCCACGGAGTGAGCCAGATACCCCTGCGTTTCGAGGCGTCGCAAAAGGGTTCGCACGCTGGACTCGCGGAGTGGATGGTCCCCCGCGATGGCCGTGCGCACCTGGTCCGCGGTCGCCGTGGTGTTCGACCAGATGAAATCGAGGATCGCCTGCTGGAGCTTCGTCAGGGGCTTCGCATGGATGCTACGGGATGTCATGTTACATACCGTAGCATCCATGCGAATCGAATGCAAGGGTTTATTTGATGACTCTTTGAGGGTGCCGTTTTCGCCGGGTCTGGCTCAGTGCTGAAGGGTTAATTCTCCGAAGGGCGCTCGATGTGATCGATGACGTAGTGTCCCTGCGGCCCTTTGGTGGACTCCAGCTTCAGACCGAGGCCTTCCAGCGCGGTGAAGATCGACGGGCCCGAAGGAAGGTCGGTGCGGCGAAACATGCTCTGGATCATCGCCTGCGAAAGGTTCCCTGGCGTTGATTCGTCGTGCGCGAAACGCAGATGGAAGGTGTAGAGATTTGTGATACCGGTCTTATCGAAGACGTGGCGGTTTAAGGCCTTGGACAGCATCCCGGTGAGATTACCTGGCGTCTGCCCGCCGGCATCGAGCCCCCAATCCGGCCCGGCTGTGTGGAGCACGATCATGCAGGGGGGCGTCTTGCCGGATTGGGACCATTCGCCTGTCATGAAGATCCCGCGCGGGGCAGGGGTTCCCTGTGCGGGGTCGGGCGCGGTGCAGCCGCCTGGCTCCATCGGTTTCAGCCGGAGACCGCCCTTTGCAACGGTGAGGTTATACATGGGTGCCTCTTTGGTCTCCTGATGGAGCTTCAGTTGAAAGCGATCTTCGAGCGCGGTCTGCAGCATGCGTTCGAGAAGTTTGTCAGCGTCGCGCTGCCCAGATGCGGCGGGCGCCTTCGCGGCGGGGTCGGCGGTTGTCCCTTCGACGGTATACAGGTCTGAGGTCACCCATCCGGGTGCTTTGCTGAGCCAGTTTTCGTCGCCGATGGAAGGCAAGTAGTTGAGCAGGCCATCGCCATCTCCGAAGAGGCCGAGGTAGGCCAGCTGCATCATGGCACCGACCGTCATGCATTGCATTCTGAGCCTGCCGGGCGAGTATCGTGGTCCCGTTCCGCGTCCTCCGCCTTCGCCGCTGGCAGATCCGGGGAGTCCGTTGGGGTTGCAGCGGCGGATGGAGACCACGTCGAACTTCGGTCTGGGTGTCGGTGGCTGCTGGGTGGGCCTGGGCAGCGTGGCGGAGGGGCGCTGCAATTGCGCGACTTCGAGCGGCTTCGGTTGGGGGTGGGTGGCCTGCGAAGTTAAGCCCACTGTAGCGGCGAGGCATACTACAGGGAAGCCCAGCAATGCCAGAATGATCTTAGGGCGGGAGAGTCTGCGCAGGTTTCCGTTGGTCAGTTCGAAGACCTGATCGATGCGGTGGTCCATACCGGAGCGGGATGCTATCGAGAGCCCCGGGAGCGCCGTGCGATGGCCTGCGGCGTTCACGGTTTCCGCGAAGCGGAGCAGGATTCGCGCGTAGCCAGCGGGATCGTCGGTCTTGGCTAAGACAACCGCGTCGCAGGAGAGTTCGGCCAGTTCCGCAATCTGTCGCGAGACCCACCAGGCGAGGGGATGAAACCAGTACACGCATTTCGCGAGCCGGATGAGGAATGAGATCCGGGTGTCACCGCGGCGAATGTGTGCAAATTCATGCGCGAGTACGGCGCGCTTTGTGGCGGTATCCCAGCTCTGCCATCCGGCGGGAAGAACGATGGAGGGACGCAGAATGCCTACGGTGACGGGGGTAAGGATGTCGGCGGATTGCCGCAGCTTTGGCAGTTTCCGCAGGAGGAGCAACTTCGAGCGGGATAGGACGCGGGTCAGCAGGAGCCACCCCGTGAGACGGTAGCCTGCCGTGGCGAGCACTCCGGCGAGGTAACACCAGAGCAGCATGGTCCCGGGCGCTGGCCGTTCGAAGACCTTCGACTGCGGGGTGGGCGCGGTGATCGGCGATGCGGTCGTACCTGCGGGAGACCCGGATACGTCGTAATCGGCGTTGTCGTTGGCCCGAAGCGAGGTTTGAGTGACGGAGTCCTCGCGCGGAAGTACCGGCAGTTTCCACTGAGGGGTGATCAGCGCCACCACTGGCAGCAAGAGCATTCCGACGAGCACTGCCGACCAGACGGCATGACGCGACGCCGGATGACGGACTTTCAGAACGCAGAGAAGCAGCCACGCGGCAGCGGCGAGCAGGATTGGCCGTATGAATGAAGCAGTCAGGAGCGCAAGGGACTGCGATTGCCAGGTCATGACTTCCTCCTGTTTGGCTTCGCGGCGTTGCGGGCCTTTTCCAGAGTTTCGATCTTTTCTGCGAGACGCCGTAGTTCGTTGCTATCGACCACGCGATGATCCACCATACCGGTCAAGAGCTCTTCGAGCGAGCCGCTGCAAAAGTTGCGCAGGGCGCTGCGGACGGCTTCGGCGGCCACCTTGCGGGGTTCGCGGGAACTCGAGTAGATGAACTGTCGGCCATCCATCTCATGCTTCACGAACTGCTTGGCCTCGAGACGCCGAAGCACGGTGCGGATTGTGGAGTCTGTCAGATCTTTGCTGACGGCGGTGCGCACGGCGTCGCCGGTCGCCGGGCCGTTGCGCCAGAGAAACTCCATGACCTGCTGCTCGAGATCTCCCAGACCTTTTCGTTGCGCCATGTCGCCTCACCGTGACCGACCGTAACGTTACCAACAGTAACGTCATGTGACAGTTTCTGTCAAGCCCATCCGGGGGGCGCGAGTTGAACCGCCGTCTACCGCCCGACCCATGTAGCTCGTCAGGTGGTTTATACGCGCGTTCTGATATGATGCACGAGCAGAAGACCGGAACGAGGCATCATGACATCGAACACCCACACGACGCGACGCGCGATTCTGCAGTCGGCGCTCGCGGCAGCCGCGGCCAGCGTTGCGGCCCGCGCAGCCACGGCTCACTGGAAACCGAAGCTGGGCATCTTCTGCAAGTACTCGCCGGCCAACATCGCGTTCGCCGCGCAGGAGGGATTCACGTGCCTGCAACTGACAACCGGCGGGCTGATCTCGCCGGACTCGACGGATGAGCAACTGGCGGAGGTCAAACGGTCCATCGCAGATCGCGGACTGACGATTGCGGCGCTGAATGGCGGCGGGAATCATCTGGACCCGGCGGCGCAGAAGCAGTTTCTCAGGATCATCGAACTGGCGGGGCGGCTGGGCGTATCGAACATCGGCGGCTCTTCCGGCGCTATTGCGGGGCAGACGCTCGATCAACAGGTGCAGGCGATTGTCAAGGTTTACGAGACGCAGTACTTTCCGCTGTGCGAGAAGTATAAAGTGCGAATCCTGTGGGAGCCGTATGTGAATCCCGCGAATATCGCCACCAGTCCTGTGGCGTTTGCCGCGTTGCTGCGCGCGTTTAACGATTCGCCGTATGTGGGTCTTCAACTGGACCCGTCGCATCTGGCCTGGCAGATGATCGACCCGGTGGAAGCCACGCGCGAATTTGCGCAATACATTTTCAACGTGCATTTGAAGGACACCGAAATCCTGTGGCCTGTGGTGCACCGCGGCGGCATTCAGCCGGTGGACAAGGCGAAGTGGTGGCGGTTCCGGCTGCCGGGTTCGGGCGTGGTGGACTGGAAGGGTTTCTTCACAGCGCTGGCCGATGCGGGATATAGCGGTGGAATGAACATTGAGAATGAGGATGAGTTCTACTATCCCAATTACGAAGGTCCGGATTTCACCGAGTCTTTCAAAGAGGGGTTCCGGGTGGCGCATGCCTATGTGCGGCAGTTCGTGCCGCCGGGGGCGCAGAAGTAAGGCTGATCACGCTTCGCCTGACCGTGACCGGTTTACAGGCCATCGTCATCGGCCCCGGAAACACCGGGAGCCTGATGGGCGTTCACCAACAGTGCATCACTTCTTACGTACTTCCAGCAGCACCGGCCGCGCCAGTGAGCTTACCGCCGGATCGTAATACTCATAAACCCGGGAGGCGAAGGTGCTCGCCCGGATGGGATACTTCGCCCGCAGACGAAACGACAGACTAAGAGTATCGCCCGCGGCAACCGAATCGAAATACAGGATCGCCTGAGTGGGAGTCAGTGTGAACTTCTCCAGACGGCCGCTCTTCCTGCCTGCGCTTTTCTCACGATAAGCGTCGAGATCTTCGCTGAGCAGATCGAAGCCCGGCGGGATACCGAGATCGACCATCACCATGTTGGCCGTGGTTCTGACGAGATTTCGCACGGTCGCAGTGGCCGTGGCCAGCTGATCCTGCTCGAGATGGGTTCGGTCATAACTGACCTCAATCGACAGCGCTTCCCGTGCGGGGGAATCGTTCCACGGCACGAAATAGCGACCGGCGACCTGGTACGCGGGCAGCCCTTCGCCGGCAAACTTTAACTCCACCCGATTCCCATTCTGCAAGTCGCTGCCTTTGAACACAAACTGATGGAACAGGTCATTATTCTCCGCGGTCAACGCGAGCGTGGCCGCCACTTTGCCATTCAGGAGAACGGAAACGGTGCCTCTGGCAGTGACGCCGCTGCTCCCTGTGGAGAGCAACAGCGCGCGCAGAGCCATGATGGTCGCCTGAGTCGTCCCCCAGTTGCCATTGCTGTCTTTTTGGGCCACGATGTAGTTCATGGCCTTCGCGGCAACTGCAGGTTCCCCGCCCCACTTGAGCAGCGCCTGTACGGCTAGTCCGGTCGTTTCCACCATGGCACTGGAGCCCGTGGCATACATGCCCGTCTGCGCTGCCTTCCAAAACACCTGATCGTTCTGCTCGGTCTTCGCATCCAGCAACATTCGAAGCATGCGGTCGGTGAAGGCGCGATCATTGCTAAAATCCACCGCGAAGTTCGCCAGCACGGCGAGGGTATAAGCATCGGGTCTGGACGTCATGCCCATATGCGAATCGATGAACTGCCGCGCGCGGCTCACGGCCGGGCCGTTATAGCCGGTCACTTCGAGCGCCCACGCCACGTAAGCGGTGATGCGCAAGACATCCGACTGGAAGTTCTTGGTGGCTCCTTCGTTGATACCGCCGCTATCCGGCTTCCAACTGCCATCGCTTTGCTGCTGGCCTGCGAGCCAGGCCTGCGTTCTTTCTATGAGGCGGGGGTCTACGTCATGCACTTTGGACATGTCGCTGAACTCCATGAGACCGTAGGAAGTCAGGATCTTATTCGCAGGCGCAGTGCCAAACCATGAGAACCCGCCGCCGGGTACTTCAAAGGTCACGAGCCTTTGATAACCGGCTGCGATGTAGCCTTGAGCTTTGGCGCTGACTTCTGGTGTCAGCTTTTTCGTGCGCTTCATGTAATCGAGCGCCAGAACGTTGGGATAGGTGCTGGAGGAGGTCTGTTCGAAACAGCCGTAGGGCATGCGCAGCAGACTATCCATCCCTTCCATTACCTGACTCAACGGGCCCGGATAGATCCGAACGAAGACAGTGTCGGCATCGGGAATGGCGACGACAGGAAAATTCACGTCGTGCAGCGCCGAGGATTCGAGGCGCCCGTTGTAGACGATGTTCTGTTCCCGTCCATTGGGCACGACTTCAATCTCGCGGACAACGATGTCGGCGCGTTTTGCGCCACACTCCATCTCCGCCCGGAGCGTCAGTTTGAACTTGCCAATGCGTTTCGCAGCCATGCTGAATTGCGAGCCGCCCACGCGTCCGGATTCTACCGTGAGGGTCTTCTCCGGCACGTCGCCCGTGAGGGAATACCAGTCGCTGGCTTCGAGGCGCAGCCGGACGTCGCCGCGCGAACCTGCGTAGTTGTAAACGGCCACGGGGATGGACACTTCATCGCCCTGGGTAAGAGTCACGGGCAAATCCATCTCCGTGAAGAAGTCTTGAAAGACCTTCAGGGCGGCAGTTCCGCTGCCCAGAGCGCCTTGTTTTGTGGAGGCGAGCATGGCCATCCGCCATGTCGTGATATTGTCGGCGATCGGAATTGTGATACTGGCGCGGCCGTCTTTGTCCGTGATGATTTCCGGTGACACGTATAAGGACTCCGGGAACCACGAACGTACATGCGTCTCCGGCGCGACGGGTTTGGGGGTAGACGGGAAGACCGCGCCGCTGCTGACTGACATGGCTGCGTCCTTGAAGGCGGCGTCTCGCAATGGAAGCGCCGATGGTGCCGCCATGGCCCGTTCAGCACTCTGAAGCTGCACCTGGGCGACTTCCGCGGTCACCATGACCGAATTCGTGACATTTCCGAGTTGCAGCACCACGGAAATAACAGCGTGTTCTCCTTCGTGAAGCATGAATTCCTGCGTCGAGGTTTTGAAGCCCGTTGAACGTACTTCGACGCTGCATCGCCCGGCACGAAGCGCGGACAGGCTGAAGCCACCGTTGTTGCCGGACTTCACAACGTGCGTTGTACCCGTAGTGCCTTCCAGAATGCGGATGGTGCTGCCAGCTACGGCACTCCCGGCAGGGTCCACTACTGTCCCGGTGATCCCCACTGAACCGTCCGCGGCGGCGCCCGAATGGACAATTCTGATCCTGCCCGTGCCGCCGCTGGAGTTGCACCACGGGTCGGTCAGGGAGTCGAGAAGGTCGTCCGCAGTATAAAACTGGCCGTCAGGCCCCGCACTGCGTAGTTCGTGGGAACCCATATAAGAGTTCAGATTGCCGATCGTGAGTTTGGTGCCCCAGGGGTCAGATAGATTGACGCCCGCAAGCTTCTCTTCCAGATCGGCCTTACCGCAGCCATCGCTGTCTCCCGCTCGTTCCAGGGCGTTGGCCAGTTCCAGAGCCTGCAGACGTAACCGTTGCTGATACCGCCCGGTATATTCGGCGGATTTTCGGCGGCCTTCTTCTCCGCCGAAACGGAGCGAGGCGTTATTCCCAACGACCGTCTCCGTGGCGGAGAACAGCGCACGAGCCGCCCTTTGCTGCTGGTCGTCTTCCGTCGCGGAAATCACTGTTGGCAGACTGATCGAGTGAATCTCATACCGGGAGCTACATGATTTCCTGCTCCAGATAAAAGAAGACCTTGGCGAAGCCCGGCTGCTTCTCCGCCAGCGCGAACACGGCCTGATCCACCACCTCAAGCCCGAGGGCTGCCTGCACTCCCTCACCACGCCGGTTGGTCACACGGAAACCGATCCGTGCCTCTCCGCCGGGTTTGTACACCGGCGCGTCGGTTGTGGTCTCGATTCGCAACTCATCGGCCGGCTGGACAAATACCATGCGATGATCGCTGATCGGCCGGCCGTCGTGGCCAAACACATAGGCGTTGAGATCCAGCGTGCCCGACATATCCGGCGTGGCAGTGAATTCCAGGTGCGCATCGCCGCTGACGAGATCGAGATCCTGCGTGGAAATGGTCTGGCCGTCTTTCACCACATCCACATAAACGCTGCCCTTCGCGCTGGTGGACTGGACCTGCAGCCGGATGCGTTCCCCCGCACGATACAACGCTTTTTCGGCATGTAGCATGACTGCGCCGGAACCCACATGCGACGCCAGTTCCAAAGGAACCGACGCGCTGTTGCCCGCAGCGTCCTTCGCGTCCACACTGATCGACGTCGTCTGCAGCATCCCTTTCACGGGAACGACGGCGACGCCACCCGCGTCCGTGTTGGCGGTCTGATCCGGCGCATTCTGTAAGTGGACCCGAACCTGGGCCTTCGCGGGCGTGCCATCGGGATACGAGGTCAGAATGAACACCTGGTTCTCAAAACCCGGGACCATGAAACCGCCTTCGGGCACTGCGGTTACCAGCAGCGGCGATTCGCTCACCATGACGGGCACGCCCTGGGTCTCGCTGTGACCCGCGTTGTCTTTCACCGTGGCTTCAATCAGGACGCGTGCTGAGCCATGGTTTGCGGCCTGCCCGGCAAAGAAGGTCGGGAGGCGAAGGTCGAACACAAACGCGCCGTCGGCATCGGTTTTCCCGGTTGCCTTTGCAGTCTCCACGAGTGCGACATCCATAGCCGAGGCCTTGACCACGACTTCCGCATGGTCCACCGCTTTGCCGAAGAAGTAATTGGTGCGAACAGTTCCGGTCACATGGTCGCCCGGTCGATAACCGCGTTTGGCGATGGCGGATTTGTTGCCCAGATCGACATCGACTTTAAACTTCGGCAGGACGTAGCGCTCTACCTGCAACGCCAGTTTTGCCTGGTTGGGTGCCGCCCCCGCGGCCGATTCTCCCAGCAATGCGCGCAGATGGTAAGTCCCGAGGTTGACTTCATCGGCCAGACTGAATTCGGCGGACGCCACGCCGTAAGCGTCGGTCTGCGTGATGGAGCGGAATACTTTGTTGGCGCGCGAATCTTCGACCTCAAAAGTTAGTTTGCGATTTCCGACCGCCTGATGGCTGGCCCGATCCAGCGCGAGTGCACGCACGTGGATGGTCTGCCCGGGCTGGTAAACCGGCTTTTCCGTAGTCAGCAGGATGGAAGATTTCTCTTCCAGACGAATTGCCTGGGTCTGCTCAGCGGTGCCGAGCGGGGTATCCACGACATAGCGCAGAGTATAGTTACCCGTCAGTCCGGCGGGGAAATGGAACTGGGCGCGTGTGGTGCTTCTTGGATTGACCGCGCCCTTGTAGAGTTGCTGGGCCTTCGGAGCTCCGTCTCCGGCAAGGAGTTCGACAAGAACGGAACCTGAGGTGACCGGGGTCTGGTTGTCTGCTTCGCTGACGACCAGTCTCACCGCCGCAGGCTCCCCGGTTATGTACGTTTGCTGACTCAGAACGTGAACCACAGGGTGACGGAGGATTCGCGAGATGGCGATGACACCGCGTAAGGCCGCGGTGCGGTCGCCCTGATAGATAAACCGGTAGCGCAGCCTGTGCCAGACAAGGTCTTCGACGGCGGGCGAGCCTGTGAGTGAGACCAACTGCTCCTGAAAGCCATGGCCGGCCGCGACGTTGATGGTGCCATCGAACCGCCCCACCACTCCGTCCTCGGGATCGAGAACTTCGACAGTCAGATTCCCGTCTCCGCTACGCGGCGCACTGTAAGGAATCGAGACGTGCAGGGTTCCGTGCAGGTAAGTGGCAGAAGGCGTGGTGTCCTTCGATTGCGCCTGTGAGATGGATGTCCACTGCGCCAGAGCCCCGGCGACCAGCAGCACCAGCAAACCGCTGGCAAGATACGCGACAGACTTCTTCATGACCAACCTCCATTCGCGCCTGGCCGGATGTGAAGCCCGGCGGGTGCGTTCAACCTGAGAACGGAGGCTTTTGAAAATCTTGCAGGTGAAACTAATTTATTTTTTCGAAGGGTCGGCGAACCAGCGATTGCCGTCACGGCTCAGCCAGATCGTACCGCTGTCCGTTGACAACCGGAAAGCGGGATCTGAAGAGGAAGCGGGTGTGGGGAGGGCCACCAGGCTGGCAACTTTACCCTGCCAGACCGATTTCACTGCTTTCCATGTCTTCCCGCCGTTCTGGCTGAGGAAGAGTGCCCCCGCGGAGTCTGCCGCGAGCATCACCTTACCCTGAGCGACGGAGGTGACGGCGGGCAGCTTGCTGGGCAAGGTTGCAACCACAGTATCCAGGCCCGCGAAGGCGATCGACTTGGCGGCTCGCTGGGCCGGAAGCGGTTCAACAACCGCGGATGTCTGACGTTCACTACTCGACAGCTGGACCTGTGCGGACTCCGCCGTGACGGAGATCGAAGAAGATACCGACCCGAGGGACAGAGTGGAGTCTGCACGCGCCATCTGGTTGGGCTGGATATCGACCTGTCTTGTCTCCATTTTGAAGCCGCGGGCCGCCACCTGCAATTCATAGCGACCGGGTTCCAGTCCGTCGACATTGAATTGTCCTTTCGGGTCGCTGGTTAGGTTTTGGCCCGCAGGACTTGAAAGCGGGCGCAGTCTGACTGCCGCTCCGGCAACCGGCGCACCCGCGGCGTCGGTGACGGTTCCGGCGATGCCCGTTGTCGCGGCGGAGTCCTTGTTGATCGCCACGGCGGGGGCTGACGAGGGAGCCGCTGCTACCGGAGCGGAGGATGCCGGGAGTTGGACGGCGGCTTCCGTGGCGACGGGTGATGCCGGTGCCGGAGGAGGGACTGCGGCAGGTACGAACGCGGGCTGACGCTGCACATGAACCTTTGCAGGGGGGAGCGATTCCGCTGCTGGCTGGTCGATCGCCTTTGACTGCTCGAACGGCGGTTCAGGGGCAGGCTTCACGATTGTCGCCATCTCCGGCGCGTTTGGCGTGGGTTTGAGGTGCGGGTAAAGCCATACCGAAAGCACGAGTGTCCCGAGCGCGGCGGCGGCGCTAAGAACGGGAATCGGCGCAAACCAGCGCTTCCAGAACGAGACGGGTTCTGCCGCTACCGGCGGCAGAGGCTCGGCAGGGAGAGGTTCCTGCACCAGATAAACGACCTCCCGGCAGGCGGGACACTCCGCCAGATGAGCCAGACACCTGAGCCGTTCGTGTTCCGGCAGCACGTTTTCGGCGAAGGCGCTGAGCATATCCGGGTCGGGATGCTGTCCGGGTTGTAGATAGTCGCTCATGTTCGCTCCGGCTCCGCGGAAACTCCCTGCTCTTGGAACGCGTCGCGTTGGGAAGTTTGCAGCAAACTTCGAAGATTGATGTTGATATCCCGCGGATCTGTCCCCAAGGCCTCTTCGGCGGCGGCGAGGCTCATGCCCGAAGCCTGCAGATGCGCCAGCAACTCTTTACGCAGCCTCTCGGTCAACCGGCCAATGCGCCGGCTCACCGTCGCCTCATGCACGCGCAGGGTTCGCGAGATCTCCAGCAGCGTGCGCCGATCCAGAAACCATGAAGAGAGGAGAAAGCGTTCCTCCGGATCGAGCGACCCGAGGGTAGCCTTCAGGGAAACACCCAGCCCGAGCAGAACTTCCGGGGCTGGCACGCTGGGGGCCGCGGGCGCGGCTGTCAGGTCGCCGTCCGGAAGCGGAATTTCGCGGCAATTACGCCGTTGATGATCCACGTGACGCTGCGCCAGTGAGGCGCGCAGGAAACCCTTGAACGAGCCCCGTCCCGAATAGTATGCCAGCGGCGAGCGCCGTTCTCCGTCCCGTCCGTTCAGGCCGAACATCTCGGAGTAGAAGGAATCCGCGAGTTCCTGCCCCAGTGTGGCCGATCTGGTGATACCGATCGCGGCCTGCGTGAGCGGTTCTTTGAACGCGGCCATGAACTGCTGCCAGGCGGCATCGCGACCGAGGGCGCAGGCGTGGGCGAGAGCGAGATCCTTCAGTTGCAGCAAGTGCCAGAATGCAGCGATCTGCGATTGCGTCACCGACGTATCCGGGGTCACGCCGTAGTGGTATTTTTCTCCGATGGAAAGCAACACACTGGCAAATTCTTCCGGGGTGAGGCCAACAGTGCCCGCTTCAGCGGCCAACCAGAACTCATTCGCGGTGCAACCGCACAATTCGAGGAGGCGCAGTTGCGGAGAGTGCGCGTCACTCCCGGGAGAGGTGGTCGCCACCGAATTGATTTCCGCAACACCTGGCGATATGGAACCCAAACTTCCACTATAGACCGGTATTCCCGGTTCGGTCACCTAAGTTGATGAGTTAGCGCGGTCCGGAGGTTGAGAAGCCACTGCGTACGCGGGGTGGGCCGGAGGCTAGTGTGGTGCGGCAACGTAACCGGGTACGTTGACCCGGGTCTGTATGTCAGACATGGTGCATTTCCAGTCCCCAAAAGTGGTCTTAAAGCAGAGACCCTCCGCATTGGGTTGCTCTGTCTTTTTGCAGTTTTGGCCACTCGGGTGGGCGGAATTGACCGGATAACAGCGATAGTAACTGAAGCTGCCACGGATGGGATAGACAGGCTGGTTGACATCAACGTTTCCCGAGCCATCGCCCCGTTCAAACGGCCGCGATTTGCCGATCTGGACTTTCACGTTCTCGGTCAGATAGAGTTCAGCGAGGCTGCCGTTGCCGGTCGCCCTTTCCCACGCGCAGGTGACCATGGCCTGCACCTGGACGGCCGTAGGCGCACCTTTGAGTTGTGAGCCGCCGGCTCTGCACGAATAGGGATCGCGGGCACCAAAGGCGGCGCCGGTGCCAGTCAGAGGCTGGAGAATGCTCATGTCCGGAGACTGCGCGTACAACGCTGTCATTATCCCCGCGAAACACGCGAGCCAAATCGATCTTTGCCTGATAGCCATGTCTGGTATCTCCGAAGCGTCCCAGTGGGGACTCTCAGACAGTAAGGCGAGGAACCGCCCGATTCACCCTCAACTATTTCTCAAAATTATCGGACGGTTTTCATACGGGCCAGATCCTGGCTGGTCTTCGCGGCCAGCGCTTCATCCACTGGCATCAGGGTTGCCTCACTGCGCAGCTGATCGTAGATGAGGATCGCACGAGCGAGGAATTCCCCGGCTCTGGCCGGCTCTCCGCTTTGCACGAGACCGCCGGAGATTTCCTGGTAAATCCGGGCCAGATCCCGGCGCAGAACGGCGGTCGATTTTGTGTGACGCATCAGTTCAGAAAGGGTCTGATCGGCATTCGTGAAGCTGTCGAGGGCCGTTGCTGTTTCGTGCAAGGCCATTTGTGCCCTGCCCTTCGCCAACCAGGATTGCGCGAGCTCACCGAGGATCTTGTTGTTACCGGAGCCGCGGGCCATCTCGGCAAGGACCTCCACGCTGACGTCAGCCTCATCCATGGACTGTCGGAAGAGGCCCAGATTCAGTATTGTCTCAGCCAACCGGCGTCTGGCAACAGCGATATCCGACCGGTATTCGGCGCTCTGCTGATTGGCAGCTCCGGCCGACTGCAACAGCGCGAGGGACTGACGATTGTGCGGCAGCGCTTCCTTCGCGTTGCCCTGCGCCAGAAGTGCATCGGCCATGTGGCCCTCGCTGACGCCGAGCGAACGGCGATAGAGCAGGTTCTGCGGATCGGCATCCGCGATCTCTTTCACCAGTTTGAGTGCCTTGTCAATCTCGGCAGCCGCGGCCGGGCTGGCCTGATCCATCAACGCGAGGCCAAGGCGCAGTTCGATACCCGCGACCTTCATCCCGTCCAGAGTGTTATCCGGATTGGCGGCCAGGATCTGCTCCGCTACAGGAAGAGCGTTCCGAAGCCTCAACTCGGCCAGGTGGGGATGCCCGGCAGCCTGTTCGATGGCCGAAATAGTAGTGAGGAACTGTTGTTTCTTCTCGATCGCCTGGTTATCACCGGGCTTTGCGGAGATGATTTCTCCGACGATGGCAAGACCTTTTTCGTAGGCCGCCAGCGCTTCTTCGGTGAGGCCCAGATTGGACAGACTGGGCGCTCCATAAAGGTCCCCCAGGTGAGAAAGAACCACAGACAATTCAAACTTCCAATCCAGGCTGCCGGGCCGCTGGCGCAGAGCCTGCTCACCGAGAGCAACGGCGCGCACGTAGCTTTTTTGCGCGGCGGGAAGTTCGTCATGTTCATAGTGCAGATCGCCTTCCGTAGCGAAGGCGTTCGACGCGGATTCCAGGCTCTCCGGCGATGGGTCGTGATCGAGAAGCGCACCACTTAAGGAAATTGCCTTTTGAACGCTCTTCAGGGCTCCGGGAGCATCACCCAGATTTGTGTAGTAACCATCGCCCTGATCCCGACTGATGCGGACATAGGCCTCGATCAACTCGCGCTGAAGGCCTGGATCGTCGGCTTCGGTGGAGAGGCTGTCGAGGTATTCAAGAGCATCCCTGACCAGACGGCGGCGGACGGGCGTGGCACCGGGAAGACCTTCGATGGAGTCGTGATAATCGAAGACGACCGAATGCGCCAGTTTGCGAACGTCGTTGAACCGCCTTTCGGCGCGCGCTTCGGCCCGCTTCGTAGTGATGACGCCACCGATGAGTGTGGCGAGAAGCAGCGCTGCGGAGGCAACGCCGAATTTGTGGCGCCGGACGAATTTCTGAGCGAGGTACGAAAACCCCTCGCCGCGTGCCGCGACCGGAAGGCCGTGCAGACAACGGCGAATGTCCTCCGACAACTGGTCGGCGGAACCGTAGCGCTCCGCGGGATTCTTACGGAGCGCCATCAGGACGATATTGTCGAGGTCCCCTCGCGCCTGCGGCTGATGTGCGCTGGGCCGTGCCGGCTCTTCGCCGCAAATAGCCGCGGGTAACCCGTGATCAGGCCTGCCCGGAAGGCGGAAAGGACTTTTGGCAGTCAGGAGTTCATACAGGATCACACCGAGCGAAAAGATATCGGAGGCGGTAGTGATCTGCCCGCCCCGAACCTGTTCGGGGCTGGCATAGCCCAGCGACATCAAATGCATGCCGGCCTGAGTGACGGAGGCATCTGGTCCGGAAGCGTCGACCACAACTTGGCGATTCCGAAATCCAGAAGCTTCGGGATGCCGTCAGGAGTCACCAGAATATTGCCGGGCTTGAGATCCCGATGGACCACCATGCGTTGGTGCGCGTAGTGGACGGCATCGCAAATTCCGCGGAAGAGTTCCAGGCGCGCGCGCAGGCTGAGCTTGCGAGCTTCGCAGTAAATGTTGAGCGGCTCGCCCGCGACGAACTCCATCGCGAGGAACGGCAGACCGGCAGCATCGGTGCCTCCGTCCAGAAGCCGCGCAATGTGAGGATGAACCAGATTGGCGAGGATCTGACGCTCGGCGCGGAAACGGGCGATGATCTGCTCTGCGTCCATGCCGCGTCGAATCCGTTTGATGGCGACGGTTTGCTGGTATTCGGAATCGTCCCGGACCGCGCGGTAAACAATCCCCATGCCGCCGCGCCCGAGTTCTTCGACAATGCGATACGGACCCACATTCTCGCCGATCGCGGGATCGCCCAATTGCACGGCCATGCGGGCGGCGTGAGCGATGCCGGGGCGTTCCCACGCGCCCGTGGATTGGGCGGCATTATCGGCATGGAGCATCGCTTTCAATTCGGCGAGCAGGGCTTCGTCGCCGGCGCCTTCGCCGGTCACAAACGAGTCGCGCTCCGGCTCCGGCAGCAACAGTGCGCGTTCGAAAAGATCGGCGAGACGTTGATCGCCGGTCATGAGGGCTTCTGGAATTCTTTCTGGAGCCAGGCTTTGGCGAAGCGCCAGTCGCGTTCGACGGTGGCGAGCGAGATTTCCAGGACCTGGGCTGCTTCGGCAGATTCGAGCCCGCCAAAGAACCGTAACTCCACCACCTTTGCCTGACGCGGGAAGCGGACCGCGAGGCGCGTCAGAGATTGATCTACTACCAGTACGTCGATGATGCCGGCGGACAGCAGTTTCTGCCGTTCCTCCCAGACAGCATCGGGTTGCCGTTTGGCAGCGTCGCGTCCCCGCGCATGGTCGATCAGGATGCGCCGCATCATCTGGGCCAGGACGCCGACGAACTGGCCGCGGGCTTTCCAGTCGAACTCCCGAATGCCGGAGATATGAAGGTACGCTTCATGCACCAGGTCAGTGGGCTGCAGGGTGTGGCCGGACTTTTCTCCGTCCAGATAATGCACGGCAAGGCGTCTTAATTCCTGGTAGACCGCTTCCGTGACGTGTTCGAGGGCCTGGGTATCGCCGTCGCGCCATTGACTTAGCCAGTACGTGACGCTCTGTTGAACCGTCATGAAGATAGCTCAGAATATCACTCGCTGTTTTCCACGGTTGTTGGCGGCGGAAATCGAAAGAAAGAATATTTGAGGGGTGCCCGAATGACTTTCCGCTTTACAGGCAAGAGGATGACTGGCACAACATGAGCAGATTACTCACGACCGTATTTGGAATTGCCGCCGCGATGCTGCTGCTGGGCGTACAACCGGCACACGCGCAATGCAACGACGCAGGCTTCGACAGGCTTTTCCAGAGCACCTTTGGGAGAAGCCCTAATCCGTCGGGCGGGCGTGTTGCGCCGGGCGCTCTGCCGTTGCCGTGGAACGGCGGTCTGATTGAGTGCGATCCTCACCGCTATTCCGATGCGTCTGCGCTCAGCGCCGTCCGCGCGAACGATTTACAGGCTTCCGTGGTATGCCAGGATCCATGGATCGCGGAGGCCTATATGTCCCTCGGGCGGCAGTTAAACGGGCATGACGCGTGGAAGAAGGAGGCATCCGGCTACTACAGCACTGATGGCAACTGCAATCAAACCACCTATGGAAGCTGGTCGTCTTTCAGCATGCTGAAGCAAAACATCGCACAACATTTCGCACCGGTGGCGCAAACAGCTCCGTCAACTCTCAGCGTGAAGATCACGTCGCCGCCAAGCTTCCCCAATAACGCCGCCTGGCTGGTGCAGTGGACTGTGAGCGGCACTCCCGCACCGACGCAGTGCCCGGTCAACGTCATTCTGCTGCTGCCTGGCGGGAAGCAGCAACTCGCAACCAACGTTCCACTCGCACAGGGCAGGGCGCAAATTCAGGCGATGAACTGGTCAGCCACGTATCCAAACGGGCTGAATGCATCGCTGTATCTGATGGATACCTGCACGGGCAATGCGCTCACCCCCGCTCTGTTTCCCATCGCGCTGGCTACGACTGCCGCTCCTGCGAGTCAGCCTCTTCAGTTGAGTGTGGCTCCGGGTCAATTCACGTCCGTTGGGCCGATCACCGGAGTGAATGGGCAGGGTTACATTCTGGACGGAAGGCACCAGCCGATCAGTTCGGCGGGACCGGGGTATTTCTTCCTCGATATATCAAGTGGCGCGCTGGTCGCTTCCGGGGGAGGCAACTACGCCGTCCACGTAAACGGTCAGCAGATCCAGACGACGTCCGCCAGTGTGCCTCACGGAGTTCTGGTGGACAACTACGGAAACCCGGTGAAAGCGCAGTGGAGCGGTACTACCTGGCAGTTGGTTGCGAGGCAGCCGCTTGTTGCCTCGGGTGCGGGGAACCTTGTGGCTTCCGGTGCGGGGAACCTGGTGGCATCTGGTGCGGGCAATCTGGTGGCATCTGGCGCGGGGAACCTGGTGGCATCTGGTGCGGGGAACCTGGTCGCTTCGGGTGCAGGGAACCTTGTGGCTTCCGGGGCTGGCAATCTGGTGGCGTCGGGGGCTGGCAATCTACAGGTACTGCAGCCGTCACAGGTCTTGTCGAGCGACAGGCAGCCACTTGTGCTGGATACGCTGACGCTGAGCCGGCTGCCGGCAAACCTGATCAGCGACTATCTGCGGGGCCCAGCCCGCACCGTTCTCAGCGTGGGGACTCCGGCGCAGCCGAGCGTGAATCCATACGACGCGTCCTGCCAGCAGTACCTCCGACGATCATGCGCACAGGCGAATCTTCCGGCGGCAGCGGCTGCGACACTTAGCGTTCCTGCGTGGCGGCAACGCGCCGTTTATCAGGTCTTCCAGGATGTGACACCTTCGCATCGGCTGCCCAGCAGCACGGAGTACGCGACCTGGATCAACCAGCAAACCTGGGGCAGTTACGCCCAGTTGCTGCCGCTGGTGCAGAGAACCAACCCACGTTGATTCACGGCGGGCCGGGAGGCAAGCGATGCCGAAGTTTGAGGAAAGCGACTGGTACCGGGTGTTAACGAAGCAGGAACAGACGGAGTGGGCTGCCCTGCGCGAATATATTCAGAGACACCCCGATCTCGATCAAATGTTAGTAGAACTCGACCTTGCGCCCGGGGAGGTTAAAACATCGGACCAGTTCTACAGCATGGTGATGCTGGCGGTACATTTCCGGTCCATGAACCAACGGGCAAATCACGAAGCTCCAGGGACGCAGCATTGAGGAATCATTTTGAAGATCGTGCGGTCACGCTGGCGGTGTAGACGATGTCTCTGGAGGAGCGTCCGACCATAACCTGATAGGTGCCGGGGGCAGTGGTCCACGCGGTGCCGGTCTCGTTCCAGTACTGGAAGGCCTCGGCATCGAGTTTCACGTGAACGGTGCGCTCTTCGCCGGGTTTGAGGGAGACCTTGGCCATGCCCTTGAGCTGGCGCGGGGGTTCGCCCGCCGCTTTCGGGAAACCCAGATAGACCTGGACCGTTTCCCCGCCCTGCCGCTTGCCTGTGTTGTGAACCTGGACGTCGACGGTGGCACCGCCATCGGCATCGGCTTTGGCGGAGAGACCTTTCATGGTGAAGGTCGTGTAGGAGAGGCCATAGCCGAAGGGGAAGAGCGGGACCTGATTGTTCTGATCCCAATAACGGTAGCCGATGAAGATGCCTTCGTCGAAGTGCGTGGTGTCGACAGAGCCATCGGGATAGAGGGCACCGGGGTATTGAGACTGCTTTGTCGCCGGACCCTGGGTTTCGTCTTTGGGGAAGGTCACAGGGAGGCGACCGCCGGGATCGGCATCTCCGAAGAGAAGCTTGGCGGCGGCGGAACCGTACGCGTCGCCCGGCAGCCACATTTCGAGAACGGCGGCCACGTGGTCGAGCCACGGCATGGTGACGGCACCGCCTGTGTTGAGGACGACGATGGTACGCGGATTGGCTTTCGCCACTGCTTCGATGAGCGCTTCCTGATCATTGGGGAGACTGAGCGAGAGGCGATCCATGCCTTCGCCGACCTGATGGCCGACGAAGACCACAGCGACATCGGACTGCTTTGCTGTTTCGACAGCCTTCGCGATGAGGTCATCCGGGGCGGACCAGCCGAGCGCGTTGTAAACGCCGAGCTTGAGACCAAACTGATCGCGGGCGGCGGCACCCAGAGATTCGCGCGGCGTAAACTCAATGCGAATGGGCATGGACTGGCCGGCGGTCATCTGAACATTGGCGAAAACGGAGTCCGTGAAATCGGCCCGCAGATATTCGCCGACGAGTTTGTCATTGATGAAGAGCTTCGCGCTGCCGGAGCCGTACATGGTGAATTTCTGGACGCCCGTCTGCGTGGGAGTGAAGGTGGCGGTGTAGCGCGCGGACCATTGGAGATCTTTCGGGAGAGTGTCTTTGTCTGGCATACCGAGAACCGGGGGCTTATCGATGTAGAAGCCGTCGATGGTTTGGGTGGCGAGCGGCTGGCCTGTGAAATCGCGGCGCGGGTTAGCGAAGAATTCGACCTGTACGCCCTGCTGGCCGGACGGAGTTTTCAGCATCGACTTGGGCGCATTGGGGAGCGGTGACAGGCCGAGGGTGCCCGGGGCGAAGTTCACTTTGACGACCTGCCCTGCGCGTTCGCGGACTGCATCAATGACGGGCCAGAGGTGCGTGGGCTTCACCCAGGCGGAGCCCTGCTCGACGGCTACGGCTTTGTCGGTGGCCTGCGTGCCGATGATCGCGACGGATTTCACGGTCGGGCTGAAGGGAAGAATTCCATTGGCGTTCTTGAGAAGCACCGAGCCTGCCGTGATCAGTTCGACGGCGGCGGTGCGGCGTTCGGGAGTGGAGATGTCGTCACCCTTCTTCTTCGCGGGATTGTCGAAGACGCCGATGCGGAAGCCGGGGATAAGGCGGCGAAGAATGAGATCGTCAATGCGACTGACGGGGACGGTGCCTTCGTCGACACCCTGGCGGAGGCTCTTTTCGCCGGAGAAGGCTGAGGCATCGGTGGTCGCGCGTCCGGGGGCGCGGGGAGCCATGGTGCCGCTATCGAGGCCGGCGAGAAAAGCGGGGATGATGGTGCGCTGGGCGTCGGGAAAGTCGGGAACCACGACGCCATCGAAGCCCCATTCGTTCTTGAGGATGTTGAGGAGATGCGGATTTTCGCAGGCGTACTGACCGTTGACGCGGGGGAAGGAGCACATGATGCCGCCACCACCGCCTTTGGTCACGGCGGCGCGGAAATCCGGCAGGTAGATTTCGCGGAGGGCGCGTTCGCTGACTTCCTCATTATTCGCAGTCTTTGTGCCGGTGGGCTGTTCGCCGGTGCGGTTCTGCTCCTGCGTGTAGGCCGCGTAGTGCTTCATGGTGGTGAGCACATGGTGCGACTGAATCGCCTTGACCTCCGGGGCCACGATGCCGGCGGCGAGGAAGGGGTCTTCCCCGAAGCTTTCGGTGACGCGGCCAAAGTGCCAGGTGCGTGCCATATCCATGGCGGGGCCGGTGACGCCGTTGAGGCCGAAGTCAAAGAAGTCCTGCCCCATGAGATCGCCGAAGCGGGTGGCCATGGCGGGATCAAAGGTGGCTGCAATGGAGAGGGGCGTGGGGAAGGCAGTGACGCCAGTGCCGCGCGCGATGCCGGCGGGGCCATCGACCGCGCCACCTTTGGTGAGGCCGAGATCGACGCCGGGAGCGGGGGCTGCGGCACCGCGTCCGCCACCCGCGCCTGCGGACAGGTAAGCAAATTTCTCATCGAGAGTCTTGAACTGGGCGAGCGCGAATTGGGCGCGGCACTGCGGGGAGTACTTTGCGTTGAGCCAGGGTTTGGCTTCGGTGGCGAGCGGCGCGGGGCAGGCGGGTTTTGCGGTCTGGGCGAAGGCTGCGGGAAGTGTGGCCGCAAGAATCAGGCCTGCGAGGGATTTCGATGTGAGTGTCATGAAGTTCTACCTGTGTTCAAAACACCAATTGTATGCTGCATGTTTGCCGAAAGGCGGGATTGGCAACAGCGGAGGCCCCATGAAGAACAACCTTATTACCGCTGCTGTTTCGAGACGCGGCTTTCCTGGTACGAGCGCCGGATTGATTGCGGCCGAAGCGGCTCTCGCTCAGGTGCCGGTGCAGGCTTCGGCACCGGCCGTGAGGAAGCCCGTGGTTGCGGGACCAATCCTGATTTCGTCCGACAGTAAGGGCGTGGTGGAGACGCAGTATGGCAAGGTGCGGGGCATGCCTGTTACACGCACACGTGTCCGATGGCGGCGCGTGCGGGCTGGAATAACGACGAGGAACGCTTCATTTACGACTGGAGCGACGGCATTCCGGGCGAGGATGTGCTCAATCTCAGCATCTGGACGCCGGGGATCAACGACAACAGGGAGCGCGCGGTGCTGGTTTAGATTCACGGCGGCGGGTATGCAACGGGGTCGAACGAAGAACTGAAATCGTACGACGGAGAGAGGCTGGCGCGACCCGGGGACATCATTGTGGTGGGGCTGAATCACCGGCTCAACGCGCATGGATTCCTCAATCTGGAGAAGTTTGGCTCGCAGTACCAGAATTCGGCGAACATCAGCCAATTGGATCTGGTCTTCGGGCTGCAATGGATCAAGGTCAACATTGCAAACTTCGGCGGCGATCCAAATGCGGTGACGTCTGAAATTTCGCGCCAAGCGGTAACTTACCAACGAGTTGAGGTTCGTGATGCGCTTACTGTCCAGTTCTGCCCGCCATGCACAGGCTGCCCGCTCAAAAGAGAAGGCGGACCGAAAACGCCAATACCCGGCCCGGCAGTGTTGCGTTCACATTCCCGACAGCGGCCGGATTCGACACGACATTGGTGGACGGATTGAACTGAATCGCGGTGTTGACACCGCTGATTTCCGTGTGGTTGAAGACATTGTAAGCCTGAACCTGCAGCTTCAGGACACGCGTCTCACTGCCCATGACCGGAATGTTCTTCGTGAGCGTGATATCCGAGTTTGTCGTGTGGGGAAGACTCAGGACACCCGCGCCACCGCCCAGATTGCCCAGAACAGCCGGTCCGACGATTGAGTTGTTGGGGCCAGTAGCCAATGCCGGCAAGGCAAACGCGCTGGCGTTGAAGAACACCTGCCCGTTGCCGTTCGATCCCACGCCGGACGACGGATTGCCAATCACATTGCAACGGACAGCCAGGTCCGGTGTTCCGGTATAACTGGCGGGCGCCGACTGACCCGCCGTGACGGCGCACGAGGGACTATACGGGGCACCACTTTGCAGACTTGTGATTCCGGATAGCTGCCAATGATCTGTAAGATACCTCACTGCAGTGAATCCGCTCTTCCCGGGGAAGCCGGGGACATTGTAGGCATAGCTTATCTGGAGGTTGTGTTTGCGATCCGCTGCCAGACGACCGTAGTTATAGACCCTGTTATCCGCAACCTCCGGGCTGTATACCGCGACGCCGTTCGCTTTCGACAAGGTGTACGCAGCACCGAACGCCAAACCGTGGGCCATTTGCCGGCTGAGCGTCGCAGTGAGGGCGTTGTAGTTACTCGATCCGAGAAACGCTGCACCCGTAATACTGCCGTAGCCAGGATATCTGGAGCGTTCGTAAACAGAACCAATGTCCGCGCTGGTATTGCCCGCAGTAGTGGGATTCAGATTCGACGTATTGAACGGCCAACTTGTGCCAACAGGAATGTAGTTCAGGTCGTACGTGAGGAACTGCTTATAGCTGTAGTTCGTTGTGTATCCGATATCTACAGCCATTGTTTTCCCGAACAGGTGCTGGATATCGAGACTGCCGTTCCCCACTCCCTGCGACGGAACGGACGAAGGCCAGGAGTATGGCGATAAGGGAGCGATCACGCCGTTATTGAGGTGCGGCGCGGCACCGGTATTCGGTGCGGAAATCCGGGAAAATGTAACATTGTGGACAACTTGCCCATAGGATTGCGGAGCTTGTCCGGCCAGGCCGGTCACCGCGTCTGTTGCGAGGCGATTATGATACAAACCCCAGCCGCCGCGGATAACGGTCCTGCCATTCCCAAGTAGATCCCAGGCAACGCCCATTCGAGGGCCGACTTCGACTCCGGGCAGACGATAGGGGGAACTCGATGCCCCGAGAGTGACCAAGCCAGTTGCAGGATTTCCCGAAGCCGCAACGATGTCGCCGATGTAGCCGCTGTCCGTGGTGGCGCCGGCAAGAGGATCTCTCGCGACAAGGCCGTCCGCAGCCGAACTGCACGTTGCGCTTTTCGCGCAGTACGGGCGATAAATGCGCGCCATCGCGGATGGAATGTAGTCGGCTGGAACGAAGTTGACGAATGTGCCATACGAGTCTGTCGGCGGCGTCTGGTGGTAAAGTCGGACCCCCAGATCGAGTGTCAGCCGGCGGCTCACCTTCCAGTTGTCCTGAACATAGAGTTCCATATTGTTGTAGAGGATGCTGCTCGTGGTGGACGAATTGTACTGGCCATAACTGTTGACAAGCCCCAGCAAAGCATTTGCGTAGCCGTCATTCGTATTGAGAGAGGGAACCGACGAGTCGGCGGCGAAGCTGTAGGCCCCCGCGTAGTTCTGTCCGGCGGATTGCGTCCGGCTGGTTCGCTCACCGTAGAGGCCCGCCTTGATCGCGTGGTGGCCAATGGTCCGGCTGATGTTGTCCTCCAGCATCCAGAGACTATTGGAACTCTCCGACTCGCCAGCCGACTTGCCAGTGCGCGTATACACGGCGGAGGCGGGCAGACCGCTGCCACCAAATGTGAATGTCGGTAAAATGTCGGCGTAGCCGTTGGTGGGCACCTGAACGGGAAACAGTTTCGGCAGTCCGGATTCCAGAGTTCGCGATTCCGATGCGTAATTGTCGGTTGTGGTGTAGGCGGATTTGTTCCAGCTTCTCCCCAGGATGAACTCATTCACCGCCGCTGGTGCAATTGCGGAAACCAGGGATATCCGGAATCCACGGCCAGGGATCTGATGGACTATCGGGGACATATTCTTACTCAGCGCGCTACTGCCGTAAGTCTGATCGAACTGGACCCCCTCGAAGAGCCCGGCAGCGCTGTTCTGGTCGTTGATCCAGCGGAGCCCGGCACTGATCCTGGAGGTGATATGTGAGTCGATGCGAAGCACGTCGTTACGGCGTGCGTACTTGTCGCTGCCCTGCTCAAAATAGTTATCGACGTACAACTGGTCCGTCTGCGTCGGGGAGAAGTTTGGCGTGGGGAAGAAGCCCAGCAAAGCCGTTCCCGTCGAATTAAGCCGCGATGAGGGAATGATATTGCCCGGGAACTGCGCGTTATTGCTGGCTGGATCGAGGACCCTGGTTGCCACCGGGTTTCCGTTCGCGTTGTTGTATGTCTGCGAGAAGTCACCGCCCCGTTCCTTCGTGGTGGGCATGTAGGTCATTTGGGTGGGAGCGGGGACGAACTGCCCGGTTCGTTCCTGAGACCAGAAGAAGAAAAGCTTCTGCCTTCCCGAATTTGCAACGTTTGGGATAAAGAGCGGGCCGCCGATACCGTAGGTTTCGACATTGAATTTGTAAGGCGCTCGTGGCTCGGCGGTGCCGGCACTGGTGAGAGTGTGGTTGTTCGCCCAGCTATTTGCATTGAATTCCGTATTGCGGTGATTCCACGAGGCCGAGCCGTGGAACTCACTGGTACCGCTCTTTGTGACGACTGTGACGACTCCGCCGGAATTGCGTCCGTATTCGGCCTGGTAATTCGACTGGAGTACGCGGATTTCCTGGATGGCGTCGAGGTTTGGTTCGACGTGGACCTGGCTATTGGTTCCGGTATCGAGACCGGTGACGCCATCGACGGTGAAGTTGATCGCCGAAGGGTTGCCGTCAATGGCAAGGCCTTCGATGCTGTTGGGCCCCGTCACATCGCGACGCGCCGTGGTGTCGACGACACCAGGGATGAGCCGCAGGTAACCAAACAGATCCCGCCCCTTCTGGGTGAGATTTTCCAGTTGCCTGGAATCTATGGTGCCGGATTTTGCCGAATCGGCCGTCTGAAGTTGCGTCCGGGCAGCCGGAACGCTATTCACATCGGTTGTGAGCCCACGCACGAGGACTATCGTGCCCGCGTTTCTTATCTCCTGCCCCAGTACGACAACGCCAGTCTCTCTTCCGACCTTGAAACGTGCCACGGACTTCACTGACACGGTGTAAGTGCCTGGGGCGACATTGAGGAACCGGTAGTCGCCGCGGCTGTCGGTAGTGCTGGATTGTGTCGCATTGGTTCCGTCGTTGGTCAGAAGAACTTCAGCTTCGGAGACGGCTGCACCGCCCGGATCGACTACGGTCCCGACCAGCGAACTGGCCACCGTTTGGCCAAACAAGCTCGCGCATGTGAACACAAAAGCAAGTACAGTACGGGTAAAGCCTTTCAGGATCATCTGTTCCCCTTGATATAATTTTCTATTCGAATTGACTGCGAAGGACCGCGTGGGTCTAATGAGCAGAACCCGCCCGGAGTCCGCTTTGTGGAGGAGGACCTGAGGTGACGGGAGCATTTCGTTGAGATCAGAATTCCACGCGAAGCGAAAGCTGCACCGAGCGCGGCGCACCCGAACTTTGTACGGATCCGCCTCCCGCGCCGTTGTAGAGCATCCGGGTTGCGATGCCGAAATTCGCGTTGGAGAGGTTCGCGCCCTCGATCGGGGAGGGGTTGGCAAAGTTGGGATGGTTGAGCGCGTTATAGGCGTCCGCCCGAAGATTGAACGAGATGCCTTCCGTTATACGGATCCTCTTCCGCAGGCTGAGATCCACGTTCGAATAGCCGAAGCCGCGCAGGGCATTCCGCGGTTCGGAACCTTCACCGCTGGTCGGAATGGAGAAGGCCGCCGCGTTGAGCCGACGGCCACCCGGAACGGATGCATCGGAGATCCATATCGGTTCTCCGGTAAGGTCGGGACGAACAAGGCCTGCGAAGCCCTGGCGGCACAGGCTGACAGCGGGTCCGGATGCAGGGCAATTCGTGCCCGACTGTATGGCTTGCCCCTGCACGTCAAACGGCAGCGAACTATGAAGGGAAGCATTCAGGTCGATGTTCCAGTGACCCAACACCGGACTCAGGAACTTATATTGGCCGGCGGGCGACGGGATCGCCAGACTTGCGGTTGCCGTCATCGAGTGGCGAATGTCATAGTTCGACGGCCCGGTGCTGGTTCCGCTGACGATCCCGAAGCCGCCAAACCCGGCGTCATTCGATTGTGTATCGACGCTGTGACCGAAAGTGTATGCAACCTGAGTGGTTAGAACATGCCCTACCATCTGGCGGTATTGCGTCTGAAAGGCACGATAGTCGGAATTTCCGCCATTCGAAGTCAGTTGCAGCATACTGTAAGTCGAGGTAAAAAAGCCTGGCTGGGTTTGTGTCGTGAGAAGGCTGGTTCCATGACTGCCAATGAAACCGGCGCTCAGGACTTTTCCCTGTCCGAGGTTTTTCTCGAAAGTGGCGCTGAACTGGTAGACCACTGGCGATTTGAGAGAGGCGCTGGCTCCGCTGATCACGCCATATGGCGTTGTCGGCGGCAATACAGGAACCTGGTTGACGTTTGCATTCAGAGGGAACACAGGTTCGGTCGTGATGACCGAGTTGGAATAGGGCGGATTGCCGAACGCCGATGCGGTCGCGCCGTAGCCTGTGTCGTAAAACATGCCAGCGCCACCCCGTACAACGAGTTGCCGATGCGCCTTGTGGGTCAGTTCGCTGGCAAGGCCGAATCGCGGCGCGATATTGAACCACCGGGTACGATACAGCGGAGCGGCGGCGTTCAGATTATTGGAACTGTCGAGGCCATACGGATGAGGCCCGCTGCTGACGGTCGGCGCGGGATTCACGTCCCAACGCACGCCGTAGGTCAGAGTCGTAAACCGCGTGTTCTTCCATGTGTTCTGAAAGTACGCCGACCAGTTGTGATAAACCGGATTCCGGTCCGTGATGTTCGAAGTCAGTATGGCGTTCTGCGCGGTACCGGACAGCAGGGAATCGGTACCGTTCGTAAGCCCGTTGAACGAAACTGTCTCAGTGAACGGACTGACCTTGTATGCGGGCAGCAGCAGGCGATAGTCGAACCCGATCTTCGCTGTGATACTGCCGCCGATTCCCGATTCGTCCCCGACGATATTGAACTGATTTTGCGCTGTGTCGCTCCGGCCACCGACCGTATACGCTCCCAGACCATTGACATTCAGCGAAAAAGTGCCGTCGTTTGAGTTGACGCCGGTGGGAAATATCGAAGAATCGGACAGCAGTTGTGCGCCGCCGAACGTATCCATGCCGGAACTGGACCGCAACATGGTCCGGGTTGCATTCACGCGGAGGTTACGGATGGTATCGTCGTGCGCCCAGGTGGCACCTCCCGTAAGCGACTGCGTGTTGGACACGCGCTGCGTCACGCTGTTGGCCGTCGAATTGAGTCCTCCACGGCTGGAAGCGGAAGAAGGAGAGACGGACAGGCGGAAGAACTCGGTCAATTCGGAATTTACTATGCGGTCGATGCGAAAGCTCTCCGAACTCGAAGTAGAAGGCGTCGAGTAAGTGGCTACGAATTCGGCCACATCGATATCGAGCGAAGGGCCGTTCGCACGGGGAAAGGCGTTCAGATACTGACTGAGACCGCTCTTGATCCGATTGCGGACGGCATTGTCGGGCACGGTGTCGATTTCAGTGTGCGGCTGAACGAGGTGAGAGCCTTCAAATGAGGCGAAGAAGAATATAGCGTTCTTCCGCATGGGGCCACCCAGGGTGGCAGCGGCGTCGTTGAGCCTCTGGGCTCCGCGCCCAAGACCGTTCAGATTACCGAACCAATCGTTCGCATTCAGAACGGTGTTGCGAAAGAATTCAACGGCCGATCCGTGGTATTCATTCGTTCCGCCGCGGCTGGTGATGGACACCTGGGCACCCGGTGAGCGGCCAAACTCCGGAGCAAAGGTGGACACCTGAACCTGCATCTCTTTGATGGAATCCACTGAGATGAGGTTGGATGAGTCTCCCGAAGCGTTTGTGGCGAGACCTGTGCCATTTGCACCTGAGCCGCCGATGCCGCCGCCCGGCCCACCGGGACCTCCACCTGGCCCGGGACCTCCGCCCACGCCGGTATTGGCGCTCACGCCGTCTATCGTGTAGTAGTTCGTGTTCGAGCGCAGACCGTTGGAATGTATTCCTCCGTCCGGCCCCGCACCGGCGTATGTCAGTCCGGGGGCCAAAGTCAACAGACTGGTGAAGCTGCGGTTGTTGATGGGGAGCGCTGAGAGGTAGGCGCCTTCTACAGCCATGCCGGCGGACGGATCGGACGCTATCCCTTCTTCCTCGCCGCGTACCGTTACGGTCTGCTTCTCCGCAGCGCTGAGACGCAAGTCCACACGCAGGACCTGGCTTTCGCGCGCGTGGAGACGTAAGCCTTCCACCACATATGCATCAAATCCGGACTTAGTCACTTCCAGCCGGTAGAGGCCAGGATCCAGCCCGGCAAGGATATACATTGTTCGTTCCGCGCCGCCGACAATGACACGTTGCGTAGCGTGCAGGCTCTCATTCAGCACGACCCGGGCGTCGGGCACCTCTGCGCCGCTGGGATCAGTAATGACGACGCGCAGAGAGGCGGTGTCCTGACCGAGTAGCGGGAGGGACATTGGCAGTGCGATTAGGAATATGACTAACAAGCGTTTCCGCATGAGGGTAATGCCTCTTGGACGGCCCGCGATTCCGGCAGCGTTTCTCAGTCAGTAGCCATTTAACACTTCTTAACACTCAGCCTTTAACACTACTTAACATTCGTTTGCAGGCACCGAACTGTAAAGTAGTGAGTAAGTTCAGAGGCTATCTCTGTAAGCGTCGATTAGAAGGCGGCGTTCACGTTATAGCTGCGAGTCAACAGATATGTTTGTTAAGAAATGTAAAATTTCGACGGCGGCTTTTTTTGCATTGCACGGAGTTGAATGTCGCAACTATTTCTTCAGCACCCGCATCTACGCTTGATCGACTACTTTTTTAAGGAGAATCAACGTGAAGCTGGAGCGTTCCCTGCGTGTGTTGTTCGGAAAGACTTTCCTGACAGGTATTACCGGGGCCATAACTACACTCGTACCTCTTCCCTGTAACGGACAGGGATATCTTATTTCAACGGTCGCCGGTGGTAACCCCTATATCTTCGCGAGTAGCCCTTATGTGTTCGCACCCAGTATTGGCGACGGAAGGGATGCCGCGAGCGCTCATCTGAACTCGCCCGTGGCCGTGGCCACTGGCAACGCAGGCGATTTCTATATCGCGGATACCGGGGATAACCTGATTCGTCATGTGGCGGCGAATGGCATCATTTCCACGGTAGCGGGTTCGTCGTCACTGGCGGGTGGCTTCTCAGGCGACGGCGGGCCGGCGACGAGCGCCCTCCTCCATGCGCCCACGGGTGTTGCGGTGGATGCAGCAGGAAACCTTTACATTGCCGACAGGTTGAATAGCCGCATCCGCAAGGTCGACGGGAATGGCATCATCACAACCGTGGTGGGAGGGGGCAGTTATTCCGGTTCCGACGTAGGCGATGGAGGACCGGCCACCAGCGCGAGTCTCAGCGTGCCATGGGCAGTGGCTCTGGACTCCGGGGGCAATCTCTATATTTCGGATACGGGACACTCCCGCGTCCGAAGAGTAGATTCCAGCGGTATCATTACGACCGTGGCGGGTAACGGCATCTCAGGAAGTTCCGGCGACGGAGGTGCCGCAACCAGCGCCAGGGTAGCCCCCTACGGTATTGCCATCGACAACAGAGGGAGTCTTTATATCGCCGATCTCGGAGGCTTTGTTCGCAAGGTTACGAATGGCACGATTGACTCCGTGGCCGGCACTGGTGCGATTGGTTACACGGGCGACGGGAGTGCCGCTACAAAAGCGGCACTGAACCAACCGCAGGCTGTGGCACTGGACGATGCCGGCAATATACTGATCGCCGATACCGGCAATCAGGTGATCCGGAAAGTGAGTTCCCTTGGCGTGATAACCACAATTGCCGGCTCTGGCGCGATCGGAAGTTATGGGGATGGCGGGCCAGCGGGAGCTGCGACGCTGGATTACCCCGGAGTGAGTAGGGGACCTAACGGAACGCTCTTCATTGCCAATGCACCTACGAATGGGGGTTATCAGGATTCGCGCATCCGTCTGCTGACGCCGACCTCGGGCGTTGCTCCGACAATCGCCACGAATGGTGTGGTCCCGCTCTTTGGATCAACAACTGCGATTGCCCCCGGTTCGTGGATTTCAATTTTTGGAACAAATCTCGCCAGTGGGAGCTCTGACTGGAACGGTGAGTTTCCAACCAAACTCGGCAATACGGCGGTCACCATCGATTCGCTTCCGGCATACCTGGCTTACGTGAGCCCGACGCAGATCAATGCACAGGTACCGGACTCAACCAGCACGGGAACGGTGGTGGTGACGGTGACAAATCCCGGCGGGAGCAGTTCCCAATCCGTCAATGTGAGGCAATATGCACCTTCATTCAGTCTCTTTAGCCAGAAGTATGCCGCGGGGATTGTGTTAACGCCGGGCAGCCCCGGCAACAGCGGCGCGGGGTACGACCGGATTGGGCCAACGGGTGCATTTTCCTTCCCGACGCGTCCGGTGAGAGCCGGTGAAACCCTGATTCTGTTCGGAGTCGGCTTTGGGCCAACCGACCCTGTGGTTCCGGCAGGAAAGGCATGGTCCGGTGTAGCGCCGCTGGTAGACACGCCAGGCATCTCTATCGGAGACGTTCCTGCCGAGGTCAGGTTCAGCGGGCTGGTGGGATCGGGGCTCTATCAGTTCAATGTAGTGGTTCCCGATGTCGGTAGCGGCGATATGCTGTTGCAGGCATCCGCCAACGGGTTCAGGGCCCAAAAGAGCATCTTCATTCCTGTCCAGTGACAGCGGCGCACGCTGGCACCGATATCAGGCGCTGGCGTCAGGGACGCTTCCCAAAGGAAGCTCGATATTCACAAGGAGTCCCGGGTGAGCGTTTGCAGCGTGGATGTCACCACCGTGCAATTTGGCTGCCCGGAGCGCTATTGAGAGGCCAAGGCCGGATCCGCCGGTGGAATCGTTCCGGGAGTCATCCACGCGGAAGAACGGCTGAAATATCCTGGTTAGGTAAACGTCGGGAACCCCGGGTCCAAAGTCCCTCACCTGGATGCGCGCGCGTTTGCCTTCGCAGGTGAGTATGACCTCGACTTTGGATTCACCCGGGTTAAAACGCATCGCGTTCCGCAACACGTTTTCGACGGCGCGCCGTATCAGTTCGCGATCACCGACAACTGGAGCCGGGTCCGCAGTTAAGAGCAAAATGCCACCGTCACGAACCGGGTTCTCAAGCCTGCAGTCTTCCACAACCTGGCGGAGGAGTTCGTCGAGAGCGAAAACCGTGCTGGTGCGACTGGATGGATCGCCTTCATTGCGCGTCACTTCAAGCAAGGCGCCGATGAGTTCGTTCAGACGCGATACTTCTTTTCTCACACGACGGAACGCCGCGCCACGGTCGGGCGCGGTTCGCGCCAACTCAGCCGCAAGAGTCAGACGCGCCAGCGGTGATCGAAGCTCATGAGAGACGTCCTGTAACAATTGCCTCTCGGCGATCAGTAGTGTCTCGATTCGGTCCGCCATGCGATTGTAGGACTCCGCAAGGTGTCCGATTTCGTCGTGCCGGCTCAGGTGTAAGCGAGCGGAAACGTCACCCGCCCCGAAATGATCGACCACGGTTGCGAGTGTGCGGAGCGGGGCACCAATATTTACGGCTAAGGGCCAGGAAAGCAACCCAATGGCCAGCAATATCAGGCCACAGTAAGGAAGGAAGTTTGAGAGTTCAAAAGGTGGCGGCAGCTTCGCCAGGAGGCGGTATTTGCCGTCGTTCGAAGTGGATTCGGTCAGCAAACCTTCCGGAGAAAGCATCGGAGTGTCCGATCGATGCCCTACCGATGCGAGCAGCGCCGAACGATCCTGGCCTGTGAGCACATCCAGGCCGGCTCCATTCAGGAAATAATGCCGCGCACCGAACGCCGTGTCCAGGCGGGCCAGAAATGCAGCGGCATCGCCCTGCCCGGCGGTTTCGTAGACCTTGCGTAATTCAACGAGTTCGAACGCTTCCATCCCGGGAAGCGGGCCTCGCCCACGCTCAGAGTGTCGCGCGATAAACACTGTGAGCAGGAAGAGGGCAACGAGCGACATGAGGAACGTTCCGCATGACCAGACAACTATCTTCGTGAAAATTGACTTCATACTTCTCGCCCGACGCGCTGTGCAAACAGATACCCAGCACCCCGAATGGTTCGGATGACCGGTGCATCCCTGTGCTTCAGTTTGCGGCGAAGATGACAAATGTGGACATCAATAGACCGCTCAAAGGGCGTCGCCTCACGTTGATAGAGTACGGCTGCCAGCTCATCGCGTGAAACGATACGTCCTGCCGACCTCATCAGGAATTCAAGAACATCAAACTCGATACCGGTAATGGCGACGGGATCGGCATTGAACCAGACCTCGCGAGTACGTGCGTTGAGTTCCAGCCCCCCGAACCGCAGCGGCAGACAGGGAACCGTGTCCGTTCTTCCTGCGCGCCGTAGTACTGCGCGAATGCGTGCCAGCAACTCCTCCGGCTCAAATGGCTTCGCCAGATAATCGTCGGCACCGGAGTTCAGACCGTTGACGCGATCCGCTCTGGATGTGCGTGCGGTGAGCATGATTATGGGCACCAGACTGGCCTTGCGAGTCTGACGCAGTATCTCAAGACCGTTGATCACGGGGAGCATGACATCCAGGATCACGAGGTCATATTCCGCGGCCAGGAGCCGGGCCAGGGCGTCCCGTCCATTGTGGGAGCATTCGGTACGGTAACCATGCTGAACGAAGAATTCTGTCATCAGTGCGCACAGATCCAAGTCATCGTCCACAAGCAAAAGCGTTGGCAGAGCGTCCACAACCCTTTCTACCGCAAATAGTGTGAAAGCCTCCGGATTTTACAAAACTTAACACTCATATTTTCCTCCCATTTTGTTTGAAACCGATGGCGCTCGCCTTACGTCTGCCAGTTGCTCCAGACTCCAGCGAGGGGCCGGGATTCGCACCAGGCCGCGATGCGGATCAGATCCGCGAGCTGCCGTCAGGAAAGCGTTACAGTGTGGTCCGTAATGAACCATCCGATGTGATTTGCATCAACGGCGCGGTGGTGCGAATCGCCGATGTGAAGTGGACCAGGTGCGGCGGTGAATTGTGCGGGAAACGGCTCGGCGGGTGTTGCAAATGGCGAGCCTGGTGAGAGGCGCGGGACGGAAGCCTGGCGGCAAGGCAGAAGCCCTGCCCCACACATGGTCTTGCAGTGATGGGGCCGGACTACGATGAGGGCCTACCAGAAGTATGCGGTTTCGATTCTTGGCGGGCCTGAGCTGCCCCGGACCACTTCGGTGGAGATTACGGCCTGGAGGTTCCTGTGCTGCCAGCCTGATGGCGCGTAGGCTTCCAGCTTCTTCATGTAGGCGTCATTGGTCACGAACTCGCCGGCTGCGAGCGTGCCGTTGGGGCCGAGGCCGCCGACGGTGACGATGACCTGCTCCACGCCGGGATCGGCTACGCGGGAGACGATGGCGTAGTCGCGGCCCGATTCGAGGCCGGTTAAGCCGGGGGTGGCCGACCATGAACGGGAGGGGTTCTGGTTGTCGCGAATGGCGACGGGTCTGGAGGTGACGTCGAGACTGAAGCGCAGTTTGTCCGCCGATTTGATGGCCCAGTTGTTGTTTCGGACGCCGATCAGGATGGCAGGGGAGTCGCGGAGATCGGCCAGCGTGGTCAGGTCGGGGTTGAGGATTCGGTAGGTGGCGTGGCGACCGCCGATATAGTCGGTGAGTCTTGCGAGTGTGACGGCGTCCGTCATGGTGACCGGGCGCATGAGGGGGTCTGCGGCGAGGAAATCGTCCTTTTGCTGGGTCGCCCCGCCGAAACGGCTGCCCAGGCAGATCAGGACCGGTTTGGCGGAGACGAAGACGGGATTCCAGAACTGATCGAGGTCGGTCTGCTGGAGGCCAAGTGGGCCGCGCAGAAGGAAGAGGAGAGCGGCGGCTGCCGGGAGGGCGAGCCATAGAGTCCGCTTGCCCGAGGCGCGAGATCGTTGGACCGGTGGCGCGGATTCGGCAACTTCCAGTGCGGGGAGGACATGCGGAACAGCTTCGACCGGCGCCAGTTCAGCAGCGGGCCAGCGGAACTGGGGGATGTAGGAGCCCAGAGGCAATTCGACGCGAACTTCGGAGGCGTGGCCCGGGTCGGCATAATATTGTGCCAGGCGGCGGCGGACTTCGCCGGCGGTGGAGCGCACGACGTGGTCGGAATTGGTGTCGTAATCGGCGGCGCGGCCGAAGACTTCGACGCCGATGGTACGTTCTTTGAGGCAGTCGGAATTGCCATCGAGGGTGGTTTCGACGACGAAGCGCAGGAACGCCGGGTAGCGCTTGCTGGTGCCGAAGACGGCGCTCGACTGGATTCGTTCGAGTTGCCGGCAGACCTCATCCCGGTCGGCCGGGGCCAGCGGATCAGGCGCCGACGGGGCGACTCGTGTTGCAAGTGTAGTAGACATTTGGAGCCGCTCGAACAGGGTTGGTCTGTCACCTGTTCGCCACAAAAGTATAACACGAAAAAACAAAGGAAAAACGGCGTCCTGTACCGTCCGGGACGCCATTCGTTCTTATAGCCTAGCCTACTGATAACAATTTACTTAGCACGCCGGGACAGTCACAGGCTTGCGGAGCCATGGGGATTGCGTTGACAATACGTCAAAGCTGGTTCGGATACAATTGTGTTCGAAGTCGTTCGATTCCATTCTGTCAGATAAGGAGTTTGGTCATGAAAGTAACCCGTGCGATTGGACAAGGTTTGTCCGTTCTATTATTTGGTGCGACGGCGGTATACGCGCACCACTCGTTCGCGATGTTCGAAATGTCGAAGAACGTAACGTACACGGGGGTCGTGCTGGAGTACAACTGGGAGAACCCCCACACCCACATCATCATGAAGGTACCGGAGGGCCGTGATAAGGCCACGGTCGGCACATGGGATATCGAGGGCGGCGCGGTCAACATCATGTCGAAGCAGGGCTGGAACCGGGCTACCTATAAGGTGGGCGACCCGATCACGGTGGTGGGTCACCCGATGAAGGATGGGTCGAAGGGCGTTTCGCTGTTCTATGCGGTCATGCCCGACGGGAAGCGCCTGTATCACGACATTGCGCGACCTGCCGCGGACGGGTCGGCACCTCCGCCGCCGGCGAACGGACAATAGTTCGTTCCATGGATCTGCACAGCGTTTTGGACTGGCTTCAACACACGGGATGGGCCGTGGGTCTCAAGCAGTCGGATTTCATGTTTCCTTTGGTTGAGGGGAGCCACATTCTGTCGCTCTCTTTCTCGGTGGGCATGGTGATGATTCTGGACATGCGGCTGCTGCGGATCTCATTCCGCAGCCAGCGCGTGTCATTGATGATGCAGCAACTGATGCCGTGGACGCTGACTGGCTTCGGAGTCATGATGGTGACAGGCTTGCTGCTGTTTGCCGCGCAGGCGGTGAAAGTTTACGGCAACACGTTCTTTCGGATCAAGGTGATTCTGATGGTGCTGGCGGGGTTGAACGCCCTTTATTACCAGCTCAAATACTACCCCAAAATGGCGGAATGGGAACAGGGCAGCACGCCGGTGGGTGCGCGGATCATTGCGGTGCTGTCGCTGGTTTTCTGGTTTGGCGTGATCGCCTGCGGCCGGACGATGGCGTACGAATTGTAAGGGACTCCCGGCCAAAATCCTATGCTGAAAACCCTGATTGACCACTTCGTGCAGTGGTGTTACTACTCGAAGGACTACGCATTCATCCGAGACACGCCGTATGGGGTGCCATCGGTGCAGTCGCTGCACCTGGCAGGGATTACGATGCTGCTGGGAACGATGCTGGTGCTGAATCTGCGGCTGCTGGGGGTGGGGTTCCGGAGGCTGGAACTGCCGTTTCTGGCGGAGCAACTCTGGCCGTGGGTGAAGGCGGGGATGGCGCTGACGATCGTCTCCGGCATTCTTGTTTTTCTGCCGGATCCGACGCGGTATGCGCATAATGGGCCGTTCCGGATCAAGATGTCGCTGCTTTGTGTGTCCCTGCTCTACCAGTTTCTGGTGTTTCGGAGGGTGATCCGGACGGTGCCGGAAGCGAGTTCGCGGGGGCGTAATGTGGCGCTCAGCGCGATGTCGTTATGTTTGTGGTTTGGCGTGGCGTGGTCGGGTCGGGCGATTGCGTTTTTTCAGTAAGGGGGGTGCGGGTGAAGGCGCACGGTGGGGGGCTGACTGGGATTGGTGCCTGCGAGCACTGACCGGACTTCGCCAGATTCAAAGGATTGCGATGGACCAATCCCGTACGCCTGTAGCGGAGCATCCCACTTGCCACTCGACATGCGTTCAGTTGCTAATTGGCGGTGGGAGATTTTTCGACGTGATCCACGACGAGAATTTCAACGGGCACTTTGGCTGGATCGAGTTTCAGTCCTAATATGTCCTGTAGTGCGGTGAATACAGACGGAGCAGAGCTAACGTCAGGATTGCGCGAGTATTGCACCGTAATATCGAAATCACCGACAATCCCAGTCTTATCGACAATTGGCATTTTCAGATCGCTTGCAACGTAATCGGCGAATCGAGCTACCGTAACTTTGCTGGCGACGATCCTGCCACCCGCAGAGCTAATGCTTCTATGCTCCTGGGGATCCGCCGGAGTCAGCTTTGGTCCTCGCTTCGCTACCACCAGGTCGTAACCCGAGATCATTCTGGTCTCCGGGTGCACGGCGAGTTTGAACCGGTCTCTCAGGAGCCTCCGCAGCATGATGCGCATCTCTTCTTTCGAGGTCGTCGAGGGGGCAACGGCAACAATATCGAAAGCGATTGCGGAGTCGTTCAGCCAGAGGGGACCGACAACCTGGTTATCCTTCAAATTCCATGCGAAGCGGATGAGTTCGTCAAGCGTGCTGTTTTGCGCCTTGAAATGGCCAGGATCGACGACATTGGCGTCCGAGTAGCCGACTGCGTCCGGGGATTCCTTCCCGTGTTCCGTGGGTCTTATTGAGGCGGCGTCAAATGCGGGTTGCACCTGCGGTTCGGCGGGCAACGGGAACAATACGGCAATGGTGAACAGGATTCCGCAAATCGCCTTGCAAATCACCGAACGAGTCTATCAAATACACCGGAAAAGTGGAAGCGGTGCGGTGACGGGTGCGTGCACAGAAAGGCCCGCACCTGACGACTCGATCGGCTTCTCTTCGCAATGGTCGATGACCATTGCCGCGCCGGGATGGCTGCCCGTGCCCAGCTTGAGGCCGAGCTGTTTATCGAGCGCTTCCGATAACGTGATCGCCCCGGGAGCGTTCACACCGGCTCCGCTGAAATTCAGGGTGAAGTCGAACCTGCCGTCCAGCTTCGTGGCATCCACAGGCACGGGCGATTGAGCCAGATAGCCGCTGGCGCGATTTTTGAGCTGCGCCGCAAACTCCCCGATCGTCATGTTCAGGCAGGTGACCAGTCTCGCTGCGACGGGATTCGCGGTGCGGGGATCTTTGCCATCGGCTCCAGGTCCTTCGACGCAGCCGGTGGTGGCGGCGGGGTCGGCCTTCTTCAGCAGCGCGGGATTCGAGACGGTGAGTTCCGCGACCGGCACGGGTCGCTGCTCCTCATGGAGCGTGAGCCTGAAACGCTCCTGGAGCAGCGTGCGGAGCATCTGGCGGATTCCGTCCATATCGACTTGCCCCATGGCGGGGCCGGAGCCGGGCACCAGTTCGGGGGTGGGCATCAGGGCGTCGACATCGAACTTAGCGTTTTCAAGAGAGGTCGGACCGCCGATGACGCTATCGGCGTTGTTCAGATTCCACGCGGTGGCGATCAGGCTCTTCAGCGACTGGCCCTGAAACGTGACGCGGCCGGGGCTTGGCATATAAATGCAGCCGGTGCCGCCACCGCCGCTGCCGGTGTTGGGGACCGGAATGCCGGGCTTGAGGTCTGCCACTTCGAAACGGGCTGGGGGCGGGGCCATTTTTTCCGTGACACCGGGAAGGTTGGCGGTGGGCGTGGCGTTGACGCTATCGACCACAACGACTGGGAACGGAGCTTTGCCCAGTTCGAGTTTGAGGCCGAGTTTATCGAAGGCGGCGAAGAGCGAAACAGCGTCGGCGGGCGCAGGTGCCTGGGGACCCTGTCGAAAGGTGTAGCTCAGGTCGAAATTCCACGTGCCCTTGAGTTCCGTTTGATCCACTACGGGAGTGTTGCCGAGGTATTGCGGGGCTCCGAGGAGGCCGCGTAAGCCTTCGGCCAGCGCTGCCATGGTCATATTGCGGCAGGCGAAGGGGAACGGCTTGTTCATATCGAGCTGGACACTGGTGCCGTTGATATTGGCGCGGACGATGTTGACGCCGGGGCGGGCAGCGACAGGGGTTTCCGAAGCGTCGTTGGACTGGATTTTGCAGCCGGTTTCGCCCGTGCCATCGGCTTCTTTCAGGAGCGGTTTTGGAGCGGCGGTCAGCACATAGGCTGGGATGGGTTTCGTGTCGCGGTGGGCGATCAGGGCGAAGCGCTCGGCGAGCAGAGACTGGAGCATAAGTTTCAGCGAGTCGGGATTGGAATCGGGCGGAGTGGTGGCGTAGATTTCGAAAAAGGTCCGTGCAGCGGCGGGGGGAAGGCCCAGCACTTTATCGGGATCGACACCGTAAGCGGTGCGGACGAGATCTGCCATGGTGGCGTTGTGAACTTCATAGCGGCCGCTTTTATAGAGGCCCGCCCGCATCAACGGATTCTGCTGTGGCGGCACCGTGTGAACGTCGGCCATCAGGAACTTCGGCACGGAGGGGGCTGGCTGGGCGGAGGCTATGACGGTCAGGGTCGCAATGAGGCACAGGCAGACTGGCGTTCGTGGCATATTGTGGCGTCCTTATTTTACTGCCAGGTGGCGGGTAGCGTCGTCTGTTTTTCAGGATAATATAAATTCAATGCTTCCGATTTGGGGAGCGAACGTCTACACCCTGGAGCAGGACGACATGGCAAACCGACTACGTGCGACGATTTGGCTGATTGTCTCATTGTTGATGACGACCGGGCTGGCTAGGGCCGGCGACATCAACGCGAAGGATTTCAGCGCTGACGATTTGTTTCAGTTGAAGAAAGTCTGGACGCTGGACCTGGTCTTCGCGCCGGAACAATGGAAGGCGATGACACCGCGGATGGACGGTCCGCGCGGCTCGGGCTCACTGATTGGCCCGGATGGCGGGCACAACGGGTATCTTGCCGCGCAGGGGCTGGTGTTCAACTGGGGCCACGCGGATTTCACGATTGAAGGGAAGAGTTTCAAAGATCTCGGCGTGCGTTACAAGGGCAACGGCACGTTCGCGCCAGGCCGGAACAAGCTTTCGATGAAGCTGAATCTGACGAAGTATCAGAAGGGTCAGAAGCTAGCGGGCATGAGTACGATCAATCTCGCCAACAACATTACGGACCCGGGATGGATGAATGAGGAACTGGCTTACAGGTTGTTTCGCGATGCTGGCGTGCAGGCGCCGCGATCGTCGTACGCAAGAGTTTTTGTGACAGTCACGGGCCAGATGGAACGGCGTTACATGGGGCTGTATTCGCTGATTGAGGAAGTAGACGACCACTTTGTGCAGGATCGCTTTGGCTCTAAGACAGGGGCGCTGCTGAAGCCGGTTCCGCTGAGTCTGTTCACTTACCTCAGCGCCGACTGGAAGGATTACAACCAGACTTACGATCCGAAGGCGGAATTGACCGAAGCGCAGAAGGCGCGCGTCATCGAGTTCTGCAAAATTGCCACGAGCGGCAGCGACGCGGAGTTCGCGGCCAAGCTGCCGGAGTATGTGGATCTGGAGAACCTGGCCCGCTTTGTCGCGGTGGATGTCTTTCTCAGCGATTTCGATGGGTTTCTGAATGTGGGACAGAATTACTACATCTACCTGGACCCGAAGACCAATAAGTTTACGTTCACGGCGTGGGATCAGGATCACGGATTCGGGCAGATGGGCCGTGCGCCGCAGGCACAAATCGAAAACTTCTCGATTTATCACCCGTGGAATACGCAGAACAAATTTCTGCCGCGGGTTTTCGCGGTGCCTGCGTTCCGGGATTTGTATCTGGCGCGGATGCGGGAGTTTACGAAGTCGATTTTTGTACCGTCGCGGATTCTTGCGCAGGTGGACGATTTGGCTCCGGTGATTCGTCCCGCGATTGAGGAAGAGTCAAAGGTCGCGGTGCGGTTTTTCGATCAGGTGGTTGCCGATCCTGCGGCAGGACGGGGAACGGCGACCGGCGGCCCCGGGCTGCAGATGTTTGGCGAAAGGCTGAAGACGTTTGTGGTGGCGCGGACTCCGAAGATTATCGATCAACTGGACGGGAAGTCTCAGGGCGATCAGGTGGAAATCCGGACACGATAGTTTATCGGAGAAACATATATTAGTGCGGTGTGAGTGATGCCTGATGTCAACGCCACGTGAGAATGTCCTATTAGTGCCAGATAGAAATGTCCTCTTGACGAAGTCAGGCTGGGGAGGTGAAAGAACAAGGAGTTCTCCCTATGACCCAGCAGGACAGAGACCGATTGGTAGTACTGCGGAAGGC
>CAIQWJ010000063.1 GCA_903875575.1 uncultured Acidobacteriia bacterium | reverse complement strand
TTCTTCAATCGGAGTGGCAGCCATGCACACAGTATATCCCGCAGGGAGGATGGGTGCAGTTTTGGAAAACAAGTCTCGATTCCGGCCGAGTCCTGTTGACTGCGGACAAGGGTTTCGGCGATTTGAGGTCGGCACAGTCGAGCTACGCTCGCCCCCACAGGCTGAAGCCTAGGCTACCCCGGAACTGCGGCATGGGTGCCTGGGGTTTGGATAGTGCCGTGTTGGAGAGGCCGGTTGGAAACATGTCCCACACGCGCGACGTTGGGTTTGCGGACGCTGGCAGGCGGGTGCTGAACAGGTAGTGTGTGCAACCGCTCCCTTACGGTCACGGCTCAGAAAAGGCGCGCGAGGTTGGGTTTGCGGATGCTGGAAGGCGGTGCTGCACAGATGGATTGTGCAACCGCGCGACGCCGGCGCTCGTTTCGTCATGCGCACGAAATCGCAGTCCGGAACTGATAAGCTTTGTTGTATTGATTTGGAGGTTGGAGGCCCCATGAAGATGTTCGTTCGGATTCCGGTCATGATGGCTATGGCCGTCATTCCTCTGATGAGCCAGCCTCCCGGACAGACGTGCAGCGCGCTCACTCGGGAACATGCGGATGCGAGCGCGGGAACTGCAAATATCAATCATGACGGGACTCCTCTGGCGGGAACGCCTGCGCCGGACATTTCGAAGGGATTTAACGGGATTCCCCGGTCCGCGCAGCCGAAGCTCACGGCATCACAGGAGCGCATTTCGGAATGCACCTATCACCTGGCGGAAGCGAATGGGGATATGCCGTACACGCTTTTCGTGCCGACGACTTATGACGGGAAGAAGGCGTTTCCCCTGATTGTCGACCTGCACGGTCTGAATATCACGCCACTGCAGCAAATTCTTTTTGACGGCACCACGGATTGGGCTGAGAAATACGGGTTTATTGTGGTGGCGCCGATGGGCTACAACGTTTCGTCGTGGTGGGGCGCACGCGCGGGAGGGAGTCCGGTGGCGACTGCTGCGGCGAAGCCTGGTGGCGATGTGCATTATTCCGCGTACGAACTAGCCGAACTGGATGCGATGACGCTCCTGAAGCTGATTCGCGACAAATACAACGTGGACAGCGACCGCGTCTTTCTGATGGGGCATTCGATGGGGGGCGCTGGTACGTATTATCTGGGCGGGAAGTATAGTGACGTCTGGGCGGGGATCGCGCCGATCTCGGGCGCGAACGGAATCGCAGATGCAGCGGAGGCAGAGAAGTTCAAGTCTTTGCCGGTGCTGCTCATGCATGGCGCCCAGGATTCCATCGTGCCGGTGGGAACGTCGCGGCGGTCGGCTCTGGCTCTCCGGACGGTGGGGGCTCAGCATGTTTATCTGGAGTTCCCCGGGATGGATCATGAGTTCTGGATCCGGCGGGGTGCGGACCATATGGAGAAGGTTTTTCTGTTTTTCGGTTTGCTGTCCAGGCAGACGAACAAGGGGTCTATTACGGCCCGTTGATTTTGCTGGTGGGTCAACGCGCGTGGGTTGGCGAAGATGCCGATGTCCCGTGCCCCTTCGTTTTCGGGACGCCGAAATACTCAATGTGGAGCCGGGAGACAGAATCATACATCGGGAAGGCGGCACTGTCGAGCTTCGCTCGCCCCCACAGGCTAAAGCCTATGCCACCCCGAAACTGCGGCATGGGTGCCTGCTGGGGTCGGGATAGTGCCATGTTGGAGAGGCCGGTTGGAAACCGGCCTGCAGGTTGGGAAACCTGCCCCACACGCGCGCGGCGTTGGTTTTGCGGGTGATGGCACTTGGGTACTGAACCAATAGATTGTGCAACCACTCCCTTACGGTCGCGGCTCAGAAACCTAACTATGTCAACGCTTCGTTGATCGCGATGTCGTGTTTCAGAACGTCCGTGAGAAGTTGCGACAGACCGCCGCTGAGTTCAGTAGCGCGGGGCGACTGCAAAGGCTTATGATCGAATTCATGGCACAAGTTCACATGACCGAAGCCGAAGTATCCGGCAACTTTGCGGCTGTGCTTCAGAAGATCGGGCACGGCGAGGAGGTCATTGTGGACAGGGACGGACTCGCGGTTGCCGTCATTGGACCCGCGCAGCAGGGGTCGGCGCGACCACTTTCTGAGTCCATCGCCATCGCGAGACGGCTTGAGAAGGAGCGCGGGTATGCCGCCCTTCCCGATCCCGAATTCGCCGACGACATGGAGGAAATCGTGCGGAACCGGCAGCCATGGAATCCCGCGTCGTGGGAATGATCATCGTTGATACGTCATGCATAATGAACAAAGGAGGCCGTGCATGAATATTCAGATCACGCAACCGGAAGTCGAGGCGCTCATCAATCAACGCCTTGAGAGCGGAGCGTTCCACAACGCTGAGGACGTTATTCTGCATGCGCTTCAGACGTCGCCGGTACCGATGCCTTCCGATGCGCCGCCCACGAAGAGCATCGAAGAGCTGTTTGCACCGCTTCGGGGGCTGCATCTCAGCTTCAGCCGCAACCCATCTACCGGACGCCCGGTAGAGTTGTGAACGGTTAGCTGGGCGACCCAAATATCGTGTCGGAGTTCAGCAGGGATCGTCCAGAAGTCCTTGTTGTGCAATGGCTTACGCTGCAGGCTCCCAAGACGCTTTTTCTCAGTGCCATTACGATTGGCGAAATTCGCAAGGGACTCATCGTTCTTCCTGAAGGCCGACGTCGGGCCGAGCTCGAGACGTGGTTTCACACCAGTCTGCAGGCCTGGTTTCGCGGTCGGGTGTTGCCAGTCACACAGGTGATCGCTGATCGGTGGGGCGTACTGGATGGTGAGCGCCAACTGAGGGGAACGCCACTCAACACGGCCGATGGACTCATTGCTGCGACAGCCGCTGAAAATAACCTCACGGTCGTCACCCGGAATGTTAAGGACTTCAGAGGGCTCGGGGTTGACATTCTCAACCCCTGGGATCAGTAACCTACTGCGCCGCTGGAGTAGAAAACCATGCTGAAAGATATTGTTGCGGCAGAAGCACTCAGTGGTTACCGGTTGCGGCTGCGTTTTGAAGACGGAGTTTCGGGGGTGGTGGATCTCGTGGATCGTATCAGCTTCCGGGGGGTCTTCGAGCCGTTGCGCGATTCCACCTATTTTGCGCTGGTACGCGTGGACCCGGAGCTTGGGACGGTTGTGTGGCCTAATGGGGCCGATCTTGACCCGGACGTACTTTATGGGGCGATCACCGATACGCCGGTGCTGGCGGGATAGGTGGCGATGCGGGCAGCAACACGGCGACGCCAAGGGATGGCTTATCGTTCAAGGACCAATTCCCGCTTGCCGTCATAAAGACGACGGGAGAAACGTCCCTTGACCCGAACAACCGGATTGACCGGCACCTGGGTTGAGCCTGCGGGCTTCGGCGATGTCTTCTTCCGACAACGCGACACCAAGGTCCTGCCACAGACCATACATACTCTTCAGCGGACGCTTCTGTTTCATGCCGAGAAAGCTAGCGAAGTCGAGAACTTCCTGCTGTTGTTCCGGCGGCAGGTCGCGGACGGTCGCAACGATCGCTTCTTCAATCGGAGTG
>CAIQWJ010000062.1 GCA_903875575.1 uncultured Acidobacteriia bacterium | reverse complement strand
GAGCGAGAGATCTTCTTCGAGCAGCTTGTGGAGCGCGTTGCCCATCCGGTCTTCGTCGTTCCGGCTCTTTGCTTCCACAGCGAAGGCGATCGACGGTTCGCTCAGCTTCACCGGCGGGAAGGCAACGGGTGACAATTTGTCAGTCAGAGTGTCGCCGGTGAGCGATTCCTTCAGTTTCGCGACGGCACCGATATCTCCGGCGTGCAGTTCGTTGACAGGCAGGATCGTCTTCCCGAGCGGGGCACCGATATGAGCAAGGCGCTCGGTTGTGTCGCGGCGGGTATTGAAGAGATTGGCGTCGTTTTTGACGACGCCCGAAAGCACCTTGAAGTATGAGATTCGTCCCGCAAAGGGGTCGGCGGTTGTTTTGAAGACGTAGGCGGCCGTGGGGCCGGAATCGGCACAAATTCGCTCAGCATCGCTGCCGTTCAGAGTCACGACAGCCGGGGGACGATCCAGTGGCGAGGGGAAGGCCTCGACGATCAGATCGAGCAGACGGTCGGAACCGACGTCGTGGAGCCCTGACATGCAAAGCACCGGGAAGACAAGGTCCTTGCGCATTTCCTCATCGAGCCCGCTCACAATGTGCTCTTCCGGCAGAGTGCCGGTCTCAAAGAATTCGGCCATGAGATCGTCCTTGCCTTCAGCGACGAGCTCCACCAGCTCTTCATGGGCCTTCTTTGCCGCTTCGGCGTACTCGGCGGGAATATCCACCTCTTTCGACTTGCCATCTCCATCCGGCACAAAGACGTGGGCCCGCATGTGGACCAGATCGATGACACCGGTGAAATCTTTTTCGTTGCCGAGCGGCAGGTGGATCGGGATTGCGGCGCGACCGAACCTCGCGCGGATGCTCTCCATGGTGCGCTCAAAGCTGGCGCGTTCACGGTCGAGTTTGTTGATGACGATGGCGCGCGGCAGATTGCGCTCATCGGCATAAGCCCACATCTTCTCGGTTTGCGACTGCACTCCGGCCACCGCGTCGACAACGATGATGAGACCGTCCGCCGCGATCAGCGTCGCAAACGCGTCATTGGTAAAAAGATTGAAGCCTGGCGTATCGAGAATATTGATTTTCGTTTTTTTCCACTCGATAGCTGCGACGGAAGTGGAGATGGTGAGCTTGCGCTGGATCTCCTCCTCGTCGTGGTCGGTCAGGGTATTCCCTTCGTCGACTCGCGTCAGGCGGTTGGTCGCACCTGCCGCAAAAAGCAAACCGGCCACGACGGAAGTCTTTCCGCAGTGGCCGTGACCTGCAATGCCTACGTTTCTAATGTCCTTCGTTTCGTATGGTTTCACGGAAAGCCTCCGTTAAAACCGGAATACTATCACAGACGCCAAAGTAAGCCGCCGAGGGACACGAGAGAGGCGACGGAGGGAGACGACGGAGGGAGGTGATGGGGGCAACCACCAGTGCGAATTCCGACGCGGCCGGAAGGTCCTGTCCCACAACCGGGCAAGTTCGAAATCATTCAAACCCCTGGCACGCCCGGTTCTTATGGAAACGATTCCGGCCGTGGCAGTGGACCTCAGGTAGCGGTAGGCACTGGTCTCAAGCGGGTCAGTTCCGAGGCCAGTTGATCGCGATTCACGGGCTTATCGAGATAAGCGGCCGCGCCCAGAGAGAGTGCCATATTCCTGGCACTGGACATACTGATCACCGCCACAGGTATACCCGAAAGCGAAGCATCGGACTTCAGCGTGGCGAGGACGGCCCAACCATCCACACCGGGCATCATAACGTCGAGTGTGATGAAATCCGGACGCAGACGGCGCGCCAGTTCGAGTCCGGAGTCTCCGTTCGGTGCGATGGTAACCAAGATGGTTTATCGATTGGGGGTATGGAGGCTGGAACGGCGTCATCAGGTTCGCGCTCGGCATGGTGCCGATACACGTTCATCGGCGGAATGACGGGAGAGCATTAGCGCGGTGCAACTTAACCTTAGAGTGATGTCCCGGGCATAGCGTCCGGTGATGCGAGGATTTTTTCAGCATCGGCCACGCCAACGGCCGCCGAGAAGTAGTGCCCCTGCACCCGGTTGCAGCCCATCGTCGCCAGCATGTCGAACTGCTCCTCGGTCTCGACGCCCTCCGCGATCACTTCCACTCCCAGGTTCTTCGCCAGCGCAATAATCGTCCGCACCATGTTCCGTCCGGCATCGCCCGTGCAGAGCCTGTCGATGAACGTGCGATCAATCTTCAGCGAATCAAACGGCATGTCTGCCAGTTGACGAAGAGAAGAATACCCCGTACCGAAGTCGTCGATCTTCAACCCGATACCCAGCGCCTTGAGCCGCATGAGGGTCTTCAGAGCGTGGTCGGGATCGTCGATGAGAATACTCTCGGTGATCTCCAGCTGTATGGCCGCGGGGACGATACCAGTTCGCCGGATGATGGCCGCCACTTCAGCCACGAGATCCGGCTGACGAAGCTGGCGGACCGAAAGGTTCACGCTGATCTCGATCAGCTTTTCCGATGGGAACTGGTTATGCCAGCGGTGCATGGTGCGGCACGCTTCCTCCAGAATCCACAGCCCAATGGGAACGATCAGGCCGGTCTCTTCCGCAACCGGTATGAAAACCGTCGGCGATATGGAACCGAGGGTGGGATGGTGCCAGCGCAATAAGGCTTCAAAACCGGCAATACGCTGGCTGGCGACATCGACCTTCGGCTGATAAAAAACCTCGAATTCGTTGCGACTCAATGCCCGTTGCAGATCGTTCACCATCTCCAGCCGGAAGACAGCGTCTTCCCGCATCGCGGCGTCGAACACCTCGCAACGATTCTTTCCCAGAGCCTTGGCGCGGTACATGGCGGTGTCGGCGTCCCGGATCAATTGATGGGAAGTGGAATACTCCGGGCTCCCCAACACGACGCCGATGCTGGCTGTAGTGAAGAGTTCCTTTCCCACCACCTGGGACCCGACAGCAATCTCGTTCAGCAGCCGTGAGCCCAGTATCCGTGCCTGCTCCACGTCCGTAACGCCTTCTACCACGAGAGCGAACTCATCGCCCCCTAAACGGGCGAGAGCGTCAACCGGGCGGCCGGAACCCTCACGCTTTCCGCTGCGGACGATTGCCTCCAGTCGTTGTGCAATCTCCATCAGCAATTGATCGCCAGCTGCATGGCCGAGACTGTCGTTGATCAGCTTGAAGCGGTCCAGATCGACAAAAAACACCGCAAAATCGTAAGCTGCCGCCGCGCGGCGCCGTTCCAGCATGTCCTGCAGGAACTCATGGAAGGCCAGACGGTTGGGCAACCCGGTGAGAGGATCGCGGGCCTTGGACTGGTTCACGTCCGTGATGCATCCCGCCATGCGGAGCGCCGTCCCATCCGCGGTTCGCTGAACTACCGCGCGACACAACATCCAGCGGTAGGATCCATCGGCGTGGCGCAGACGGTGCTCGCTGAGAAGATCTCCGTTTGCCCTGGGTGCCACGCAGTTTGCCAGCAGTTGGCGCAGTTCGGTGACATCGTCCCGATGAACGCGTCGCATCCACTCTTCGGGCGATATCCCCACATCGTCGTCGCCGAGACCCAGCATCGATTTCCACCGGGCGGAGTAGTGAATTTCGCCGCTGCGGAGATCCCAGTCCCACATGCCGTCGTTCGTCCCGCGCATCGCCAGTGCCAGACGCTCCCGACTATCGGCAAGTTCCTCCTCGGCCTTCTTCCGGCGGATCTGCGTTTCAATGCGCGCCAGTGCCACCGCAATGTCCACGGGCTTGGTGATGTAGTCGTTGGCACCAAGATTCAGTGCCTCCACAATGTCCTTCGTTTCGCTCATCGCGGTCACCATGATGACCGGAAGGTCCGATGCCGAATAGGTGACCCGAAGCAAACGAAGCAGCTCCGTCCCGCTCATCCCGGGCATCATGTTATCGAGCAGCAGGAGTTCCATTTCGGCCCCCTCCATCTGCGCCAGAGCCTCACCCGCACTCGCGGCGACCTCGACGTAATAGCCTGCCTTACGGAGCCTGCGGGACAGCATGTCGCGGTTGTTTTCGTCGTCGTCCACAACCAGCAGCGGTCGCTTATTGCGGGCGCTTTCCGGCTTCCGTCCGGGCGTGCCCGGCTTCGGAACGGCGGAGGCGAGGAGTTGCATGGAACTGCTGACCGGCATCGCACCATCCGACGAATTCGCCGCAGCGGGCAGACCAGCCGCCACACCGTGAATACCGGAAGCCGAGCCGAAACGGCTGAACGGCCCGGCCGGCGAATCATTCTTAACCGGCATCACACCGTTTCCTCCTGTTCCGCGTGGACAACAGCGGCCACCCCGTTCAGACTGCCTCTGCGCAACAGCGTTTCCATCTTCAGGAGCAGCCGTGAGAATTCAACCGGCTTCGTATCATATTCGTCACAGCCTGCGTTGATAGCCTTATGCCGGTCGTCCGACATGGCGTGCGCCGTCAGCGCGATGACAGGGATGCGGCATGCCGCTTCGGTCACTTTAAGCCTGCGTACGGCCTCCCAGCCATCGATCACAGGAAGGCTCATATCCATCAGAATCAGATCCGGCCGCATACCGACAGCCATCTCAATCCCCTGGGCACCGTCCGTCGCGATGCTCACGGAATAGCCTTTGCGGATCAGCCGACGCGAAAGCATGTCACGATTCATCTCGTTATCTTCCACAAGAAGAATCCGCGTCTGACACCCTGGAGTTGCCGGTTGCCCGGACTCCGGATCGCGCTGCGCCATTGCTTCCTGAAGCGGATTTTCCGAATTGGTCATGGCAATAGTTCGCGTTCCGCGACGCGCCGGTAAGTTGATCGGGAACGGCTCACAGTTGCTTATCGACAGAAAAGAGAGGAGTATTTAGCTGCTTGTCACCTGTCGCGAACGTCAGCGCAAACTCAGTTGCGCGGCGTCGCGCGCGATGTCAAACCGCGAAGCCGAAAGGAGATAACGGCAAGTCCGGCAATTAGCATCGGAAAAGAACCCGGCTCCGGGGTCGCGACTTCCCGTGCCAAAGTATTCACCGCAATGGCACCGGATGGTGTGGTCAGCGTAATCGCACCATGCAGAGCGTTCTCGAAACCACTGACGGTCAGGATAATCACATAATCGGAAACCGGCCCCGCGAAGCTGACGGCGTCGGAACCCGAAATGAATACGGTGCTGCCGCCCGCGCCACCGGCAAAATTCAGAACGCCGGATTCAGTGCGAACGTAGCTGTAACTATCGAAATAGTACGTCAGCTCAAACCAGCCTTGCGTGGGCGATGGATCATTGTCAAAAACCGAAAAATCCCACAGCAGCGGCAACGGGTCGGAAGCCGTGCCTGTAGCTGTTCCGTAGGAAAGGAACGTCAGGTTTCCCAGGTCCCCTATGGATCCGCTGTTGGTAGCCGTTGCCGCGCCGGACAATTGCAGGATGTTCGCGCCACTGGCCCCCCCGCCCATCGTCTTCGTGGAGCAGTTGCCAGAATAGCCATTACTCGCTCCACCGTAGGAGATATCGCATCCGCCTGAATCGAAAATGAGAGAGGCACGTGCCGATGGGGGACACACCACAGCGAGGGCAAAGAGCATTGCGAACAGAAAACTACCCACGTCAGCTGGAACGTGCGTTCTTCGCCGCGCTGGACCCGCCATTTTCAAACTCCCACGTTTAACGGCTGTCACGTTAACGTCCCCGTTTTTCATTCCCGGGTCCGCCGCACCGAAGGCGCGACGGCCCGCCCCTATAGGGCTTGCCCTGGTCGGATAATACACCCGTACCATTATCTTTAGTATAGGTCAGATGTATGACGGATGCCATAGGGCAGTACTATCCGTCCCACGCGACCGAATAAATCAACATGAACCTGAACCTGCGCCATCTGGAAGCGTTAGTGGCAATTGCCCGCACGGGAAATTTCACCAGGGCCGCCCGGGCGCTGCATATTTCGCAACCTACCCTGACTGTCCAGATACGCCAACTGGAGGAAACTCTGGGTGTGCGCCTGCTGGACCGCAACACCCGATCAGTCAGACTGACGCAGATTGGAAGCGAACTGACTCCTGTGATGCAGCGACTGGTGCGGGAAATTGAAGCTGTGGTCATGAACGCCCGCGAACTGTCGACCGGCGATCACGGCCTGGTCAGCATCGCAGCCCTGCCTTCGATCAGTTCCACCATGCTCCCCCGGATCATCGCCGGGTTCCGGGCGCAATCGCCCGGCGTGGGGGTCACTCTGAAGGATGTGGTGTCGCAACGCATCCTGACTATGGTGAAGGACGAGGAAGTCGACCTCGGCATTGGCAGCTTTCCCGATGCCGGCCCTGAGATCCAGACAATCCCCCTGTTCACGGACAGGATGAGAATCGTTTTCCCGCCAGGATCGCCGCTGGAAGGCAAGCGGAACATTACGCTGAAGCATCTGACTGATCTCCCGCTGATCCTGATGGACAGGCAAAGCAGCGTGCGCACGCTTATCGATCGGGCCTTCGAATCGATCAGCCATTTCCCGGTGCCTGCTTACGAAGTCACGTACATGTCGACCGCCGTCGGCATGGTGAAAGCCGGACTCGGCGTGACGTTTTTGCCGTCCTCCGCGCTGGAGGTTTCTGAACTCAGCGGAGTGCGCTCGCGAGTGCTCAATCATCCTGCACTGACAAGGAAGATCGTTGTGGCGCAGAAGGCGGGACGTTCACTGTCGCCCGCCGCCGGGACGTTTCTGAAAGCGCTCATCGGCGCCTCCCGCGGCCTGACAGCCCGGGTGACTGACGAATGATGGCATTTCGATCGCGGGTACGCCGGCAGCCACGGCTTCGGATTCATTCTAAAAACGAATAGCTCATATAGAACTATTTCAATAGTCCAAACCCCGGTATGGCAGTAGCATAGAAGATTACGTGTCCGGTGTTTGCAGCGAACTGCCGGAAACCCCGATCACAGAATAGTCCGGAGGCTCGTCCATGACCATCTCATCTCAGTTGCCACGCCCGCTCAGAGCCCTTGCTCTGCTGTCGGCGCTGTCGGCGTGTGCGGCGGCTGCCCCGCCAAAGATTCTGGTTCTTTCGAACCGGGCGGATCTGATTTCCGGCGGAGATGCGCTGGTGGAGATTGATTGGCCTGCCGGGACGAAAACTGCGGCTGCAAGTGTCACGCTGAACGGTACTCCGATTACCGCGGCCTTCGATACGCGCGTGGACGGGCGCTACCTCGGCCTCGTTGCGGGCCTGAGGGAAGGCGGTAATGTACTGAATGCCCGCTACAGTGGCGGTGCGTCGCAAATCACCATCACGAACCATCCCACCGGCGGACCCGTGTTCTCCGGACCACAGGTGCAGCCCTGGATTTGCCAGACAACAGGTGCTACCGCTGGGCCTGTTCCCGCAGGCGGACCCTCAGGCGGCAGCGGTCGCGGCGGCCCCGGTGGCGGGAGTGGGAGAGGCGGTCGCGGCGCCGGTTTCGGCGCTGGCGGCGGAAGTGGTCGTGGCCCTGGCGGTCCCGGCGGTGGCCGTGGCGGAGTTGCCAGCCCGTCGTTAGGCCCCGCACTCGATGGCCAGTGCAATGCACCGACGGTTTTCTTCTACGTATACAAAACGACCGGCAATCAATTCGCCGCCTATGACCCTGCCAAACCGCGCCCGGCTGATATGTCCACCACTACGACTGACGCCGGAGTCACCACCGACTACATCGTGCGCATCGAACGCGGCACTATGGATCGCGGTATTCATGAGATTGCCGTCCTCTATAACCCCGCAAAGCCCTGGACGCCGTGGAATCGACAGCCGCAGTGGAATGGCAAACTCTATATTCCGTTCGGCTCCGGTTGCGAATTCAGCCACACCCAGGGGAATCCAGGGCCAGTGCAGAACGACATGGCGCTGTCACGGGGTTTCATGGTGGCGTCATCTTCAAACACCCAGTACGGAACGCACTGTAATGATGTCGTCTCCGCCGAAACCGTGATGATGCTCAAGGAACACATCACCGAGACTTACGGTGAGATCCGATTTACTATGGCCACCGGTGGTTCCGGCGGCGCGCACCAGCAGAATCTGCTGTCTTCCAACTATCCGGGGCTGCTGCAGGGCATCATGCCGACACAGCATTTTCAGGATACGTGGACGCCGTATCGTGAATTCGCCGATTGCGGTCTGCTGGCGCGGTTCTACGCCGTAAGACTGACGGGCGGCGCGGCCTGGACGGAAACACAGAAAGCACGAACCGACGGCCATGCCACTGCGAGCATCTGCGAAGGGCCGGTCAACACATTCATGGCTTCGCGCACGGATGCGTACATCAATCCCGCAGTTTCCGCCGGCTGTCAGGGCTTCCCGTGGGCGTGGTCGGTCACGAATCCAACCGGTGAGCGCTGCACGCTACAGGACTATCAGATCGCCGTTTTCGGGAAGCGCGCGCCGGACGCCACCGATCCAACAGGCTACGCCAAACGTCCGCTCGACAACACGGGGCTTCAATACGGGCTGGTGGCGCTGAAAGCGGGAGACATCACGCCGCAGATGTTCGTCGATCTCAACGCCGCCATCGGCTGCTACGACATCAATGGCGTCTGGCAGCCGAAGCGCTGCGAAGCCGACGCCGGTTCGGTGAAAATTGCCTATAGTTCAGGCCGGGTGACCAACGGAAGACAGATGGCTAAAGTCGCCATGATCGATCTGCGCGACAATGACGACCGGGAAGAGCACTACAACTTCCGCACCTGGGTCACCCGCGCCCGCCTCCAGAAGGCCAACGGCACGAGCGCAAATCAGGCCATCTGGCGCGAGACTGGCGGGGGCGCGCGAAATACCGCGCTGGCCTTTGACACGATGAGCGAGTGGCTTATGAAAGTTGCCGCGGACAAAAGCGCCGCAGCACTGGAACAGAAAATCATTAAGAACCGCCCAGCTCTTGCAGTAGATACCTGCTTCGACGGCACCACGCCCACCGATGCGGCAAAATGCGATGCTGTGTATCACACCTTCACTGACACCCGTGTTGCGGCGGGCGAACCGACCGCCAGCGACATTCTCAAGTGTCAGCTCAAACCGCTCAATCGCGCCGACTACGGAGTGACTTTCACAGCGGAGCAGTGGACCACGCTGCAAAAGGCCTTCCCGTCCGGTGTTTGCGACTACTCGCGCCCTGGCGTGGATCAGGTGACGCCGGAACCGTGGCAGACCTTCGCCGCCGGTCCGGGCGGTAAGCCCCTGGGGCCCGCACCGGTTTCGGTGGCTGCCCGATGATCCCGAACGGAGCGCTCGACGGTATTCGCGTTCTCGATTTTTCGCACGCTCTGGCAGGCCCTTATTGCACGCTGCTGCTCGCGGATTACGGCGCGGAAGTCTACAAGCTGGAGGCCAAAGACGGCGACATGGGCCGCGGCTGGGGTCCGCCTTTCGCGGGCGGCGAATCCAGCTTCTTCCTCGGACTCAACCGCGGCAAACTCGGCATCTCGATCAACCTCAAAGAGCCGGAAGGCCTGGATCTTTGCCTGCGTCTCATTGACAAAATGGATGTCCTCATCGAGAATTTCCGCCCCGGCGCGATGGAAAGACTCGGGCTGGGTTACGATGCTTTGCACAAGCGCAACCCGCGACTGGTTTATTGTTCGATCTCCGGCTACGGCCAGAACGGCCCCTCGCGCGACGAAGCGGCCATGGATCTGGTAGTGCAGAGTTCCAGCGGCCTGCTGAGTGTCACCGGGACCGAGCAGGGCGAATCCGTCCGCTGCGGCTATGGCGTCACTGACGTAACGGCGGGCATGTTCGCGGTGATCGGCATCCTGCTGGCGCTGCGGGCGCGGGAAACAAGCGGAACGGGGCAGTATGTGGACGTTTCGATGCTCGACGGCATGATCTCTACCATGAGTTCTAACTACATGGGTTTCCTCGGTTCCGGGAAGGTGCCGAAGCCGATGGGCACGTCCTTCCCCACCGTGGTGCCGTATTGCGCTTTCCACACCAAAGACCGCGATATCTCGATAGCAGTGGGCAGCGAAAAACTGTGGGCAGCGTTCTGTACAGCCATCGAGCGGCCCGATCTGGAGAAGCATTCGGACTACGCCACGAATCCTGTGCGCATTCGCAACCGCGCCGCACTGCAGGCGGTGCTCGGCGAGGTCTTCGCCACCCGCGGCGTCGCCGAATGGGTGGAACGCCTGCACGGCGCAGGGATTCCCTGCTCCATGGTGCGCAATTTCGAGGAAGTCGTCTCGCATCCGCAGTGCGAAGTCCGCCAGATGTTCCCCGTCATGGAGCACGCGAAGGCGGGAGCGCATCGCGTCACAGGCACGCCGGTCAAACTTTCCGAGACCCCGGGCCACCCGACAACTCCCGCACCCCTGCTTGGCGAACACACGCGCGGCACACTAAGGGCCTTCTTCGACCTTGACGACGCGTTCCTCGACGATCTGGCGAGGCGGCGTGTCATCTTCGGGCAGCAGTCCGTATCCGGTCCGATAGCATAGCTGGAGATCTTATGCTGGCGCCACTCGGCTTTCTGACTATTCTGATCCTGCTGGCGCTGATTGCCCGCAGAATCATGACGCCCCTATCGGCACTGATCGCGATTCCCGTGGTGGCCGCGCTCGTGGCCGGCTTTGGGGCAAAGACCGCAGCCTTCATGCTGCACGGCATTCAGGGAGTGGCGGGTGTTGCAGGCATGTTCATCTTCGCCATTCTCTTCTTCGGCGTGATGACGGATGCGGGGATGCTGGACCCTCTCATTGACGGCATTCTGCGTACCGTGGGAAGTAATCCGACGCGAATCGTGATGGGTACCGCGCTGCTCGCCCTGCTGGTGCATCTGGATGGTTCCGGTGCAGTCACATTTCTGGTGACGGTTCCGGTGATGTTACCTCTCTATGAGCGTCTTGGCATGGACAAGCGCGTTCTGGCCTGCGCAGCATCCCTGGCGGCGGGCGTCAACTTTCTGCCGTGGACGGGACCATTGATCCGCGCCTCGGCAGCCCTGCATATTCCAGTGACTGCGATATTCAGCCCGCTGCTGCCAGTGCAGTTTGTGGGACTGGCTTTTGTTTTCGGCGCATCCTGGTGGCTCGGCCGGAAAGAAACCAAACGTCTCGGGCTTGGCTCCGTGAATCGGACGACCGAACCCGTGGCGAGGAAGCTCAGCGAAGCCCAGGTGGCCCTCCGCCGTCCGGGAAGAGTCGCCATCAACCTCACGCTGACTCTCGCGCTGATTGCCGGAATGATCGCGGCGAAGCTGGATCCGGTGGCGGTGTTCATGGTGGGACTGGTGTTGGCGCTCCAGATCAATTACCCGAGCCTGAAAGTACAGAAAGAGCGAATCGACGCGCATTCCCAGGCCGCTCTGATGATGGCGGGCATTATCCTGGCCGCCGGGGCGTTTACGGGAATCATGAAGGATTCCGGCATGCTGGACGCCATGGCGAAATCCGCCGTCGCCTTCGCGCCGGTGGGAATCGCGAGACATCTCCCCGTCATGCTGGGCCTGGTTTCGATGCCGCTGAGCGTGCTGTTCGACCCGGATTCTTTCTACTTCGGCGTGCTGCCCGTCCTGGCGAAGACGGCTGCGGCATACGGGATTCAGCCGATTCAGATTACTCAGGCAGCCCTGCTGGGACTGCATACGACCGGCTTCCCGGTGAGCCCGCTGACACCTGCACCGTTCCTGCTGGTGGGACTTTGCGGACTGGAATTCCGCGATCACCAGAAGTTCACGTTTCCGTTTCTGTTCGGTGCGTCCGTTCTTATGACAATGGCGGCGGTGGCGTTGCAGGTCATACCGCTCTGACCCGCTTCGCGACCGCCGCCATTGTCTGATGCAATATCAGTAAACTAGAAGCTCTTCTTCACTTCGGAATAAGCCCAATCGAGCCAGGGCAGCAGCGCCGCGAGATCGGACGTTTCCACCGTCGCGCCACCCCAGATGCGGAGACCGGCGGGCGCATCGCGATACGCGCCGATGTCGAGGGCCGAGCCCTCCTTATCCAGCAGCGAAACGATGGCTTTCGCGTGCTTCTCCTGCGCGTCGACCGGGAGCGCCGTGTAAGCCGGATCTTTGATCACGAGGCAGATCGACGTGTTCGAACGCGTTGTCGCGTCCTTCGCGAGGAAGCCAGCCCAATCGGACGCGGCAACCCAATCTTCCAGCGTCTTCAGATTCGCCGTAGAACGAGCAATGAGACCGGCCAGGCCGCCCACCGATTCCGCCCACTGGAGGCCGTCAATCGCATCTTCCACGCAGAGCATGGACGGCGTGTTGATGGTTTCACCGACGAAAATACCGGCGATCAGTTTGCCGCCCTTCGTCATCTGGAAAATCTTCGGCAGCGGACGATCCGGCGTGTAGCTTTCGAGACGCTGCACGGCGCGCGGGCTGAGCGCGATCATGCCGTGACCGCCTTCACCGCCCAGAACCTTCTGCCATGACCAGGTCACGACATCGAGCTTGTCCCACGGAATGTCCATAGCGAATACGGCTGAGGTGGCATCGCAGATGGTGAGCCCTTCACGGTCGGCCGGAATCCAGTCGCCGTTCGGAACCTTGACGCCGGACGTGGTGCCATTCCAGGCGAAAACGACGTCGCGCTTGAAATCGACCTGCGTCAGGTCCGGCAGTTCGCCGTAGCCGGCTTTGAAGGTGCGGAGATCGGCGAGCTTCAGCTGATTTTTGCAATCGCCGGCCCAGCCAGAACTGAAGCTTTCCCACGCGAGCACGTCGACTCCGCGCTGTCCGAGCATGGACCACATGGCCATCTCGACCGCGCCCGTATCGGAGGCGGGGACGATGCCGAGGACAAAGTCCGCCGGAAGACCGAGGATCTTCTTACTGCGGTCAATGACTTCGGCGAGCTTGGTCTTGCCGATCTTGGCACGGTGCGAACGGCCAACAGCGGCTTTCTTCAGAGCTTCAAGGCTCCAGCCCGGATGCTTCGCGCACGGGCCTGAAGAGAAACAGGGGTTATTCGGTGTTTGAGTAGGCTTCATGGGGGTGAAACATCAATGATACCGGACGGGTTAGCACCGAATTGGCGGTCCGCCGCTAGTTTTCGGAAGGGGACTCGACGTGGTCCACGACGATCACTTCCACCATGGCTTTTTGGGGTTCCAGACGGAGTCCAAGTTGGTCCTGAACGGCTGCGAAAATGGTGAGTTCATTGGGGTCCGGCTCCGGGCTGCGACCGAGCTTGAACGCGGGTGTGTAGTTGAGTTTGATGTCCCAGGTTCCGGTAATCCCGGTCTTATCCAGAACCGGGTGGTCCGCCGCGCCGTTAAGATTCTTTGCCAGATCGTCCATTGTCGCCAGGGGCATGAGCACCTGGAAGTACTGGTAGTTGCTGCCACTGGCGTTGAGGTGCACCTGTGGATCGGCGTCCGGGGAACTCGGCTTCAGCTTTGACCCGTTCTTCCCCACCACCAGAGCGTACACCGGCATCTCCCGCATCTCCTTGTGGATCTTGAGGTGGAAACGATCGAGCAGAAGCTTTTGCATCATCTGCCGGAACTCGTCGGCAGTCGGAACTGTGTCGCCCTCCGGTTTCGCCACAATGTCGTACATGACGTCGCTGATCGAAGGCACCCCGGGGGACCGATCCACCTGATAGCCTTCCACGTGCCACGCGTACATGATGAGACCAACCACTCTCTCCGCCTTGCCCTCCAGTCGTGTGCCGGCTATATAGACTCCGATGTTTCCCACCGGACCTGGCTGAACGCGGATCGAAGCCACCTCGAAGGCGCGGGTTTGCGGGAAGGCAGGAAGCGTGGCGGCGAACGCAATAGCGAGAACCGTTGACAATCGCATCGGCGTCATTCATTATGACGCCATTCGGGGGCGATTCGTGTAGACAGATTTCCGTCAGAGCAGACGGAACATAACTTCGATCAGCGCGCGCACCCGGACTGGCGCGCCTTTGTTGGTACCGGGTTTGAAGCGCCATTGCCGCAGGGCGTCGACAGCCTTCTCATCGAGACCCATCCCCAGGCCCCTGACAACCTGAATACTCTCAGCATGGCCGTCGATACCCACCACGAAGGAGAGTTGAACCGCGCCGCTGAATCGTGCCTTACGCGCTTCCTCGGAGTATTCGGGATCGACGCGGGTCAGTACCGTTGGCGCGCTCACACCGTTGCCTGAAATGAAGATGCCGGCCTTGTAGCCTTCACCTGGACCCGGGCCATCATTCGGACCGCTACCCGATCCTCCTTTTCCGCCGGGGCCACCGTTACCCATCGTGGCGAAAGGATTCGCGACACCGCCAGTCGGTGTCCATAGATCCGTCGAGGCGATGAGCGAGGGATCCAGCGTCACCGTTGGCCGCGCATTGGGTGCCGGTAGCGCGGAGAAGACCCTGGGCGCGGATCGCGTTGGCTGGCTCGCAGCTCTCGGCACCGGCGAGCCCTGCCCGCCACCGGGAGCGACGCGGTGTTTCGGTGCCATCGGTCTGACCACTGGCGGCGGTGCCAGCAGAGCCCACGGACGCACCGGATCGCGCATTACACGATTGGTCCCCAGCGTCATCAGGACAGCGACGATACCGCATTGGATAGCCAGTGAGAATGCCATCGCACCGGGGTTCGCGCCCCTGCGATACCACGGAACATCAAACTCCGTCATCTCCACACGCCACAGAACTCCCGCCAGCGCCTTCCGACGGTCAACCGCACTCTCGTCGGCAGGAGACCCCAACGCCGCCAGCCACCGATTCACCCGCTGGTTCGTCGCAACTACCCGCTCAAACGCCGTCCGGCAGCGGGCGCAAGAAACCAGATGAACTTCGGCCAGACGGCGCAGGGGGCCGGCACCCGATTCTTCGAGGTAGCCCTGTAAGCAGGACTCGTCCAGACAGGTCGTCATTAAGATTCTCCGTTGTGTGTGGTTTACAGCAGCCGGAAGTTAACTTCCACGACGGCCTTTGTCTTCACCGCAACACCAGCCTTCATGCCAGGCTTGAAGCGCCACTTCTGTACGGCTTCAATAGCCTTCTCGTCAAGACCCATACCGATGCTCTTCGTCACCTGTATCTGTTCGGCTTTGCCATCGGTGTTGACCACAATCGAAAGCGTCACGGTGCCGTTGTACTTGGCTTTACGCGCTTCCTCCGAATACTCCGGATCCACCTTGCTGACCAGCGTAGGCTGCGTCACTCCGTTACCAACGGCATAGACCCCGCCACCAGCTCCACCACCGGTGCCGCTCCCGTTCCCGTTCCCGTTGCCAACTCCCGTGCCACGGCCATTTCCGATGCCACCGCCGCTACCGAACCCTCCACCGCCACCGATAGCGCCCAGCGGATTTCCAATAGCTCCCGTCGGCGCGGCCCAGGCATCCGGCGGCGCAATGAGCGAGGCGTCCATTGTAAGCGCCGGATGTTCGATCGTGACCAGCGGAGGGGTAAAGACCTTCGGCGCGGGCTTTGGCAACTGCGCCTTCAACGCGGGCAGCGAAGAGCGAGCGCCACCTCCTCCACCAGCGGCAGGCTTCGGTTGCACGGCCTTCGGCGGAGGAGGCGGTGCCACCAACACCACATTGGTGATCGCTTTTCGCACCTTCTCGTTGGTTCCCAGCAGCATCAACACCGCCACCAGCGCTCCCTGGAACACGACCGAAGACGCAATGGCGCGGGGGTTCGTGCCCTGCCCCCAGATATCTTTCACCGCGACCGGCTGCGAAGTCAGTACCAGCGGCGGCAGTTTCTCCGGATGAATCATCTCCCGGATGTTGTCGAAGACAGACCGGTACCAGGGGATTTCGGTATCGGGTGCCAGAAGCCTGGCAAGGTGATCGTCCGCCGTGATCGTCACGGGCGCGGGCGTAGCGATTCTTTGCAAAACGCCGGCAAGAGCGGCATTGACGTTGATCGGCATATGAACCTCCGGAGATTCCAGTTCAGCAAACCAGGCATTCACGCGCTGGTGTGTGGCAACCACGCGGTCGAAAGCCGCGCGGCACTCGGCGCAGGTCACCATGTGGCTTTCCACCGCCTGCCGCAGAGGTGTCGCTCCCGACTCTTCCAGGTAACCCTGCAGATCGGATTCAGTAAAGCAGGCCATTATTCCGCCCTCCCGTAGAGGCTCACGTATTCTTTTTCAAACTGCGCCTTCGCGCGGGAGATCAGCACATAGAGCGAGTCGGTCTTGACTCCCAGCACCTCCGCCATTTCCCGGCAGGTGAAGCCGCTGCTGCCCATGAGGAGTACCTGTCCCTGTATTGGTTTGAGTTGGCAGATCACGGCGCGTACACGCTCGCGCTGCTCTTCGGCGAGAAGTTCGTAAAGCGGATTGCCGGGGGTTTGCCTCGAAGTATCCCCGCGATGCGCTTCTCCCTCGCGACGCGAACGCCGCGCATTGGCGCGTAGTGCGTCGAGCCCCAGATTCACTGCGGTGCGATAAAGCCAACCAGCCAGATTCTCATCCGACCCATGCTCCCTGCGGTGCTGGTAGAGACGATAGAACGCGTCCGACGCGAGTTCTTCGGCCTGGCCCGCCTTGCCTACAAGACGAACCAGCGTCCGAACCAGGCGAGGGTAGTGTTCAAGGAAGAGCTGCTCGAATTCGCGATCACAGGGCAATCCGGGCGCTGTTCCGGGAGGCTCGGCGCCTTGCAACGTGACTTCATGACTGGGCTGCACATCTAATAAACGTCACAGATGCGGGGAACCTAACGGTAAATGTTTGTCGGGAATCAGGCGGTAGACTGGAATTCATGCGCACCGGACTTATATTGTTTTGCAGCGCCGCCCTCCTGCTGGCCGAATCGGCCGCGGGTCTCAAATGGGCAGCACCCGAGGGCTGGGTTTCCAAAGGCACCGCCCCAATGCGCGCCGCGACGTATACGGTGGGCGATTCGGAGTGCATCGTCTACTTCTTCGGACAGGGTCAAGGCGGCACCGTGGAGGCGAACCTCACGCGCTGGAACGGTCAGTTTGCGGTGGATGGAAAACCAGCGGCAGCGAAGACAGCGAAGAAGACCGTACACGGGCTGAATGTGACCACAATGGATGTGTCCGGCACCTACACGGCAACCGGCGGTGCGGCGATGACCCAACAGGCTCCTGTGGCCAATGCACGGATGCTGGCCGCCATCATCGAAGGACCCGGTGGAAACATTTTCATCAAGTTCACGGGCCCTGCGAAGAGTGTAGCTGCGAATGCGGCGAAGTTCGAGAGCCTTGTGGGGAGCTTCCAGAAAGAGTAGGCGGCTTAGCGGCCATTCTCGCCAGATAGCCGGTTGCATTGGACCGGGTTGTAGCTCCGAACCGAACCGTCACTTCAAAAACACCTGCACCGAATTTGAGGTCTCATACCCAACCAGCAGGTTCAGCAAAACATAGGACGGCGACGGCGTAAGCGGCACCAACTGAACATTGACCTGCATCACTCCGAATAGCAAACCTGGAGCGCTGCCCGCATAGCCGACCTTGCCCACGCTGGAGGTCACATTCAATACTGGCGCCCAGAGAGTATTACCCGCAACGGTACCGTCCGGGGGATTGCCCTGGAAAGCGCCGCCTCCGAACAGATAGAGCACAACAGTTGAATTAGCCGCAGCCGGATTGCTCTGCGAATTCACCGTGAAGTCCTGGTTCAGCACCACGGCAATCTCCGGCTGCGAGAGCTTTGCGGTGGGCGTGACGGTACTGCTAAACGTGCTCCCCTGCTGGAAAGTCATGAACTGAAAACCTCTGGTGGCATCCAGCCCCAGCGGAGCAATAAAGTTCACCTGCGTCGGACTCGTATACAGGATCGACGCCAGGCCGCCGGACGTGTTGATCGATACGCCATTCAACGTGGTCGGCAGTTTTCCATTCGCATCCGCCACCGCCGTCACAGGCCCACCCGGTGCCAGGCCCGTGCCATACAGGCTCATAATTTCCCCCGGTGCGATATACCGCGAAAGCACTGGTGCCGCCGCGTTCGTCATACCCAGAATCTGCGAGCCGGTCGCACCCCGGGTCGTCAGCCGCAGGATGGAACCGCTGCTGCCCAGAATCACCGGTTGTCCCGTCGAATCCGGAGCCAGCGCCCCATCCGCCGAACCCGCGGGCAATAGTTGGGTCAACAGCGCCTTGGTGACGGTACTGTCGAGTTCGACAAGGGCGTCTGACCCCAACCGCAGACTGCCGGGAATCAGCGGAAAATCAGTCGAAGTCGTTCGGCCCGCCAGCCAGATATTGCCGGCGGAATCCTCCGCCATACCCCCCAGAGAATCCGCCCCGGAACCTCCGTAGTATGTGGAGTAGACCAGCGTTCCGGTCGCCGATATCCGCGATATCGACCAGTTTCCAAAGTTGCCCTTATGGATGGACTGCAATGCTGTCAGCGTCACCGGAAAGTCGCTGCTGTGCGTCTCGCCTGCCACCAAAACGCCGCCCCCGCTCTCCGCTGCAATAAATTTGAGACTGTCCCCTGCCAAACCCACCGCTCCCGTGCCACCGAGAAATGTCGAGTAGCGCAGTCGCTTTCCCCCGGGCTCAAAACTGGTAACAAAACCGTTTCCGGCAGGCGTCTTCAGCGTGGGAACAATCGCATTCGCGGTGACTGGAAAGTTGGGTGCGGTCGTCATTCCCGCAATGACAATCGAGCCGTCTGCCGCCACTGCCACCCCAGCCGGCAGCGTGTTCCCGAACACCCCAATACAGCGACTGCCGCCCACGCATGCCGAGGCCGCGTCTCCCAGAAATGTCGAATAGATGACATTCTGGCCGTCCGCACTCAGCTTTGTCAAAACGCCGAAGATCGCGGTGCCAAACGAGGTGGTCGTCGGCCCGGCCTTCTGATAGGCGTCGCTCGTTACCGGATAGTTTGGATCGCGGGTATACCCGGTAATCCAAATACCGCCATCCCGATCGAGCGCAATCCCTGTCAGTGCGCCGCCCGCTGCAACCGTACCCAGCGTCTTCTTCCACGGCACGAACCCCGACGTTCCTGCGGGAAGGGACGACGTTCCAGCGGGGAACGCCGAAACGAATCCAGTCCCATTCGCAGCAGCGCCCGCGACCAAAATACTGGCCCCCGAAAGAACCGCCGTCATAGGAGTGAGCGAGGAAGAAATGAGGGTCGAATCGGTGGAGGATGAGTTTGCCGAATACGAAGAAACGGAAACGCCCTGTCCTCCCGAGACGACATAGAACGCTCCGTTCGGTCCCGCGATGACGCAGCACGCCGACCCGGAATTAGCATTGGAATACCAGAGCTGTGCAAACAAGGCGGGAACACTCAGCAACCATGCAAAACAAGCCAGGAGGCGCATGGGTTTACTGTACGTCAACTGCGCTCCCGACGGGTTTTCACGCAGTTCTATAACGCACAGATGAGCCGCCCGATCACTCACGGGGCGGGGCATGAACGAATTGAATTTGAAAATGGTGGGCTCGAGATGACTCGAACATCCGACCTCTTCCGTGTCAAGGAAGCGCTCTAACCAACTGAGCTACGAGCCCACAAGGCGGGAAACTTCCAGTATAGCAATCACCCCGTGATCGCCACGATGGTCCCCGGTGAGTTCCCCTCCAGCCTGTTATTCACGAAGATAAACGCGGGCGTGCCATCCACAATCGCCATGTCCACCAACTCCCGCAAACCCTCTCTGGCGGGCTCATTCACCTCCTGCACCGCCGCGTAAGGCTCGAACTTCTTCACCGCCTCCTCATAAGCCCGACCGCGCCGCAGCAGCGCCCGCGACACAATCAGGTCCGACGTCCGCGAACCCGCGATCGCAATCTGCTCGCGAATCTCCGGCATCCGCGTCCACGCGTTATAAACGTGCGGCACGTTGTGCGCCCGCAGACAATCGAAATAACGCGGCGCGAGCAACTCCGCGTTCCGAATCTCCACCGCAAACCGCCACCCCCGCGGCAGCGCCCCCAAAAATGGGTCGAGCTTCGCCACAAACTCCGCAACGTCGCCCTTCGCGCGCAGCGAATTAAACTCAAAAATAACCACGCCCACCTGCGCCTGATAAGGCCTCAACGGCCCCAGAAACGCCTGCGTAAACAGGCTCTCATCCAGAAACGTGTGATTCTCCAGCCCGGCCAGCGCGCCATAACGCGGATGCACGGGCCACTGTGGCGTCGTAATTTGCTCCGGCGCTTTCAGCCCCCAGCGAAACGTCCCTGGCGTCTGCCGGAACAGCTTGCTCCAAAGCGCGTCGGAGGGGAACTGATAAAACGCAAAATCCCCGCAAACCGCCGGAAACACCGTCGCATACTCGCTCAGACAGGTATCTTCGAAACGCTTCTTCGAAAACTTCCCCCGCACCTGATAGAGCTGCCGCGAATAGATCTGGTCCACCCAGCCATCGTATTTCCACGAACTGCCGCCAATGTAGACGCCGCGCGCCGCAAGCCCGGCCAAACGGTCGCGCAGACCGTCCCGGTCAAACGCCGGAGTTTCGTTCAGATCGAAAAGCGTATTCATACCATCATCGATTCAATACCGACACGTCCACCCACTGCGCGGCCATCTGCTTCTTCGGAACCTGGAGCCGGTCGTACGCGACCACTTCGAGCGCATAATCGCCGGCCTCCAGTTGCTCCGGAATCTTCACCATTCCCGAAAGAAAAGTCCGGCCCTCGCTGCGCTCCATGCGCACCGGGGCCGGCGGCGTATCCACCACAGCAACTCCGCCGCGAAACAACTTCACTTCCATTTCCACCTTCGACCAACCTTCTGAAGCCGTCTTCACGCCGAAAACCTCACAGCCGAACTGCACCGCCGTCCCTGCCACGAATTCGCTCCACTCCGGCTTATTCACCGCGTTCGCCGGAGCGCCCGCGGGCAGCGACAATACCAGACTCGAAAGCGAAATCTGCGGCAGGTTGAAATCCGGAACACTCAGAAACGCGTACGACGACCCAACTTCTCCCGAAGCCTCGTCCTTCACCGCCGCGCGCACCTGATACGGACCTGGCTGAGAAATCGCCACATCGACGCTGTACTGCAGACCCACGGTAGAGAGCTTCGATACCTTCTCCGCAGGCACGTTGACAGTGAAAACCTGATTCTGTTTGCCTGCCTCCGTGCCATCCGGATGGAACACGCCTACCACAACATCCAGCACCATCCTGCGGTTACCTCCTTCCACGGAAGTAAACGTCACGTCGCGCCCGTCGATTTCGAGCAGCGCCCGCAGCGCCGGCGTGCGTTTTCCCTTCGCGTTCGGTGCCGAAGCGGCGAACAACGGATTCAATCGGACCCGAATCCCGTCCTCGGCAAACGCGGAGTACATCGCCTGATCCAGCGGGTCCTGCTTTGCAACCGCAGCATGGACCTCGCGAGAGTTCTTCACCGCTGGATCGGTCACACCGAAAAACCCGTTCCGTGCGCGAACCGTCAGGCCTGCCCCCAGTACCTTCACTGAAATGTTGTGCCGCACATCGGCCACGCCCACAGCCGGTTCCGGGCGATCAGGCCGATACGCCAGAAGATAATACCCGCTCATATCTTCCAGCACTTCGCCCAGGTCTTCCACCAACCCCGCACCCGGTGCGCTGCGAACAAAGAGCCCGCCAGTGTCCTTTGCCAGCATCAGTTCGGGATCGTCATCCCTCTGCACACGACGACTGGCTCCCGTGGGATCGATCACGTAGATCACGATGCCCGCCCTGTTCGCCAAATCCACCAGATAGGGCGGTGCGTTAAAGCGGTGCGTAAACAGCACCACGGCCTTGCGACCCGGAACATCCCGAAGCCGCAGGATCGTATTCGTCAGGTAGCCAATCGGGTCCGCCGGAGGGCAGGCAACCGTCGATGGACCGGCACCGCGCATCCGGTCGGGAATCGCAGGAATAAAATCGCAGATCAGCCAGCCGCGACGCTCCGGAATCTGATCGATGGCCGCGTGCATCTGCCGCTTGTCGTTCGTGAACTGCTGGTAAAAACCCATCCCGCCATGACTCGCTGTGACCGAAATCATATCGCCCGGAGCGATCTTCTCATCCACAAACCTTCGTGCCGCGGCCAGCACGGGAAACAACTCGGTGGAATTCGTACCCGCATCGTCCAGCATCAGGGCAATCGTCCGGCGGATATCGGCTTTTCGCGGATTCCGCGAGGGCGCGGGGTTCTTCACGTCGGTGGCTGCGTTGGCCGCACGCGGGACGGGAGCCACCTCCGCCGCCTTCACTCTGATGAACGAAAAGTTCGTAATCTTCTGCGGTCTGCCGTCCTCCAGAACCTCGAAATCCTCCGGCCGAAGATCCGTGATGTGATGGCCCTTCGCATCGGTAACGATCGCGTCCACCTGCACCAGATCCACATTCACGCGAATCACCGGTTCCGCCTGTGGCCCCGTCTGCGCGGGCACCAGTTGGGCGCACGTGAACGACACTGCCACCAGCGAAATGAGCGTGCGCATCGGCTGCCGGTTACCAGGCCTGCATCTGCCGATTAAACCAGGGGTCGGCACCGGCCTCAAAGACGCCGGCGGGCGAGACCTTGATCATCACCGGCGCCGCCCCGCTGTTGCTCGCCGTGCGCGTCTCTACTTTATGGCCGCGCTTCGCCAGATCCTGCATCACCAACGGAGAAATTCGGTCGTCCAGCAGCAGATCGCCGGGGTTCATCGCGTGGTTATCGAAACTGGAAACAAGGTGACGCGTCTGAAAGCGTGGCGATTCGATTGCCTGCTCGGCGTTCATCCCGAACAGCGCGGCGTTGAAAAAAATCTGGATCAGCGACTGCTCCTGGTTATCGCCGCCCGGCGTCGAAAACGCCATGATAGGCTTGCCGTCCGGACCAGTCACCAGCGTCGGACTCAGTGTCACCCGGGGTCGCTTCCCGCCGGCCAATTCGTTCGGATGCCCCGGTACCAGCAGGAAACTCTGCGCGCGTTCGGTGAGCGGAATCCCCGTATCGCCCGCAATCACGCTCGGCAGCCACGCGCCCGAAGGCGTAGCGGAAAACATGATGCCGTCTTTATCGATCGCGTCCACACAAGTGGTATCGTGCGCCATCAGAAAATCGTCGATGCGTTTCGCGCGGACGATATTCGACTTCGAAGGATGCAGCCCCACTTTGCCGTCGATCTTGCCGGGAATGAACTCCTGCGAGGCCTCATGGCCGATCAGCGCCCGCCGTTCGTCGGCATACTTCATAGACAGAAGAGTGTCGGATGGAACGTTTGAGAACTTCGGGTCTCCGTAATAAGTGTCGCGATCCGCATACGCCAGCTTCAGCGCTTCCACCAGCGTGTTGATGTACTCGGCGGAATTGTGCTGCATGCCGGTGAGGTCATACGTCTTCAGCAGATTCAGCGCTTCAATCATGGCGGGGCCCTGGCTCCAGAAACCGGGCTTATAAACCGTCATACCGTGAAATTCGGTGGAGAGCGCGTCTTCCGGCGCCAGATGAAACGCTGCCATGTCTTCATAACGAAGCAGGCCTTTGTTCGCCTTGCTGAAGGCGTCGATCTTCCGCGCAATCTCGCCGCGATAGAACTGGTCGCGCACGGCGTCGATTGCCGCCACCCGCGAAGCACCCGTCGCCAGCGCTTTCTTTTCCGCCTCCACCATGGAACGCAGCGTGCGCGCCAGATCGGGCTGCCGGAAGATCTCACCCGTAAGCGCCGCGTGCCCGCCAGGCGCGAAGTGCAGCATCGACGTGGGCCACAGCGAGAAAAACGGCAAACTGTTCTGAATCGATTGCGACCGCATTTCGTCAATCGCCGTACCATCGGCAAATTCCAGCGCCGGAGCCACCACATCGCTGAAACTCTTCGTGCCGTACTCGCGCAACGCCACCAGCGTCGCGTCCGGCATGCCCGGCACCAGCGCGCACATGATTCCCGCCACCGGCACCATACCTTTCAGGCCGTTCGGATCGGGCTTCTCCAGAATCTCGCCAATTTGCAGCGGACGATTGCGGAAAAACTCTGCCGAGGCAAGCTTCGGCATCGTGCCCACCCCGGCAATCGAATGAACCTTGCCGTCTTTGGTGCGAATCAGGATTGGCGCTTCCCCGCCCCAGCCCACGTGCGAATACTCGGTAGTCGCTGCCGCAAAAATAGACGCCACCCCGGCGTCGACCGCGTTGCCGCCCGCCACCAGCATGCGCATCCCGGCACCAGCGGCGTAGTCGCTGCCCGCTGCCACCGCCGCACGAGCGCCGCGTACCGGCTGGCGCACCAAGGGTTCCGGGGCACGACGCTGCGCCGTGACGCCTGTCACCGCAAGACAGACCACCGCCAATACAACACAGAAACGTTTCATCTCGGTTCCCATCGGATCTCCCGTTCGGCGCAACCAAACCGGCGCATAATATGATCATAGTCCCGTGAAGCCGCAAAATAATCAGGATTCTTCCGCTTCGAGCGCGAACCAGGACCAGGACAGGCGCAATTCGTTGCCGGAAGATGAGCCAATGCTCTATTGCCCCGTCTGTTCCCAGCGGCTCGACGCGCGTAAGTGTAAGCTTTTCTGTGCCCAATGCGGCTATTACATGAGTTGCGCTGACTATATCTAACCCCTCCGTTCCTCCGCTCCAAATAGCCACCTCCATCAGGTGGTTGTTGGGCGATTCTGCGCAAATTGCGTGTTATCGCGCACCCAAACACAACCGGTTCCATACTCCGCGTCGGTTGCCCGTATTCCGTTAAAAACAATATCGTTGGACACCACTTGACAAAGTTTTAAGTTGGAACTATCATAAGTTGCTCGGTTGTTAAATTCTTGTTAATCATCACACCTTCAGTCAGGTGGGAGGCTCAACGTATGATGACCTTCGCAGTCGGCGAAAAAGTGGTGTATCCCAACCAGGGCGTTGGGACCATCGAAAATATCAGCACTCGCTTTTTTTCGCAGAAGCCAGAGAAGTTCTATCTTCTAAGGTTGTTCTGTTCCAGCATGACCGTAATGGTGCCGTTCGCGAACGCCCAATCCATCGGTCTGCGTAAACTCTCTCAAAATGGCGACGTTTCGAAGGTGCTGGCCTATCTGGCTGGTCCCGATTTCGAAAGTCTCTCCGATTGGAAGGTCCGCTTCCGCATCAACAGCGACAAGATGTTAACCGGAAGTCTGCTCCAGATTGCCGAGGTATTCAAACAACTGGTTCGCCTCCAGAACGAAAAGCCACTGTCGTTCCGCGAGAAAAAGATGCTGGATCGCTCCCGGGCCATGCTGATCAGCGAAGTCGCCCAGGCCCGCGGTATTCGGGAGGCCGATTCGATCGCACTGTTGCAGAAATCGCTGACCAAGTCGGGCTACGCGTTTCCCGAAGCCGCTTAGACACTTTCCGCGCCGTGAGCATCAGGGAGCGGTGCTGTCTAGACCTTTTCAGAGGCAAACTCGCGGGGCGCTCTAAAGAGAGGTATTTTCCCAAACAGAATTTTGTTGTAGAATGATGCTATGGAGGCCAGCAGATCGCTTCTGCCGGCCCCCATGGGTCAAACTACAGATCGATGTCGATCTTGAATTTGATTCGCCGTTTCCTGAGAAGTACAAGTATCAGTACGACGAAGAGCATCAGAAGGCTCATAAAAACACCTCCTTTCTACTCCGTAGAATTTGCAGACCCCGCCCTCGAAGCGGGGTTTTGCATTTTGGAGTTCGTTGGCATCATGCACCGTGGCTCCTGCAAACTGCGATTCTGCAACTCCGGCAGTAGAAGCTGTATCCTACGCACTCAACGCCGCACTTGTAAATATCTCTTCGCGTAATTGTGGTGGTATTACCAGGCAGGCGCGATAATGAAAACGTCGCTGGTTTTCCGCGACTGCCACGATGCTTCTCGGCCTCATCCTTCTCATCACGACCCTCGCCGCCTGCCTCCTCATCACCCACCCGCCGGTTTGGTTCCCCGTCGCCATCACAGGCCCGGCCCACGCTTTTGACGGCCAGTTCACATGGACCCTCTGGGTCACTGGCATCCTCTTTATCGCCGCGCAACTCCTCCTGGCCGGCATCATCCTCCGCCGACGCGCGGCAAACTCGGTGCCGGCCCCGTCATCTTCCGGCGTGCGCGCGAGCCTTCTGGCCGCGGCGGCCATGATCGCTGTGGAAGTCGCCCTCGCGGCGCATGGCAGTTCGCCGCTGTCACACGCGACAGCAAAGAATCCCGAAATCATCGAGGTCTACGCCCACCAGTTCGCCTGGAACTTCCGCTACCCCGGCCCGGACGGCGTCTTCGGCCGCGTCAAGACCGAATTCATAGCCGACGCAGCCGGCAACCCCGTAGGCATCGACCCCTCAGACTCCCGAGGCAACGATGACGTCGTCGTCTCCACCCTGCGAATTCCCGCAGGACGCCCAGTCCGCCTGATGCTGCACTCACGCGATGTCATTCACGACTTCTTCGTGCGCGAACTGCGCACCAAACAAGACATAGTGCCGGGCATGGAAATCCCTCTCGACGTGCTCGCCGATCGCCCCGGCCAATACGAAATCGCCTGCGCCGAACTTTGCGGCCTCGCCCACAACCAGATGCACGGCGTCCTGCTCGTGATGCCGGCGGAGGACTACGATCAATGGAAACTCAAACATTGACACCCCGCCCGTCTTTGTTCCGCCGTGTCTTCAGCACGGACCACCGCACCATTGCACGGCAGTACTTCTTTCTCTCGATATTCGCCGTCATCACCGGAGTGTGCCTGTCACTGCTCATGCGCTACCACCTGGTCTGGCCGCACGAAAAAGTGCGCTGGTTCGAAGCGATCTGGTCGGTCCGCGCCGAAGGCGGCATCATGACCGAGGAACTCTACCTCTCTCTGATGACCCTGCACGGCACCATCATGGTGTTCTTCGTCCTGACGCTCGCACCGCTCAACGCCTTCTCGAACCTGGTCCTTCCGGAACAACTCGGCCGCCGCGAAATGGCGTTTCCCCGCCTGAACATGCTGTCGTTCTGGATCACACTGGTCTCATTCCTGACGCTGCTTGCCTCCTGCGTTCTTGATGAAGGCGGGCCGATCGCGGGCTGGACAGCCTACCCGCCGCTCAGCGCCGTTGGCGCGGTTTCCGGCCCCGGCGAAGGCCTCGGCCAAACCCTCTGGTTCGTCAGCATCGGAATCTTCTGCATCGGCTCCCTGCTGGCTGCGATGAACATCATCTCCACCGTGATCGAATGCCGACGCCCCGGCATGTCCCTCATGCAGATGCCGCTCACCTGCTGGAACTGGTTTGTCACGTCGATCCTGAGCGTGCTTTCTTTCCCGGTGCTGCTGGCGGCCGGCCTTCTGATTTTGCTGGATCGCCTGGTTGGCACCAGCTTCTTCGTCCCAGGCGATCTGCTCATCGCCGAGCAGCACAACCCCCATGCCGGCGGCTCTCCGCTCCTCTGGCAGCACCTCTTCTGGTTCTTTGGCCACCCGGAAGTCTATATCGCCATCCTGCCCGGCATGGGCATCGTCTCGCACATCATTTCGAACTTCTCGCGCCGCGCGCCTTTCTCTTATCGTGCCTGCGTCTGGGCCCCGGTGGCCATCGCGTTTCTCGGCATGCTGGTCTGGGGCCACCACATGTTCATCAGCGGCATCAGCCCTTACAGCGCGCTGACTTTCTCGCTGGTGACTATGTCGATCGGCGCGCCTTCCGCCGTGCTCGTGCTCAACTGGCTCGGCACCACCTTCCGCGCCGCGCGCCTCGAATTCCCCACTGCCATGCTCTTCTGTCTGGGCTTCGTCTCATTGTTCGTCACCGGCGGCCTGACTGGCCTCTATCTGGGACAACCGGAGATCGACGCCTACTTCCACGACACGGCCTTCGTCGTCGCCCACTTCCACATGATCATGGGCATGGCCGCCCTTTTTGCCGTCTTCGCGGCCACCTTCTATTGGTTTCCGCTGATGTTCGGCCGCATGCTCAATGAGCGCCTCGGCAAACTGCATTTCTATCTCACCTTCATCGGTGCCTACGCTCTGTTCCTGCCCATGCACTTCGCCGGCTTTGCCGGTAACCCGCGCCGCTACGCCGATTTCACCAACTTCGATTTTCTCCAGGCTGTGATGCCCCTCCAGCACTGGATCACCATGACCGCCTTCGCCCTCGGTGCGGTACAGTTGATTTTCATCTGGAATCTCTTCAGCAGCATCTGGAGAGGCGCGCCGGCAACGGCAAATCCGTGGTCCGGCTCCACGCTCGAATGGAATCCCGACGGAGAGATCTCAACCCTTGGCCCTTACAGCTATTCCAATAGCGGATCGGAAACGAACTAGATGCCGGCTCTGACAGAACCCAAAGTTGGCGGACCGCCCCCGATCACTCCCCTTCCCCCGCGTCGCGGCGGCGGCAATAACGGCGACGACAACGGACAGGGTCGCCGGCCCAGCGCTGAAGCCTCCGGCAGCATGGTCCGCATTGCGGTCTACATCGGCATGTGCGCCAGCACCATGACTTTTGCCGCCCTCGCCAGCGCCATGGTAGTGCGCCGGGGCCTCAATCCAACCGACTGGCACAGGCTCCCCGTGCCCCCTCTCCTTTGGATCAACACGCTCGCCCTGATCCTGAGCAGCATCGTCCTCGATATGGCCGGTCGCGCCTTCCGCGCAGGCGACCGCCCGAAGTTCCGCAAGCTCTGGCTAGCCGGCACCGCGCTCGGAACCTGGTTCCTTGTCGGTCAGGCCATCAACTGGACGTTCCTCGCCCAAAACGGTTTCTATCTGCGCCAAAACCCGGCCAGTGCTTTCTTCTACGTCCTCACGTGGGCGCACGCCGCGCACGTCATCGGAGCTATCGGCGGCCTTTACTACGTCACCTACCGCATGATGGCAACTCCCGCCATCCCCATGAACCGCAACGTGCTCGAAGTCAGCGTCATTTTCTGGCACTTCCTCGACATCATGTGGCTCCTGCTCATGGCGATCTTCGTCTTCTGGGCTTAAACCATGCACCCCGCAATCACAGCCTACGCCTTCAGCTACGTCGCCACCCCGACTCGTCGCCGCACCATGGTCCTGATCGCGGCTAACTTCGCGTTCTTCGCCGCCCTGTTCGCCGTGATGTTTTACATCCGCTCCGGCAACACCGATTGGCCCGTGCCCTTCGAATTCGGCTCGCTCCTGATGGTCTTTGCCATGGGAATGTCGGGTCTCTGCGCCAGCATCACCATGGCCGTTGGTGCCAACAGCGCAGCCCAGGGCAAAGACGACGAGGCCGTTCGCTGGATCGCCATCGCCATCTCAAGTTGGCTAACCTTCCTGTTTCTCGAATGCGTCGAATGGGTGCGGATGGTCTACCTTGTGGAACTCGGCCCCCGGACTCCCTTCGGCGGCACCTACCTTCTCATTACCGGCGCGCACTGGCTGGCGGTGATTGTGTGCGCCACCTGGTTTACCTTCGCGGTTTCCGATGTGAGGCGTCACGACATCCTGGCCGCGGCGATCTACTCGCATTTCCTCGCACTCTGGTGGATCGTCATCGTGATCTTCCTGTATTTCCCAAACATGAACCCCCTGGTGGATCTGTAGTATGGCCATCCGCTTCACCCCGCTCTTCGCCCAGTGCGTGATGTGCTTCCGCACGGCGGAAGCGCAGCAGGGCGAACGCTCGCGCGTGTTGAACTCCGGCATCGTGATCCTGTTGATCCCGCCGCTACTGGTGCTGTCCGGCATCGTCTGGTACGCGTGGCGCAGGAACAAGCAGCAGGCGAGGGAAGCCGCCTTTTTGCAGGCCGAAAAAGGTGTACCATCGCAACATGGCGATGTCAGACGAGAAGGCGAGACTGCTGCAGGAACTCACGCAGCAAATGCGGAACGCGCTGAATCGCCTGCTCCGGCGAGAGCCTGAAGATCCCCCCGCCACAGAAGACCCCTATTCGTACGTCGGGGCACCTCGCCGCCCACGCCCCGGCAACCGCAGCGGTTCCGCCGTTGCCGACGACCCTTATCGTTAATCAACGGCCCATTCGGTATCATGCTTAGAGATCGGCATGTCTACCTCAACTTCTAATTCGCCTTCCAACGATATCCAGTCCAGCCTGAACGAAAAGCGCCTGTTCCCGCCCTCCGCGGCATTCAGCGCCCAGGCCCACGTTCCGTCTCTCGCGGAATACGAGCGCCTCTACGCCGAGGCCGACGCCGATCCCGAAGAATTCTGGGGCGAAATCGCCGGCCAGCTCGAATGGTTCAAGCCCTGGAAGAAGGTCCTCGATTGGTCCGGCGCTCCTTTCGCCAAATGGTTCGTTGGCGGCAAACTCAATCTCTCCCATAACTGCCTCGACCGCCACCTCACCACATGGCGCAAGAACAAGGCCGCCCTCATCTGGGAAGGCGAACCCGGCGAGATCCGCACCTATACTTACCTGCAACTCCACTCCGAAGTCTGCCGCTTCGCCAACGTTCTCAAGTCGCTCGGCGTCAAGACCGGTGATCGTGTCGCTATCTACATGGGCACCTCGCCCGAACTCGCCATCGCCGTGCTTGCCTGCGCCCGCATCGGCGCGCCGCACACCGTCATCTTCGGTGGCTTCTCGGCACAAGCCATCACCGACCGCATCCACGATTCCCAGGCCTCCTGCGTGATCACGCAGGACGGCACTTTCCGCCGCGGCGCGGAGATCAAACTCAAGCCCGCTGTCGATGCCGCTGTCGCCAATTGCCCCAGCGTCCACAGCGTCATCGTTTACAAACGCACCGGCACCGAGCAGGCCATGCTGCACGGCCGAGACCACTGGTGGCACGAGCGCATGGCCATCGCCTCCGATGAATGCCCTGCCGAACATCTCGATTCCGAACACCCGCTCTATCTCCTCTACACCTCCGGCACTACCGGCAAGCCCAAGGGCATCCTCCACACCACCGGCGGCTATGCGGTCGGTACCTACATCACCACGAAGTGGGTTTTCGATCTCCGAGATGACGACATTTACTGGTGCTCCGCCGACATCGGCTGGGTCACCGGCCACAGCTACGTGATCTACGGACCGCTCCAGAACGGTGCCACCGTCCTCATGTATGAAGGCGGCCCGGTCTACCCACAGCCCGACCGCTTCTGGGACATCATCGACCGCCACAAGGTCACCGTTTTCTACACCGCGCCCACCGCTATCCGCGCCTTCATGCGCCTCGGCGAGCAGTGGCCCGCGCGCCACTCCATGAAATCCCTGCGCCTGCTCGGCAGCGTCGGCGAACCCATCAACCCCGAGGCCTGGATGTGGTACCGCAGCGTTATCGGGCACGACAACTGCCCCATCGTCGATACCTGGTGGCAGACCGAAACCGGTGCCATCATGGTCAGCCCGCTGCCCGGTGCCATCGCCACAAAACCCGGCTCCTGCACCCGCCCGCTGCCCGGCGTGAAGCTCGAAGTGGTCACCCGCGAAGGAGAGCCCGTACCCGCAGGCTCCGGCGGCTACCTCGTCATTCGCAAGCCGTGGCCTTCCATGACGCGCGGCATCTATAACGATCCCGAACGCTTCAAAGAAGCGTACTGGTCGCAGATCCCCGGCTCTTACTTCACCGGCGACGGCGCGCGTCAGGACGAGGACGGCTACATCTGGGTGATGGGCCGCGTCGACGACGTCATCAACGTCTCCGGCCATCGCCTCAGCACCATGGAAGTGGAATCCGCGCTGGTCGCCCATCCGAAGGTGGCCGAAGCGGCCGTCGTCGGTCGCCCCGACGAAATCAAAGGCCAGTGCATCACGGCCTTCGTCACTCTGCAGCTCGGCAACGAATCTTCCGAAGGGCTCAAGGAAGAACTGCGTGCCTGGGTTAGCAAAGAGATCGGCTCTCTGGCCAAGCCCGACGACATCCGGTTTACTGACTCCCTTCCCAAAACCCGCAGCGGCAAAATCATGCGCCGTCTGCTGCGTGAACTCGCCGCGGGTGGCGAGGTCAAGGGCGATACCACCACTCTCGAAGACCTCGGCGTCCTGGCCAAGCTGCGCGCCGACGAAGACTAGAACAGGTGTCCGATGTGCCGAAACATCAAGCCGCTCTTTAACTTCGACCCGCCCACCACGGAAGAAGAGATCCGGGCGGCATCGCTCCAGTTCGTGCGCAAGATCAGCGGCTTCACTAAGCCGTCGAGGGCGAATGAAGCCCCGTTTCTCAACGCGATCGACGAAATCTCCGCCATCTCGGCGCGACTGCTGACTAACCTCGAAACCAACGCCCCGCCGAAGAGCCGCGAGGAAGAAGCGGCCCGGGCCCGCGTCCGTTCCGCCCTCCGCTTCGGCACTTGATTTCGCGCCGTGATGGCGGTTCGCGACCGGCGCGATGAACCGACAGCGACATCTCCGCGCCCGCTGACTAACCTGGAAACCAACACCTCCGACGAAGACCGCGAGGAGGCGGCGGCTTGGGCCCGCCCTCCGGTTCGGGGCCTGATTTCGCGCAGTTGATGGCGGTTCGCGGCCAGCGTGACGACCACGCGGCGGTCAGGCAGGAAGCCGACCGCGATGCGGTTCCCTGCCTGCGCACGAACCAGCAGCGGTCACGCGCGGGTCGCTATAAGTTTCAGTGCCTGGCGCTCACCACAACTTGCACTGCTTCGCGACCGGGCGTACCATCGCATCGCCGGGCTTACACCCGAACGCAGCGTGAAACTCCGGCATGTTCTGAAGCGTCAGCAATACCCGGTACTTCGCCATCGGATGAGGGTCGGTCGCCAGCAGCGTCCGCGCTCGTTCCTCACGCATGTTCGTCGCCCACACGCGCGCGAAGGCGAGGAAGAAACGCTGATCGCCGGTAAACCCGTCGATCACCGGCGCGGCCTTCCCTCCCAGCGACTTGTGATAAGCCTTGTAGGCCAGCGTCAGCCCGCCCAGATCTCCCATCGCCTCGCCCGTCACCAGCTTGCCGTTATGGTGTTGCCCACCGCCCATATCCGTCGTTTCAAACTGCTCCGTGACGCACGCCGCGCGCTTCTCAAAATTCGCCTTGTCCTGCGCGGTCCACCAGTCTTTCAGATTTCCGGCGGCGTCATACTTCGCGCCCTGATCGTCGAAACCATGCCCCATCTCGTGCCCGATCACGGCGCCCACTGCGCCGTAGTTATTCGCATCGTCCGCATTCGCATCGAAGAAGGGCGGCTGCAGAATGCCAGCCGGAAACGTAATCGAATTCCGCTGCGGATCGTAATAGGCATTCACGGTGGGTGGCGTCATGGCCCATTGCGTCGTATCCACGGGCTTGCCGATTTTCGCCAGGTTAAACGCCCGCCCAGCGCGGGATGCGGATTCCAGCGCGGCGAAGTAGTTATCCCGCGAGACCTGAACGTTGGAGTAATCCCGCCACTTCACTGTGCTCCCCACACGCGCATCGAATGCCTCCAGCTTCGCCACGGCATTCTTCCGGGTCTCCGCTTCCAGCCAGTCCGAGGCCTTCAACTGATCGCCCAGGGCCGCCCGCATATTTGTCACCAGTTCCTGCACGCGCCGTCGCGATTCCGCGGGAAAGTACTTGTCCACGTAGAGGCGGCCCAGAGCGTCTCCCAGCGTGGTATTGGCAACGTCCGCGCACTGTTTCCAGCGCGGTTGCTGCTGCGCAACGCCGTTCAGCACCGTGCTGTTGAAGTGAAACGACTCGTCGCGAAATGCGGCAGACAGCGAAGGGGCCCGGCCGCTGAGAAGCCTCCATTTCAGCCACGTCTTCCAGGTCTCCACTGGTACCGAAACCAGTTGCTTATTCATTGCCCGCATAAAATCCGGCTGTGACACGTCAATGGCAACGCCGTTCGGAATATTCAGCACTCCGAAGGTACCCGCCCAATCGTAATCCGGGGCCAGCTCTTTCGTCTGAGCAAAGCTCATCTTGTGCGTCGTCAGGTACGGGTCCCGCCGCTGCACGCGCGTCAGTGTCGCCTGCGCCAGCGCGCTCTCAAAATCGAAAACCGTAGTTGCCGTGGCCGCTGCCGCCGAGGGCGTTTGTCCGGCGAGTTCGGAAAGCTTCGCCACGTGCAGAAGAAACGCATCGCGAATCTTCTTCGTGGCCGCGTCGTCCCTAAAGTAGTAATCGCGATCCGGCAGAGACAGACCGCCGGCGTCAATACCTGCAATGATCTGCCCCGCGTCATCCGGGTCCGGCGTGCTTCCGATGCCGAAAACCGGCGAGATGGCGTCGGACTGCAGGCTCGAAAGCGTCGCCACCAGATCTTGCCGCGTACTGATCGCATCAATCCGGCTGAAGAGCGCCTGCAGCGGTTTCACCCCCGCCGCATCAATCGCCTCCGTGTTCATACAGCCCTGAAACAGGTCTCCGAGGCGCTTTTGGTCACCCGTCGCCCCGGCCGCCGACGATGCATCCAGAATGGTCTTCTCGCGTTCCAGGTTCGCCTCGGCCAGTTCGGTGAAGGTGGCCCAGGAGGAACGGTCCGCCGGGATCGGATTTTTATCCGTCCAGCCTCCGGTTGCGTAGCGATAAAAATCGTCGCAGGCCTTACAGGTGGGGTCAAGCATGGCGCGTTCCACGCCCTTTTTCGTGCCCGTTTGGGCAGCGCAAAGCGCCGAGAGCGCCAGAAGTACAGAGATCCGTTTCACATCATCCTCCGGTTAGAGTTGTGGCCAAATGCCAGTTTACATGTTACCCACCTCTCAGTGCTGCTAGCCATCTGACGACCTCCACTGGAAATTTATTTGAGAATTTCCCTTCCCGAATCCCACCAATACCGCAGCGAGGCATTTTATGACAGATACGGAACGGCGCAAAGTAATCGACATGGCGTTACTCGCCATGGACAAGCAGTTTGGGAAGGGTACGGTGCTCCGTCTCGGTGCCGATAACGCTGTTCCCATACCTGTCATCTCCTCCGGATGCCTCTCTCTCGACGCCGCCCTTGGTGTGGGCGGTTTCCCGCGCGGCCGCGTCATCGAGGTATTCGGCCCCGAATCCTCGGGCAAAACCACCATGGCCCTCCTCGCCATCGCCCAGGCCCAAAAAGCGGGCGGCGCGGCCGCATTTATCGACGCTGAGCATGCGCTCGACCCCACCTACGCGCGCAAGCTCGGCGTCGATATTGATAACCTCCTCGTCTCCCAGCCCGATCACGGTGAACAGGCGCTCGAAATCACGGCTGGCCTGGTGGCCTGCGGTGCGCTGGACATCATCGTCATCGACTCCGTCGCCGCCCTTGTCCCCAAGGCCGAACTCGAGGGCGAGATGGGGGACAGCCACGTCGGCCTGCATGCCCGCCTGATGTCCCAGGCGCTCCGTAAACTCACCGGCTCAGTCTCCCGCACCAATACCTGCCTGATCTTCATCAATCAGATCCGAGAGAAGATCGGCGTTATGTTCGGCAGCCCGGAAACGACTACCGGCGGCCGCGCCCTCAAATTCTACTGCTCCGTCCGTGCCGACGTGCGGCGAACTGGCGCCCTCAAGGACGGCGATGTCATCATCGGCAACCGCACCCGGGTCAAGGTGGTCAAGAACAAGGTCGCATCACCCTTCCGCGAGGCCGAATTCGACATCCTCTACGGCGAGGGCGTCTCCCGCGAAGGCGATCTCATCGATCTCGGCGTGGCCAACAACCTGGTGGAGAAATCCGGCTCCTGGTTCAGCTACAAGGGCGAACGTATCGGTCAGGGCCGCGACAACGCCCGCATCTTCCTCAAGGAGCATCCGGAAGCCGCCCAGCGCCTTGATAACGACCTCCGCGAGGCACTGGGCCTCACCATGAAGGCCCGCACCGCTCAGAGCGCCGCAGCCGCCTCCGGCGCAGCCGCCACCCCAGCCAGAACGGCGGTGGCTTGACCATGCTGGAGATGGTCATATATAATGACTACGTGAGTCAAGAGATGAACCTCGCGAACGCCAAGGCCCGCTTCTCGGAAGTAGTCCAGACCGCTATGCTGGGCGAGACGATCATCGTGACGAAGGAAAACCGCCCGGTGGTACGCATCACGGCTATTAAGCCGGCCAAGCGGGTGCCAGGTACCGGTAAAGGCGTCTGGATGGCACCGGACTTCGATGCCCCGCTGGCTGACTTCGCGGAGTACATGTAGTTGGCGGTACTGCTCGACACCCACGCTTTTCTGTGGTGGTGTGAAGACTCCGAGCAGCTTTCGCTGAATGCCCGTCGTGCGATTACGGACAACGATTGCTTCGTGAGCATGGCGAGCTTTTGGGAGATCGCCATCAAACTCAGTCTGGGGAAGTTGCGGCTTCCTGCTTCCGTTGAGCGATATCTGCCGGAGCAGATGTCGCTGAACGGTTTCGAAACTTTGGAGATCGGGTTCCGGCAGATCGTGGGAGTGGCCACGCTGCCCTGGCACCACCGCGACCCGTTTGATCGGCTGCTGGCTGCGCAGTGCGCGGAGAAGGGACTCGCCATTGTTTCTCGAGGTCCGGTTTTTGACGCCTATGGCCTCCAGCGCATCTGGTAGGGCCTTCGGGCCCGGTAACGATTCATGTCTGTCACCCCTCCTATCCGGAGGTTAACCCGGTTGGGTGGTCGGGAAATGGTCGAAATCAGCTAAAGCGTTGAAAAACAGAGCTGAAATAATTTTGCTCGCCGCGTGACTGATATTCGACCTCGCGGCTTGCCTGCCAGTGCGTGGCAGGCGCTCCCGCCCGCCACGGGGCGGTTGGAAACCGCCCGCAGGTTGGAAGCCTGCCCCACACTCAGGTGGCAATTGAAAATTTCAATGTGGATGGACTGATTACTTGCCCTTTTTTGTTGCCGGCTTCGCGTTCGGGTCCTTGAAGGTGGTATCTACCTTGGAGCCCAGTGCACCGATCAGATCTTTCGCGGGCGCGGCATTGGGGCCATCCGGTTTCAGGGTCAGGTACTTCTGCAACGCGTCCACCGTGCCCTCCGGCGGCACCATCTTGCCCGAGGCATCTACTGTCGACTTGCCGGCCAGCATGGAGCCCAGATAGAACCATGACTCCGCGTAATTCGGATCCGCCGCCACTGACTTTCGGAACTCGTCTGTCGCTGCGTCGTTCTGCGAAGCGTTCATCAGAAACGCGCCAAGATTGTAGTGATACTTTCCGGCTCCGGCAGGATCGAGTTCGATCGCCTTGGCCAGATTCGTTTTCGCCTCATCCATCTTGTTGCTTGCCGCCAGGGCGAGAGCGAAGTTGTTGAAGTTGCCCGCATTCGTCGGCGCCAGTTCAATCGCCTTCGCAAATGCGTCGTAAGCCTTCTGGTAAGTGGGGGCCGCTTCAGAGGACCGTTGGGCACGAGCTACACCCATATAAGCATCCGCCAGCGAACTCCACACCGCCGCCTGCTTCGGATCCAGCACCGAAGCCTTTGTCAGGCTCTCCACAGCGACATCGTATTTTTTGTTATCCAGCGCCTCTCGCCCCTGGGCGTAAGAATCCATCAGAGCCTTCCGCGACTCTTCCGCCGCAGCCCGGGCTTTGGCTTTTTCGTCGGAACCCGGAGCCGTACCCTCCTTCTCTGCTTCCTTCTTGATCTCCGCCGCGATGACCTCGGGTGCCTTCAGGTTAAATATCAGAGCAAGAGCCGAATTCCCCTGTGTCGCCGTCTGCTTGCCCGGACTCACGTGATAATAATCGCGCTTGTCGCGCAACTGCCCGTCTACCGTCACCGTAACCCGATAGTCGCCGATCGCCAGCGCGCCCAGCACAAAGTATCCCTTCTTATCGGACTTGGTTTCCGTGTGTGCTTTCGAATCCATCTTGTCGAAATTAATCACGGCACCCTGAAAGGCCTTGCCATCGGGGCCCAGGACGTAGCCATCCACCAAGCCATACTGAGCGGCGGCGGGCAGGGAGACCAATAACAACGCACCTATGACGTAAAGAGATTTTAGAATCGAACCGCTGGAAATCGACATGGAAGAGTCTACCTCATTTGAAATTATATCGCCGGTGCCGCCTCAAGAGAATCCAGCGGGCACTCTGGCTGGCCAACAACACACAAAAAAGACAAAAGGGAGGGCGACCCGTATTGAGCCTCCCTCCCCCTGGTAAATCGTTTCTGCTTCACCGTCCGGAGTTCCCACCTTTTGGCGCGAACTCCGGTGTGGCGAGGAGAGTCAGCTAGAAGCGCAACCGCAACGACAGCGCCATGCGGCGAGCGTTACCATTGACACCCGTGATGGCACCGAAGTTCGCGTTGGTCTGCGCTCCGGTACCGTAGTTGTAAGTCAGGCTCGTGTTCGGATTGCCCGGATTGAAATGGTTCAACAGGTTGAACGTTTCCGCCCGGAAGGCCAGCACGCGGGTTTCCTTACCCAGCGTGAATTCTTTCGACATGGAGATGTCGGCGTTCTCGAAGCCAGGGCCGTAGAACAGGGTCGGAGGCGTGTTGCCCTGACCCAGCGTGTTGGCCGCCGGCAGTACGAAACCAGACACATTGTTGGCGAGCGACGGACCGGCGTTGAGCGGATACCACAGACGCGGATCGATCGTGGAACCAACGCTCGCGGGTGTCGCACCCTGAGCCAGCCATACATTGCCGGTCATCTGGCAGCGAACGCCGGGGGCGTTGCTGACCGTCTGGCCGGTCCAGTAACCAATCGGACCGCTCTGGATGCCGCAGCCGACGGTCAGCGGCTGGCCGTCGAAGAACGACATCACGCCATTCACGTTCCAGCCATCAAACGCGGCCTGGGTCAGGAAGTTCTTACCCGTGATCCGGCTGCCGTTCGGCAGCTTATAGCCGAAGTTGACGTTGACAACCTGCGGACGGTTGCTGCTATTCACGTTGTAAGTCAGGCGATCCGGCAGGAACTGGTTGTGGTTGTACTGGAGCTGCTTGGACCAGTTGTAGTTGGTGCCAAACTGCAGGCGCTTGCCGAAACGCTTGTTGATCTGCACCTGAAGGGCGTTGTAGTTCACTTCGCCGAGGTTCTGGCTGACATAGATGTTCGTCCAGCCAGCGTACGGACGCAGCAGATTTGCATTCAGGAACGCGCCGCCGGTGCAGGTGGTCGCATTGACGTTGTTGTTCGTGGGATCCAGGTATTTGAGCACCTGACCACAGCTGTTGGTGGTGGAGTCCGGCGTCGGTTTCCATTCGGTCAGCAGCGGGATGCTGTTGTAATCGTACCCGGTCTGGTTGAAGTTGTGGTGCGTGACCCAACCCAGGTACGAAACGTCCATGATGACGCCCTTGCCGATGTCGCGCTGCACGCCAAAACTCCACTGAATGGTCTGCGGGTTCAGAATGTTCTGCGTACCGCCATACACCGCCTGCGGTCCGAAATACGCCTGGCTGTTGGCCAGCGAACCAGTGGTTGTGGTGGTGCCCAACGTCGGATAGACGTAAGCGGGAGACAGGAAGTTCGGAGCGACTTCCTGCGGACCATTACCTGCGCCATTGGCTGCGATCTGATCGACGCTGGTGGCGCGACCGTAGAAGATGCCGAAGCCGCCGCGGATAGCGAGCTTACCGTTACCGAGTGCGTCATAGGCGAAGCCGACGCGCGGTCCCAGATTGGGCCTGCCACGGTTCCAGAAAGCCGTGTTGTATGTCTGGATGCCGGACCACGGGAAGCTGCCGGCCGCGTAGCTGGCCGGGTCGAACGTGTTGACCTGCGCGTACGGGTAAATGGCACCTGTGTTCAGATTCTCGGCGACCTTCTTGCCGTTGACCAGGGCCGGTGAGAGAAGCTGGCCTACGGTCTTGGCGTTGAAGAGGGAGGTCTGGAAGAAGCCCAGCGAAGCGCCCTTGCTCTCTTCCTGTCCGATGCTCTGGACGCGGAGACCGATATCCAGAGTCAGACGGCGGTTCACCTTCCAGGTATCCTGGATGAAGCCTTCATACGTGGAATAACGCGAGTGATTGACCTGGCGTTTGTTGTCCGTACCGTAGGCGAACGCCGCGCCCGTGGAGGCGTTGGCAAAAGGATAACCGGCATCGTTGGAGTTGGCTGTGTCGGAAGCGAAGTAGTAGGTTCCCTGCGTGTTGAAGTTGTTGTACATCGACACGTTCCGGGAATCGTATTCAAAATAGAAGCCGCCCTTGATCGTGTGCGAACCCTTGATCCAGGTCAGGTTGTCGGTAATGCTGCTGATCTGGTCAGTGCCGCTGAACGGCCAGCGCGAGTCGACGCTGAAGGTCGGCGCGGAACCGGTAACGCCAGGTCCGCCCGACTGCTGCGAGAAGCCGCCGCCGGTACCAAAGCTGACATTGGGAATTAGATTCAGCGTATTCGCGCCCGGGAAGAAATTCGGGAACGTGACAAGCTTGCCGTCGATGCCTTTAATGTTCGGATTGGAGAGCTGGCTGCACGAATACGGCAGAGCCGTACCAGTGGCGAGCGAGCCCGCTGTGGCCGAGCAGGTGGAGGTGGGATCGTTCGCCTGAACGATCTGGTGCGACCGGTTGATACCGCCCGTAAATTCGTTGATCAGATTCGGCCGGAAGGTGTGAATCACGTTCACCGCGAAGCTGGCCGAAGGCACGCCGTAGGTGGAGAGGAACTGGCCCCAGCCCGCGCCGCCGGACTGCAGCAGCGACCCGGCACCCATGGTGGCGTAGTAATCCTGGAGTAGGCGGATATAAGCCTGCGTCTTCTTGCCGATCGGGGAATCGAGACGCAGAATGCGGTCTTCCGCGGGCGAGGAGTTGGTGAAGCTGTCCACGTAGTTGTAACCGCGCGCTCCTGACGGATCCACCGCGTTGGGGTTCGGGAACAGGTTCAGAATCGCATAACCCTGATTGCTCATCTGGCTCAGCGGAATCTGGTTGTTGGTGAACTGCGCACCGCCGTTGAGGGAGTTCTTGATCGGAATCAGCACGCCGGTGCTGGTGACAGTTGCCGAGTAGTCACCGTTGCGTTCTGCCTGAGTCGGCATCGTATAGCGGTTCGGACCGTTGGTACCCGTGTGGTGCAGATAATCTTCCGAGAAAAAGAAGAAGAGCTTGTTCTTGTTGCGGTTAAATTTGCCGGGGATGTACAGCGGACCGCCGATGGTGCCGCCCGGATTGGAATAGCGGTAGAGCGGCTTCGGGTTCGCCTGACCGGGGATGCCGTTGATGGAAACGGTGTTCTTGTTGTTGAACCACTCGTTCGAGTTGAACTCTTCGTGACGATAGTATTCGTAGGCTGAACCGTGATACTGCGCGGTGCCGTTCTTGATGGTCACGTTCATCTGGCCGCCGTTACGCGCGCCGTATTCCGAGGTGTAATTGGAGACCATCACCTGGACTTCGCCGATCGCGTCCACGGAGGGAGCGATGTAGCCGCCCGTACCGGGGGCGCCGCTGTCCTGGCTGGCAATACCGTCGAGGGTCACGAGCATCTGGCCCGCGCCGCCGTTTACCGTGGGTGCACCGCCGCCGCCGTTCGCGCCTGTACCGCCGCGTCCGTCAGTGGTCGTCGTCTGCGCAGTACCAGGCAACGAGCGCAGAATGTTGAGGTAGTTGCGACCCGCCGAAGGCGTGTCTTCAATCTGCGTCTGGTTGATGGTGACGCTGCGATCCGAGCTATCGGTCTGCACGTGGGCGATTTCGCCGGTCACTTCGATTGTCGACGTCACGTCGCCAACCGTCAGCTTGATATCGTGCATATCGTAGCGTTCCTGAGGAGCGAGCGTGATCTTCTGATCGTATGCTTTGAAGCCAGTCTGGGCGATGTGGATCGTATAGTCGCCAGGAGTGATCTGGAACTGGAAGTCACCGTTGTTGCCCGTCTTGAACTGGAACTGCTGTTTGGTCAGATCGGCTGTAGCCTGCACAGTGACATTCGGAATCGCTCCACCCGAGGAGTCCGTGACCGTACCTGTAACCGTGCCGCTATTGGTTTGTGCGTTTGCCGTTGGCAGCAGGGCCAACGACGCTAACATGGCGAAGATTACTAATCTACTTCTCTTCATTCAATACCCCCAAAACAATTCATCTTGCTGCGTGCCGTCCGGCGACATGTCCGGCCAGAGTACTCAAATCCGTCACGAAAACGCGGACGTAACATTACCAACGACTCTAACGACCCGTATGTGAATATATGTCACTGGCGTGACGGTGTCAATGGTTTTCGCCCCTAAGTGCAATAAAATTCACAAGTTAGCTATGATTGGTTCAGCCATGTTGACGAAAATTGACGAAGGCGGACGGGACTGATTTGGCTTAAGGGGCCGTAAATTGTTGATACATTGATACCTTACCCGAATTGGCAATTGGTCCATCCAAAGCACTATGAAATAGTGTATTGCCCTATGTTTTTAAGTAGTTAGGGATGTAGCAAACCTTTTGCCCCAGATGAACACCGATGAACACAGACTTTGGGCTTTTGGCTGGCCATGGGTTTCGGTTTCGGACCTGTTTTACGCTGCCTTCTTTGGATTGTCGCGGGCGACACGGGGAAAGTTGTCGTTCAGATAGGTGTTTCGGTCCTTGTCTGTCGGGTTTTTGCGGTGGTG